>JBAVAR010000145.1:0-2304 GCA_049585815.1 Solirubrobacterales bacterium
GCAATCTTCGCCTTGAACGCCGCATCAAACTTCTTGCGTGACTTCGTCATCGATCGCTCCATCGGTTGCGACAGAGCAGGACGCTTTACACCTTAACCAATGGTCCTAAATCCGGGGTCCACTTCACGACCCCCTCCCGGTAGAGGCGCAGCTCGCCAGCCGGAAGCGAGTCTTGCATGGGAGACGGCGACGTCGCTCGTGAAGCGTAGACAGCGGATGCTGAAACCCTGTGTTAGCCTCGAGATTATGTACCCGCTGAGGCCTTCGGTTTGGTTCGGCCGGGGTCTTGGAGCAGGGCAGAGGCTTAGGATGGGTCGCCAGGAAACCTGCGAGATCCCGCACGCGCCCATGGGTGCGGCATATGCCGGGCAGGGAACGCCGGCTGACCAAGTGTTCCAGGCCTAACGAGCGTCCTCCGCGCTCGTTAGGAGCGCTTCGGCGAACACGAACACAGGAGGGGCGCGTGGAGCCTGCAACCGAAACCATAAGGGAGCAGGTTTGCGCGAGCGGGAAGTCGTAGCGCCTTCATAGTACCGATGAAGCCGGGGAACCGGGCTCGCCGGGACCCGACGGAGGGAAGGAAGGTGTCATGAGTAGAGAACCGTTGACCTGACACACGGAGGGGACCCTGGACCCCACAAACCTGTCTACGAACCGACAACGGATAGCCAGTTTGGCGAGGACGAAACGGAGGACGGCGCTGTACTCGCTCCACCACGTCATCGATCTGGACTGGATGATGGAGGCCTATCGGCTGACCCGCAAGGACGGTGCTCCCGGCATCGACGGCGTTACGGCGGCAGATTATGAGGTGAACCTGGAGGCCAATCTGTTGGACCTCTTGGATCGCATCAAGTCCGGCCGTTATCGCGCGCCGCCAGTCCGCCGAGCATACATCCCTAAAGCGGATGGCTCGCAAAGGATGCTCGGCATTCCAACCTTCGAAGACAAGGTGGCGCAACGCGCCGTGACGATGGTGCTGGAACAAATCTATGAGCAAGACTTTCTGTCCTGTTCATACGGCTTCCGGCCGGGACGGTCGGCTCACCAGGCGCTCCGCACTCTGCAGAACGTGAGCCGTACCGGGTTTGCCGGAGGCTTCGAAGCTTGAGAGGATTGAGCTTATGGAGCCCAAGGAAAAGCCGAAGACATCGGTTCGATATGCACCTGAGGTCCACGAGCGCGCGGTCCGGATGGTGCTGGAGCACGCGAAGGATCACGCCTCGGAGTGGGAGGCGATTGGCTCGATTGCGGCGAAGATTGGCTGCACCGGGGAGACGCTGCGCGGCTGGGTACGGCAGGCGGAGCGTGACCGTGGCCTGCGGGTGGGTCCGACCAGCGAAGAACAGGCTCGGATCAAGGCGCTGGAGCGGGAGGTTCGGGAACTCCGCCAGGCGAACGAGATTTTGCGCAAGGCGTCGGCGTATTTTGCGATGGCGGAGCTCGACCGCCGGTCGAAGCCATGATTGCGTTCATCGACGCGCATCGCGCGGTCTACGGGGTCGAGCCGATCTGCCGCATGTTGCCGATCGCCCCGTCGACCTATCACGCGCATGTGGCCCGCCGGAGTGATCCGGATCGCCTTCCACCGCGTGTGAAGCGCGACGCCAGGCTGCGACCGGAGATCCACCGGGTGTGGGAGGAGAATTTCCAGGTCTATGGCGTGCGCAAACTCTGGCGCCAGTTGCGCCGGGAGGGGATCGGGATCGCCCGCTGCACGACGGCGCGGCTGATCAAGCAGATGGGGTTGGCGGGGACGATCCGCGGCAAACCCGTGAAGACGACGATCAGCAATCCCGCCGCTCCCTGTCCGCGCGACAAGGTAAACCGGCAGTTTCATGCGCCCAGGCCGAATGCCCTGTGGGTGTCCGACTTCACCTATGTCGCGACGTGGCAGGGCTTTGTCTATGTCGCCTTCGTAATCGACGTCTTCGCCCGGCGGATCGTCGGCTGGCGGGTGTCCCGCTCGGCCCAGACCGGCTTCGTCCTCGACGCGCTCGAGCAGGCGCTCTACGACCGGCGCCCGGTGCGGCGGGATGGCCTCGTGCACCACAGCGACCGCGGCGTGCAGGGCGGATTCAACTGGTCGTCGCAACACCAACCGGGAGGAATGTTGCGATGGCAGTGAGACGGCGGTCGGATCGAGCGTTACGGGACAAGTTGAGATCGCCCGGGCGGGCCGGGGGTGGCGCGACGTGAGGATCGGCTGCGCTTTTGGGCGCTGATAGCGACTGGTCTATCAAGCGAGGACGCGGCGATCGGCGCGGGGGTATCACCGCCGGTTGGGACCCGTTGGTTTCGGGA
>JBAVAR010000146.1:0-10207 GCA_049585815.1 Solirubrobacterales bacterium
TCTCGTCACTCCCTCTCGACCTCCGCCTCTCGCGCTCGATAGGAGCGCTCAGCGTCAGCCGCGGTTCGGACAGAGGTGGGGCCAGTTCAGATGTCGACAGTGGGGCCAGTTGCGATGTCTACACCCATGAGTAGTGAATGGCGGCATGAAGCTCCGAATGGCCGCGGAAGCCCAGGTGTCCTCCGCACTCATTCGGCTTGCCGGCGAGCGCGAGCGTCGCTTCGAGAGCGGCCGCCTCATGGCGGACGCCCAGCTGACGGGCACGTAAGGCGGCGATTGCAGCCTGGTGTCGCATCGTCCGCTCGCGGTGGAGCAGACGGAAGGCATAAATGGCGAATATCACGGCGGTGGTGGTCACCATCCCGCAGGTGACAGCGGCCAAGATCGGGAGAAAGTACGCCGCCGCGGTGACGCTCACCAACGCACCAACGATCATGACTCCGAGCTTGGTGCTGATCCATTCACGACCGCGGTCAAGCATCAGCGTCCAAAGCCTCTTGGCATTGCGCGCAGCGTCTGCTTTTGCGGCGTCGAGAGGGTCTATATCCCCCATAACGACAAATTAGAGCCACAATCGGCTGTTATCCCGTATCGCGGCAGGGCCCCCGCTTCTGCCCCGGCCTACCGGCGATTGAAATGCTGCGTTAGACGGTGGTCAAACGCCGCTTCGCGCCAGCCCCCGAAAAGGGTCGACCCCCGCCTGTCGTTGGCGCTCGGGTCGAGAGACACCCCTTATCAAGCAAGGCGACGGAGGACGGCGGCTGCCGACTGCCTTGAGTCCGCTACACGGGCCGCCCCGCCAACCACTGCAGGGTCGCACGCGGTGCGTGTGCTACTACAGACCGGCTGCAAGGTACGGTGCAGTAGCGACCTCCCCTGAATTGCGCTGTTACTCGCCTCGATAATCGCCGGATGCCCGATTGGGGTTTGAGCCAGTCCGAGCGCGAAACGGAGCCCTGGGGGCTGCCCGAAGCGGTGCTCAAGCCGGCCAAGGTCTTCACCGACCCGATCCACGGCGACATCCACCTCAACCGCCTGGAGGTCGCATGCGTGGACAGCCCCCCGTTCCAGCGCCTGAGGCGGATCAAGCAGCTCGGGGAGACCCACCTCGTCTATCCGGGCGCCGTTCACACCCGTTTCTCGCACAGCCTCGGCGCGCTGCGCTTAGCCCAGCATCTGCTCGACCGGGTCCGCAATCAGGGCCAGGGACTGCACGCGGTCGAGGACCTGCTCTCCGACTGGGGGCCAGACCCAGAACTTCGCTGGGCCGAGGCGACCGTGCTCGCCCGCCTCGGCGGGCTCCTCCACGACCTTTGTCACGTACCCGCAGGCCACACGATCGAGGACGATCTCGGTCTGCTTGAGCCTCACGACCGGAATGACGAACGCTTCGAAGCTCTCTGGCTGGAACTGGCTGATTCGGTTCTGGCGGCGACCGAACGTCATGACGACAAACAGGCGGCCGATGCTGTCTCGGCCACCTTGCTCCAACCGGGCGGTCAACTCCATGTGCAGCTCCGTGGCCTGATCATCTCCAAGGGGCAGGGCGTCAAACCGATCGACGAGATGAAATACCCCTTTTGTGCTGATCTGGTCGGCAACACAATCTGCGCCGACCTCCTCGACTACCTCGCCCGCGACCATCTCTTTGCCGGCCTGCCGCACAGCCTCGGCCGCCGCTTCACCTCAGCCTTCTTCATCGTCGGTGCTGAGCGCGGCCCCTACAGTAAGCGCCTTGCCCTCAACATAATGCGCCAGGAGCACGAGCGCACCGACATCGTCTCGGAGCTCTTGAAGGCCCTCCGCTACCGCTATGAGTTGACGGAGCGGGTCCTGGTCCACCATGCCAAGCTCGCAGCCGATGCGATGCTCGGGGAGGCGATCGAGCGCTGGGGCTGGGCGCTCTGGTACGCGGAGGCAAAGCGGGCCCACCGCCTCGACCAAGGCCAGTTCGGGGGCCGCTTCGAGGCCCACAAGATCCCCGCCAAACGCATGGAGCTCGAGCCGCTACTGAAGAAGATGACTCAGGCCGAAGCCGTCGAGAAGACGCCGATCAGAGTTGCCGCCAGAAAGCGCCTCGACGTTTGTCTGCGCTCACTTGGCGATGAGGAGCTGATCGCTGAACTAAAACGGCTTCCCGTCAATTGCGACTTGCCAAAAGAGACGCGACCTCTGCTCCTTCAGGCCGCGGCCCTTGCATCAGATCTCGCCCAGCGGCTTCTTTTTAAGCCAGTGACCCGGGTCGGGCCCCGCGACGCTCCCGCCGAAGCCCTATGGGAGCGCTTTGGCGATCCCGACGCTCGTGCCGCCCTTGAGCTCGGCGCTCAGCGCTTCGCCCGTCTCGGCAACGACCCCAAGGTGATCATCTGGCTTCCGCCTTTGGACATGCGCCTCAAGCTCGCCGAAGTCCTTGTGCGTCACTCGCGTGGGATCAGCCCGTTCGTCAGCTACGAGCGCGCTGGGCGCCGCCGAGGTAGCGAGATCTACGACGCCCACGAAGCGCTCTGGGCCGCCTACGTCTTCGTCCACTCCGAGGTCAGATCCGACCACCAAGCGGTCGATCGCATTGTCGCCTATCTCGCTCGTGAGATGGGGGTCCGCTGGGAGGGCTTCGACCACCTCGGTGATCGCCCCGACCAATGGCCCCTGCGCCTCGCGATCGCCGAAATCGAAGAGATCAATCGCGATTCGCATATCGACGAGGTCTTCGGCCTCCACCAACAGCGTTTCGAGAAACTCGCCGCGCGCCACTCTCAACCGGCCACCTACCTCGGACTGCGCACAGAAGTCTCGAAGGTCCTCGCCGACTAGATCGGACTAGATTAGCCCGCCCGCGCGGTCACGACGAGCTGCCGGCGCTCGGCGAGAAACCGCCCGCGTGCCAGCGTCTGGCGCCCGCTGCGCCAGCGCAACCTCCCCTCGGCGACGGTGCCGCTCTGGCGTACTTTCGCCGCCAATCGCGACAGCAGACTCCAAGGGCCGACCGCCTCGCTCGAGCGCGCCGCTCCCCACTGCACCCACGGCTCGCTCTCGTCCTCGGGAACGATCATCAGCCAGGCGACGCCGTCGCCGTGGGCATCGACCAGTGCCCGCGCGGCCACCTCGATCGAGACATCAAAACGCTTGTGCAACTCAACCACGCTTTCTGGGCGCAGCGCCATTTCTGCCGCGGTTGCGGGGGGGACTAGCAGGGCTGCGGCTAGGGCATCGCAGAAGCGCTCCTGCTCCTCGCTGTCCCCGAGCAGCCGCTCTGGCCCACCTCGTCCGTGCCAGTAGAACAGGGTGTGGGCAATCTCGTGAACCGCGACGAAGCGCGTTCGGTGACGCCTGATCTCCTCGCGCAGTGTCTGACTTAACGCCCCCCAACCCAACGGTGGCGCCGGGTCGACTTCGATTCGATAGCCGCCATAGGAAAGCGGCGTCAAGAGCCCTTGTGGCCCGCCTTCAGCACTGCCTAGATCGCCTAGCACCAGCTCGACGCCGGTCCTGTCCAGCATCTCGCCGAGGTCCAGTTTCCCGCCTTCGGCGACGCCCCAATTGCATCGCAGTGCCTCTGCGATCCGTCGCGCCTCCTCCAACCCGGGCACCTGTGTCAAGCCTCGGCCGAGTTCTGCAGTCAACTCGTCTCCCATGGCGCAGTTCTAATTAGTGACGATGCTCATCGCTGGGGGGTCCTACGCACCGTGCGCTTTTCCGTCCCCGCCGCGGATCGAGAAAAGCGGCTCTTTGCGGAACTAAGTTCGGCATCGCTCTCATGCGAACAGAGGTTCGCATACTCCGAGGACGCCCCGCCACTTCCGCTGTGACTCGCCGCCACCCCGATTTTCGCACGCTCCGCGTGCGGTTCGGGGGCACCGGCTCCCGCGCTGGGCGGGCGCCACGAGAAGGAGGTTCGGATGAGCGAGTCAACCACTCAAGTCCGCGAGGAGTGCCGTCTCGGCGAAGATCGCATCGACTTCCTTCAGCGCCTCGCGCGCATGAGCCCTGACGAGCGACTTCGCGCCGCGCGCGATCAGTTCGACCGCCGCCGGCTCGCGATCTGGGCTGCCCGCTATCCGAAGGAGGTGCCCCTCGTAAATGGCGAGTACGAGTGGATCGCCTTGAGGCTGCCCTGAGATTGAACTGTCTCGCTTGCCACTATCTGGGATGAAAAGAAGCAATATGCCCCACCGGCACCACCCTGATCAGGGGAGTCTGCTTTGACGATCACTCAAACGCCCCGATTCAAGGCGTAGAAGCAGCCGCAGAACGCTGTCAGGCAAAGGGCGGTTACCTACCGACCCCGCTTGAGCTCTACACCGCCAAGGGGGTTCTAACCTCGGCACCAACGTCGGCCCTGACCAGCACCAGTTCACCGATGCCCTCTACGGCACTGTCGGATCGGGGAGCCTTGAAAAGACCGTCGTCGTTGACGGTGTCGGGCCTCCCTATGAATTTGACGCCAACGGGGAGTCCTCTTACTACTGCGTCTATCCGTTGGTGCGGTAGGGGGGCTGAGAGGTCCGGAGTGGTGGTAGTGCGGGAAGGCGTGCCACCATGGCATCTGATCACAAATGGTGGCTGTTACTCCAATTCCTTTGCCTGGAAGACTTCAGTATTCAGACTCTCTGCGGCTGATTTCCTCGATGAAGAGGCGTTAGCCGCGGTATTGCTATAGGCAACCTACTCGCGGGTCGGCTGCGTTTAGCTGCTTTGATACGAGCTGTTATTGGTTGGGCAGCGGTGAGCCGGCAAAGCCGAAAAACCAAACCGCGAAAGCCAACCCAGCTAAGGCCACAGAGCTGATCAACACAGCTTCGACCACGGTGGTTGTTCCTCCGACCCGCGAGGCATCGCGGACGCTCCTCAGCCAGACGGGGCGCATTGGGGAGAAACGGTTTGACCCCACGATTCTCATATAGAGCCCATTGAGCAGCCCGATCAGTACGGCGACCAAGACCACGGAGATGAACACTCCGAGCGCGACAACCATGTATGGACCCGCGCTCGGGAATTGCGTTTGCGACATCTTGGAGCCGATGTAGATCCAGCCCAGAGGGATTGCGGTCCAAAGGGAAAGCGCGGCCACCAGCATCGCGATGAAGACCGCGCTGGCTGCGAGCCTCCGCGACGGCTGGCGGCAGTGGGTTGTTGCATCCAAACGGCTTTTGGCCCCGACCTCAGCGGCTGCTCGGAACTCAGTTGGTGGCTTCATCGAGGTAGCCTCATGACCCGCGCCATACAAGCTAATGAATGAGACTCTTTACGTCAAGTTGTAACTCATGGCTCAATCGTCTACCCTAGGGGGCGGTGAGCAGGCCAGAGACCGACCCGAGGAGGGCACAAGACCCGCTTTTGGATCGCATCCTCACCGATGGTGCGCCTCCAACCGACGAGGTCAGTGGGCGAATCCTGGCGGCCGCGATCCAACAGCTAGAGGATTTCGGCGTACGAAGATTCACGATCGATGACGTCGCCCGCCGCGCCGGAATCTCCCGCGTCACCATCTACCGTCACTTTCCAAAGAAAGATCGGCTCGTCGAGGCAGCGCTGTTGCACGAGCTGCACCGCTTTCTGCGCGATCTGAATTCCACCATCGCCTCCTACGACAGGCTTGAAGAGCGACTTCTTGAGGGCTTCGTCTCCGCTCTGATGATGATTCGCAACCACCAACTCCTCAACCGCCTGCTGCGCACCGAGCCGGAGCTGATGCTGCCCTTGCTTACCGTCCAGGCGTCTCCGGTTCTAACTGCCGGACGCGAACTGATCGCCAATTTCGCCCGCGGAGAAACCGGGGAAGAGGGGCTGCCGCTATCTGAGGAGGAGATCGATGGACTCAGCGAGCTCCTCGCCCGCCTCGTCCTCTCCTTCCTGCTCACTCCCGATTCCGTCCTGGACCTGACTTCCCCGGCCAAAACCAGGCGCTTTGCCAAGCATTACCTGGCGCCGGCCCTGGACGCTTCTCGCAGACCGGTTCGCAGCTGAGGTTCGTGATGAAGAGGGCCCTGATCGCGACGGTCCTGGCCATGTTCGTCATGGTGGGAACCGCGGCCGCGGCCCGGGTTGTCTCAGAAGGGATCATCATCGTCGCCAACGGCAGCTTCACGCCGAACGTGCTCCCCAGAACACACGACGCTCCGATTGCCCTCTCAGCCAGCGTGAAGATCTCCACCGTCTCTGGAGCACCGCCGCCGCCGCTACAGACCGTGACTCTGGAATTCGACCGCCACGGTTCGCTGCAGACCACCGGGCTGCGGGAGTGCACCAGCGAGGAGCTTCAATCAACAACCGTCGCTGAGGCGCGAGAGATCTGTGCCAAAGCCATCGTCGGGGAGGGCGAAGCCCAGGCGATCATCAATCTCTCCGAAGGTCAGTCAACCCCGATCTCATTGCCGATCACGCTCTTCAACGGCCCGACGGTCGGTGGCGATCCAAGCATCCTTGCTCATGCCTATCTCTCGATCCCAGTCCCCACCACATATGTCGTCCCGATCGTGATCGAACCGATCCACAACGGCGTCTACGTCTACCGCACCCAGGTGACGATTCCCCAGATCGCTGGCGGTAGCGCCACCCCAATCTCTGGCCACTTCACGATCGGCCGCAGATGGACCTACATGGGCCACCACTACAGCTATGTCAGCGCCCGCTGCGAAGTTGGCTTTCTCCAGGTGCACGGCCAACTCACCTTCGCCAACGGCTACCTCCTCAGCGGAACTCTTTTTGAGCCATGTACCGCGCGCGGCTGAGCAAAAGCTTGCTTTCGGCGGCGAGCGCCTGGAGATGAGGTTGCTCACCGTTCCCGAGTCCCCAACTGACCTCACCAAGAGCGGTGAAGATCTGGTGCGCAGCGCCTCGCCTTCCCCCGCCGGGCCGATCGAGCCCGATGAGGCAGCCGACCTTCCCAGGCCCCCTGTCGTGGTCCTGCCCCGCACGGTCCAGATGCTGCGCTTCAATCAGCGCCAGATCGAGTTCGTATTCGGCGCCCGCCGCCGCCTCGGCGAGGTCTTCCGCATGCGGACCGCAATGCCCGGCGGCCCGGTCATCACCAGCCACCCTGACCACGTTCGCTCGCTCTTCACCGCCAAGCCCGAGCTCGCGCCCTCGCTGACCGGTGAGTCGCCGCTGCGGCCGATCCTTGGCACCGCCTCGGTCCTGACCTCGGTTGGTCCACGCCACATGCGCCAGCGCAAGCTGCTCTTGCCGCCCTTCCACGGTGAGGCGATCGAGCGCTACACCGAGATGATCCTCGCAGCGACCGAACGCGAGATCGACCGCTGGCCGCTGCACCGCCCCTTCGCCTTGGCGCCGCGCATGCAGGCGATCACCCTCGACGTGATCATGAAGGAGATTCTGGGCAAACAGCTGGGGCTGTAGGGATTAGCAGGGGTTTTCTGCCCCTTCTCCCCCGCCTCCGAGTCAGGCGGACACAAAACGGACACATCGCGCCGCGCCTGGGCGATCTGATCCTCGGCGGATACGCGCTCTGCGATGTCGAACTCATCGAAGACGTGTGCATAGACGTCGAGAGCCATCGTCGGTGAGTGACCGGCCTGCCGCGCGACCTCAACCACGCTGCGCCCTTCATGGATCAGCAGCGAGACAAAGCTGTGGCGAAGGTCGTAGGGACGAGCACCCTCCAGACCAACGGCGCGACAGGCAGGCTGCCAGGCATCCCGGTGCCAGGTCTGCCAGGCGGGGTCGTTCCAGACCCCGCCTGAGCCGTTCGGGAACAGGAGCGTGTCGTCGTCGGGACGACCGCGCAGGAGCCGCAGCTCCGCGAAGTCACGAGCAAGCGGCGCAAGCAGGCGAACGGTGCGCGCCTGCCCCGTCTTGGTCTGCTTGACCCCGCCCTGCCCATCGGCAGCCTTCTCCACGAGCAGCGTGCGCTCGCGCACATCACCCCAGCGCAAAACCTGCGCCTCCTGAGGCCGCAGACCGGCATAGGCAAGTAGGCCGATCAAAGTGGCGTCCCGCGCGCCGTGCTTGCGCCTCTTTGCGGCAACGGTCCGTAGCCGCTCGACGGCGATGGGCGGCAGCGGTCGGACCTCACGGTGGCGTCGCACCTTCGGCTTCTGCACGCTCTTGACCGGGTTGTGGCCGATCCGCCGCCACTCGACTGCCCGCCGCATGATGCCCTGGAGAAGCGCCAGCGCTCGATAGATCGTCGGCTGCCCCACCCCATCGGCTTCCAGTTCCGCCCGAAAGCGCTCAATCACTTCCGGCGTGATCGAGTTGAGGCGCATCGACCCGAGCCGTGGCAGCACGTGCCGATCCCACAGGCCCGCATAGCTGCGAAGAGTCCGCGCCGCGAGATTCGGAGCGGCGTAGAGCTTCCACCACTCCTGCGCGAACTCAGCGAGCGCCTGCCGCCCTCCAGTGAGCAGATCCAAGTCGCCGGTTCGCTTCCGTCGGACCACCTCGGCCTCGAACGCATCGGCGTCGCGCTTCCGGCCGACCACCTTCGAGCGAGCCCGGCCCTGCTCGTCGCGCCAGCGCACCCGCCAGACGACCCCGCCCTTCCGCTCGACCCGCTCGACGCTCACCGTCGGCCTCCTAGCCTTTCCCAGCGTCATCGAGCATGGCACGCAAGCTACCGCGCGGGCCGCAGCTTGTGGATCGGCGAGTCCGCTTCAGCTGGCGAGACTCCGGTGAGAGTTCCGCTTCGCCGATCCAGCGCTCCAGCTCCGTCGGTTGAACGCGAAGCCGATGGCAGAGTCGCGCCGCCCGCAGCTCACCTCGTGCGATGGCTCTGTAGACAGCTCGACGAGAGAGACCACAGGCACGAGCAATGTCCTCTGGTGAGAGCAGCCGCCCGAATTGGTTGTCTGAATCGTCGTGCATTTCCTCTGCATCGGTTGTCCAGAAGAGACGAGAAATGCATCGCCTGCCGGCGTCCATACGGCGGCCAACCGCACGGCGAAGCCGTGCCAAAATCGGCCGCTGGACGCCCGGCGGACAAGAGCCGCCCAGGCACGGAATCGGAGGGTTCGTAGTGTGTCGGGGATCGAGGTTGGGGTCGTTGGCCTCTGATGGTTGCCCTCCCCATCCTCGGACTTCTTTTGCTCGCTCATGGCTACCTGGACCTTTTGCCTCGCCTGTCGGGAAGCTCTGTGTATGGCCTTGTCGATGTCATGGGACCTGGGCAGGCATTCGGACAAGCTTGACGCCGAATCGCGAACTGCTCCATCAAGCTCACGGAGCCTCCTAGGAGAGCAGGCCGCTTAGCTCGACATGTCCCTCATTTTGTCCCTGGTTGGCTTTAGTCTGACTTCGATGATGAACACGGACCTCAAAGGCGCCTACCACGCCGAGGGCGTTGACAACCTTCTGGTAGCACTTGAGGAAGCTACCCGTGCGACGCCAGATGGGGGCCGGCGGAGTTTGTTCCCCCGGCGGGAGGCGAGCTAGAGCAAGTAAAAGCCCGATTTCATCACCTCATCTTCGGTCGCCGGGGCTCGGGGAAGACGAGCCTTCTCCGCCATCTAGAAAGCGAACTCCGTACCGAAGGCCGACCGACCGTCTGGATCGACCAGGAGCTCTTCATGGAGCTCTCTTTTCCCGATGTCCTTGTCAGTTCGGTCCTTGAGGTCATGCGAGCAGTTCGTGATCTCCACGCCTCTGGCGACTTACCCCAAAAAGAATCGTGGCTCAGGAAGCTCTTCTCCCGGAAGCCCCGGACCCCAGAGCAGCAGACACTAGACGCGCTTGATCGGGCCGTGGCGAACCTTGAGACGCTTCGACATCTGCCTAATGATCGAGAGATCGAGTGGTCTCGGACTACCGGCACGGGTAATGCGCTGGACGTGATTGGGGAGGTGCGTGCAGCAGGCGTTGGTCAAGGAACTATCAAAGCAGGCAAAACCTCGTCTGCGTCTGTGACCTCCACTGAGACCGTGATTAGCTCAAAGGAGGAGTACCTGGAGCGCAGCCTGACCGATTTCAGGAGTCTCATCGGCGGCGAACCCAAGCGCGGAGGCTTTGTCTTTCTCGACGAGTTCTACCGCGTCAAACGTCCTGATCAGCCTCGGGTTCTGGGATATATGCATCGGCTGACGAAGGACACAGGCTTATGGCTGAAGATCGCGAGCGTTCGATACTGAGGTTGTCCGAGACCTCGTAGAACTTTGAACGGCGGTCCTCCCGCCCCGTCCGCTGCCATCGGCAGCGTGCTGGGCGAGTGAAGTCCATCCGAGACAGGAGGATCCGCCATGAAGAAGGTACCCGC
>JBAVAR010000147.1:0-3549 GCA_049585815.1 Solirubrobacterales bacterium
GTGTCGGCGCGGGTTTCGGATCCCGACTCCGGCGACGATCCCGCCGAGCGCCATCAGCAGCCCGGCGATCGCGATGCCGAGGTGAAAGGCGGCGGTCGAGGCGCGCTCGGCCGCAGCTGTCAGGCGAGCGGCTTCGGCCGGCCCGAGGCCACCCGTCTTCAGCCGCCCCAGCGGCTGTTCCTTTGCCTCAGCCACGGCGTGCGCGCCAGCCGGAGTCAGCGGACGGGAGCTCAGGTTGGAGTCAAGGGCGGCGCCGAAGTGGCCGGAGATGACCGCGCCGAGAACGGCGATTGCCAACAGACCGGCGACCCGGGAGATTCCGTTGTTGGCCCCGGAGGCGACCCCGACGTGGCGCTCCTCGACCGAGTCGAGCACGGTCGCTGTCAGCGGTGCGACCGTCGCCGAGAGTCCGAGCCCGAAGACGAGGATGCCGGGCAGCACGTCGGTCAGGTACGCCGCCCGCGGATCGATCCGCAACATCAGCAGGAGACCGAGTCCGGCGACGATCGGCCCGACGCTCATCGGCAGGCGAGGGCCGGTCCCAGACGCCAGCTTGCCCCAGCGCGGAGAGAGCAGGAAGAGGATCAGGGAGACCGGGGTCGTCGCCAGGCCCGCCTGCAGGGGGGAGTAGCCGAGGATCTGCTGGAGATAGAGGCCGATGAAGAAGAGACCGCCGATCAACCCCGCATAGGCGGCGAGGGTGGTGAGGTTGGCGACGGCGAAGTTGCGGATCCTGAACAGGGCCAGATCGAGCATCGGGTGGCGGGCCCGCGCCTCGTGCAAGACAAAGAGCGCAAAGCAGACGATGCCCGCGAGCAGGGGAAGCCAGACCAGCGGGTCACTCCAGCCGTGCGCCGGCTCCTCGATCAGGGCGAAGACCGGCCCGCCCAGCCCAGCCGCCGAGAGCACGATCCCAAGCCAGTCGATCCCGGCGAAGGCGTCGGGGTCACGGCTCTCGGCCACCGCTCGCAGGGTGAGCACCACGGTGGCGGCGATCAGGGGGATGTTGACCCAGAAGATCGCCCGCCAGGAGGCCAGCCCGATCAGGGCGCCGCCGCCGGCCGGCCCGATCACGGTCGCGATCCCGGTCCAGGCAGTCCAGGTGCCGACCGCCCTGCCCCGCGACTCCCCCTCAAAGGTCGCGGCCACGATCGCCAGGGAGCCGGGGACGAGCAGCGCCCCGGCGATCCCCTGCAGGGCGCGAGCGCCGATCAGAAACCCGGCGCTGGGGGCGAGCGCGCAGAGGATCGAGGTCACCCCGAAGGCGAGCAGACCAGCGGTGAACATCCGCCGACGGCCAAACTGATCACCGAGGCTGCCGCCGACCAGCAACAGGGAGACCAGGGCGAGCAGGTAGGCCTCGACCACCCACTGCTGTCCGGCCAGGCCGATCTCGAGCCCGTGGCTGATCGAGGGCAGCGCGACATTGACCACCGTCGAGTCGAGGAAGACGACGGTCGAGCCGAGGATCGTCGCGATCAGCGTCAGTCGCTGCTGGCGGGCCACCGGGTCCGAGTGTATGGCGGGGCCAAGCGCAAGATGGCTCCCGGGCCCTGGGTTGAGGGCTCCCGGCGGGACCGGGACTGGAACAATTCAGCCCAGGTGATGCGCTGATGGCAAGAGCGATCTGGACCGGGTCGATCAGCTTCGGGCTCCTCAACGTGCCCGTTCGGCTCTACAGCGCGGTGGCCCGCCGCGGCATCTCGCTGCGCGAGATCCGCGCGTCCGACGGCGCCCGCATCCGCCACCGGCGGGTCGCCGAGGGGACCGAGGAGGAGGTCCCCTATGAGGCGATCGTCAAGGCCTTTGAGATCACCAGCGGCCGCTACGTGCCGCTCACCAAGGAGGAGATGGAGTCCCTCAGCCCGCGAAAGAGCCGCGCGATCGAGGTCCAGGACTTCGTCGAGCTGGCTGAGATCGACCCGATCTACTTCGACAGCCCCTACTACCTCGGCCCGGCGGAGGGGGCCGAGAAGGCCTACTCGCTGCTGGCGCGGGCGATGGAGGGCTCGGGCAAGGTGGCGATCGCCCGCTTCGTCTTCCGCAACAAGGAGCACCTCGCCGCGCTGCGCCCCACCGACGGCGTGCTGACCCTGACCACGATGCGCTTCGCCGATGAGGTGGTGCAGCCCTCAGAGCTGGAGGACGTCCTCCCCGCCGATGCTCCAAAGGTCTCCAAACGCGAGGTCGAGATGGCCGAGAAACTGATCGAGTCGCTGACTCGCCGCTTTGACCCGAGCGCCTACCGCGACGAGTACCGCGAGGAACTGATGGCGCTGATCGAACGCAAGGCGGAGGGAAGGGAGCTGGTCCAGGCGCCGAGCGCCGAAGAGAGGAAGGCGACTGGGGCCCCCGACCTGATGGCGGCGTTGGAGGAGAGCATTGCCGCGGTGCAGGGCAAGCCGAGCGAGCCGGCCAAACCACAGAAGAAGCGGCGCGGGGCCGCGACCCCGAAGGAAGGCGCCAAAGCGCGCGCCAAATCGAAATCCTCCAAATAGGCGGTGGGCGAAGAGCGCCAGGTCGAGGTCGACGGCCGTGAGCTGAAGCTCACGAACCTCGACAAGGTCCTCTACCCGCAGGCCGGCTTCACCAAGGGGGAGATGGTCGACTACTACGCCAAGGTGGCGAGCGCGATGATCCCCCACCTGGCCGGCCGCGCCGTGACCCTGCGCCGCTTTCCCGAAGGCGTCGAGGATACGGGGGCCGCCTTCTTTGAGAAGCGCTGTCCAAAGCACCGCCCGCCGTGGGTGAGGACCGCCACCGTTTTGGCCGGGCCGCGCGCCGGCGACATCGACTTCTGCGTCTGCGAAGACCGGGCGACCCTGGTCTGGATGGCGCAGCTGGCGGCGATCGAGCTGCACCCCTCGCTCTCCCTCGCCAAGGCCCCGGATCGGCCCACCGTTCTCGCCTTCGATCTCGACCCCGGGCCGCCGGCAAATGTCATTGACTGCTGCCGGGTGGCGCTGCGGCTGCGCGAGATCTTCGAGCATTTCGATATCGGGTGCTTCCCGAAGACCTCCGGTTCAAAGGGCCTGCAGGTCTACGTGCCGCTGAATACTGTCGATGCCAGCTACGAGGAGACCAAACCCTTTGCCAAAGCGATCGCCCAGCTCTTGGAGAAACAGACCCCGGAGCTGATCGTCTCGAAGATGAAGAAGGTCGAACGCGAGGGCAAGGTCTTCATCGATTGGTCCCAGAACCACCGCCGCAAAACGACGATCGCCGTCTACTCGCTGCGCGCCCGCGGCCAGCCCACCGTCTCCGCGCCGCTCTCCTGGGAGGAGGTGGCCGGGGCCGTCGCCGCCACCGACGCCGAGCTGATCAGCTATCAGGCGGGCGAGCTGCTGGGGCGCATCGAGGCCCACGGTGACCTCTTTGCCCCGGTGCTCGGGCTGAGGCAGAAGCTGCCGCAGCTATAGCGCCTAGTGGTCCATCCGATTGATTAATTGGTAAATGCAGGTGTCCTGCAGCCGATCGTGAAGTCGTCATCGGAAGTGTCCAGCGATGATGGAGGTCAGGCTATGGCAGCAGCGGCGAAACGGATTGCGG
>JBAVAR010000148.1:0-37860 GCA_049585815.1 Solirubrobacterales bacterium
TCTCGTCACTCCCTCTCGACCTCCGCCTCTCGCGCTCGATAGGAGCGCTCAGCGTCAGCCGCGGTTCGGACAGAGGTGGGGCCAGTTCAGATGTCGACAGTGGGGCCAGTTGCGATGTCTACACCCAATCCAGGGCAAGAGTCTGGGTGGCACCCGACCCCGGCTCGCTTTGAGCCGCGGGTTGGTGGTCAGGTCGAATATCTCGATGGCGGCCACGCTGCCTTTGAGCAGCCGGGCGAAGTCACTGAGTGGGATCCACCACGACTGCTCGGCTATACCTGGGGCAAGGAGGAAGGACGGAGCCCCGACCACCTTCACTGGGAGCTTCGCCCGCACGAGAGCAGCTGCCTGCTGATCCTCGTACACTCCTTCGATGATCGTCTGAAGGCCGCCCGCGACGGCGCCGGTTGGCACCTATGCCTGGATTCGCTCGCCTCGGCCCTCGACGGCCTACCCGATTCCCCCACACAGCCAATCAATGGACCCGGCCCATGGCAACAGCTCAACCGCGAATACCAGCAGCGCTTCGGCATTGCGCCAGAGGATGCGACACCGCCGCCGGGGCGGGGCTAAACCCACTCGCCGGGTTTGCGAGTTGCCCACTGAGGAACCCAAGACTTACGCAGGCCAGGCAATCAACGCGTCTTTGGGCGCGCTCTAAACCACTTGCCAGCTAAATCCACGTCGGCTGGAAGAGATGAGTGAGGCTCTCGGCGGCGTTATGACCCGGCTGAACTTGGATCCGATTCCGCTGCCAGCCTCAAACGCGATTCTGCAACCGCCCGCGGCGATGTGTGGCAGGCGCCAGCGATCTGGCCATTGGAGCGATCAGGCACTCGACTGACCTCGAAATCGAGGATGGCGGCCTTTCTGAGGCGCACGCGAGCTGCCAGGTTGCGAACCGCCGGCACCGAATCCAAGACCGAGTCCGCCGCACGCTCGCGCCGGCAGATCAGACAGAGCCCGCCATCGGAGCTCGTCCATCCCTCCGGTAATTGGGTCGGCGTGCCGTCCATCTGGCCCGCCGATACGCCGCATTCGCTGCAAATCCACCGCGCCGCCTTCTCCACGGTGCCAATCCTCCCAGCCGCGCCCCCATCAGGGTGTTTGCCGTTGTCATCAAGTAATCCCGGCGCCGATCGATCGGTCAGCGGAGCAGGCGATGAACGCTCCGGGGTATGACCTCGCTTGATCATCGTGGCCTCCCATTTGCCTTGGATCCCTGCCCGGCGTTCGCATCGGCCCTTCGGTCGGCTGACTCCGGCCTCCGTAGCACCGTGAGCAGGTCTCCAACCTCGCGCTCCTGCACAAGGGGATGGCGAAGAGGCAGCTCGGGCTTGATCTTGTAGCGGTTTCGCCGTCCGTGACGCTCACGCAGGACGTAGCCCTCCTCGACCAGCTCGGAGAGGATCTTGTGGGCGCTTCGCTCAGTGATGCCGATGGCATCAGCGATATCGCGCAGGCGGACTCCGGAATCCTGGGATACACAGAGCAGGACGTGCGCGTGGTTTGTGAGGAAGTCCCAGCGCGGCGGCGCCTCCCCCTGCCGATCCTTGCCCTGCAACAGGATTCGGGAATTAGCATTCATGAATCAATGATACACAGGTTGGCACGAACACCGTCTCGGGGGCTGAGGATCTTGGGTTTCCGCAGCGAGGGCGGAGTCGCTTTACCGGAGAACTCTGCGGACAGTAACGTCGAACTCAATCAACTCGCCGATGCCGGCCAATTTTGCCGGTTTGAACCGACCGGAATCATCACAAGGGCGGTTCAACGATCGAAGGGGAATAGCGCCCACAGTGCCTGAGTTATCTTTTTGGAATTGGATGACGGGGGAATTGCCATACGTCATTGCCGTCGGGCCGAGGTTCCGGCGGTGCTGGAACTCTGGGCACAGGCTCGAAGCGAGCACGCCAGCACCCCAGACAGGATCGATGATGTCCTGCGCATGGTTTTCGATTCCCCTGCAGCCCTGCTTGTGGCGGACCGCCGGGGAGAGATCGTCGGTGCCCTGATCGCCGCTTGGGACGGATGGCGGGGGAATATGTACCGACTTGCGGTCCGCGATGGGCAGCGACGGCAGGGCATCGGACTGGCACTGACACGGGCGGGGGAGGAGTATCTGCGCGACTGCGGCGCGCATCGAATCACCGCTTTGGTCGCCTTTGAGGATGAAGTCGCAGGAGGATTCTGGGAGGCCGCCGGCTATCGCCAGGATCACGAGATTGGCCGGCGAGTCAGAAACATCTAGACTTGTGGGATAACGGTAACCCCGCATATGCAATCGATCCGCTACATGCCTGGGCAGTTTCCCTGCGCAGGCACGAACTTGGCGAATTCGCATAACTTTGCCGATCGATGAGTGCGGTCCAGGTCCCAAAGAAGGGATCCGCCGACAGCAAATGATCATGGTGTTGAAGGGGCCCCATGAGTGACTACACGACAGCCAGCCCAGATTGTGCCAATGTCGCTGTTAAACCTTTCTCGAGTGCCGTGATTGTAACGGAGCGGTGATTCACCCTTCGTTCGCGAAGCCAATGCCCCGGCTCGTGTCTGGCCAATGCCCTGACCGAGTATCGCCCCTCGAAAAAGGATCTTCCTGAAAGTCCTTGGACGCGCTTGCGAAGCTGCAGATGTGGTCGCTGATCGATTCCGGGACAGTTCGTAATCCGTTTTTGGTCGTCTTATCAGGAATTCCTTGGGTTGCTGCGCGCTCTTTGACGCGAGGGTGTTCCGAACCAGGCGGTCAGCGCGTCACCTAATCCCGTATCCGTGCCCTCTCCAACCCAGGCTATGTATCCGTCGGGCCTGATCAACAAGGCGTTGGGGGCGTTGACAGTGCCAAGTACGGGCAGCTCCCACTCACCCTCATAGCGCGCATCGATCAGCTGGACCCGATCAGCCCATGGAGTGATGTCAAAGCTGCCGCTCTCTCCAAGGTTTAGTAGCACCGGCTCGGCGCTGTGGAGGAGCTCAAAGACCCGCAACGGTCCGTGGGCGCTGAGGAGATCCAGATCGGGCATACGGCGTCCGAGAAGTGGGTGGCCCTCACCGAGGTCGTAGTGAATGTCTAGTCCGGAGATACTTCCGGCGAAACGCTTACGCGGCTCATCCATACCGGCCATCTCCGAGACCAAAGCGAGCACCGCCTCCATGCGCTGGTCCTGGCGCTGGAGCGCCGTCTGGGCCATCGTGAGCTGAAGCGCGCGGGCGGCGACCGGGTGGCGCTCATCTTGGTAGGTATCCAGAAGGCCCTCCGGGGAGGTTCCATTGACCACCTGGGCCAGCTTCCATCCCAGGTTCACAGCGTCCTGCACACCCAGACTGAGGCCCTGCCCACCGGCCGGGTAATGCACGTGCGCCGAGTCGCCGGCAAGTAGGACGCGTCCCGCGCGGTATGTCGCTGCCTGACGCGTCATGTCGGTGAACCTGGAGATCCAGGTGGGATTGTGGATCCCAAAGTCAGTGCCATAGACGGCGATGAGCGCCTCGCTCAGATCGCGCAGGGTGGGCTCGCTGCTTGGCCCGAGCCCTTGCTCGGTGACGACGACCCGCACCGGCCCCTCGTCCTTGTAGACGACCTTCCCGTCGCGGATCTCGAACTCCAACCTGCCAATTCCATGCATGCCCCTCTCGTCGCGGCGGGTGCCCAGCTCCGGCTTCTTGGTCATTTCGATCTCGGCGATCAGGCTGCTCCTCGTCGCATCCCACCCTGGGAACTCGATGCCGGCTGCTCTGCGAATCGAGCTGCGTCCTCCGTCGCTCCCAATGAGATATTGCCCCCCCAGCGACTTGCCGTCAGACAGCTCGACCTCGACGCCGGTGGCGCTCTGCGCGAAGCCCCTAACCTCACATCCGTAGTAGATCCGTACCTCTAACTCAGCGATCCAAGCGGCCATGATCTGCTCGATCTTGTTCTGCCAGATCCCAAGCGAATACGGGTGACGCGTCGGGAAGTCGCTCATGTCCAGCACGGTCGTGCCCAACATCGCGGCCTGAGCCACCTGGCCCTCCGCGAGGAAGCGATCGGCGACCCCGCGCTGGTCCAGCACCTCAATCGTACGCGCGTGAAAGCCGCCGGCCCGCGAGCCGACAAGCACGTGATTGGGGCGCCGCTCGATGACCGCGACGTCCACCTTCGCCAAAGCCAACTCAGCCGCGAGCATCATCCCGGTCGGCCCACCTCCGACGATCACCACCGCATGTTCGGTCATACCCACACTCCCATCGGGTGCGTCACCACACACATTTAGCCACTCCGATCTCCGTAGGTTCCACTCTCGACCGGTTATACAGCAGGCCTCCGTTGTTCATGATGGCCTCGTTGGTGGTATAAAATAATTGTTGAGAGGGTGGGTTGCCTTTTCAGTTATGTCAGGCGCTTCTTGAGTGCCGAGCGCGCCGCCAGCGGTGAGGCATCGGCACTTGACAGCGACCGATTCGGCATTAGCAGTCCAGCGGGAAGCCCGTCCTTGGGCGCGGTGGCGCGTCGCCCAAGCGCGGTCCTCGAGTCGGAATCCATGGCCTTGACGGGCTTCCAGTATCAACAGGGGTATGACTGACCCCTAGTAGTAGTGGCGCCGGCCGCCCACAGCGCGTCCCATCGCTCCCAAAACCCAGAAGATCACGCCGAGGACGATCAAGATGACGCCGATCGCCCAAAGGATCGAGAGGTTGAGCAGTGCCCCCAGAATGAGACAGACGATGCCCGTGAGTATCAAGGTGCTCCCTTCAAAGCATATGTGGGTGGATGGGTGGATCTCTACCCTCGGCGGCGCTGAGCGTAACCTTGGTCAACGCGATACTTTTTGCCGCGCAGTTGTATTCGGCGATTCGCTTCGGAGGCGAGGAGCTCCCCAAATCACAGAGTTCGCCGGGAAATCTGTGGGTCTTCCCACGGCGCAATGAATTCGCGGTTGACCGTCGTTCAGACTTTGAAGGACCTAGCGGTCCAATCGGGGTTTGGATCTCCCTTCGGCGCGTCGCTTTACGGCGGCCAGCACGCTGCGAGTAACGAAAACGTGTCCGCCCGATCCAATCACCAGACTGCGATATAGACGGCCAGTGGCGTCGGGAAACTCCGCCCGTGTTTCCGCATTTAATTTGGTGCCTTTCAGATGGCGGTCCTCGAGATTGAAGATCAGGGCGTAGCGGGAGAATCGGTGTTGCCCGGCTAGTGCAAGCACCTTTCTCTCTTCGATCGCGGCAACGTGGAAACCGGGACACGTTGAACCGGCATCCAGCGGGCGCGGTCCGGAGGCCGTGGTGTCCACACAGCCGAGAATGCGGGCAATCTGCATCGTTCCGGTGAAGGAGAACGAGGCCTCGACGACTTGCACCAACGCCATCCACACCTGCTCTGCGCAGACTGGGATCGCCGTGCTGTGCTGATCAACAAACGGGAGGCCACCGAGTTCTGGAACCGGTCGGCCAGAAAGGAGCTGGCTTGCGTGCTCGCGGCTCATTCTGGCGGCTGCACGTCGCCAACACCGGTGGGCCGATCGGTCCAGAAGTCCATGGCGAGACCGCGGCGCCTCTGCCAGAGCTCGCCCTTCTGGGCGAAATCAAGAACACCAAGGCCCTGATCTGCGTCGGGGACCCTCCAGGCTCCGTTCACGGCACCGCTCAGCGCCGCGGAGAGAGCCTCAAACCCCTGAGCGGTGTACAGGTCGGCCTCGACTCCGCGATTAATGATGAACTTGAGCTGTCGAGCGGCCTGTTGATTCTTGGACAAGAGGACCGCGACCAGTGCCGCGACCTCTTTTTCGAGGCGGTTGTGGTCAACAATGCGGTTCCAAAGGCCCAATTCCGCCGCGCGGCTTGCTGGGTACAGGGCCCCCAGAAGGTTGATCTCCTTGGCCATCCGCCGCCCCACCAGTCGTGCCAGCCGCGTCGTGCCACCCCAGCCAGGAGTGATCCCAACGTCGATCTCAGGCATTCCCCACCGTGAACGGCGAGTGGCCACGACGAAGTCGCAGGCCATCGTGAGCTCCAGACCTCCCCCAACCGCAAACCCGTCGACCGCCGCGATCGTGACCTTGTCGAGCTCCTCGAGTGAATTGGCCATCTCCTGGTAGAGGCGTGCACGGCGCATGACTTGATCGGCGTTCCCCCAGGCTGGCATCTCGCTGATGTCATCGCCCGCGCAGAAAGTTTCGCCGGCACCCTGAATCACGAGCACCTTCACCGACTCAGACCGTTGAACAACCTGCAGCGCAGCGAGCAGCTCCTCGGAAAGTTGCATCGAGAGAGCGTTTCGTTGCTCGGGTCGCTCAAGCGTGATTCGGGCGAGCGGGCCGTCCTCCGAATAGCGGAGCTGCTCGAACCGGGGTTCTCCCCCCGTTGATCTGGGCCTGGGGCTGGGCGAGATGCCCGCCGCGATGAGGCTGTCGATGACAGGGTGGTCAATCGCATAGAGCCAGCTCCCGTCCGATTGACGTCGGGCGACCTCAGTGCTGGTTGCCTCGACCGTCGCTGCGCCCGCGCCCTCTCCCAGCGCCATCCGCCAGCGGCCCCTCATCAACACGATGTCGCCGGCTGACACGACCTCTGGATCCTCGATGGGGGTGATCCGCGGTTTTGTGGCCAGAAGCCTCGCCAATTGCCCGCGGATCGCCTTGCCGCCCGCTGCTTCGTCTCCATCGGGACCAACGAGGGTTGCGCCGCTCTCATATAGGGCCAGCATCCCGTCCAGGTCACCGGCGGTGGCGCGTTCGGCAAAGACGCTAACCAATTGGATGGGATCGTCGATGCTCATCTGGACTCCTCTCAACTCGAGACTTGGGGGGGCGGCCTCAATGACGACTGATGCCGTTAGGCAAAGGTATTGTTTTGCAACCAGTTGCACAACAAGATCATCAGAGGATTGAAACTAGTTGCCTCCCGGGAACCCCCAGGATGCAGTTGGGGCCGAAACGACCGTGGCCTAGAAATCGCTCGCGCGGCTGGCCGATCGCTGGAGCTGCCTGGTTAGCCGAGGTGCGTTTTTCCGGCACCCATCGCCTCGGTGAACTGCAATTGCGATTCTCGCCTTTCTGCGCGGGGCCCGACACTCACAATGGCGAGCTGGGCCAGCTGGCAGTTTGCGTCCGCCACCCGAACCTGTGGAAAACCGAGACAACCTCGATTGGTCTGCTTGGCGTGCCGCGAGCCGCTAGACCCCTCCGATGTGGAGATCATCGATTGAAAGGACCACGAGTACGGCGATTGTGGGTCCCGGCGAAAGTGCCTCGGTCAAGCGCAGGATTCCTGGACCCCGACTGCGATAGATGGGGACTCCGTCCTCACGGTCATGGCTGAGTAATTGACGGGTGCCCGGGCCATCGTTTGGTCGATCAAGCCAGCGTTCCCAGGATTACTTCGAGCTGCCTTCGTAGCGGAGATGCTCGAGAAAGAGCCTCAAGCTAGATGCGGCGATAGCAGAGGTAGAGGGTATGAGAGCCGAACCTACGGCTCTCGATCAGCTCCAGGTCGACCCCCTGTCCCGAGCGGAGTCAAGTAGGCGGTAGTGGTGTAACGCCCGTCGGTTCTTCACGCGGCTTGTAGTTCCCCGCCCACCTCCCTTCCCTCATCGCCCTGGTCCTTAAGGACCAGGGCGAGCGATTCCTCAGAGAGGTAGCGGCGGGTGATGAGCCACTCGTCGTTCTGCCGATCAAGAGGGCGCCGGCAAGTCGGACGGCAAAGGTGTCGTTGGGGAAGATTCCGACGACGTCGGATCGGCGCCCGACCTCACGGTTGACCCGCTCAAGCGGATTGGTGGAGCGCAATTTGGGCCAGTGGGCCTGGGGGAACCGGTAAAAGGCGAGCAGATCCTCCTCTGCCTCCTCCAAGAGTTCGGCGACCTTGGGGACGCTCTGGCGGAAGCGCTCCAGTACCGTCCCGCAGCGCTCGCGGGCGAGCTCGGCATCGGGTGCGTCGAAGATCTCGCGAAGCGCGGCGGAGACCAGGCCGCGCTCATCACGACGGCAGTGGCCGTGCATGTTTCGCACGAAGTGCACCGTGCAGCGCTGCCAGGGGCAGGCGAGGACGCGGCAGATCGCCGCCTTCAGACCCTGGTGCTCGTCGGAGATCGCCAGCCGCACACCCGCCAGGCCCCTGGCGACCAGATCGCGCAGGAACGCCACCCAGAAGGCCTCTGTCTCGGTCTCGCCGATGTCGAGGCCGATCACCTCGCGGCGCCCGGTCTCGTGCACGGCGTAGGCGATCACGAGCGCCTTGGAGCGCACCGAGCCGCGATCCCTGACCTTCAGGTGCTTAGCGTCGAGCCAGAGGTAGGGAAAGGCGCCTTCCAAGGGACGGTTGCGAAAGGCGCTGACCCGCTCGTCGAGATCGCGGCAAAGTGAGGAGACCCGGTCCTTGCTCATCGAGGAGATGCCCAGCTGCTCGACCAGGCGGTCGACCTTGCGCGTGGAGACCCCGTTGACGTAGGCCTCCATGACGACTGAGACGATCGCCTGCTCGCAGGGGCGGCGGGGCTCAAGGAAAGAGGGGAAGTAGGCCGCACCCGATCGCTTGCGCGGCACCGCCAGCTCGATCTCCCCGACCCTGGTCTCCCAGAGCCTTTGCCGGTAGCCGTTTCGGTGCGTTGAGCGCTCGGTGCTGCGCTCCCCGTGCCCGGCGCCTATCTCGCCGCCGATCTCGGCCTCCATCAGCTGCGCGGCGACCATCGCCACCGCCTCTGCCAGGAAGTCGGCGTGCTCGGTGATCAGGGTCTTGGCGACGACCTCGGGGGTCGTCATGCTCTGCCTCTCGGCCATCGTGGTGTCCTTTCGTCGGTTTGAGTTGGTGCTCTTCCGACGAGTCTGGGGCCCACGGTGGCCGGAACTTCTTCAAGGCGGTTCCGCGGAACCGCCCCCGGTCACTGCGGGCCAGTTACACCACTTCTACCTACGCGACCCGGGCGGGGAAATATGGCGTGCCGCCACCCAGTATCCCCGGGCTGACGAAGAGCCGGTATTCATCGATCAGGTTCGCCCTGATTAGGGCGGCCGCAAGACCGGCGCCGCCGACGGCGATGTCCTTCTCTGATTGTTCTCTGGCGCTGCTCACCTCTTCGGCCACCCCGCTCGTGGCTAGGCGGGCGTTTCCCTCAAGCCTTGCGCGGGGTTGCTCGAGAACACAACCTTCGGCAACTGGTACCAGATCTGGGCGAATTGGAGCTCGTATTCGGTGCTGCACAGGCCTTTGGACCTCGCTGTCTCCCAGTAGACCATCGTCTCGTAGAGGCGACGCCCGCAGAGGTGTGCGCCCAGTGCCCGCGTCTGCTGAGTGGAACCGGTGCAACTCCTCATCGGAGGCTGCCCAGTCGATCTCTCCGCTAGGCCCTGCGATGAATCCGTCAAGCGAGACGCCCATCGAATGGATCACGTTCCCCATGTCAGGTCCTGGTCAGCGAGAATGAGCGCAATGTCATTCCCGCTGCCTCGTTGCCTCCGTGTCGCAGGGCTTGCCGTCGTGGCTCTGCTCATCCTAGGCTCGATTGCCGGTTGCGGTGGTTCCTCTTCCAGCGGCGAGAGCAACCCCCCTGCAATCAGCGCTCCACTGGCCAGGCGGGCCGAAGTGGCGAGGGAGAGGAGGGAAGCGGCGTCGCAGCGGGTGAAGGAAAGGAGGGAAGACGCGGAATCGGAAGTGCAGAGCTATGAAGAAGAAGGGGAATAGCCGCAAAGCGCCAGATCCGCTGTTACTGCCACCGCCATGCAGGCCCTATCTTGCTCTGGCGGAAGCTGACTTATCCACTGCGGCCTCGGCCACCGCTGTCGAGGCTTGCCCTCGCTGCTGGGCGCCTACTCGGGGCGCGGCTGGCGAGAGCTTGTCGTGCGAAGCGAACGTAGTCGATGCCTTTCTGCTGTCCAGCAGTGGAGAACCTTTAGGCGGGACATAGGGCGGCTAAAGGAAGGCGTCCTAGTGTCGCCTTCATGAGATCTGTCCAGTCATATGAGCGGGTCCTCGGGGCGCTGGTCGCCGAGGCTCGCGTCGGCCGCATCGCCCGCATGGTTACGGGCGACCGGGATGACGCGGGCTGGAGCAGTCAGCGTGCTCCCGGTGGGCGGGCATGGATCAACGGCAAGGAGGTCGGCCCTCCTAACCCACGATTCACGCATCTCGGACGCAACCACGACTGACCAAGACGCTGACTGACTAGCCAACCCTGCAGTCGCGGGTAAGGGTTGTGGAGAGCAGCTGGCCGTTGGCAAAGTAGAAGTTGCCCCTGGCAAAGTTGAAGAGCACCCCGGGGAAGCCCGCCGGCGCAGCGCAGCTTGCGCTGAACAGGCTTCGCAACCTGCCCTGGAACCAGTACCGGCGGCCGATCGTGATCGAGAGGTTGGTCACGTAGCCGAGGCTTCCGGCGATTTTCGGGATTTGCGCAGTTAGGACAGTGCCGAAGTCACCCCTTTCTTGGCTGGTCACCTTGAACGGCAGGACCAGCGTGACTTGCGCCGGCTCGGCCACATAGAAGTGAACGAGGATCTCCGGGCGACCTTCGCTGCGCCCGATGAAGGCCAGCAACCTGCCGCTGACGGGTACGAGGGGGAGGCTCGGGAGGTTGACCTCTGCTCCGAATCTACCGCTCCCGATGAGTGCGGGGCGACAGCGGGCAAGCGCCGCCTGGTTCGTTGTCGATTGGAGGAGCCCGGCCGAGCAGGTCGGTAGACCGCGAGCGAAGAGCTTGCCGTGGCGATTGATCGCGAAAGACACGTGTTCCAGCTGCGGTGGCTCACTGCCGTCGGTAGTGCCAATTGAACCTTTCATCCGGACCGTCACCGGTGCCAACCGGTCGCGGGGCAGCCTGCTGGGAGAAAAGCCGCCGCCGAAGGCGACTTGGAGACCTTCGCTCTGGGTCAGTTCGCCGCGTGCGGCCGTCGCTCCGAGCAGCGCCGCGAGTGCGAGGAGGATCGGAATGAGAGGGCGGTGGTGCATGGACTGCTTTTGAGTCTACGGTCGCCCGACTGTGGACCGGGAATCTCCATCCGCCGTAGTTTCCCGCAGTAGGCGTAGTGATTCGTCCCGATGATCGGCTGTATTGCGCCCCATAATGTCGGCCTCGTGAGCGAGACCTCCGCTTCTGAGCCCGTTGTAGAGCCCTCGTCGGGCGGCCGAGACGCTGGCTTCAGTCGCGTCCTCGTCGGCGTCGATGGCCGCGATGGGGGCCGCGATGCGCTCTCTTTGGCGCGCACCTTGGCCGCTCCCGACCAGGCCAGTGTTCTGGCAATCTCGGTCATCCCCTACGGGCCATTCCCGGTCGGGTTTGTGCCCCTTGATGAGGAGTCCGCTCAGGATGCGGCCCCATCGCTTGAGGAGGCGAAGGAGGTACTCGGCGGCCTCGAGGTCGAGACCCGTGCCTACGGCGGCGGGTCCCCCGCGTGGGTGATGAGCGACTATGCCGAGCGGGGGGAGGTTGACCTGATTGTGGTCGGCTCACCCCACCGCGGAAAGCTCGGACGCGTCTTCCTCGGCAGCGTCGCCAGCTCCCTCCTCCACGGTGCCGCCTGTCCGGTGGCGGTCGCACCGCGAGGCTATGCGCGAGGGGAGCACGACCAACCCATTCGCATGATCGCGGTTGCCTTTGACGGCACCCGCGAGTCCCGGATCGCCCTACAGCGAGCCGAAGCCCTTGCCCTGGGAGTCGGCGCTTCGCTCCGCCTGCTGACCGTGGTTCGCCCTCCCCGCGCTACCGCCCTGCCCGGCGTCGCCGGATACGTGCCGGCGGTACCGCCGGAGCCCGAGAAGGTCCTATCCCGAGGGATGGCAGCCGTTGGGCCGGAACTTCACGTTGAGGGTCAGCGACTCGACGGGCTCCCCGCAGAGACTCTGGCTGCCGCCTGCCAGGACGATGTTGACCTGCTCGTGGTTGGCTCCCGTGGCTATGGCCCAGGCCTTCGCGTAATCCTCGGCTCGGTCTCTGCCGAGCTGACCAGGACCGCCCCCTGCCCGGTCCTGGTCACCCCGCGGGGCGGCTGAGCCGCCCCGCGGGCCGGGGCCAATTGCGACCGGCTCCCATAGACTCAAGTGCTCGTCTGATCGAAGGAGTGCGGTGGAGCGCTGGACCCGTGCCATCATCGCGAATCGGAAGAAGGTTCTCCTCGCCTGGCTCGTCCTTTTCGCCTTCGGCGGATACGGTGCCTCGCACCTTGGCGAACTGCTGACCAACCGTTTCAGCGTTCCCGGATCCGATGCCGAACGCGGCCTTGATCTGCTCAAGGAACGCTTCAACGAGCGGGCCGATGGGGCCTTCACGCTTGTTTTTCAGAGCAGGCGAGCAATCGCCCGCACCCCGCCCGGTGGCGGTCCGGCCGCCACACTTTCACCCGCCTTCCGCGCCGAGGCGACGCGCGTCGTAGCCGACGCCTCCTCTGCAGTCGAAGGCGCAAAGCCCGGGCCCGTCCTCTATGCCGCCCCCCACATCGCCTATGCCCAGATCAATACGCCGCTGCAAAACCAGGAAGCGGCAAAGAAGACGCCGGCGATTCGCGCCGCCACGCCGACGCCGCACGGGATCACCACCTACCTGACCGGCTTCCCGGCAATCAACCACGACACCCAGGGGATCTACAGCGAAGACCTGACCAGGGGGGAGACGATCGCGATCCCCATTGCCTTGATCGTGATGGCATTCATGTTCGGGACGCTGGCCGGGATCGCCGTGCCGCTCGCCTTCGCGGCGGTGACGATTCCTTCGACCCTGGGCGCCGTCTGGATCGCCGCCCACTTCATGGACATGGCGATTTATGTAACCAACATCGTCACCCTCATCGGGCTGGCGATCGCGATCGACTACTCGATGCTGGTCGTCTTTCGCTATCGCGAAGAGCTCGAGAAACAGCAGACCGCGGAGGAGGCGCTGGTCGAGACGATGAAGACTGCGGGCAGGGCGACCCTCTTCTCCGGCAGCGTCGTCGCGATCGGCCTCGCCCTGCTTGTATTCATGCCGGTTCCATTCATGCAATCGATGGGGGTGGGGGGGATGCTGGTGCCGCTCTTCTCGATCGCCGCGGCCGCCACCTTCCTGCCGGCGCTGCTGGCGATGATGGGTAGGAGGGTGAACAAGCTACGCGTCATCCCCCGCCACATCATTGAGAACCGCGCCACGGGCAAGCCCGGCGCCTGGAGCAAGCTCGCGCACTCGATCATGCGCCACCCGAGCCTCTACCTGCTCGCCTCGGGCGGGCTCATGATCAGCCTGGCGCTTCCTGCCCTCGGCCTCCACCTGACCAGCGGTGACAACCGCGGCGTGCCGCTCAGCACGCAGGCGACCCGCGGCTTCGCCCTGCTTCGCTCGACCCTCGGGGCGGGCGCGCTGGCGCCGAATCAGCTGGTGATCGACACCGGCCACCCGGGAGGCGCATACTCATCGGCAACCGTCGCTGCGATGGAGCGCTTCGTCGCCGAGTTGCGCCGCGACCCCGACGTTAAAAAGCCGACCATCCTCTCGCCCTCATCGCTACCGCGGGGCCCGCGTGGCCGTGCCCTAGCCGTGCGCAACAGCCTCGTTGACAGAAGTGGGCAGGTCGCCCAGATCCGCGCCGCGGGCGAGGGTGACTCGGGGACCGAATCCGCCGAAGCCTTGGTGCACCGCATCCGGGACATCTATGTCCCAAGGGCCCGCTTCCCAAGGGGCGAGGAGGTCATTCTCACCGGCGCCCCCGCCTTCGGTGTCGATTTTGTCCAAACCGCCTACGGGGCATTTCCGTGGCTGGTCGCCGCGGTTCTGATCCTCACCTACCTGCTGCTTATGCGTGCCTTTCGCTCGGTCGTTTTGCCGTTGAAGGCGGTACTGCTCAATCTGCTCTCGGTCAGCGCCACCTACGGCGTCCTGGTCCTAGTCTTCCAGGAAGGATTGCACTCCGCCCTGGGCCTCAAAGGGACCCCGCAGATCGAAGGCTGGATCCCGATTTTCCTCTTCGCGATGCTGTTCGGCCTCTCGATGGATTACGAGGTTTTCCTACTCTCCCGCATCCGCGAGGAGTGGGACCGCTGTCACGACAACGAGGAGGCGGTCGCCTATGGTCTCGAGCACACCGGCCGCATCATCACCGCTGCCGCGCTGATCATGATCGCCGCCTTCTCGGGTTTCACCACCGGCTCGTTCGTCGGTCTGCAGGAGTTCGGCATCGGCCTCTCGGCCGCGATCCTGCTCGACTCAACGATTGTTCGCGCGATCATGGTTCCGGCGCTGATGAAGCTGTTGGGCGAGTGGAACTGGTACCTGCCGAAGCGGGTCGAGCGGATCCTTGACCGCACCCGGGGCACTCCCCGCCCCGCCGGGTTGGGCGAGTAACCTCAGCCGCCCCGGGCCGAGCGCTCGGCGGCTTGGGCCACCTGTTCGGCGCGGTGGCGAACTTCGGCGGTGGCCTCGCGGGTGGCGGCGAGGGTCTCCTCGCGCGCAGCGGCCACCCCTTCGCTCGGCTTGCCGCCGACGATGTCGCGGAATGCGTCCTTGAAGCGATCGGTGCGACGATCGGGCGGGAAGCGGCCTTCGGCCTTGACCTGCTTCTCCGGTCGTCGCCTCCCGTACCAGCGCCTTGCCCAGGGCGAGGTCGGCTTGCCGATGCGCACCGCCCCATAGATCGCGATTGGGAAGACGAAGAAGCCGACCGCCCCGTGCAGAATCCGTTGCTTGGCGAAGCAGACCGCGACCAGCCCGAAGAGGAGGACCGCAGCGACGATGCTGCCGATGACCGCGCTGATCGAGCCGGTGTTGACGCTGAGCGGACTGAATCCGAGTAGCAGGAGGAGCATCCCCGCCGCTGCGATCACCGTCGCGTCAATCGAGCTGCGGCCCTGCTCGGCCCAATAGACGTCATCGAGGTAGACCCAGAGGGCAAACTCGTCGATTGTCAGTCCCCCGCCGACGCCGAAGAGGAAGGCGCAGATCTCCGCGTAGGGGCTCTTACCCAGCGCGACGAAACCGAGCGTTCCGGCGACCAGCATCGTGACGATGCCGAAGACCAGGTGGTGCAGATGGACCCCGCTATCGCTGACCACACTTCCCGGCCACCATGGCACCCTGTCGCTTCGCATCAGCCGAGTGCTCATCCTGATGAAGGCAAAGGAGAGGAGGAACCCACTCAGGACAAGGAAGAGTCCCTGCTCGTCGCGTTCGACCAGTTGGTTCCAGAAGTCCGAGAAGATTGACGCGGAGCTCATGCGTGGTCCGTAGCCGAGTGTAGTCGCGGCGGCGCGCCATCCTTCTCGACGATCAGATCAAGGGTGAGCAGTACAGCCGCCACGGCGTAGATCGGGGTCAAGACAATGTTTGAGAGCGACTCTGCCGTCCAGATCCCCAGCAGCGAATGGCCGAGGTGGTGGTGGACCAGCCCGGTGAGAAGGTCGGTGAGCAGGTCGCCGACCAGCTCGATCGGCCCCAGAACGAGGAGCACTGTCCAGAAGCGTCCGCGGACCAACTCGCGGCTCCGCCGCAGGGCGCCACCGACGCTGCGGCCCTCGATCTCCACCACCGGCCCGGACAGTCCGAAGAGGACGAAGGCCGCGACCCCGGGCACGACAAGGAGAAGCAGGCCAACCACAACGATGGCGCCGTAGAGAAGATCCACCGTGATCAACCTGCGGTAGTTCAGACGTCGGGCAATCTCGTGCAGCGGGGCGGTCCGGCCGCGTGCGGCGTGGGTGAGGGAGACCGCAACGGCGCCGCTGTAGAAGACCTCACCGATCAGCCCGGTGAGTGCGAGCAGGACGACCGCGCCGGCGGCGGCCGCCGTCAGCAGCCCGTTGGACGGGCTGAGCGGGCCGGCTTCGACGTTGACGGCGATCGCGTCGAGGAGCCCGAGCGGAACGAAGACAACCGTCGCCAGCAAAAGAAGGCTGGGCGCATGGTTGGCGTAGGTGCGGACAATCCGGACGTAGATCGAGATCGTCTTGATCGGCGCGGCCACGCTACCGGCGGCGGCGTCCGGATTTGACCCGTCCCCGCGCCTCCAGCTTGGAGCGGGATGACTCCGAGGCCGGGACCCGGTTTAGGTCCACGAGTTCGGGAACCAGCAGCTCTTCCGCGCAGCGCCGGTGCCAGTGGTGATGGTCGGTTCCCCCGAGCCGGCGGACGAACTGGACCACGGTGTGCTCGGCGCCGATCTCGATCTCGGCGTGGCACCCGGGACAGCGGTAAAGCTTTTGAGCAATGCCGCGAATCAGCCACGCCTCGTCGCCCTCGTCGGTTCGAGCACGCAGGCTCCACCGAATGCTTGGGAGCCCGTCGTGCGCGTCATTCGGCGCCATCGCGGCTCATCCAACCAGATCGGAAGGGAAAGCACGAGGCCCGGCGAAATGGACCGCCGTGACCAAGACTGCGACGAAGTCCCCCCAACTCAAGAGCCTTTCCGAGTACATCCAGGAGCGTTTTGAAGAGTTCTCCCGCTCCCAGAAGGACGTGGCCCGCTACATCGTCGACCACCTCGACGAGGCGGCTTTCCTCACCGCCGAGGAGTTGGCCCGGAGAGCGAGCACATCTTCATCGACGGTCGTGCGCTTCTCCCAGGCCCTCGGCTTTGAGGGTTACCCCGAGCTACAGCAGGCTGCGATCGAGGAGTACCGCAACTCAATCTCCGGCGCCAATGCCGGCGGGAATGGCGGAGCGCTCTTCTCTTTTGACCACTCCGAGCTGGAGGGGTCGCTGGGCGCCGATCACACCAATCTCGAGGAAACGGCCCGCCACCTCACCCGCGAGCAGGTCGACGCGTCCGTCGCGGCTTTGGCCAACGCCCACCGCGTCGTCATCGTCGGGGTGGATCAGATGGCCTTCTTCGCCAGCTACCTGCGGCACACGTTGAGCCTGCTCGACATCCGGGCCGAGATCGTCGCCAGCACCGGTGGGGAGTCACTTCAGCGCCTCGGCCGGATCGACGAGGACACGCTGGTCATCGTCCTTTCCGCCGGTCGGGCCCACCCGCTGCTGCTGCGGGCGATGAAGCTGGCCCTGCACCGCCGCGCCCGGACCCTGGCGATCTCCGATGCCTCGATGTCGGAGGTCGGCGAGCACGCCGAGATGACCCTCTACTTCTCCTCCAACAGCCCCTCCTTCGCCCGTTCCAACACAGCGCTGATGGCACTCGTCCAAGCCCTGGCCCATGGTCTCTATGCCCGCGATGAGGCCGCCCACAAAGACCGCATTCGGGCCTACAAACTCAAGTAAGAGTCGCCCCCGTATATTGGGGTAATGACCGAGCGAGCGACTTTTCGGGTCAAGACCGGCCTGGCGGAGATGCTCAAAGGGGGTGTGATCATGGATGTGGTCACGCCCGAGCAGGCGAAGATCGCCGAGGATGCCGGCGCTTGCGCCGTGATGGCCTTGGAGCGCGTGCCCGCAGATATCCGCCGCGACGGGGGCGTTGCCCGGATGTCCGATCCGGCGATGATCAAAGGCATCCAGGAGGCGGTGACGATTCCGGTGATGGCCAAGGCCCGGATCGGACACTTCGCCGAGGCTCAGGTTCTGGAGTCGCTTGAGGTCGATTATGTCGATGAGTCGGAGGTCCTGACCCCTGCTGATGAGCGCAACCACATCGACAAGTTCGCATTCGAGGTGCCGTTCGTCTGCGGGGCAACCAACCTCGGCGAGGCGCTGCGACGGATCGGCGAGGGTGCAGCGATGATCCGCTCCAAGGGAGAGGCCGGCACCGGCAACATCGTCGAGGCGGTCCGCCACATGCGCGAGATCACCGCGGCGATCAGGCGCCTGTCTGGGCTCGGCCCAGAGGAGTTGCCGGGGGCGGCAAAGGAGCACCAGGCCCCCCTGGAGATTGTCCGCGAGGTGGCTGGTGCCGCTCGCCTGCCAGTACCGCTGTTTTGCGCAGGAGGTATCGCCACTCCGGCTGACGCGGCGCTGATGATGCAGCTTGGCGCCGAGGGGAACTTCGTCGGCTCGGGGATCTTCAAGAGCTCAGACCCTGAACGCCGCGCCCGTGCGATTGTGGAGGCGACGACGCACTTCAACGACCCCGAGCGGGTTGCGGCAGCCTCGATTGGACTGGGCGAGGCGATGGCTGGCCTGGAGATCTCCGAGTTGGCCGCGGCGGATGCGCTGCTCCAGGATCGCGGTGCCTGAGCTGCGCATCGGGGTCCTCGCGATTCAGGGGGGCTTCGGGGCGCACGCCCGCATGCTCGAAGAACTCGGGGCGCAGGCAACTGAGGTCAGGGTCGCGGCCGACTTCGATGGGCTGGACGGAGTGGTGATCCCGGGCGGGGAGAGCACGACGATCGAGATGGGAATCGAGAGCGGGGGGCTGGAGGCGGCGATCCGTGCCCACCACGAGGCCGGGCGTCCCGTCCTCGGCACTTGTGCCGGGCTGATCGTGTGTGACGATGAGCACCTCGGCCTGATTGACGCAACCACCCAGCGCAATGCCTTCGGCCGTCAGCTGCAAAGTTTTGAGTCCCAGCTAATAGTCAAGGGAATTGGCGAGGAGCCGCTGCGGGCCGTCTTCATTCGAGCCCCGTGGGTTCTGCGCCACGGCCCCGGCGTGGAGGTGCTCGCCACCCACGCGGGACACCCCGTCGCGATCCGCGAGGGCCCCGTGCTGGCCAGTGCCTTTCACCCCGAGCTGACTGAGGATTCCCGCTTTCACGCACTCTTCATGGCGATGGCGACGAGCGGGCGCGAGCGCGTGCGAGAGGAGGCAGCAAGTTGAAAGACCCGAGGGCGGAGGGCCTGGCGAGGATCCTGGTCGGCTACTCGACCGAGGTTAAGCAGGGGGAGGTGGTCGCGATCGATGGCGAGAGCGCCGCCGCCCCGCTTCTGATGGCCGTCTATGAAGAGGTGCTCAAGGCCGGCGCCAACCCGATCCTCAACGTCTCACTCGAGGGGCAGTCCGCGGCCTACTTCAAGCACGCAAGCGACGCGCAGCTCGGTTGGATTTCCCCTGTCGCTGAGTGGATGGTCGAGCACGCCGACGTGCGGATCGCGATCGGGGCCAGCACCAACACTCGCGAGCTGTCGGCAGTGGCGCCGGAACGCCAGACGCTGCGCCAGACGGCAACCGGTGACCTGATGGCACGGGCAATGGAGCGCAGCACCAGCGGCGAGTTCCGCTGGTGCTACACGCTGTACCCGACAAGCGCCTACGCCTCCGAGGCGGAGATGAGCCTGGCTGACTACGAGGATTTCTACTACGGCGCCTGCCTGGTCAGCGAGGGCGGCGACCCGCTCACCGCCTGGCAGCGGGCCTCGGCGGAGACGGTGCGCCTCGCCGAGTGGATCGAGGGCCATGAGGAGGTCAGGGTCATCGCGCCCGGGACCGACATCAGGCTGGGCATCGCAGGGCGCAAGTTCATCCCCTGCGACGGACGCCACAACATGCCTGACGGTGAGTTCTTTACCGGTCCGATCGAGGACTCGGTCGAGGGTGAGGTGACATTCCACCTCCCGGCCGTGATCGGCGGGCGCGAGGTCTCAGGAGTGCATCTGCGCTTCGAAAACGGCAAGGTCGTAGATGCAAGCGCCGAGAGGGGCGAGGAGTTTTTGATCAAGCTGCTCGACACCGATCCCGGGGCACGCCGTCTCGGCGAGCTTGGAATCGGCACCAACTACGGGATTGACCGAGGCACCCGTGAGGTACTGCTGGACGAGAAGATCGGCGGCACCGTCCACATGGCCGTGGGCCGTAGCTACCCGGAGTCGGGCGGGGAAAATGAGTCCGCGGTACACACCGATCTCGTCTGCGACCTCCGCCTCGGAGGCAGGCTCGAAATCGACGGCGAGGTCATGCAGAAGGACGGCGCCTTCGTCGTTTGATCATTGATTGGGAAGCGGAGAGCCGGCCAGGAGGAAGAACCAGACGGTCAGCGCGAGTGCCGCGAGGAGGACCGAACCCATCATCACCGCTTCCACGACTGTGGTTGTTCCCGCCGTGGCGGAGGTGTCCCGCATGCTCTTTAACCAGGCGGGGCGCATCGGGGCAAGGCGATTGGTGCCGGTAATCCTCACGTAGAGGTTGTTGAGCCGACCGATCAGCCAGGCGACGACAACCACCGAGACGATGATCCCGACCGCGACGATCGCATAGGGGCCGCCGCTCGGGAACTGGGTGTGTGAAACCTTCGAGCCGATGTAGATCCAGCTCAACGGGATCGCCGTCCATAGCGACAGCGCCGCCAGCAGCATGGCGACGAAGACGACGCCCGCCGCCAGCCCCTTGGCTAGGCCGTGGCTGTGCGTATCGGCGGTCATCCTTGGCTACATACAATGACACGCGATGTCTGGTCACTCCAAGTGGTCCTCGATCAAACACAAGAAGGCCGCGGTCGACGCCAAACGCGGTCAGCAGTTCACCAAGCTCGCGCGCGCGATCACGGTCGCTGCCCGCGAGGGCGGGGGGGAGCCTGACGCAAATCCCTCCCTCGCCACCGCGATCCAAAAGGCGCGTGATGCATCGATGCCGAAGGACAACATTCAGCGCGCGGTCGACCGCGGCACGGGCGCCGGTGCCGACGTTGAGGCGATTGAGCGGATCATCTTCGAGGGCTATGGGCCGGGTGGCGCCGCGGTCCTGGTCGAAGCGCTGACCGACAATCGCAATCGCACCAGCGCCGACGTTCGCCACGCCTTCACCAGGCACGGAGGCAGCCTCGGCGAGCCGGGATCGGTTGCCTGGATTTTCGAGAAACGCGGTGCGATAACGGTCGATCGTGCCCGCTACGGCGAGGATGACCTGATCGCCGCGATCGACGCGGGCGCCGAGGACGTGCAGGAGGACGGCGAGCAGCTCCGCGTACTTTCCGATCCCGGCCAGCTCGCCGCCGTGCGCGAATCGCTCGAATCCGACGGGGTTGAGATCCAGTCAGCAGAGCTGACGATGGAGCCCAAGAGTTCGGTCGAGGTCAAGGGCGATGAGGCCAAGCGGCTGCTGCGCCTCCTCAACGACCTCTCCGAGCACGATGACGTCAGCGAGGTCCACTCCAACTTCGATATTCCCGCAGAGATCCTCGCCGAGGCAACCTAGGAGGCATCCGAGCCGCGGCCCAGAATCCGTTCCCATGCAAGTCGTGATGGGAATTGATCCCGGCGCCGCGAACCTCGGTTTCGGAATTGTGCGGGTGGAGGGCAACCGGATGTTCGCCCTTGACGGAGGTGTGGTTGAAACCTCGCCCAAACTGCCGATCGAGCGTCGCCTGCAGCGGATTCACTCGGCGCTTGCCGAGCTGATCGCGCTGCACCAGCCACGGGCGATGGCGATCGAGGACGTTTACTTCGGCAAGAACGTGCGCTCGGCTATGGCGGTCGGCCAGGCGAGCGGGGTGGCGATGCTCGCCGCTGCCGAGGTCGACATCCGCTGCTTCGCATACACGCCGCAGGCGATCAAGATGGCTGTCTGCGGATCCGGCGGGGCTGCCAAGGACCAGGTCCAGAGGATGGTTGGGACGCTGCTCGCTTTGCCGGGGCCACCCAACCCCGACCACGCAGCCGATGCGCTCGCGGTGGCCATCTGCCACGGTGGTGGCTCCAGCAGGCGCGAGGTGATCGAGGCGCTGAGCGGATGATTGCCGCGGTCCGAGGTGAGGTGATGGTGCGCCGTCCCGACCACGTGGTGATCGAGGCCGGCGGAGTCGGTTACCGGCTCGCGGTTTCCGCCGAGACGCTGAAGGCAGTGCCGGCCACGGGTCTTGAGGCCTTCCTGCACGCCGAGTTGATCTCCCGCGACGATTCGCTCTCCCTCTACGGCTTCGCCTCTGAGGAGGAGCGCGACCTATTTCGTGAATTGATCACGGTCAGCGGCATCGGTCCCAAAGTCGCGGTCGCGGCCCTCTCGGGCGGCGCCGCCCGCGACCTGCTGCGGGCGATCGCAGGTGGCGATGCGAAACGTTTCCAGGCCGTCCCGGGGATCGGCAAACGGACTTCGGAGCGGATCATTGTCGAGCTCAGGGAGAAGGTTGCGGGAGCGCTCGAGGAGGAGGTCGCGATCGCAGCCTCCGATGATGATCCCCGCTCGCTCGCTCGCGATGGCCTGGTTAACCTCGGCTACGCACCGCTAGAGGCAGAGCAGCTATTGGACGGCGTCGACGGCAAGGGTCCCGAGGACCTGGTCGCCGCCGCCCTGCGGAAAGCCGGCACCTCCAGAAGTGGGGCCGGATGACCGACCTCAACCCAAATCGGATCCGGACTCCCGGGATCGAGAAGACGTCCGGCGCCCCCCGGCGTGCGGCTGGGGGATCACCTATGTCGGATGCCTCGACCCCGCCCGGCGAGGTTGAAAACGAGCCCATCCCCGTGGACGGCGAGGTGCGCGTGCACGATGCCCGAGCCGACCTCCCCGACGAGGACCTGGACCGCTCTCTGCGTCCCGCCAACCTCGCCGATTTCGTCAACCAGGCCCAGGTGACCGAGCAGCTGGCGATCTTCATCGAGGCCGCGCGCGGTCGGGGCGAGCCCCTGGACCACGTCCTGCTGGCCGGACCGCCGGGGCTCGGCAAGACCTCGCTCGCCCACATCGTCGCCGCCGAGATGGGCGTCTCGATGGTGCAGACCGCCGGTCCGGCCCTCGAGCGCAAGGCCGACGTGGCCTCCTTTCTCACCTCGCTGGAGCCAGGGAGCGTCTTCTTCGTCGATGAGATTCACCGGCTTGGACGCGCTGTGGAGGAGACCCTCTATCCGGCGATGGAGGATGGCGAGCTGCCCGTCGTCCTGGGTCAGGGTGCCGGCGCGCGCACCGTGACCCTGCCGTTGCCCCCATTCACCCTGATCGGCGCCACCACCCGCGCCGGCTTGTTGACGACGCCGCTGCGCGATCGCTTCGGTGTCTGCCACCGTCTCGAGCACTACAGCGCCGAGCACCTGGCGCGGATCGTCGAGCGCTCGGCCGGCATCCTCGGCATCGAGATCAATGTGGAGGGGGCGCGGACGATCGCCGCCCGCTCTCGCGGTACGCCTCGCGTCGCGAATCGCCTGCTCAAGCGGGTCCGCGACTTCGCCCAGGTCAAGCGCTCGGGTGCAATTGGAACCGATGTCGCGGTCGCTGCCCTGGAGATGTTGGAGGTCGACGCGGGGGGATTGGACCGTAGCGACCGTGCCCTGCTCGACACGGTGGCAACCAAATTCTCCGGGGGTCCGGTCGGGCTCTCGACGCTCGCGGTCGCGATCGGGGAGGAGCAGGACACGATCGAGGATGTGCTCGAGCCCTACCTCCTCCAGCAGGGTCTGCTGAAGCGGACCCCGCGCGGGCGGGTCCTCACCCAGCGCGCCTACGAGCACCTGGGCCTGCCGACTCCCGAGGGCGCGGGGAGCCTCTTCTAGCGGGCGCTTGTAGCCTGTGGTGGGATGCCTTTCTTCATCTGCCCGAACTGCGGTCACAGGGACCTCAGCAGCGACCGGACCGCCGGCTTCAGCACCCGTCCCAAGGGCTGCCCGAAGTGCGGGTTCGGGTTCGTCTTTGAGCTGCTCGACGACTACTACCCGGCGCCCAACGCCGCCTTCTTCGTCTGCGACAAACAGGAGCGGGTCATCGACGCGGGCAAAGGTAGCTTCGAGCTGACCGGCCTCACCGACGAAGACGTGATCGGGCGGCCGGTGCGCGACGTGCTCGGCCTGCGCTGGATCGATCTGGGCGACGGCGGCGAGAGCGCCGACACCAACGGTGACGGTGTCACCGACCCGATCGAGACATCGTTGGAGTGGGGAGTCCGCTCCCTCGGTAAGCGAGTCTCCGTCAACGCCGAGGGCGACCTGCCGGCGGAGGCTGTGGCCGACGTCTTTCCCGCATACGACGACGACGGCGGCCTGCTGCTCGTCCTCACCCCCGAGGGCTAGGGGCGGGCGAGGAAGATGCGGGGAAGGCGAGCGCACCTCTTTGTACTGCTCTTCGTGCTCGGCCTGCTGATCGTTTCGGCGCTGGTCATCATCAACAGGCCGACCCGCCTGGGTCTGGATCTCAAGGGCGGTGTCCAGCTGGTCTACCAGGGCGAGCCCACGGGCCAGGTGAAGTCGGTAAGCGGCGAAGACATCGACCGGTCGATCGAAATCATCCGTCAGCGGATCGACACGCTGGGCGTCTCAGAGCCCGAAGTCTCTCGCCTTGGCACAAATGAGATCTCGGTAAGCCTTCCCGACATCACCAATGCCCAGCGGGCGATCAACACAGTCGGCACCACCGCGCAGCTCTTCTTCTATGACTGGGAGCCCAACCTGATCGGCCCGGAGAAGGCAATCGGCGGCCATCCGGGCCAGCAGCCGCCCCCGGCCGCGTTGAAGAAGGCAAAGGCGGAATGGAAAGCCGCCGGTCGCAACACCTTCAACGGTTCCGAGAACCTGCAGCTAATCGATTCCGGTGCATTCCCGACCGCCTATGACGCCGCCAAACTGGCCTCCAAGCAACCGCCGGATGAAAACTGCACCAACTGCTCGACCACCCGACCGCGCTACTACCTCTTCGGGCGCAATGCCCCGCACAAACTGATCGCCGGGCCCGAAGACACGAAGGGCGGCCTCTACATCAGCCCAACCGGCCAAAAGCGGCCGCGTAACGGGATCGTCGTCAAGGTCCCGGCGGGGACTGTCGTGGTATCCGAGCTGCCGACTGAACGATCCGGGCAGACCGACAAGTCAGCCGAGCCCGGCTGGTATGCGCTGCGGGACCGCCCGGCGCTTTCGGGCACCGACATCACCGAACCGAAGCAGAACTACTCCCAGGGCAACGAACCGAATGTCACCTTCGGTTTCACTGAAAAGGGCCGGGAAGCATTCCAGGAAGTGACCAAACAGATCGCCCAACGCGGGCAGGCGCAGGCGATCGGTCCGGTCAGCGTCGAACAGGCGGCGGCGCTCTCCGGTCATTTTGCCGTGGTCCTCGACAACGAAGTCAAAACCAGGCCGATAATCAACTTCTCCCAGAATCCGGACGGGATCGAAGGGCGCACCGGCGCCGAAATCTCGGGCGGTTTCCACAGTCCCGAAGAAGCGCAGGAACTGGCGACGATCCTGCAGATCGGCGCCTTGCCGATCAACCTGAAGCTGATCAGCCAGACCCAGGTCTCGGCAACCCTCGGCAGCCAGGCTCTGCATGAGGGGATCAAGGCGGGGATCATCGGCCTCTCGCTTGTCGTTCTCTTCCTGCTCTTCTACTACCGCTTCCTGGGCCTGATTGCGACCGTCGCTCTCGGTGCCTACGGGGTGATCTTCTTCGCCCTGATCAAACTGATCCCGATCACGCTCACGCTGCCGGGGATCGCGGGGCTGATTCTGACGATCGGGGTAGCGGCGGATTCCAACATCGTCATCTTCGAGCGAATAAAGGAGGAGGTGCGGGCGGGCCGCTCGATGTCGAGCGCGATCGCTGCTGGCTACCGCCGCGGCATCGCGACCATCGTCGACGCCAATGTCGTCACTCTGCTGACCGCCTTCATCCTCTTCGTGCTGGCAACGGCGGGGGTGAAGGGCTTTGCCTTCACCCTCGGTGTGGGCACGATCGTCTCGCTGCTCACCGCGGTCGTGTTTACCCAGGCGCTGCTCGGCAGCATCAGCCGCTCGTCGCTACTGCGCTCACCCCGTGCTCTCGGAGCCGCCGGCAAAGGCAGGCGCTGGCACTTTGATTTCATGGGCGCCAGCCGCTGGTTCTTCACTCTCTCCGGCTGCATTCTGCTGATCGGCGCCATTGCCCTGGCGACGAAGCAGCTCAACTTCGGCATCGACTTCAAGTCGGGTACCAGGGCGACCGTGGCGCTGGTCAAGCCGACAAATGAGGAAGGGGTGCGGGAAGCGCTCGGCACGATCGGTGTCAGCAACGTCGAGGTCCAGCAGGTTTCCAACCCGGTTCTCGGCGACAACGTTTTTCAGATTCAAACCTCCGAGCTGGGGCCGAGCCAGGTCAAGAACGCGAGAGCAGTACTGCAGTCTAAGTACGGAATCGTCAAGAACGGCTTCGAAAGCACCAGCGTCGGGCCGACTTTCGGCGAACAGGTGGCAAACAGCGCGCTGAAGGCGCTGATCTTCTCGTTGTTGGTGATCTGTGCCTATGTGGCGCTGCGATTTGACCCCAAGTTCGCCGTTCCGGTCTTGATCGCGCTCTTCCATGACATCCTGATCACGGCGGGGATCTACGCCCTCACCGGGAAAGAAGTGAGCAGCGGCACCGTCGCCGCATTCCTCACCATCCTCGGTTACTCGCTCTATGACACGATCATCGTCTTCGACCGAATACGCGAGAACATGCCGCGAATGCCACGGGCTGCGTTCTCGCAGATCGTCAACCGTTCGATGAGCGAGGTCTTGACCCGTTCGCTGGCGACCAGCTTCTCGACCCTGCTTGCGGTTACCTCGCTGCTTGTGTTCGGTGGCGCCACGCTCCAGGACTTCGCATTCGCGATGCTCGTCGGGATCGCCTCCGGTACCTACTCCTCGATCTTCATCGCCTCGCCAGTGCTGACCGCCTGGAAGGAACGTGAGCCGGGTTTCACCCGTCGCCGCCAGCGGATCGCCGAGCTCGAGGGCCGGGTTCCGGCCTTTGCCGATGAGATTGAGCTGGCGAGGCTCGGCGATGAGGAGAGCGATGAGCAGATCGCCGCCTCGGCCGAGGCCCGCGAGCAGCCAAAGCCGAGCGCGGTTGCCACGGTCGAGAGACCCCCCGAGGGCGAGAGTGGTGCCTTGTCGACAAACGGAGAGCCGGCCACGCCAGCCCTTGACCCTGTCACGGCCGAGCGGCGTGAGCGCGATGAGCGACGGCGGGCCCGCCGCCAGCAGCGCCGCAAGCATGGGAGGAACCGCTAGGCATGGCGCTGCTCGTTTGGTTCACCATGGGGATCGCCCTCTGGCACTTCACGGTCTTCCTTCCGGATCGCTTCTGGCAGGGGATTGTCGGTGCATTTCTTGGCTCGGTGATCGGCGCGCTTACCTTCGGCTCGATCATCGAGATCGCCACCGGGAAGAGCCTCGGCAACACGGATCTGTTGACCGCACTGACCGCAGTTCCGGGCGTTGCGATCGGGCTCGCGGTCGTCTATGCGATTGAGCTCCGCTCCCGGCGGCACGCCGAGTAGCGACTGATTGCCCGCACATTGCGTCGCCGGCTGCGCCGGGATCCGTCCCGGGCTGCTCCTAGCCTGGAGGCGTGCCCCAACCGCGCAAGGCCTATCGAGCAGAGCCCTTTTCCTATGCCGAGGCGCGGGCGCTTGGCGATGAGCTCGGTCTGAGCGATCCGCTCGCGATCACCCTGGTCCGCCGCGGATACCGGACGCCTGAGGCGGCGCGGGATTTCCTCAATGCAGATGAGTCTCACGACCCCGGCGAGTTCGACTCGATCGAAGAGATTGTCACCCTGATCCTTGCCGCTGGCGCCGAGGGCAAGAAGGTCACCGTCCACGGCGACTTCGATGTTGACGGCGTCTGCGCGACCTCGATCATGGTTCGCGCGCTCCGCGAGCTGGGGGTCGCCTGCGACTGGCTGATCCCCGATCGACTCTCCGATGGCTACGGGCTGAGCGCCGCCAATGTGGAGAGGCTGGCGCAGCGGGGGACCTCGCTGTTGATCACGGTCGACTGCGGGATCACCTCCGTCTCAGAGGTTGCGCTCGCTCGATCGCTGGGGGTGGAGGTCATCGTCACCGACCACCACCAGCCCGGTGATCAGCTCCCCGAATGCCCGATCCTCCATCCGGCTCTCAGTCGCTACCCCTTCCGGGACCTCTGCGGGGCCGCGGTCGCCTGGAAGCTTTCCCTTGCTCTGAGGAGGAGGGCACTGGGCGCGGTGGTGCGCGAGCTTCCCGCAGGTACGCCACCCGACACCGACGCCGTTATCGACCTCGACCTGGTTGCGCTTGCGACGGTTGCCGATGTCGTCTCGCTGACCGGCGAGAACCGATCCCTGGTGCGGCGCGGCCTGGCGGAGCTCCGAAGGGCAGGGCGACCGGGCATGCGGGCCCTGCTGGAGGCAGCCCACTGCGAGCCGACTCGGCTCGATGAGGGCGATCTGGCCTTCCGTCTGGCCCCACGGATCAATGCCGCGGGACGGCTTTACCGGGCCGACGCCGGTGTGGAGCTGTTTCTGACCGAAGACGAGAAGCGGGCCGCGGAGATCGCCGCGGAGCTCGACAGAGCCAACAGCGAGCGCCGGGAAACCGAGCGCGAGGTTGACGCCGCTGCCGAGGCGGCTCGGCGTGAGCTGCCGGACGAGCTGCGCGAGGCCGCAGGGCTTGTCCTTGCCGGTGAGGGTTGGCACCCGGGGGTGATCGGAATCGTCGCCTCGCGGCTGGTGGAGCGCCACAATCGGCCGGTGCTCGTCATCTCACTCGACGGCGAGGGTGGGGCACGGGGATCGGGACGCAGCATTCCCGGTTTTGATTTGCTCGCGGGGCTGCGGGCGTGCGCGGAGTTCCTCCTCCGCTTTGGCGGTCACCGCGCCGCCGCCGGCTTTGAGCTGCGCGCCGAGGACCTGGACCGGTTTCGTGAGGCATTTGCCGCTCACGCGACAGAGGTCCTGGGAGCGGAGGCCCAGCCCCGGACCGAGTGCATCGACGCGATGGTCGGCGGCGCGGGACTCGGGCTCGACCTAGCCGAGGAGTTGAGCAAGCTCGCACCCTTCGGGATCGGCAACCCGGGTGTCAGGCTGCTCGTGCCCGCGGCCAGGGTCCGCGACGTAAGGAAGATGGGGGAAGGCGACCGCCACTCTCGCTTCAGCCTCTACAGCGGCTCCCACCGGGCCCTGGGGGTGGCCTTCGGCCGCTCGGAGCTGGGGGTGGGCGATGATCAGCCGGTCGACGCCGCGGTGAGGCTGGAGGTCAACCACTGGAACGGCGCGGTCGAGCCGCGGGTCATCCTGCGGGAGCTCTATCCGCATCGGTCGATCGCCGATGCCGCACAGAACGGGAAGGGGGCGGAGGCCGAGGAGTGGTGGAGGCGCTTCGAGGGCGAGCTGGCGGCCGATCTCGATCAGCGGCCCCCCAGTCCTGCGCAGGCCCCGGGTCCCCCGCGGCGCACGATCCGCGGCGACAACTCCCCCGCGGCGACGGTCTTTGAGCTGCAATCGAGCGGCGCCAGTGTCCTCGCACTCGTCGCAGACGCGCCGCGACGCTCAGCCCTCGCCCGTGGGGAGCTGGCGCTGGCCGGTTTTGCCGAGCTGGAGGGCGCCGCCGATATGTCGTGTGGATTTGACCATGTAGTTCTCGTCGACCCGCCGCTCTCCGCTCACCTCGAGCGCCTCGCCGGCCGACCCACGCCCGAGGGCGGCTACCTGCACCCTGCCTGGGGAGAGGCCGAGCGCCGTTTCTCGCTCCTCGTCCTCGGGCAGTTGCACGCTCAGCGCGTGGAGCTGGGCGCGATGTTCAAGAATCTGCGCAGCGCCGGGGAGGTGGCCGGGGAGGAGCTGCGCAGCGCCCTCCAGGGGGGAGGGAGATATCCCCGCCCCCCCGAGGTCGCCGCCCGTTGCTTTCGTGTCCTTGCCGACCTCGACCTCGTCCGCGGCACGCCCTCCGCCAGCGGCGGGCCCGTCGGGGTCGTATCCTCGGAGGAGACCGAACTTGAGCGCTCGGCTGCGTTTCGCGCCTACCGAGCTCGCTATGAGGAGGGCAAGCGATACCTCGAAGGACTCAAACAGAGCTAGAGCACCGCGATCTTCTCGCCGACCTCTTCGCCGTGGTCGAGGAGTTCGACTCCTCGCTGGGCGAGAACGGCGCCAACGGTACCGCCGCCGGTACCGCCCTTGCCGTCGCCACGATTGACCGCGATGCGGTAACCCACGCCTTTGAGTTCGCCTGCGAGCGCCATGCGGATCAGATGCGTCGCTCGGGCGATGAGTTCATTACCCATCCCGTCGGTGTCGCCCAGATCTGCGCCGGCATGAGATTGGACACCGAGACGCTTTGCGCGGCGCTCCTCCATGACACGGTTGAGGACACCAGCGCGAGTCTTGCGGAGATTCGCGAGGAGTTTGGTGAGCAGGTCGCCCAGCTCGTCGACGGCGTCACCAAGCTGACCGGGATCACCTTCGAGAGCCGCGATGAGCGGCAGGCTGAGAACTACCGCAAGATGATGGTGGCGATGGCCACCGACGTCAGGGTAATCCTGATCAAGCTGGCCGATCGTCTCCACAACATGCGCACGCTGGGCGCGCTGCCCAAGCAGAAGCAGATGGCGAAGTCACGGGAGACGCTGGAGATCTATGCGCCGCTCGCCCACCGTCTGGGCATCCACGCGATCAAGTGGGAGCTGGAGGATCTCGCCTTCGCCACGCTGCACCCACGCAAGTATGCGGAGATAAAACAGCTCGTCTCCCAGCAGCGCACCGAGCGCGAGGTCTACGTCGAGGAGGCCGGAAGATTCCTCTCCGAGGAGCTCAAGGAGGTCGGGATCGAGGCGGAGATATCCGGTCGCGCCAAGCACTTCTACTCGATCTATACGAAGATGACGAAGAAGGGCCGCGAGTTCAACGAGATTTTCGATCTCACCGCGATGAGGGTGATCGTTGGCTCGGTTAAGGATTGCTACGGGGCAATCGGGGTCATCCACTCGATCTGGAAGCCGCTGCCCGGTCGTTTCAAGGACTTCGTCGCGATGCCGAAGGCCAACATGTATCAGGCCCTGCACACGACGGTGATCGGACCCGAGGGCAAGCCGCTTGAGATCCAGATCCGCACCGAGGAGATGCACAAGCTGGCCGAGTACGGGATCGCCGCGCACGTCGCCTACAAGGAGGGCGGGGACGGCGATCCCCGCCGCGAGAAGATGACCTGGCTGCGCCAGCTGGTCGAAGCCGAGGGCGAGCAGGATCCGACCGAGTTTCTCGAGTCCCTCAGAGTTGACCTCTTCGAGGACGAGGTCTTCGTCTTCACCCCGCGGGGGGAGGTGAAGAGCCTCTCGGCCGGCTCGACCCCGCTCGATTTCGCCTACGCCGTCCACACCGACGTCGGCCATCGCTGCGTGGGCGCCAAGGTCAACGGCAGCATCGTGCCCCTGCACTACCAGCTGCGTTCCGGCGACATTGTCGAGGTGTTGACCGCGAAGCAAAACCGTGGTCCCTCGCGTGACTGGCTGAAGTTGGTGCGAACCAGCCGTGCCCGCAACAAGATCCGAGCATGGTTCAAAGAGGAACGGCGCGAGGACGCCGAGCGCCATGGGCGCGAGGGCCTTGAGGAGGCCTTGCGCAAGCGCGGCCTGCCGATGCAGAAGGTGGCGATGTCGCCACTGCTCGCCGACGTGATCCGCGAGATGGGATACCGCAAGGCGACCGAGTTCTACATTGCACTCGGCCAGGGCAAGGTCTCCACCAAGCTCGTCGCAAACAAGCTGATGCAGCGGCTCAAGGCTGGTGAGGCGGTCGAGGAGGAGCCCGCCGGACTGATCGGCGGGCGGGAGGACAAGGCGCGCCGGACCAAGGACGCATCCAACTATGGGATATCCGTCAAGGGTGCCGACAACGTCGCCGTGCGGTTGGCAAAGTGCTGCCGTCCCGTGCCGGGCGATGAGATCGCGGGCTACGTATCCTTGGGGCGGGGGATCACCATCCACCGGACCGACTGCAAGAACGTGAAGGCCCTGAAACGTTCCCCTGAGCGGTTTGTCGAGGTCGGTTGGGACGGTGACAATGAGTCCTCCTACCGAGTTGAGCTGCAAATCGACGCCTATGACCGCACCCGTCTGCTCGAGGACCTCTCCCGCACATTCTCAGAGGCTGGGATCAACATCCTCGGCGCAAGCTGTACCACCAAGCACCCGATGGTGAAGAACAGGTTCGTGGTCGAGGTCGGCGACACAGAGCAACTGAAACAGTGCCTCACCCGGTTGCGCAATGTGGAGTCGGTTTTCGATGCCTATCGAATAACCCCGGCTGCCTAAATCAGGAGACGATGGTGAGGGCGCCGGGGTCCGCTCGAAGCTCGGCCGTTGTCCGCTCACCAATGTAGTCACCGTCCACCTGCACCGGGAAGGGTCGGATCCCGCTGTTGCCATCCTCGGAGATCGAGGCGACGGTGGCCGCGGTGACGTCGTCGAAATGCACCACCTGACGGTGCTCTGCGGCCGGGCGACGCTCGCTGAAAAGGCGGGCGATAAGGGTTGGCATGTCGCGCTGTGCGGCCCGCTTCAAGACCGCCATCGAGAGCGTACCGTCGTCAATCTCGACCCTCTCACAGACCCTGATCGGGCGATTGGCGAAGTAGGTGAATGGATCAGAGTTCTGCGCCAGGACGGTCACCCCCTCGATTGGTTCGCCGGCATTCGTCTCGATCCGCATCCGCACGGCGTTGTGGAGGTAGTGACGGTAAAAGGCGGAGAACCCGGCCCAGCTGTAGTAATAAGGACCCGCCCTCGCCTTCAATCGCGGGTGTGCATCGACCCGTTTGACCACCGTGGCGTCGAGACCGAATCCGCAGGAGAAGACGAAGTGGCGGCCGTCAACCACGCCGAGGTCGATCTTGCGCGGGGACCACTCATCGGCCACCGCCAAGAGGTGCTCGGTCGCATCGACGACGTCGTTTGGGATGCCGAGGGTGCGGCAGACGACGTTGGTCGATCCTCCCGGCAGAATCGAGACCGGCAGATCGGTACCGGCGAGCCCGTTGACCACCTCGTTGAGGGTTCCATCGCCGCCGAAGGCGACAACCACGTCGTAGCCGTGATCGCGCACCTCGCGGCCAATCTCGGTGGCGTGGTTCTGCGCCTCTGTCGTCACCGCCTCGACCTCATAGCGCCCCTGCAGCGCATAGACGACGAGGTTTCGAAGTCGGTCTGAGACCGTTGTCGCGTAGGGATTGACGATGATCAGCATCCGCCGCTTTTTCGGTCGGCGGGGCTTTCTGGGGCCGATTTTTGCCATCAGCCGAGGCTCGTGCCCCAGTCTATGCGCCAGTGGAACCGCGGCCAGCGGCGCGAGCTGCTTGCTCGGCCTTCTCTAGCTGGCCCGTCAGGTACTCGTCCAGCAACTCGGCTGCCTCTAGCTCCGAGCTGGGCATTAGGTGGCCATAGCGGTCGAGAGTGATGCCAATCGTGGCGTGGCCCATAAACGTCGAGAGAGCCTTGGCGTTCACCCCCGCGGCAATCATCAATGAGGCGAACGTGTGCCGGCACTCGTGCAGCGTAATGCGGTCGAGGCTGGCTTTCTCCCAGGCTTTGTCGGCACGCTCGCTCAGCTTGTCCCCGTTGAACGGGCGCAGCTCGGTGGCATCGAAGAGGCGATCCTTGCCACGGCGCCCGCTCGATAGGAGCCGATCCGCGAGATCGCTCCGAAAGACGGCGGCAATCGGCACCTTTCGGCGTCCCGCGCTCGACTTCAGTTTGATCTCGCCCACTTTCGGTCCCAGCCATGCTCGACGCGGATTACCCCTTCGGTCAGGTCGACATCTTCAGCCCTCAGAGCGCGTAGCTCGCCACGGCGCAGTCCCGCATACATACGCGGTCGCCAATATCGCTCGATCAGCGCTGGGGAAAGCCTCAAGCAGCCGTGCGGCTTCCGCGGAGGATGCGTAGCGCTCCCGCCGGCCACGAACGGCGGGCAGCTCGAGGCCGGTACAGGGATTGACTGCTATCTCCCCGAGCGCGATGACTCGCCTAAAGATCGCCTGCAAGGGCAGCAGAGTGACCTGGATGGTGCTGGGTTCTTGCCTTCGGCAACCAGATCGTTGACGAACGCTTGTAGATCGGGGCCGCGGAGATCGGCGAGGCGCACCTGGCCAAGCGCGGGAAGCACGCGGAGCCGCATGGCCTGTTCATAGGAGCGCAGCGCCGAAGGCTTGAAGGGATCGCCGGAGCGGTTCGTAATGGTCTCCGCCTGCGCTCCCTTGATCCAGGCGTCCCACGCCTGCCGCACGGTGGGCGGCTTTGGTGCCCGAAGTGCCCCGCGATCGAGCTGGCGCTTCGCTGCAGCACTCCAAGACTTCGCCTCGGCTTCCCGGGCGAAGGTCTTGCGGATCTTCTTCCCGTCCCGGGGCGAGAAGACCGACGCCTCATATCCCGCTTTGCAGCGGCAACGCTCTCCATTGCGGCTTGGGCAGCCGGGCGGAGTGACGTTTAGCAATGCCCGTCGCCATCAGCGTCCTTTCTTCTCCATATCTGCGTCGATCTTGCCTGCGGGATCGGCGGCGTTAGACGGCTTCTTGCGACTCCGCGGGTTCGCTTCGACGGTCCAGCCGGTCCCGGGGTGCCGGTGACCCATAATCTTCGCCACCACCCTGGTGAAGCGGCCCTCTCCAGTGGCTGGGCGTCCCATCAATGCACCGCGCTCAAATGGGAAGGCTCATCAACGAACATGCCGATGAGCTGGAACGTGCTCTGAAACGATCTCCGGGCCGAGTCAGACAGTCCCTCGCATCCGTTGACCACGAGCCAAATGGCTACTTGCGCCTCGGCCATGATCGCTACTTCCTCAGCGGTGAGCAGCCGACCCTCGCGGGGTGGGATTTCCCAACTCATCAGGACTCCTTTCCGTCCCCTAATGCTTTCTCAAGCTTTTTGAGCGCTGCACCGGGCTGCCTGCGGAAGTAGCGCAGGCGCGAGCAGCCCCACTGGCCCTCCTGGCAGTCAAGTTCGCCGACCTTCAGTAGGTGACGGGTCAATGTCGTGATGTCGTCGCCGCTCGAGTAGGGGCATGGGCCTCCTCCGTCCTCCAATCGTTCGCAGATCTCCTTGTTGGTCAGGCCGATCCTCGCCCAAGGATTCAAGCACCAGGCGCTCCTGCCCATGGCTCGGGAGGGCATCCCATTCGTCCTTTCGATCTGCAGCCAGGTCCCTGCTGGCGCTCTGCTCCTCGCGCTTGGTCGGCTTGGATGAACGGTCGAACTCCTGCTCCTCGTCGGTTGGCTCGTGATCCTCAATGAGCTACCAAATCGCCTCGATCAGCAACTTTCGGCATGGCTCCTCGTGGAGATGCACATTGGTCGCAAACGTTGGTCCCAGGAGACGCTTTGACCTGCGGTGTCGCCCAATGTCGAGCGCGGCAAACGGCGCACACTCAAGCGAGAACCCCCTGGCGCCGCCGTTCTGGTCAATTCTCCGGTCACACCAGTCGCAGTCAAGAGCCATCTCTTCGCCTCCTCTGTTCGGAGGGACCGCCGGGGCGAATAGCCTTCCCGCTGCTCCTGGCCTAGTTCCACCTTTGCCGGGAGCCACGGGGCCGGCTGTTCTCGCAGCGCGGCCCCACTTATGTCTTGGCGCGCACGCTATACCCGATCGCGGCGGACCGTCAAGAGCTTCTTCGGAAGGCCCCCGGGTCTTGGCGTCTTCTTGCTTGCCACGGCCCGGAGCGGTCGGCTACTTGACCTTAACGCTGACCTTGCTCCCGGGAGCGAGCACCGAACCAGCTTTCGGGCTCTGCGCCTTGACCTTGGCCTTCTTGCTCTTTTTGCCCTTGACCTTGCCGAGCTTGCATTCGGCCTTCTTGAGCACCTTCCCGGCTGCTTTCAGCTTCTTGCCCTTTAGCTTGGGGACTACGCAGGCAGTGTAGGTGAACTGATCGGGGGTGCTGGCGGGAGTCGTACCCGCAGCAGTGGTGACGCTGGTATCGACTGCGCCGGGAGCCGCGCCAGGCGGCGCGACTGCGGTGACTTGGGTTTCTGAGTTTACCGTGAAACTGGTGGCTGGAAGGGAGCCGAATTTGACCCCGCTCGCCCCTGTGAAGTCGTGCCCGGTAATTACTACGGACGTACCGCCCTTGATCGAACCGGAAGTTGCGCTGATTCCGGTGATCCCGGGTGGTGGTTGAACATCGGCATTGAAACCAAGCTCAGTTTCAGGCAGCGCTGAGCCAGACTCGGTTGAGCCTTCAGCTATTGGGGGACTCCAAAAGATGAAACCCGCTCCATGGACCCCAAGTGCGATGCCGAGGGTCTCCGTGCCGACGGTGTCTTCAATAGCAATGGTGTCTCCAGCTTTGATCGGGAGGCTCGTTTCAAACGTCTGAGTCGTCATTGCTCCGGGGGTCTCACTCGCGCTAGTTCCCACCGCTTTGGCGGCTGTACCGCCAGCAGGTTCGAGAATTCGGAGCCGCAACGGGCCGCCGCTTGCGTCGATCACCCTCCAGCGCACGACCGTTCCGCTGGTCGGCGAATCCACCATAGCCCCAATCTCTGGCAACGTTGAATTAGCTGCCATGCCAAGAGAACCAAAATCTTCCGGTTTGAAGGACTGAGTGAGCGGGCTGCCGACTGTCACTGTCGCCGCCTGGGCGCTCGCCGCCGAGAAGAGCATCAGAGCGCCGACGGCACTAATGGCCAAATAGGCAAGGCGGGCCGAGACGCGGCGGGGCTTGGACGAGAGTCTCATGGCCGAGCAGAGCAGCCGAGAGCAGGCCGGTGAATCCAAGAGGCGAAGCGGGAGCCATGGCAGACCGCGCTGTGCGGACCTCGGCCAGCTTTTGCGCGGAGGCAAAACAGGTAAGTCGCTGCCCCCCGACAAGCGAAAGTCTGACGGCGAGCGATTCTCAACTTTCTGGTCGGAAGACAGCGTCGACATTTACGACTTCGTCTTCCTCTCCGATCACTTTACCGCTCACATCCGCGCCTTCTTGGTTGGCATTCGTCCCGGCCACCGCTACCCATTCGTCGCCAGAGCCGAATATCACCACTTTCCCCTTCGCTGGCCTGTACCCCGGCGGGAGGGTAAATATCGCCACATCCTGCCCACCTCCGATGCCGGGTCCCCTTTTTGTCCTGACCGTGCCCTGCAGGTGGACCATTCCCTCTCCATCTTTGTAGAAGGAGGGGCCTTCGGTTTCGTAGCCTTCGAGGATTGCTTCAGAGTCCAACCCCGCTTCTTCAAATAGTGGCTGGCCCGGTTCGCCGACAATATGAGGGTTTTCGGGAGCCAGCAGGGTTGAGGCAACCGTTGCCACGTTGGCCGTGGCTGCAGTGGTGGCGGTAGCCGCATGGGTGGCCAACGGCACCGTCCCAAGCGTTGCCGTGTCGATTTTGTTGCCGGTGATCGTTCCTTCTCTCACTTTGGCCCCAGTGATCGCTCCCACCTTGATCTGCTTGGTCCCGACGCTGTTCTTCTTCAACTGAACGGCGGCAAAGGCGCTGGCGCCACCGATCGCGATGAACAGCGCCAAGGTTGCCACCACATTTGCATAGGTCAACCTGCTGCGCACTCGATTCATCCCCAACACCCCTCAGCTAATGCTTCGTTGGCAACCGAAGCTACGCTGATCGAGGAGGAGGTGCGGTGACCCCTGGACGTTCGGATGAGCGTAGCGTTGAGTATCGCGCCCAATTTGATGGGTCCCAAGACAGCTCTCGGCGCAAGCTGGAGGCCGTCTTTTCGGGGCGCGGGCTCAACGGGCGCAGGCGGCGGGGAGCCGACGCTGACGATGGTTAGCTCTCCCCTCGGAGTTTAGATTCCAGCCCTCATGAGGATCAAGGGATCGGACATACGAGCAGTGGGGGCATTGACTGGGAGAGTTTGGCGCGGGCGGAAACCCATCCGATCCGCATGGCGATCATCGAAACGATACGCGCTAACCCCGCAGAGCCGGGCTGGTCGGCAAACAAACTCAGCCAGGCCGTCCAGTTGCCGCTGTCGAACGTCGCCTACCACGTCGCCTGCCTTCGAGACGCGGGTCTGATTGTGGAGACGGGAAAAGCGCGGCGACGGGGCGCAATTGAGCACTTCTACGCGCTCTCGGGGAAATAAGAGGAGTACCTGGCGCCGCTTGTGCGCTTACCCATCCACTTGGCCGCCTGCGATAGGGCGTCTCAACCGGGACGCGGCTCGACAGGATCCGTCGCAATAGCGGGTCTGTGGGCGCCTTCCCTCCAAGGTGGCTCCGCAGGTCGGCCAGCGGCCATCCATCCCAACTCCCTTCCTGTCATGTTAGAACGCTGACTAGACGGTTGATTGATATGGGGTAAGCGTTCAGTCCCCGCTCAGGCCAGCGTGGGGAGCGGATCGCCGCGGGCGTGGGCGGTGAGCAGCTCGCGCATGTAGGCGAACATCGAGCGGGACTGCAG
>JBAVAR010000149.1:0-62448 GCA_049585815.1 Solirubrobacterales bacterium
GCCGCCAGCGGCGCCGACGCGCTCGTCTGCGAGGGGGTCGGCGGCTTGTTGGTGCCCCTGACGGCCGGCTACCTGGTCCGCGACCTGGCGATCGATCTGGCCCTGCCCCTGGTGATCGCCGCGCGGCCGGGGCTCGGGACGATCAATCACACGCTGCTGACGATCGAGGCGGCCCGCGGCGGCGGGCTCGAGCTCGCCGCGGTCGTACTCACCCCCTGGCCGGAGCGCCCGAGCAGCGTCGAGCTTTCAAATCTGGAGACGATCGCATCGCTGGGCGAGGTCCGGGTTGACACACTGGCGCCACTTGACCTCGCCGAGCCCGACGGCTGGCCTTCGCTTGATCTGGGCTTAGACAGACTCGCGGGCGGCGACGGCTGAGCCTGCGGATCTGACGCCGGAATCTGCCTTCTCGGCATCAGCCGCAAGCCCACGCTTGGCGCGGATCGCGGTTGCGCCGACCGCGGCGCCGACCAGCGCGACCAGGCCAGAGATGCTCATCGCATGGCCGAGCGCGTAGACGAAGGCTTCCGCGCCGGCGCTGGCGGCCTGTTTTGCCTGGGCCGGCTCGAGTCCCTTCAAAGCGCCGCTGACCGAGCCGCTGCCGAGCTGTTGTGAGATTTCCGCGCGGTCAGCGGAGGAAATACCCGACCCGATCAGCAGCGTATCGAGCCGTGAGCTGACCAGGCCCTGGAAGATCGCTCCGGTCACCGCCACCCCGAGGCTGCCGCCGACCATTCGAAACATCGAGAGCACGCCCGAGGCGATCCCGGCTTTCTCGACCGGCACCGCGTTCATCGCCGTGCTCGTCATCGGCGACATCGTCATCGCGATCCCGATGCCGAGCAACATGAAGCCCGGCAGCAGTTCCAGGTAGCTGGAGTTGACCGCGATCCCGCTGAAAACGAACAGCGAGGCGGCGACCAGCAGGAGCCCGCCGACGATCAGCCAGCGCGGACCAAAGCGGTCAGAAAGCCGACCCGCGACCGGGGCGACGCCGACGATCATCAGGGTCGACGGTAGAAACCGGATCCCGGCTTCAAGCGGTGAGTAGCCGAGGATGTCCTGCATGTAGAGGGCGAGGAAAAAGAAAACGCCGAGCATCGCGAAGGAGATCACCAAGGCCACCACCACCGCGCCGAGGAAGTTTCGATCTGAGAGCAGGTCGAACTGGACCATTGGCGCCTTGACCCGGTTCTCGACGAAGACGAAGGTGGGCAGCGCGAGCGCGGCAATGAAGAAGAGGCCGATGATCGCCGTCGACCCCCAACCCCAGCTGTTGCCCTCGACCAGGGCGAGGACCAGAGCGGTGAGGCCGGCGGTGAGGACGCCGACCCCGGCGTAGTCAACGTCGCGGCCGACCGTCGTGTCGCGCGACTCGCGCACTGCGAACAGCGTCGCCAGCACGGCACCGACCGCGACCGGGACGTTGAGGTAGAAGATCGCCCGCCAGCTGACGTGCTCGGTGAGAAATCCGCCCAGCACCGGTCCGATCGCCAGGGCCAGCGCGGAGACGCCTGCCCAGGTACCCATCGCCTTGCCCCGCTCGTGGGCGGGGAAAGCGTCGGTGATGATCGAAAGCGTCCCGGGCATCATCAGCGCGGCGCCGACGCCCTGGACGACCCGGCTGATCACCAGTGAGGTGTCATCCGGGGCGAGCCCTGCCGTAGCCGAGGAGAGGGCGAAGATGACAACGCCGAAGAGGAAGATCCGGCGGCGGCCAAAGATGTCGCCGAGCCGCCCTCCGGTCGCGAGCAACACCGCGAAGGAGAGGGTGTAGCCGTTGATCGTCCACTCCAGGCCTGAGATCGATGCCCCCAGATCGCGCTGAATCGAGGGCAGCGCAACGTTCACCACCGTGTTGTCGAGCATGATCATGAACAGGGCGAAGCACATCGCCCCGAGCGTCCACCACTTGCGGTTCTCGTCGGTGATCAGGTGGCCGTAACGGGTGGTCAAGCCTGTCCAACCTGCCTCAGGTGCTCGTAGGCCTCGGCGATGTCCTCGCGCTCCATCAGCGAATCGACGGCGGCATCGAGCTTTTTCCGTTGGGATGAGGTCAGCGACGCCGTGAAGGCCTCCATCCCGGCCTGACGGACAACGATCAGGGTGTCGACCAGCTGCTTGCCCTTGGCGGTTATCGCGACATGCCGTGCGCGCCGATCGGCGGGATCCTCGACCCGCGTGGCAAGTCCCCCTTTGACCAGCGCCTCCACCGCTCTGCTCATTGACGGGACCGAGACGCCGAAGGTCTCCGCCAGCTCGCCCACCTGCTGGGCCTCGCTGGCACGGCCGAGCCCGCCCAGCTCCAGCAGTGCCTTGCACTGGGTCATCGAGAGTCCGCACTCCTCGATCACGCGCAGCTGGTTACCGCAGTCATAGAGGAAGAGGTGGCGCACCAGGGCGCTCAGCCGGGCCGCGGTTTGCTGGGCCTCGGGACTCACCTCGGAGGCGGCCGCCTCCCTGGCAATCGCCGCTATATCGCTCGCTTGCATGCCGGTAATGATTGCATACAAGCAACTATTTCGTAGCTGTAATAATTGCCTAAGTGATCAACATCACAGAGAGCCCTGGCCGCGGTAGGGCCCTGGCTTCGGGCGCGGCCTACCGCCCGGGAGGGCGAGGCGCAGGATCGTCCGCTGCACCATCCCCAGCTGTCGCAGGAACGGACCGCTGTTATAGGGCAGGCCGTAGCGCTCGCAGATGTCCTGCACCTGCGGTGCGAGCTCCGCGTATCGAGTGCTCGGCAGGTCCGGGAAGAGGTGGTGCTCGACCTGGTAGCCGAGGTTGCCGCTGGCGACGTGAAACAGAGGGCCACCCTCGATGTTCGCCGCCCCCACCATCTGGCGTACGTACCAGCCGCCACGGCTCTCCTCCTCGACCTCCCTGGCGCTGAAGGTGTAGGTCTGATCGGGAAAGTGGCCGCAGAAGATGATCGCGTAGGACCAGACGTTGCGGACCACGTTGGCGCCGGCATCGGCGCCCGCGGCACGGCGATATGACCTGGCCCCGACCCGCAGTGCTTGCTTCAGCCTGCCCCCGCCGCCACCTCCCCGCCGCGGCCGGCGTTTTGCCCCGATGGCGGTATCGAGGGCGGCCATAGCCAAGCCACTCAGCAGCGGCCAGGCGAGGTAGTCCTTGACGATCTGACTCTTCGCCTTGCCCCTGATCCCCTCAAGCTCTCGCCTCACCTGGGCCTTTGACTTGGTGCCCTTGCGAATGCCCTCGAAGTCGAGATCGTGCAGCGCCACCCCCCACTCGAAGAAGCCCATCAGCACGAGGTTGTAGAGGGGCTGGAGCAGGTAGACCGGGTGCCAGCGCTGGTGCGGATCGATCCGCATGATTTCGTAACCCAGGTCCTTGTCTTTGCCGCGGATGTTGGCGAAGGTGTGGTGGACGTAGTTGTGGGAGTGCTTCCAAGCCTCCGCGGTCGAGGCGTTGTCCCAGTCCCAGGTGGCGGAGTTGATCCGGGGATCGTTCATCCAGTCCCACTGACCATGGAGGACGTTGTGGCCGATCTCCATGTTCTCGAGAATCTTCGCCAGCGAAAGCGCCACCGTCCCGGCCACCCGTGGCGGGCGGTAGCGGGAGGCAAGCAGCAGCACCCGACCGATCACCGCGAGCCGGCGCTGGATCTCGATCATGCTCTCGATGTAGCGTCGATCGCGCTCACCCAGATCTGCGTGCACGCGGTCGCGAATTGCATCGAGCTCACGGGCCAGATCGTCGATCTGCTCGTTCGAGAGGCGGCTGAGCGGGCTCTGCACCTCGTTGGCAAGTGTCGTCATGGCGTCCCCTTCCGTTATCTCTCAAAGTGCGATCTCGATCGGCCCTTCCGGTGAGTTCACGCAGGTTCTGATCATCTCCCCCTCACCGCCGTGTAGTAGTCCGGTGCGCAGGTCCCGCACCCGGCCCGCACGAAGCTCGCCGACGCAGGTGTGACAGATCCCCATCCGGCAGCCGAAGGGCAGCGTGGCGCCCGCCTTCTCCCCGGCGAGGAGGATCGGCGTGCCGCTCTCACATCCGGCCTCGATCCGACTGCGGGTAAAGCTGACGGTCCCGCCACCTCCCTCCCCGGTTTCGCCACCGATCAGCGGCTGGAATCGCTCCATCTCAAGCAGCCCGCGATCGCCCTCCAGCTGCCAGTGGCGGCTGAAGGAGTCGAGCATCCCGGGCGGACCGGAGAGGAAGGTGTGGCGCTCGCGCCAGTCGGGGCAGAGCCGGTCGAGGTCTGAAGGGAGGAGCCTGCCCCGCTTGCCGGTGATGCGCAGGTTCAACCTGAACCCATCCTCGGCCTCCTCGAGTGCCCGCAGAAAACCGGCGAAGATCACCTCCTCCGCGGAGGGGGCGGAGTGGATGTGGACCGCATCGCCGAGCCCGCCGCGCCGCTCAAGGCTGCGCAACATGCTCATGATCGGCGTCACGCCGCTGCCGGCGCTGAGGAAGAGCAGCTTCTCGGGAAGGGGGTGCGGCAGCAGAAAGGTTCCCTCGACGCCGCCGAGGCGGACGATTTCCCCGGGCCGCGCATCACGCACCAGGTAGGGCGAGACCTTGCCGGCCTCGACCAGCTTCGGGGTGATGGCGATACAACCGTCCGCCCTCCGCGGCTCTGAGGTCAGCGAGTAGGCGCGCCAGTGGTGGATGCCGTCGACGATCACCCCGATTCGCAGATACTGACCGGGCCGGTGGCCCATCCATTCATGTCCGGGGCGGATCACCACGGTCGCCGCCTTCGCGGTCTCCGGCTCGATCCGCACGATCCGCCCGCGCAGCTCCCGCGTGGACCAGAGTGGGTTGATCAGTTCCAGGTAGTCGTCGGGCAGCAGCGGGGTGAAGAGCGAACGGACCGCCCGCAGCGCCCGCCGCCGAGCGGCGGGGACCTGGGGTATCGCGCCTAGCTCAGCCACGGGGTCGGCCGAGTATGACACCGATCGATGTAATGCTTATGTGAGATCGCTCGCGTCCATCAGCCGTGGGTTCCGGCCGGAGCCGGGTCTATGGTCGCTCCCGGCAATGCCGTCGGACCTCGCTCAGCTCGACCACGACCACCTCTGGCATCCGTTCACCCAGCACCAGGTCTGGTGCGAGGAGGAGCCGCTGATGATCGAGCGCGCCGAGGGTTCTCACCTGATCACAGCCGACGGGCGCCGCTACATCGACGGGGTCTCCTCGCTTTGGTGCAACGTCCACGGTCACCGGCAACCGCGAATCGATCAGGCGCTACGCCGCCAGCTCGAGCGCGTCGCCCACTCAACCATGCTCGGGCTCTCCCATCCCGGTGCCGCGGAGCTTGCCGGGCGCCTGGTGGAGCTGGCACCGCCCGGCCTCTCCCGTGTCTTTTACTCGGACTCAGGCTCAACCGCGACCGAGATCGCCCTCAAGATGGCCTTCCAATATCAGCGCCAGCGCGGCGGCCAACATGTGCGGCGAACCACCTTTGTCCACCTGCGAAACGCCTACCACGGGGACACGATCGGCTCGGTCTCAGTCGGCGGGATCGACCTCTTCCACGCCACCTACCGGCCGCTGCTGTTCGGGACCCACACGGCCGAGCCCGGCGATGCCGCCGACCTCGAGCGGATCCTCGCCCTGCATGAAGAGGAGATCGCCGCGGTGATCGTCGAGCCGCTGGTGCAGGGCGCGGCCGGGATGGTGGTCCACCCGCCCGGCTACCTGCGTGCGGTTCGCCAGCTGTGTGAGAACTTCGGCGTGCTGCTGATCTGCGACGAGGTGGCGACCGGGTTCGGCCGCACCGGCACGATGTTTGCCTGCGAGCAGGAGGGAGTGGCACCGGATCTCCTCTGCCTCGCCAAGGGGCTGACCGGCGGCTACCTGCCGATGGCCGCGACCCTGGCCACAGAGCCGATCTATGAAGGCTTCCTCGGCGCCCCCGAGGAGCAGCGCACCTTCTTTCACGGCCACACCTACACCGGCAATCCGCTCGCCTGCGCCGCCGCGCTCGCCAACCTCGATGCCTTCGAATCCGAGCGCACACTGGAGCGGCTGCAGCCGAAGATCCGCCTGCTCGGCGAGCTGCTCGGCGAGGTCGCGGCACTGCCAGAGGTGGCCGAGGTGCGCCGCTGCGGCTTCATGGCCGGCGTCGATCTCGGTGAGCACGACGGCGCTCTGCGCCTCGGCCACCGGGTGACCATGGAGGCCAGAGAGCGGGGCGCAATCATCCGCCCCCTCGGGGATGTGATCGTGCTGATGGCCCCCCTCTCGATCTCTGAGGCGGATCTGCGCCGGCTCCTCCAGATCACCGGCGAATCGATCCAGAGCGCCCTTGCCTCCGCCTACCCAGCCGCCCGACTCGCGCAGGTGGCGTGAGCGGCCGGCGGCGGGGCCCTGCCGAGCGACCCAACCTCGGCGAGCCGGCCGTGCCCCGGCCGGCGGCCTCCATCGTCCTGTTGAGGCGCGGCGGCAGGCACTCAGACCGGGCGCTTGAGGTGCTGCTCCTCAAGCGCAGCGAGGCGGCGAGCTTCATGCCGGAGGTGTGGGTCTTTCCCGGCGGCGCCGTCGATCGAGGCGATGGAGAGGGCGAGGGCGGCTACCGGGCATGCGCGATTCGGGAGCTGGCAGAGGAGGCGGGGATCGAGCTTCCCGGTGAGGAGGAGCTGGTGCCCTTCTGCCGCTGGATCACGCCGGAGGCGATCTCACGGCGCTTTGACGCCTGGTTTTTCCTCGCCCTCGCGCCGGCGCATACCCCGCCACAGCCCGACGGGGTGGAGACAACCGACGCCGGTTGGTTTGAGCCGCGCGCGGCGTTGGCTGCCAACGCCGCGGGAGAGCTGGCCCTCGCCTTCCCCACGGTCAAGCAGCTTGAGTCGCTTCTCCCCTACCGTAGCTCGGCGGAGGCGATCGGGGACCATCGCAACCGCGAGGTGAAGCCGGTCCTGCCCAAGGTGATCGGCACCGGCTCAGATCACCGCGTCGTGCTCCCGGGCGAACCCGGCTATCCCAGTTGAGCATCGCTCAGGACCTGCGCCTGGCTATGGCGCCGACCCCCCGGCGGGGGGAAAGGGCTCTAGCCCCGCGTGCCAGGGGCCCGGCGCAAAGGTCTGGATGGCGCTCTCTTCCATCTCATCCTGCAGGCGCGCGAAGAGTTGCCCAGCGTTGGCAAGGGCCGCCTTCAGCTCGGTCTCAGTCAACTCCCGCAGTCGCCAGAGGAACCAGAGCTGGCTGTCGTTGATCCCGAAGTCGACCTCGCCGGTCATCGTCGTCGTCCAGGCGAGGAAACCGGGTCCGAACAGCTCGCGCAGCGCCACCGGGTCATAGTCCTCCGGCACGGTGGCGAGAAAGCGCTTGTTGAACTCGATCGACTCGAACTGGACCTTGCGGGCAAAGCGCCGGGTGAGCACCTCCGTCCCCTCGATCGACTCGACGTTGAAGGCGGGGACCACCTTCGCGAGGTCGGGCATATGGGCCTTGGCGAGGATCGCGCCCGGCAGCGGGGCCTTGGCGAGGAGGCCCCCCGCCTCCCTTTCATCGGCATCGCAGGAGGAACCCCAAAAGCCTTCGACAAGCTGGCCCGTGAGTCGGTTGGTGCCGCCCACGCAGAGCGCCACCGGGCCGTCTTTGGGGTTGATCCCCCCGATCGGCTCGTAGGCGAGTTCGTTTCGCTCGCCGTACTTGCGGACTGCTTCCGCCCAGGCTGCGGCTTCCTGCTTGGCTCCCATCGGCCGAGATCCTATGGCGGGGTGGAGGAGCAGTAGGATTGCCCGGTGATCTTTGTGATCGTGATCATCGTCTTGGTCGTGCTGGCCGCGCTCTACTACGTAGCCAAGCGCAACTCGATCATCGCCTCGCGCAACCGGGTGAACGAGTCATGGAGCGGCATCGACGTACAGCTCAAAAGACGCCACGACCTGGTCCCCAACCTGGTCGAGACGGTCAAGGGCTACGCCGCGCACGAGAGTCAGACCTTCGAAAAGGTCACCGCGGCCCGCGCCGAGGCGATGTCTGCCCAGGGCGTCGGCGATAGCGCCAAAGCGGAGGAGAAGCTGAGCGGGGCGCTCACCGATCTGCGCGCCGTGGCGGAGAACTACCCGCAGTTGAAAGCAACCGAAAACTTCCAGCAGCTGAGCCGGAACCTCTCCCAGTTGGAGGACGAAATTCAGGCCTCGCGGCGGATCTACAACTCAAACGTGCAGTCCTACAACACCTCGATCCAGCAATTTCCCGGCTCGATCATTGCCAACCAGAGCGGCTTCACCGCGCGTGAGTACTTCGAGATCGAAGACGCGGGCGATCGCCAGCCGGTCGCGGTCAGCTTCGACAAGTAGACCTCCGTCTAAGCTTTGCCGATGAGCACTGCCACCCAGGACGCAACCCTCTGGATCTGCGACAGCTGTGGGTTTATCTACGATCCGGCCATCGGGGACCCCGATGGCGGAATCCCGCCCGGAACGGCCTTTGAGGACATCCCCAAGGACTGGTTCTGCCCGGTCTGCGGCGCCCGCACAACCGATTTTCGCCCGCTGGAGCCGGGCGAGGCCTAACCCCGGGCCAGCACCCGATCGGTGAACCACGATTTCGATTGGATCGTGGTCGGGTCTGGATTCGGGGGCTCGGTTTCGGCGCTTCGGTTGGCCGAAAAGGGATACCGGGTCTGCGTCCTCGAGTGCGGCAAGCGCTTTGGTGATGAGGACTTCCCGAAATCCACCTGGGATCTGCGGCGCTATTTTTGGGCACCGCGGATCGGGATGCGCGGCATTTTCCGCCTCACCCCGTTCAAGGACGTCACGGTGGTCAGTGGCTCGGGGGTGGGGGGCGGCAGTCTCGGCTACGCCAACACGCTCTACATCCCCCCCTCGCAGTTCTTCGAGGATCCGCAGTGGTCTGACCTGGAGGACTGGGAGTCGACGCTCGCCCCCCACTATGCGACGGCACAGCGAATGCTCGGCGTCGTCGTCCACGAAAACGACGATCCGGCCGACCAGCTCCTGCGCGAGTTCGGCGATCAGCTGGGGGTCGGCGACACCTACCGCAAGACCCCGATCGGCGTCTTCCTCGGCGAGCCGGGCAAGACGGTCCCCGATCCCTACTTCGGCGGCGAGGGGCCCGAGCGCACCGGCTGCATGCAGTGCGGGCGCTGCATGGTCGGCTGCCCCCACGGTGCCAAGAACACTCTTGTCAAGAACTATCTCTGGCTCGCCGAACAGCTCGGCGCCAAGGTGATCCCGAGCCGCACCGTGACCGAGATCCGCCCGCTCGGCCCCGCCGACGGAAGCGAGGGCTACACCGTGACAAGCGAGCGCCCCGGCATCCTCGGTGGGCGCGGGCGGCGCACGATCACCGCAGGCGGAGTGATCGTCGCCGCGGGGCCACTTGGCACCAACAAGCTGCTTCAGCGCTGCCGGCTCGGCGGCGCCCTCCCGCGCATCTCAGGGCGGCTGGGGGAGCTGGTGCGAACCAATAGCGAGGTCATCCTCGCCGTCACCGTCCCCGAGGATTACCCCGATGACCTGACCAAGCGAGTCGCGATCACCTCCAGCATCTATCCGGACCCCAACACCCACATCGAGACGGTCACCTATGGCAAAGTCGGCGACTCGATCAACACCCTCTACACCCTGCTGGTCGGGGACGGCACCAGGGTGACCCGGCCCCTGAAGCTAGTGGCGCAGATCCTCCGCCACCCGGGGAGATTCGCGAAGGTGATGTGGCCGCGGGGCTGGTCGCGGCGCACGATCATCGTGCTGGTCATGCAGACGCTGGACAACGCGATCGCGCTGCGGCCGAAGCTGAAGCGCTCAGGAGATGTGCGGCTGCAGACCGAGCAGGATCCCGAGCGACCCAACCCAACCTTCATCCCGGTCGCAAACCAGGCGGCCGAATGGCTGGCCGAGCGCACCGGTGGGATCGCCCAGAGCTCGCTCAACGAGGCACTGATGAACGTGCCGGCGACCGCGCACATCCTCGGCGGCGCGGTGATCGGCCATGGTCCCGAGGATGGTGTGATCGACTCCCGCCAGCGCGTTTTCGGCTATGAGAATCTGCTCGTCTGCGATGGTGCGGCGGTCCCGGCCAACGTTGGCGTCAACCCCAGCCTCACGATCACCGCGCTGGCCGAGCACGCGATGAGCCACGTCCCGCCGAAGGACGGCGGAGCGCCGCGCGACCTACCGGAGGCCGCGCGGCCCGCAGCGACGGCCTAGAACCTCAGCCCGCCTCGGCCAGCCGCTGCCCCACGTAATCCCAGTTGACGACGTTCCAGAACGCATCGATGTAGTCGGGGCGCCGGTTCTGATACTTGAGGTAGTAGGCGTGCTCCCAGACGTCGCAGCCAAGCAGCGGCACGCTTCCATCCGAGACGGGCGAGTCCTGATTGGGAGTGGAGATAACGGCGAGCCCGGTCCCGTCGTGCACGAGCCAGGCCCAGCCCGAGCCAAAGCGGGCGATGCCAGCGTTTTTGAACTCCTCCTTGAAGGAGTCAAGGGAGCCAAACGTCTCGCCGATCGCCGCCGCCAGGTCGCCCTGTGGCTCTCCACCCCCTTCGGGACTGAGCATCTGCCAAAACAGCGAGTGGTTGTAGTGACCGCCGCCGTTGTTGCGGACCGGCGCCTGCTTGTCGCCCGGCAGGCTGGCGAGGTTGCGCAGCACATCCTCAACGTCGCGATCGGCCCACTCGGTCCCCTCAAGGGCGGCGTTGGCTTTGTCGACGTAGGCCTGATGGTGCTTGTCGTGGTGGACGCGCATCGTCGCCTCATCGATGTGGGGCTCAAGCGCGTCGTAGGCGTAGGGAAGGTCGGGAACCGAAAATGCCATCTGGCGTCTCCTCTGGTCGGATGCGGAAGCTGACCGGAGCCTAGCGAGAGACGAACCGCGCCCGGGGGACGACTTCGGGGTCGCCGTTGGTCCAGGCATTGAACTGGTACCAGGCGGGCTTCGCTTCGCGGCGGGCGGTCAGCAGCCCCGCCGAACCGCAGAAGACACAGGTGCCGCCATCGGTCCAGGAGAACCACCAGACGCCGCCGATTCGCCAGCGCAGCCGATTTGCCGTGAGCATCGAGAAAGCCTGGTCCAGCTCTTCGGCCTGTCCGTAGGGCCCCACCTGCCAGCGCGAGGGGCCGTCGCTGGAGCCCCAGCCCATCTCGGTGATGTAGATCGGCATCGAGGCATCGTGGTTGGCCCGCATGATGCGGCGCAGATCTTCAATCTCCCCGCGCATTTCGCCGGCGTGCGCAACGTAGGGATGGAGCCCGACTCCCTCGAAGTCCTGCCTCAGCCCCGGGGTGCGGTAGAGCCGTTCGAGGAATTCGCCGGATCCGACGTTGGGAGGGATCTGCAGCGGCCGCCCGAAGAGGCCGCCGACAATCGCCTGGGAGCCCGGTTCGGCTTCGTGCAGCACCCTCCCCGATAGCCGGATCAGCCGCACGTACCTGGCCGGGTTGGGGTGGTAGGAGAAGTTGACCAGGTTCTCCTCGTCCCAGATCTCCCAGCGCCGGATCGGCAGGAACGGCAGTTCGGGGTTTTCCTGCCAAAACGACCCTTCGCTGCCATAGCGCGCGACGGCGGCGCGCAGGAAGGAGGCCCATCCCCACTGCTGCCAGGACGTTTCGACCGGTTCCTGGGTCGATTGGGGGGCCGCCCAGATCGGGGTTCCGCCGAGGGTGGGAAAGACCCTGATTCCGTGCTCTGCCGCCATCCGCACCTCTGCGTCAAAACCCGACCAGTCGGGTTTGACCAGCAGCGGGCTCTGTGGCTGAACAGAGCTCCAGCTGAGCGGCAGCCGCACGCTGCGGATCCCGGCCTCTTCCATCAGCACGAAGTCGGTCGCGGTGAGAACGTTCTGGGGCGAGATCCCGATGAACCCCCGGGGCGCAAAGGCACCGGCCGTGGCTGGGGAGAATGCCAGCACCGCGAGGACCGCGAAGGGAAGCAGGAGCCTGCGCATCGGCCCCTACTCTGAACCAGGCCAGAGCCGAAAGTCGCGGTGGCCTTGCCGCTTGCGATTGTGAGGCATCGGGGCGCCCGGATTTGAACCGGGGACCTCACCGACCCGAACGGTGCGCGCTACCAGGCTGCGCCACGCCCCGAGAGCGGGCGATTATCCCAGACCGAGGCGCAACTACCGCACGGCGGAGATCGCCGCTTCGATCTGGGGCAGCGTCGGCCCTTCCTGGAGGGTACGAGAGCCATTGGGGCCGGTGACGATCATCGCCTCCTGGGCGCGGATGCCGAGATCGGTGCCGAGCTTTTCATAGCCCGCCAGCTTCCTTGCGATCGACCCCGATGTCCCGCCGTGCGCTTCGAGATCGCGTTCCCACTTGGGCACGTTCATTTCTTCGACGCTGTTGGCGATCGAGTCAAAAAACCCCTTGTCGAGGTTCTGCCGTTTCGCTTCTTCCTGATTGCGGAAGAAGAGATACGTGTACTCCCAGCCGTCCCCCTGCTGAGCGGCGGCCTCGGCGTCAAAGAATCCGACCTCGGTTGGATTTTCGCCGACCGAGTAGTGGCGATAGAGGAGCTTCGCCTCGCCAGAGCGGACGAAGCGTTCGACCAAGCCCGGCATGACGCTGATGAAGGGTTGGCGGCAAGGTGCGCACTGAAGGTCGTTGAAAACCTGGATCGTGACCGGGGCGCTGGGGGTGCCGAGCCGGTCGCCGGCCTGCTCGACCCCGCCGAAAATCTCCTGCGCTTCGGAGATTCCGGCAATTTTGATCACCGGCTTTCCCGCCTTCTGCGTCGCGATGTTGACGATCGAGTAGCCAAGCGCGAAGAGCCCGACGGCGAGGACGCAGAGGACCCAGAGTCGGCCACGACGTGGGAGCGGTTGGGCTGCTAGCTCAGACACCGAGCCGCATTATCCCGGTTTGAGGCGGTGCGAAATGCCGCAATATGCGGCTATCCGATTGACACGTCCGCCATCGCGGGTAAATATCTTCCTACTCGATTTCAACTACATGGGAGGTCCGCCGTGGCCCATCACCTGACGCCCACCGAGCTTGCCGAGGAGCTGCACATGAAACGGCAGGAGGTGATCGGCAAGTGCATGCAGATGGGTGTCCCGATCTTCCACGGCCGCATAGACCGCACCCTCTTTGAGACCTCGCTGCGGCACCTGCCAGCGGAGCCGCGCCCGCCAACCGCCTCGACCGCGCTTCACTGAATTAGACTTCCCCGCTATGGGGCGGGGAACCAATTCAAAGACGCTCGCCGACCTGCTGCCGCTCGCCGCGCGCCAGTACGGGGAGGCGCCCGCGATCCGCTACAAGGAGGACGGCGTTTGGGTCAGCCGCAGCTTCGCGCAGGTGCAGGAGACGGTGCGGGCGCTGGCGCTCGGACTGATCGACCTCGGGGTGCAGCGGGGCGACAAGGTCTCGATTCTGGCCAACACCCGCCCCGAGTGGACCTACTTCGACTTTGGGGCGCTCTCGGCCGGGGCGGTGGTGGTTCCGATCTACCAGACCAACTCACCCGAGGAGTGCCAGTACGTGCTCGAGAACTCCGATGCCAAGGTGGTCGTCGTCGAGGACGAGGAGCAACTGAAGAAGGTGCGCGCCATCCGCGAGCGGCTGCCGATGCTCGAGCATGTGGTGCAGATGAGCGGCTCCAGCGAGGACACGATCTCGATCGCTGAGCTTGAAGCGCGGGGCGCGGGGCGCGAGGTCGCGGAGTGGGAGGCGCGCTGGAGCTCGGTCAGCGCCGAGGATATCTGCACCTTCATCTACACCTCGGGCACCACCGGGCCGCCGAAGGGCTGCATCATCAGCCACGGCAACTACCGAGCGATGCTCGACATGGTCAACGCGACAAGCGTGGTGCAGCCCGAGGACGTCTCCTACCTCTACCTGCCCCTCGCCCACTCCTTTGCCCTCTTGATCCAGTTCGGCAGCTTCGACCTCGGCGCCACCCTCGCCTACTGGGAGCGTGACCCGCAGAAGATCCTGCCCAACCTGGCCGAGCTGAAGCCGACCTACTTCCCCTCCGTACCCCGCATCTTCGAGAAGATCTACACGGCGGCAAGGGGCGGGATGGAGAAGGAGGGCGGCCTGAAGAAGGCCGTGTTCGATTGGTCGATAAGGGTTGGCGGGAAGATGCGCGAGGCGGAGCGCAGCGGCGGACAGCCCGGGTTTCTCCTGCGCAAGCAGTATGAGTTCGCCGACAAGCGTGTGCTCTCCAAAATCCGCGGGCTGTTCGGCGGCCGATTGCGGTTGGCGGTCTCCGGCGCGGCGCCGATCAATCCCGAGATCCTGCGCTTCTTTGACGCTGCCGGGGTCCTCGTGCTCGAGGGTTGGGGGATGACGGAGACCTCGACCGCAGCAACGATCTCAACCCCAGACGACTTCAAGGTCGGCACGATTGGCAAACCCTTTCCCGGCTGCGAGGTGAGAATCGCCGATGATGGCGAGATCCTCGTCAAGGGCGCCAATGTCTTCCAGGGCTACTACAAGAACGAGGAGGCGACACGGGAGACGATCGTCGACGGTTGGCTGCACACCGGCGACATCGGCGAGATCGATCCCGAGGGCTTCATCAAGATAACCGGCCGCAAAAAGGACATCATCATCACCGCCGGAGGCAAGAACATCACCCCCGCCAACCTCGAGGCGGAGATCAAGCAGCACCCCCTGGTCTCCCAGTGCGTCGTGGTCGGCGACCGGCGACCCTACCTGGTTGCCCTGATCACCCTGGACCCAGAGGAGGTCATCGCCTACGCCCACGAGCACGGCCTCCCCGAGGACCCCGCCGAGCTCGCGGCGAACCCGGGGATCAAAGCGGCGATCGACGCCCACGTCGAGGAGATAAACCAGAACTTTGCCCGGGTCGAGCAGATCAAGAAGGTCGCGATCCTCCCCGCCGACCTCTCCCAGGAGAGCGGCGAGCTGACACCGACGCTGAAGGTGAAGCGGGCGGTGGTCGCCGCCAAGCACGAGCCGGAGATCGAGGCGCTCTACGCGGGATAGGTCCTATGCTTCGCCGGACTGGCGGAGCAGGACTGAGGTGGTCTGCTCGAGCACCCGACGCCAGGCGGAGATCTGCTCCGGCTCCTCCTCAGCGGCGCGCTCGAGCACGCGACGCACACGGCGCTCGGAGATCTCAAGGCCGTGACGCTCGGCGATCTCCCTGTATCGGTCGTAATCCTGGGCGAGCGTTGCGGTCACCGATTCAAAGCCGTGGCGTGCGATCTTCAGCCGCCGCGAGTAATCCATTATCGGGGTGCCGAACATCAGCTCGTCGTTGGGCTCGGGCTCGATCAGGACGATGTCGACGCCGGGGTACTTCTCCTGCCACATCTCGACCGATTGGTGCAGGCGAGCGTGGGCAATCAGCCGGAAGGTCTGGTTGGCGATCGCCGGCAGGCCCATATCGGAGACCCGCCGCACGCGACTGCCGAAAACCGTCGGGATCGTCTTCTCGAAGTCGTTGACGTAGGGCACCAGCGGGTTGACGACGACGATGAACTTGGCACCCTTCTCCACCGCGATGTCCACGTTGGTGGTGGAGCGGATCCCTCCATCGACCATCTGGCGCCCCTTCAGTTCCACCGGCTTGTAGACGATCGGCAGTGCGGTCGAGCACTGGATTGCCTTCGAGATCGGCACATCGGACCAGCCCTCCTCACCGAAGACGATCCGCTCGCAGGTATCGAGGTCGGTTGCCGTCAGGTAGAGCTCGGGGTCGAGCAGGCGAAAGTCGTTGGTGCGGCCACCGTCGCCGAGCACCTCGGCGACGTAGGCGTCGATCCCGGATCCCGAATACAGGCCGGTGGGCAGGGCCTCGGCGAGACCGACCCCGATATCGATCACCGAGAGCTCACCTATCCGCGCCAGCGCTCGCACCAGCTCCAGAGAGCGCAGCGGAAGCGCCGCCGCCTTGCGCAGAAAACCGAGATAGTTGGGCCTCAGCACCTTGTCGAGATCGAGGTCCTTGAGTTCGGAGGGAACCCGCTCGTTCAGCACCTGCATCATCTCGTCGGGGGTGATGCCGTTCGCGAGCATCCCGGCGACGAATGAACCGGCGCTGGTGCCGACATAGATGTCGAAGCTGTTGACCGTACTGTTGACCGCGAGCAGGTCGAGGGCGCGGAGGGCGCCGATCTCATATACCCCACCGGTGAATCCTCCGCCGCCGAGGACCAGGGCGGTCTTCGACGGGCGTTTGCGGGTTCGCCGTCGCCGCGGTTGGGACTCGATGTCCACAACTTTCCCCATGAATGGGGATTATCTCAGGAATGAAGCGCCGCCTCGCACCGCTTCTCGCCGCCCTCCTCCTAGCTCTGGCACCGGCCGCCGGCGCCGGCGCCGCGCCCGGGCGGCTCTGCCCACTCCTGAAGGGAGATCTCGTGCGCGGTGGAGGTGCGGCCAGCGGCCTGTTGGTGATCGAATCGCCGAGCGGCAGGGTCATCTGCCAGCGGGCTGCGCAAGCGCAGCGACCGCTGGCCTCAAACATGAAGCTGTTCACCACCTCGACCGCACTGAGCCGCCTGGGGCCCGACTACCGCATCCCCACCAGGGTCTTCAGCGAAGGCAGGTTGGATTCCAACGGCGTCCTGCACGGCAGCCTCTACCTGAAAGGCGGCGGTGACCCCACGCTGGGCACGCCGGCCTTCTATGACCGCTTCCTCAACGGGTTGGGCACCAACCTGCTCGCCCTGGAACCCCAGATCCGCGCCGCGGGGATCCACGCGGTGACCGGCAGGCTCTACGCGGACGACACCATCTTCGACCGTCTGCGGGGGGTGGCCGGATCGGGCTATGCGACCAGCCCCTACATCGGTCCCCTCTCGGGCCTTTCCTTTGACTCCGGCTATGCCAGTGCCAGTGCCGCGAGCTTCTCCGAAGAACCGGCGAAGCTCGCCGCCTCGACCCTGGCGAGGTCACTGCGTGCCGCCGGGATCGCCATCTCACCCCAGGTGGCGCTGCGGGCGACGCCCCCGGGGGCCACACAGGTTGCAATCGTCCGCTCGCCAACCCTCAACCGCATCATCGATACCACCGACGTCTACTCCGACACCTTTTTTGCCGAGACCCTGATCAAGCTGCTCGGGGCGCGCTTCGGGGGGGCCGGCAGCACCGCGGCAGGAGCCTCGGTGATCGCCAGATTCGCACGCCAGCAGGGCTCCGGCGTGCACGCGGTCGACGGCTCCGGTCTGAGCCGCTCCGGTCGCGCATCGCCGAGCCAGGTGGTCGACCTGCTCCAATCGATGCGCAGCACCCCGGTGGGAGAAGACTTCGTCGATGACCTCGCCCTGGCGGGACATGAAGGCACCGTCGCCTCGCGCATGCGAGGAACCCCCGCTGACGGGCGCTGTCGAACCAAGACCGGCACCCTGACCGGGGTCAGCAACCTCTCGGGCTACTGCTTTAACCACGACGGCAAGACGATGATCTTCTCGATCCTAATGGCCGGAGTCGGCGACCTCGAACTCGCCCACCTCGAGCAGGATCGGATCGCCGGGGCAATCGCCGGCTACTGAAGCAAGGCCCTCAGCCCCTCCTCGTCGATCAGCTCCAGGTCCAGACCCTCGGCCTTTGCCATCTTGGACCCGGGGTTCTCACCGACCACGATGTAGTCGGTCTTTTTGGAGACCGAGCTGAGGACCTTGCCACCGGCGGCCTTGATCATCGCCTCCGCCTCCTCGCGGGTGAGGCGGGGCAGGGTGCCGGTGAGGACCAGCGTTCTGCCCTCCAGGGGACCGCCGGAGCGCCGGCGTTCGGAGGGGTCCTGCTCCAACCGCAGACCCGCGACTCGCAGCTTCTCGATCAGCTCCCAGGTGCGCTCATCGGCGAGCGCCTCGGCGATCTGCACCGCCATGATCGGACCAACCCCCTCGACCTCCTCGATCACCTCGGGGTCGGCGGCGCGCAGGGCGTCGATCGAGCCGAAATGGTCGACGAGCGCTTCCGCGGTGACGTTGCCGACACCGGGTATGCCGAGCGCGTAGAGGACGCGTTTGAAGGGACGGGCCCGGGAGGCATCGATCGCCGCCACCAGGTTGCGGGCGGAGAGCTCGCCGAGACCTTCGACCTCGACCAGCCGCATTTCGCTCAGCTCATAGATGTCGGCGACGTCCTCGATCAGGCCTTCCTCGAGGAAGCGCAGGGCCTGCTTTTCTCCGAGTCCGTCGATGTCCATCGCCCCTTTGCTGACGAAGTGCTTGACATGCTGAAACGTTTGGCCGGGGCAGCCCGCGCGATTGGGGCAGACGGTGAAGACGGCGCCCTCGAGCTTCACCGTCGCCGTGCCGCAGGCCGGGCACTCTTTCGGCGGCCTCGGCCTGCGTGGTCGGCCCTGACGGCGCTGCACCAGCGGCGCGACGACCTGGGGGATGACGTCGCCGGCACGCATCACCACCACCTCGTCACCGGCCCGAACGTCCTTGCGTGCCAGGTCCTCCTCGTTGTGCAGGGTCGCGGTGCTGACGGTGACGCCGCCGACGTGGACTGGATCCAAGATCGCGAAGGGGACCAGGTGCCCGGTGCGACCGACGTTCCAGACGATCGCCCGCATCACCGTCGTCGCTGTCGTCGGAGCGAACTTCCAGGCGATCGCCCAGCGCGGCTCGCGACCAACGACGCCGAGCTCCCGCCAAAGCGCCCGCTCGTTGATCTTGACCACGACTCCGTCGATCTCATAGTCGAGCGCGTCGCGGCGCTCCTCCCACCAGCGGCAACGCTCGACCACCGCGTCAATGTTGACGTGGTTGGCGGTGTCGGAGTTGACCTTGAAACCGCGTCCCGCCAGCCAGTCGATCTCCTCGGTGTGGGTGGCGAGGTCGAGCCCACGGACCGCCCCCAGGCCATAGCACCAGATCGACAGTGGCCGTTCGGCGGCAAGAGCCGGATCGAGCTGGCGGATCGATCCGGCGGCGGAGTTGCGCGGGTTGGCGAAGGTGGGTTCACCGGCGCCCGCGCGGCGTTCATTCAGCGCCCTGAAGTCGGCGATCGGCAGATAGACCTCGCCCCGCACTTCGACCAGCTCCGGGCCGTCCTCGATTCTCAGCGGGATCGCACGGATCGTGCGCAGGTTCTGGGTGACGTCCTCGCCCACCCGGCCGTCCCCGCGGGTGGCACCGCGGGTGAGCAGCCCGTCCTCGTAGGTGAGCGTGATCGCCAGCCCGTCGATCTTCGGCTCGGTCGTGTAGCTGAACTGCGCGGCACTTATGTCGAGCCTCCTCAGAAGGTTGCGGACCCGCGTCTCCCAGGCGCGCAGCTCCTCCTCGTTTCGGGCGTTGGCCAAGGAGAGCATCGGTTCGGCGTGCTCGATCCGCTCGAATCGGTCCAGGGGCGCGGCACCGACGCGCTGGGTCGGGGACTCGGGGGTGCGCAGCTCCGGATGGCGGGCCTCGATCGCCCGCAGCTCATCGAGCAAGGCGTCGTAGGCCTCGTCGCCGATCTCGGGATCATCGAGAACGTAATAGCGGTGGTTGTGGTGTTCGAGCTCGCGGCGCAGCTCGGCCACTCGAGAAGCGGGTTCCCCATTCACACGCACGAGGCCAGCATCGCCTCAAAGCCCCAGCTGCGCAGGCGCTCCAGGCCACCGTGGTCGGTGAGGTCGAAGTGGATCGGGGTGACCGAGATCCTCCCCTCGGATACGGCAAGGAGGTCGGTGCCCTCCTCGTCCTCGAACCCCGGCTGCCAACCGTAGATCTCATAGTGGCGGCGCGTCCCGGACTCACCGACCAGCTTCAGCTCGTCGTTGTAGATTCGCTTGCCGAGCCTCGTCACCTCGACCCCCGTGGGCTCACCGGCGGGGCAGTTGACGTTGATCAGGGTCGATGCCGGCATCGCGTCGGTTCTGAGGTGAGCCACGAGCTGGGTGACGAATGCGGCGGCGACGCCGAACTCAAACCTTCCGCTGACGTACCCCATGCCGCCGCCCGAGGACTGCTGGGAGATCGCCAGCGCCGGGATGCCGAGGACGATCCCCTCGAAGGCCGCGGCCACCGTGCCCGAGTAGGTGATGTCGTCGCCGAGGTTGGCTCCGTGGTTGATCCCGGAGACGATCAGGTCCGGGCGCTCACCGAGCAGGCCGAGCTCGGCGAAGCGCACGCAGTCGACCGGAGTGCCATCGGTCGCATAACCCCGCTCCCCATCACCGAACTCGACCTCCTCGATGGTCAGGGGAGAGCGCGTTGTGATGCTGCGCGCGGTGGCGCTGCGGTTGGAGTCGGGGGCGATCACGTCCAGCTCGATTCCATCCAACCCGCGCAGCGCCGTCCTTGCGGCCTGCAGGCCGGGAGCCATGACCCCATCGTCGTTGGTCAGCAGAACGCGCACACGATCGATTCTAGGCGTAGGCGACGGACTCCAGATAAAGGCCGTGGGGAGGCGCCGTCTCGCCGGCCTCAGCGCGCGGGGCGCCGTCCAGCAGGCGCCGAAAGTCGCCGACATCGCGGCGCCCGGAGGCGACCTCGAGCATCGTCCCGACCAGCACCCGGACCATGTTGCGCATGAATGCATCAGCGCTGATGTGGAGGCTGAGGGCCTCCCCCTCCCCGACCCACCGGGCCTCCAGGATGTCGCGTTCAAAGCGGACGTGGTCGCTCTGGGTGGGGGTGAAGGCGGTGAAATCATGCGCTCCCAGGAGGGCCGCCGCGCACGCCTCGAGGGCCTCGCGATCGATGCGATGCGGCCACCACAGGGCTCGGTCCAACTCAAACGGGCTGGGCGCTGACCGGGGGAGCACGCGGTAAAGATAAGATCGCGACCTGGCGTCCCGGCGGGCGTCAAATCCGCGGTCATAGACCGTGGCAGCGGTGACCGTGACATCCCGGGGCATGACCGCGGTAAGCCGGCGCGCGAGGTTCGGCGGGACCCGCGCCCCAGTCTTGAAGCTGGCGACCTGCCCCAGGGCGTGGACGCCCGCGTCGGTGCGCCCAGCGACGGTCAGAAGGACCGGCTCTCCGAGCACGCTCGCCAGTGCCCCCTCCAGCTCCCCCTGCACGGTCCGCAGGCCGGGCTGGGCCGCCCAGCCGGAGAAACCCGACCCGTCGTATTCGAGATCGAGGCGGACCGAGCCTGAGCTCAAACCAGCTCTAGATAGACCATCTCGGTCGAGTCCGACGGTCTCGGCCCGAGCTTCACGATGCGCGTGTAGCCCCCCGGCCGCTCCGTGTAGCGGGGGGCGACCTCGTCGAAGAGCTTGTGCACGATGAACTTGTCGTTGTGCAGCGTCGCCAGGGCCTGGCGTCGGGCATGCAGGTCACCCCGCTTGGCGAGGGTGATCAGCTGCTCAACCTCCGGCTTGACCGCCTTCGCCTTCGCCTGGCTGGTCTTGATCCGCTCGTGCTCGATCAGCTGCTTGGAGAGGTTGGCGAGCAGCGACTCGCGGTGGGCGGCGTCGCGACTCAGCTTGTTGCGCTTCTTGCGGTGACGCACGACCGGCGGTCCTCCAGCGATTCCTCAGTCGCCCTGCAGGTCCAGCCCGCGAGAGTGGAGGGTCTCGATCACTTCCTCGATCGACTTCTGACCGAAGTTGGGAATCGCGTTCAGCTCTGAGCGCGACTTGCGAACCAGGTCGCCGACCGTCTGCACGCCGGCCCGCTTCAGACAGTTGTAGGAACGCACTCCCAGTTCGAGCTCCTCGATCAGGATCTCATCCAGACCGTTGGCCCCGGCGGCCCCATCGCCGTTGGGTCCGGCGAGCGGATCGCTGGGCAGCGCCGCCAGCTGGTCGCGGGCGGTCAGTTCCTCCACCCGCTCGGCGTCGGTGAAGATCGCCAGGCTCTTGATCAAGATCTCAGAGGCCTCGCGCAGGGCCGCCGCTGGCTCGATCGAGCCGTCGGTCTCGAGATCAAGGGTGAGTTTGTCGAAATCGGTCCGCTGACCGACCCGGGCCGTGGCGACGTCGTAGGAGGCGCGTCGAATCGGTGAGAAAATCGAGTCGATCGGGATCACCCCGATCGGCTGCTCATCGGACTTGTTCTCCTCTGCGGGCGAGTAGCCGCGCCCCCGTCCGACGGTCAGGTAGACCTCGAGTTTGGTTTTTTTCTCAAGGGTCGCGATCGGCGCCTCGGGGTTGAGGATCTCGACCCCGGAGGGCAGGTCGATGTCCTTCGCCCGCACATCACCGGGGCCGGTGGCAACCAGCGGCGCCTCCACCTCGTCGGCGTCGGTGTGCATGCGGACGACGAGATCCTTGAGGTTGAGGATGATGTCGGTGACGTCCTCTTTGACGCCCGGCACGGTCGAGAACTCGTGCGCGACGCCCTCGATACGGACGCTGGTGATCGCGGCGCCGCCGAGCGAGGAGAGCAGAACCCGGCGCAGGCTGTTGCCGAAGGTGTAGCCAAAGCCCTTGTCGAGTGGCTCGATGGTGAATGTGCCGTTTCGGTCATCCGCCTTCTCGGCGGTGATGCGGGGGACCTGGAAATCAGTGGTCATGGGTTCCTTGCGTATGCGTGTTCAGAAACTGGTCCGCTACTTGGAGTACAGCTCGACGATCAGCTGCTCCTGGACTGGCGCCGAGATCTCGGAGCGCTCTGGATAGCGCAGGACCTTGGCGGTGAGGGAGTCGTGGTCGGCCTGCAGCCAGGCCGGCACGGTCGAGACGAGCTCCGTCGCCTGGCGCACCGTGTCATTGGCAGCCGAGCTCGACTTGATCGAGATGATGTCCTCAGGGCGCACCTGGTAGGAGGGAATGTCGACCCGGCGACCGTTCACCATCCAGTGCCCATGGCGAACGAGCTGGCGGGCCTGGCGCCGCGAGGCGGCGAAGCCCAGACGCACCAGCACGTTGTCCAGGCGCGACTCCAAAAGGCGTAGGAGGTTCTCGCCCGTCACTCCGTCCTGGCGTGAGGCCTTGTCGTAGTAGGCGCGGAACTGCTTCTCGAGAATCTGGTAGTAGCGGCGCGTCTTCTGCTTCTCGCGCAGCTGCACCCGGTACTCAGACTGGCGCATCCGGCCGCGCCCATGCTCGCCGGGCGGGTAGGAGCGGCGCTCGACCCCGCACTTGTCGGTGAAGCAACGCTCGCCCTTGAGGAAGAGCTTCTGCCCCTCGCGGCGGCACTGCTTGCACTGGGGGGAGGTGTCGCGAGCCACCTAGACCCGCCTGCGCTTCTTCGGCCGGCAGCCGTTGTGAGCCTGGGGGGAGACGTCCTTGACGGTGGTGACGTCAAGGCCGGCAGCCTGCAGGGAGCGGATCGCCGTCTCGCGGCCAGAACCGGCGCCCTTGGCGAAAACCTCGACCTTCTCAAGGCCGTGTTCCATCCCTTTCTTGGCGGCGGAGTCAGCGGTCACCTGGGCGGCGAAAGGGGTCGACTTGCGCGAGCCTTTGAACCCGGCTGATCCGGCCGACTCCCAAGCGATCACGTTGCCGTCGGTGTCGGTGAGGGTGACGATCGTGTTGTTGAAGGAGGTCTTGATGTGCGCCTGGCCGTAGGTCACGTTCTTCTTGACGCGGCGGCGCGCACGGCCCTTGGCGGGTTTTTTCTCGGCCATCTGCTCCTCCTACCTGGTCGGCTTGCGCTTGCCGGCGACGCTCATCCGGCGCGGCCCCTTGCGCCCGCGCGCGTTGGTCTTGGTCCGCTGACCACGGACCGGCAGACCGCGCCGATGGCGCAGCCCGCGGTATGCGCCGATCTCCATCAGCCGTTTGACGTCCTGCGAGCGCTCGCGTCGGAGGTCGCCCTCGACCTCGCGCTTCTCGACCGCCTCGCGCAGGCGCACGACCTCGTCCTCGGTCAGGTCTTTGACCGGTGTGTTGGCGTCGATCTTGGTTTCGGCAAGGATCTCCTCGGCTGTGGATCGTCCGATTCCGAAGATGTAGGTGAGGCCGATTTCGACCCGTTTGCCAACCGGGATGTTGATCCCCGCGATCCGTGCCATCACTCAGCCCTGCCGCTGCTTGTGGCGGGGGTTCTGGCAGATCACCAAGACCGCGCCATTGCGGCGGATGATCTTGCACTTCTCGCACATCGGCTTTACGGAAGCTCGAACCTTCATCGCTCCGGTCTCGTATCGAATACAGGATCCCCGCACGCCTCAGGAGTTAGGCGGCAGGCGCAATCACCGGCCCTCTGGGCCGACCGGGAAAGATAGCAGGGGCGCCCTGGCGGCGGCTCGGCGCCCTAGCCGCAATCACCGCCCGGCCCGCTCCGCAGCGGATCTACACCCGCCCGCAGGTTGCCCGATTCCCCCCGGGAGCGAGCCCGAGAGGATGGCCGCGCGCCCAAAGGGTTCCCGGCAGAGCAACTCGGCCGGGAAGGGAAGTCACGTGCGCCATCTCCTCTCGCCGCGAAGCGCCACCCGGGGTTGGCTGGGGTTGGCGTGGTCGGTGCCCGCTGAGCCCTGCCGGGGAGAGAGGCGGCGCGGTCTCAGCGCTGCTCAGCTGAGGACGAGAGCGATGGTGAAGCCGTCATAACCCTTGCCACCCACGGTTTGGATCGTGGTCGCGCTGACCCGGGGCTCGGCGGCGAGCGTCTCATGGAAACGGCGCTGGGCCTGGGTGGCGGGGTCATCGGCATCGGCTTCGATCAGCGTCCCACCGCGCACCACGTTGTCGGCGATGATCAGGGCGCCGGGGCGCGAGTGCTCGAGTGCCCAGGCGAAGTATTTAGGGGTGTTGACCTTATCGGCATCGATGAAGATCAGCTCGAAGGGGCCGGCGCCCTCCTGCTCCAGCGCGGCTAGGGTCTCCAGCGCCGGCCCTACCCGCAGCTCGACCAGCCCGTCAAGCCCGGCTCGCTCGATGCTGCGGCGAGCCACCTCGGCGTGCTCGGGGCTGGACTCCAGGGTGATCAATCGCCCATCGGCGGGCAGCACTCGCCCCAGCCAGATCGTGCTGTAGCCACCGAGGGTCCCGAACTCCAGCACGGTGCGCGCGCCTACTGTCCGCGCCAGCAGCTGCAGCAGCTTCCCCTGGGCCGGGGAAACCTGAATCGCCGGGAGCCCGGCGGCCTCGCTGCCTGCCAGCGCCGCTTCCAGCGCCTCGTCATGGGGCGCCAGCAGCCCGCCGATGTACTCGTCGACCTCAGCCCAGCGCTCCTCGCTCATCCGGCGGGGCCCTCGAGCTCCTCGTGCCAGGGGGTGAGGATTCGCGGCCCCTCGGCGGTCACAGCGACGGTGAACTCAAAATGAGCTGCCAGGGAGCCATCCTGAGAGTAGACGGCCCAGCCATCCTCGCCCATCCGCACCAGTGGACCGCCGGCGTTGACCATCGGCTCGATCGCCAGCACGGTGCCCTCCTCCAGCACCGGCCCCCTGCCGGACTCGCCGAAATTTGGCACCTGCGGGTCCTCGTGCATATCGCGGCCGATCCCGTGGCCGACAAGGGTCCGAATGATCGAGAGCCCCTCGATCTCGATCGCGCGCTGGATCGCCGCCGAGACGTCACCCAGATGGTTGCCCGGGCGCATCTCATCAACCCCGGCAAACAGCGCCGCCCGGGTCACGTCGAGGAGCTTGTGGGCCTCGGGCGTGATCGATCCGATCGCCACCGTGATCGCCGCGTCCGCCACCCAGCCATCCTTGACCACCCCAACGTCGATCGAGAGGACATCGCCCCGCTTCAGCTCATAGGCCCCGGGAATCCCGTGGACGACCATCGAGTTGGGAGAGGCGCAGATCGAGCCCGGAAAACCGCGGTAGCCCTTGAATGCGGGCTCGGCACCCTGGGAGCGGATGAATCGCTCGGCGGCTTCGTCAAGCTCCCCGGTGCTGACGCCCGCCCGAGCCTTTCCCGCCAGCATCTTCAGGCAGCGCACCAGGACCGCGCCCGCAGCGGCCATCTTCTCGACCTGGTCAGGCGTCTTGCGGATGATCATCCGGTACACGCTAGTGGCCCCGCGCTAAATGCCCTCGTCGGCTTCCAGTTTCAGCGTCGCCAGGGTCCGGCGCAAATCCTCCTCGACTTCATCGGGCGCCTTGGCGCCATCGATCCGCCGCAGCAGGCTGCGGCGGTCATAGTGCTCGACCAGGGGCTCGGTCTTGGCGTGGTAGGTCTCCAGACGCTTGGCGATCACCGCGGGCTTGTCGTCGTCACGGAGGAGAAGCGGGCTACCGTCAAGGTCACAGACCCCCTCCGCCTGCGGAGGGTTGAACTCGACGTGAAAGACATGGCCGTTCTCGGCGCAGGTGCGGCGGCCGCCGAGCCGCCGCATGACCTCATCGTCGGAGACGTCGATCAGCAGCACGCAGGACACAGATCGCCCCATCTCCCCCAGCTTGCCGTCCAGCGCCTCGGCCTGGGGGACGGTTCGGGGGAAACCGTCGAGGATGAAACCGTCGGCGGCCTCCTCGGAGTCAATGCGCTCGGCGATCACGCCGACTATCACCTCGTCGGGAACCAGGTCGCCGCGATCCATGTACTGCCTCGCACTCTGCCCCAGCTCGGTCTCCTCGCGTACCGCCGCCCGCAGGATGTCGCCCGTCGCGTAATACGGCAGCCGCAGATCCTCCTGCAGCCGCTCCCCCTGGGTCCCCTTGCCGCTTCCGGGAGGTCCTAGCAGTACGAGATTGAGCTCGGTCATGGAGAATGGATCGAGGGTCCGAAATCCAAGCGCCCCGGGGGCAGGCAGCTGACCGAAGTCCCAGAGATGCCCGGATTTTGCAGGCCCTCAGCCTATTTGAGGAATCCCTCGTAGTTGCGCATCATCAGTTGCGCCTCGAGCTGCTTCACGGTGTCGAGAGCTACGCCGATGACAATCAGGATCGACGTCCCGCCGAAGTAGAAGTTGGCCGAGGTCTGGCTGATCAGGATCGTTGGAAATGCCGCCACCGCCCCAAGGTAGAGGGCCCCTGGGAAGGTGAGGCGGGAAAGGATGCGATCGAGGTACTCGGCGGTCGGCCGACCCGGCCTCACGCCGGGGATGAAGCCGCCATATTTCTTCAGGTTGTCGGCCTGGTCGACCGGGTTGAAGGTGACTGCCGTATAGAAGTAGGTGAAGACGATGATGAAGAACACCTCGCCGACGACGTAGGCCCAACCGCTGGGGCTGAAGAAGGCGGCGAATTCCAGCGCCGCCGGAGTGTTGAGGAGCTGCCCGATCGTGGGCGGGAAGGCCATGATCGAGGCGGCAAAGATGACCGGGATAACACCAGCCATGTTGACCCGCAGGGGGAGGTAGGTCGAACCGCCCGAGGTCATTTTCCGCCCCACGACCCGTTTTGCGTACTGAACGGGGATTCGCCGCTGGCCCTCCTGGACGAAAACGATCGCGACGATTACCGCCAGCGCGATGAAAGGCATCATCACCACGAAGACCTGGTCGGGGTTGCTCCACCACTTGGTGATTCCCTCGGGGATTCGTGAGGCAATCGAGGCGAAGATCAGCAGGGAGATCCCGTTGCCGACACCGCGCTGGGTGATCAGCTCCCCGATCCACATCAGCAGCGTGCAGCCGGCGGTGAGGCAGATCACGATCAGGAAGGTCTTGGTCGGTGTCAGGGTGCCGACGACACTCGTCCCCGACTGGCTCCCCAGCGAGCGAAAGAGGAAGACATATCCGAGTGATTGCCCGAAGGCCAACCCGACGGTGAGGTAGCGCGTGTACTGGGTGATCTTCTGCTGACCGACCTCGCCTTCTTTGGAGAGCCTCTCCAGCGAGGGCACCACCACGGTCAGCAGCTGCAGGATGATCGAGGCGGTGATGTAGGGCATGATCCCCAGCGCGAAGAGGCTGAGACGGGAGAGGCTGCCGCCGGAGAAAAGGTTGAGGAAGCCCAGGATGTTGCCGGCGCCGAAATTGGAGGAGATACCCTTGACCGCGTTGACGTTGACGCCGGGCGCCGGGATGTAGGCGCCGAGCCGGTAGAGCGCCAGCATTGCCGCCGTGAAGGCGAGCTTCTTGCGGATATCGGCAACGCTGAATGCGTTCGCGATCGTCCGGAGCATTAGGGCTCCAGAGTCTCGCAGGTGCCGCCGGCCGCCTCGATCTTCTCCTTGGCGGCGGCGCTGAACGCGTGGGCGCGGACTGTCAGCTTCTTGGAGATCTCACCGCGGGCGAGGATCTTCACCGGGTCAGAGCGCTTGGCCAGACCCTTTTCCTTCAGCGCCGCGGGGCTCACCTCCGCACCGGCTTCAAAGCGTTCCTCAAGGTCGGCGAGGTTGACGGGTTGGGTCTTCGTCCGAAAGTTCTCAAAGGGCATCGACTTTTTCATGTGCGGCCCGCGCAGCTTGCGCATCCGCATGTGAATCGGGTTCTGCCCACCCTCATAGCCCGCCTTGCGCTTGGCGCCGGACCGAGAGCCGGCCCCCTTGTGCCCACGCCCGGAGGTCTTGCCCAACCCCGACCCCTCACCCCGACCGATCCGCTTGCGCGGCCGCCGCGACCCGGGCTTGGGCTTGAGGTTGTGCAGGCCGATCTGCTCGGAGCGATCAGCCATCGTCCACCTCGACCAGATGGGAGACGATCCGCAGCTGTCCCTTCAGCTGCGGGGAGTCCTTCCGCTCAACGGAGCGGCCGATGCGACCCAACCCAAGCGCCCGAAGCGTCGCCCGCTGGCTGGGATTAGTTCCGTTAGCGGACCGGACTTGCCTGATCTTCATCGCCATTGCTCTTCTCCAATCCCAGGACCTCAGAAACTGTGAGACCGCGCAGCTCGGCGACCTCCTCGGGCCTGCGCAGGCGGATCAGCCCGTCCATCGTCGCCTTCACCAGGTTGATCGGGTTCTGAGTCCCGATGCTCTTGGTCAGCACATCGCGCACCCCACCCAGCTCCAACACGGCCCGAACGCCGCCGCCGGCAATCACGCCTGTTCCCGGGCTGGCCGGGCGCAGCACGACGTGTCCGGCGCCGTAGCGCCCGATGATCTTGTGGGTGATCGTCTGCCCGTATTTGGGCACGCGAACCAGGTTCTTGCGGGCATCCTCTACGCCCTTTTGGATCGCCAGCGGGACCTCCCTCGCCTTGCCATAGCCAATCCCGACCACGCCCTCCTCGTCTCCAACCGCAACCAGTGCGGTGAAGGAGAAGCGGCGGCCTCCCTTGACCACCTTGGCGACGCGGTTGATCTCGATCACCCGCTCCTGCAGGTCGAGGCCGCGGGGGCTCACCGTCTCCACGTTTGTCGCGTCCATTCCCTTCATTGCAAGCGGCCCACCGTAGCGGAACTAGAAGGCCAACCCCCCCTCGCGAGCACCCTCGGCGAGCGCCTTGACGCGGCCGTGGTAGCGGTAGCCGCCGCGATCAAAGACACAGCTCTCGATGCCGGCCGCCCTGGCGCGCTCGGCGAGCAGCTCACCGGCGCGCTTGGCCTGCTCGCCGGCCGAGAGCTTGCGCAGCTCCGGCTCGATCCAGTTGACCGCCGCCAGGGTGTGGCCTCGATCATCGTCGACGAGCTGGGCGAAGACGCCGCGATTGGAGCGGTAGACGGAGAGGCGCGGCCGCTGGGCGGTCCCGGTGACCCTGGCGCGGACACGGCGGCGGCGGCGCAGACGGCGCTGCCTGCTGGTCAAAACGGTCATCGCCTAGGCCCTCTTGCCGACCTTGCGCAGGACATGCTCGCCGCGGTAGCGGATGCCCTTGCCCTTGTAGGGCTCGGGCGGGCGGCGCTTGCGGATGTCCGCCGCAACTTGGCCCACCAGTTGCTTGTCGATTCCGCGCACGACGATCTCGGTTGGCTGCGGGACCTCGAACTCGATCCCCTCGGGCGCCTCGATCGAGACCGGGTGGGAGTAGCCGAGCGCCATCTCCAGGTTCTTTCCCTTGAGCTGGGCCCTGTAGCCGACGCCCTGGATCTCCAGGCGCTTTTCGAAGCCGTCGGTGACGCCGGAAACCATGTTTGCGATCAGGCTTCGGGTCAATCCGTGCAGGGCGCGGTGCTCTCCGCGGTCGGTCGGGCGCTGGACTGTGACCGAGCCATCGGCCTGCTCGACCGCCATCTCCTGGGAGACGATCTGGGTCAACTGCCCCTTCGGGCCCTTGACCGCTACCTGCCCGGGGGCTATCTCGACCGTTACGGCCTCGGGGACGGCGATTGGTTTTCTTCCGATCCGGCTCATACCCTCACCATACGTAGGCGACGACCTCTCCGCCGACGCCCTTTGCCTTCGCTTCGTGGCCGGTCATCACCCCCGAGGAGGTGCTGACGATCGCCGTGCCGGTGCCGCCAAAGACCCGCGGCACCTGCTTGTGGTCGACGTAGCGGCGACGCCCCGGACGGGAGATCCGTTCGATGCCGAGGATCACCGGACGGCGGTCCTCGGTGTACTTGAGGCTGATCTTGATCGCCTCGCCGACCCGGGCGGGGGCCGGTGCGAAATCGCGAATGTAGCCCTGCTCCTTGAGGATTCGCGACATCTCCAGCTTCAGTCGCGAGGAGGGGATCTCGACCTCGTCGTGGCCGGAGCGCAGCGCGTTGCGAATCCGAGTCAGGTAGTCGGCTATCGGGTCGGTCTGCATCTGCTCACCAGCTCGACTTGGTCATCCCGGGGACGTAACCCTCGTGCGCTGCCTCTCGCAGGCAGATCCGACAGAGGCCGAACTTGCGGTAGTAGGCGCGGGGGCGGCCGCAGCGCCGGCAGCGGTTGTAACCCCGTGTCTTGAACTTGGGCTTGCGGCGCTGGCGGACCTTGCTCGAAGTTTTAGCCATTCTCCTGATTCTCCTCGTCGGTCGCGCTCGCGGCGTCCTCCCCGCCCTCCTCGGCGCCATCGGCCTCCTCGCCCTCCGGCCTCTCGGGCTTGGCGTAGGCCTCGGGGTTCTCCTCTTTTAGTTGCTCCAGTGCCGTCTGCTCGGCCTCCGCCCGCGCCCGGGCCTCCTCCTTGCGGCGCTCCTCCTCGGCCTCGGCCTCGGCAGCAGCGTCGGCCTGCCCAGGCCGCCCCTCCTGGGCGAAAGGCATCCCCAGTCCGAGGAGCAGCTCGAAGGCCTCGACATCTGTCTTCGCGCTGGTCGTGATCGTCACGTCGAGGCCGCGCACTTGGTCGATCGAGTCGTAGTCGATCTCGGGGAAGATCAGCTGCTCGCGCACGCCCATCGAGTAGTTGCCGCGACCGTCGAAGGAGCGCGGGTTGAGGCCGCGGAAGTCGCGGATCCGTGGCACCGCGATCGAGAAGAGGCGGTCGAGAAACTCCCACATGCGGGCCCGGCGAAGGGTGACCGAGACACCGACCGGCATCCCCTCGCGCACCTTGAAGGAGGCGATTGATTTGCGGGCACGACGCACATTTGGCCGCTGACCGGCGATCGTCGCCAGCTGCTCCTGCGCGGCTTCGAGCTGCTTGGAGTCCTGTTTGGCCTCGCCGACCCCCATGTTGAGCGTCACCTTGACCAGGTGCGGGGCCTCCATCGGAGTCGAGTAACCGAACTTGCGGGTGAGGGCCGGCAGCACCTGCTGCTCGTAGAGCTCCCGCATCCGCGGCGGTGGAGCTGCCTGGGAGGTTGGCGTCATGGTTGCCTCCATCAGATCGACGCTCCGCTGCGCTTGGCAAACCGCTCGCGCTTGCCGCCTTTGTCATCGCGCACCCCAACCCGGGTCGGCTTGTTGTCTTTCGGGTCGAGCAGCATCACGTTGGAGACGTGGATCGGCCCCTCCTTTTCGACGATCCCACCAGCGTCGGCACGGGTTGCGTCGCTGACCGAGCGTGGTCGCTCGGCTCGCTTGACAATGTTCAGATGCTCGACGTAGACCCGCTGCTTCTTCGGCTCGGTGCGGATAACCCTGCCGGTCTTACCGGCGTCCTTGCCGCCAATCACCCTGACCTGGTCGTCGGTCTTGATCCGCATCGACTTCATCAGAGGACCTCGGGTGCGAGCGAGACGATTTTCATGAAGTTCTTGTCGCGAAGTTCGCGAGCCACGGGACCGAAGATGCGGGTGCCGCGGGGGTTGTTGTTGGCCGGATCGATCAGCACCGCCGCGTTCTCATCGAAGGAGATGTAGGTGCCGTCGGGTCGGCCCAGCGCCTTCTTGGTCCGCACCACAACCGCCTGCACGACCTCGCCCTTGCGGACCCCGCCCTGCGGGCTCGCCTGTTTGACCGTGGCTGTAATCACGTCGCCGATCCCGGCATAGCGACGATGCGAGCCCCCCTTGACCCGGATACACAGAATCTCGCGGGCGCCCGAGTTGTCGGCGACCTTCAGCCTCGTCTCCTGCTGGATCACTTTGCCTTCTCCACCACGTCGACCAGGCGCCAGCGCTTGGTCTTTGACAGCGGCCGCGTCTCAACCACACGGACCACGTCCCCCTCGCCGGCCTCGTTGCGCTCATCGTGAGCATGCAGCGTCCGTGAGCGCCGCACGACCTTCTCATAGGTCGGGTGTCGCCTCGCAATATCGATCCGAACGGTGATCGACTTCTCACCCTTGTCAGAAACCACGATGCCCTGCCGGACCTTGGCTGCGTTGGGGGTGTGCTCGGCGGCCGGCGTGCCGGCCCTCGCCCCACCCTTCTTGGCCCTGGCGCCCTGCCTCCCCTTGCGCCGTTCCCCCGCCCGCGCCTTGCGGGCGGCCTCCCGCTGGGCGGCCCGCTCCTCGGGGCCCAGCTGAGGCTTCGCCTCATGGGTTTGACGCGAGCGCTCAAGCCTGCGCCGCTCCTTCCAGGGCAAATCGTCCTCAGGGCTGGTCTGGGGCGGGGCGCTTGCCTCCACCACAGCAGGCTCCGCCGCCTGCTCGGCGCCGGGGCTCTCCTCGGCCACAGCCGGCTCCGCCGCCTGCTCGACGACCGGCTCCTCAGCCTCCACGGCAGCGGAGTCCTCGACCACGTCGTCTTTGTTTTTCTCGTCGTCCGTCATATCTTCTTCAGCTCTCTCTCAACGTCGATCCCCCGCTCGCGCGCGACCGTCAGCAGCTTCGCGATGTCCCTGCGGGCGACCCCGAGTCGCGCCGTGTTCTCCAGCTCCCCCGTCGCGTGGCGGAACCGCAGGTTGAACGCCTCCTGCTTGGTGTCGATAAGTTTCGCCAGCAGCTCGTCGTCCTTGAGGTCATGGACATGGGCCGCCTTCATCAGGCCTCCGCCCCCTCGCGCTTGACGAACTTTGTCTTCACCGGCAGCTTGTGCCCAGCAAGCCGCAGCGCCTCGCGGGCAAGGTCCTCGGGGACGCCGGCCAGCTCGAACATCACCCGCCCGGGCTTGACAACCGCTACCCACCCCTCCGGATTGCCCTTGCCTGAGCCCATCCGCGTCTCGGCGGGCTTCTTGGTGTAGGGCTTGTCGGGGAAGACGTTGATCCAGACCTTGCCACCGCGTTTGATCTTTCGGGTCATCGCGATCCTCGCGGCCTCGATCTGGCGGTTGGTGATCCAGCCGCGCTCCAGTGACTTGATCCCATACTCGCCGAAGGAGACGCTGCTGCCGCCCTTGGTGTTGCCGCGCATCCGGCCTCGCATCTGTTTGCGGTGCTTGACCCGTTTTGGCATCAGCATCAGCGTCCACCTCCTCGCTGCCCGCCCCGGTCTGCACCGGGTCGACCGCCGCGCCCGGCCTGCCCCTGTGGGGGCTCGCCATCACCGGGAACCTTGTCGGAGCGGAAGCCCTCGGGCATCACCTCACCCTTGTTGATCCAGCATTTGACGCCGATCCTGCCGGTCGTCGTCCTCGCCTCGAAGAAGCCGTAGTCGATATCGGCCCGCAGGGTGTGCAGGGGGACCCGGCCATCGGAATAGCCTTCGGTCCGCGCCATCTCGGCGCCTCCGAGGCGGCCGGAAACCTGCACCTTCACCCCTTTCGCACCGGAGCGCATCGCCGAGGTCAGCGCTCGTTTCATCGCGCGGCGGAAGGCGACGCGATTCTGGAGCTGCTCGGCAATCGACTGGGCGACGAGCTTGGCGTCAAGCTCGGGGCGCTTGACCTCGCGGATGTTGACCTTCACCGGGCTGCCGGTCAACTTATGCAGGTCCTTGCGCAGCGCGTCAACTTCGCTGCCCGACTTGCCGATCACGATACCGGGGCGCGCAGTGTGGATATCGACGGCGACCTCGCCGCGGCGCTCAATCGTGATGTCGGAGAGCCCCGCGTGGGCGAGCTTACCGACGATGTGGTCGCGGATCGCCAGGTCCTCCTGGAGGATGTCGGCGAAGTTTTTGTCGTCGAACCAGTTCGACTTCCAGTCGTGGATGTAACCGACGCGGAAACCCTCGGGGTGGATCTTCTGTCCCATACTCAGTCCTCTTCGGGGCTCAGGGCCACGGCTATGTGGCTGGTTCGCTTGTGGATCGGCGTCGCTCGCCCGAGTGCTCGCGGCCGGAAGCGCTTCAGGGTCGGCCCTTCGTCGACGGTGATCTCGGCCACCTTCATCTCGTCGGCGATCAGGTCGTGGTTGTTCTCCGCGTTGGCGGCGGCGGAATCGATCAACTTGCGGATATCGTGGGCGGCGCCGCGGGGGGAAAACTGCAGCAGGGCGCGCGCTTTCTCGATCTGCAGGCCACGCACCTGATCGGCGACGAGGCGGACCTTGCGGGGGGCGACCCGCACATAGCGGGAGCTGGCGCGGATCACAATCGGAGCGGCCGGGGCGGGTTTCGGCGCCGCCTTTTTCTCCGCCGCTTTCGCGGGCGCTTTTTGCGGTGCTTTCTCAGCGGTTTTTTTCGTCACTTTTTTCGCGGCTTTGGTCGCCGCTTTTTTCACCGAGCGTTTTTTCGGCGCCTTGGCTTTTTTGGCGTCTTTTTTCTCGTCAGCCATCGCTACTCGCCCTTGCCCGTGCCGGCGTGGGACCGGAATGTCCTGGTCGGCGCAAACTCGCCCAGCTTGTGCCCGACCATCGACTCCGAGATGAAGACGGGGACGTGTTTGCGTCCATCGTGCACCGCGATCGTGTGGCCGACCATGTCGGGAAAGATCGTCGAGGTCCGCGACCATGTTTTCAGCATCTGCTTGGTGCCGGACTCGTTCATCGCCGAGATCCGCTTCATCAGCGCCTCTTCCACCCAGGGACCCTTTTTGGTCGAGCGTCCCATCGCCCTACCTGCTCTTCTTCTTCCCGCGCCGGCGACCCCGCACGATGTAGCGGTCTGACTGCTTGCCCTTCTTGCGGGTGCGGTAGCCGAGCGTCGGCTTGCCCCAGGGAGTGACGGGGTGCCCGCCGGGAGTGTGGTGGGCCTCGCCACCGCCGTGCGGGTGATCGACCGGGTTCATCGCCACGCCCCGGGTCTGCGGTCGCTTGCCCCGGTGTCGGCTGCGCCCGGCCTTACCGATCTTGACGTTCTGGTGCTCGGCGTTGGAGAGCGAGCCGACCGTCGCCCGGCACTCGGCGCGGACCATGCGCATCTCCGAGGAGGGCAGGCGCAAGGTCACCATCTCACCCTCCTTCGCCGCCAGCTGGATCGCGGCGCCGGCGGCCCGTCCGAGCTTGCCCCCCTGACCGGGAATCATCTCGACGTTGTGGACGATCGTGCCGGTCGGCATATCACCGAGGGCCAGCGCGCTGCCCGGTTTGATATCGGCGCCCGGGCCGGAGCGGACCTCGTCGCCTACCGCGAGTTGGGCCGGGGCGAGGATGTAGCCCTTGGCACCGTCGGCGTAGTGCAAAAGCGCGATGTAGCAACTGCGGTTCGGGTCGTACTCGATCGTCGCGACTTTCGCCGGCACCCCATCCTTGAGGCGCTTGAAGTCGATCTGGCGGTAGCGCCGCTTGGCTCCCCCGCCGCGGTGGCGGGCCGTGACGCGGCCGTTGACATTGCGCCCGCCGGACTTGCGCAGTCCCTCGGTCAGCTTGCGCTCAGGCTCGGTCGCGGTCAGCTGCTCGCGCAGCGGGTAGGTGGCGAAGCGTCGTCCCGGACTTGTCGGTTTTGTTTTGCGGTTTGGCATTCCTATCGGTCCCTACGCGGTCTCCGCGCCCTCAAACAGCTCGATCCTTTCGCCCGGCGCGAGCTGAACGATCGCCTTCTTCCAGGCCCGGGTGCGGCCCTGGTGCAGGCCTCGGCGCTTGGGCTTGGAACGAACCTTGGAGGTTCGCACGCCGGCCACCCTGACCGAGAAGATCTCCTCGACGGCGTGGGCGATTTGCGTCTTGTGGGCGCGATCATTGACCCGGAAGGTGTACTTGCCCTCGGCGATCAACGCATAGCTCTTCTCCGAGATCACCGGGCGGATGACGATGTTTCTCGCGTCCATCAGCCCAGCCTCTCCGTCAGCTTCGCCAGCGCGCCCTCGGAGAGGATGAGTGAGGCGGAGCCGATCACGTCGGCGACCCCGATCGCCCCCACCTCGGCCACCTGCACACGCGGGATGTTGCGAAAGCTCTTCAGCGCCCCGGTCTCCTCGCCGAGCACGACCACCAGGGTGGAGCGCCCGGCGCCCCATTTCGCGAGCAGCTCAGCGGCCCGCTTGGTCGAGGGCGTCTGGAAGTCGCCCGCATCAAGGACGGCGACGCTGTCGCGCTCGGCGTGGACCGAGAGGGCGGCGCGCATCGCCTTGCGACGCGCTTTGCGGTTGACCTTGACCGTGTAGTGACGCGGCTTGGGGCCGAAGGCGACCCCACCGCCGGTGCGATTGGGGACGCTGAGCGCGCCTGCCCGGGCCCGCCCCGTCCCCTTCTGTCGCCAGGCCTTGGCGGTGGTCATCGAGACCTCACCACGGGTCAGGGTCGAGGCCGTCCCCCGCCGGCGCGCGGCCAGGTCAGCGCGTGCGGTCTCGTGAACCAGGGAGTGATTGAACGGCTCCGCGAAGAGCTCCTTGGGAAGGTCGGCCTTGGTCGTCTTGCCGAGCACGGCAGCTTTAGCCATCTGAGCGCACCTCCACCATCGCGTTGCGCGAGCCGGGCACCGAACCCTTGATCAACAGCAGGTTGCGCTCAGCGTCGACGTCGGCGATCTCCAGGCCACGCTGGGTTACACGCCTGTTGCCCATCTGCCCCGGCATCCGCATCCCTTTGAAGACGCGCGCCGGGAAGGCGCTGGCGCCGATCGAGCCCGGGGCACGGACATTGTGGGAACCGTGGCTGACCGGCCCGCGGCTGAAATTGTGGCGCTTGATCCCTCCCTGGAAGCCCTTTCCGATCGAGACCCCGGACACCTTCACCTTCTGGCCGGCCTCGAAGCAGGTCACGGTGACGTCGTCCCCGATCTTCGGGCCCTCCTCGGCGCCGAGGTCCTCGTCGCGGAACTCGACCAGGTGGCGCATCGGGGGAGCCCCGGCCTTCTTGGTGTGACCCTCCTCGGCCCGGGTCAGCTTCCCCTCCTTGACCTCGCCGAACGCGAGTTGCACGGCGGCGTAGCCGTCACGCTCGGATTCGCGCACGGCGGTCACCTTGCAGGGGCCGGCCTCAATCACGGTGACCGGCACCACGGTTCCGTCCTCACGGAAAACCTGCGTCATGCCCAGCTTCTTTCCAAGAATCGCCGCCATGCAGTCACCTAGAGCCGAATCTCGATGTCGACCCCAGCCGGCAGCGAGTCCAACCGCTGCAGCGAGTCGACGGTTTTGGGGGACGGCTGGAGGATGTCGATCAGTCGCTTATGGGTGCGGATCTCGAAGTGCTCGCGCGAGTCCTTGTCCTTGAACGGGGAGCGAATCACGCAGTAGACGTTTTTCTCGGTCGGCAGCGGCACCGGACCGGAGACGCTGGCCCCGGTGCGCTCGGCGGTCTCGACGATCTCGCGGGCAGCGCGATCTATGGCGTCGTGGTCATACGCCTTCAGCCGAATCCTGATCTTCTGTGCCGCTATCGCTGCCACTTCTTCAGTCGTCTCTTCTCTTCGTCGTCTGTCTCTTGCGCAGCCCTACCGCGCAATAAGGGCGGGGCCCCTTTGGTGGGGCACCGCCCCGGTCGTATGTTCTTGCAGTTGTCTCGCCGCCCGGCGGGCGGCGAAAGGGCGGGCCTAGGCCCGCCCTCAGAGTCGCCTACTCGATGATCTCGCTGACGACCCCCGAGCCAACGGTGCGGCCACCCTCGCGGATGGCGAACCGCAGGCCCTGGTCCATGGCGATCGGCTGGATCAGCTCAATCGCCATCTCGACGTTGTCGCCCGGCATCACCATCTCGGTCCCCTCGGGGAGGTTGGCAATCCCGGTTACATCAGTGGTGCGGAAGTAAAACTGCGGCCGGTAGCCGGAGAAGAACGGCGTGTGACGGCCCCCCTCCTCCTTCTTCAGGCAGTAGACCTCGGCCTTGAACTTGGTGTGGGGGGTGATCGAGCCCGGTTTGCAAAGCACCTGGCCACGCTCGATCTCCTCGCGCTTTGTGCCGCGCAGCAGGGCGCCGATATTGTCGCCTGCCTGGCCCTGATCAAGGATCTTGCGGAACATCTCGACCCCAGTCACAACCGTTTTCGTGGTGTCCTTGATACCGACGATCTCAACCTCGTCACCGGTGTTGACGATCCCCTGCTCGACGCGGCCAGTGGCAACGGTACCGCGCCCCGTGATCGAGAAGATGTCCTCGATCGGCATCAGGAAGGGCTTGTCCAGCTCGCGCACCGGCTCGGGGATGTAGGAGTCGAGCGCATCGGCGAGTTCGAAGACCGCCTTCTGGGCCTCTTCGTCGCCCTCCAGCGCCTTCAGGGCCGAGCCTTTGACGATCGGAGTCTCATCGCCGGGGAAGTCGTACTCGTTGAGCAGGTCCTTGACCTCCTCCTCGACTAGCTCGACCAGCTCCTCGTCATCGACCTGGTCGATCTTGTTGAGGAAGACGACCACGTGGGGGACGTTGACCTGGCGGGCGAGCAGGATGTGCTCGCGGGTCTGGGGCATCACTCCATCGGCAGCGGAGACCACCAGGATCGCCCCGTCCATCTGAGCGGCGCCGGTGATCATGTTCTTCACGTAATCGGCGTGGCCCGGGCAGTCGACGTGTGCGTAGTGGCGTTTGTCGGTCTCGTACTCGACGTGGGAGGTCGCGATCGTGATCCCCCGCTCCTTCTCCTCGGGCGCATTGTCGATCTCCTCGAAGCTTTTTGCTTCGGCCCCGCCTTTGGTGGAGAGCGTTTTTGTGATCGCGGCCGTGAGCGTCGTCTTGCCGTGGTCGATGTGACCGATCGTGCCGACGTTGACGTGCGGCTTATCGCGCTCGAACTTCTCCTTGGACATCGCTCTCCGTTCTACCTTTCGAAGTCGTTTTCTGTCTGGTTTGGCTGATTAAGTCTCTGAAGTCTTCTCGGCAGGGTGATCTGCGCTGCCGGGGGGCGAACCTGGGAAATATAGCCAGATGCGCTCACGGCCCGCGGCTGGGGTCAGGTGGCTGCACCCACCGGTTCGCCCGCGCGGTGTTCGACGATCTCCTCCGCGATGCTCGCCGGGACCTCTTCGTAGCGCTCGAACTGCATCGTGTAGGTGGCGCGGCCCTGGGTGGAAGATCGCAGATCGGTCGCGTAACCGAACATCTCGCCGAGGGGAACAAACGCCTGAACCGCGAGTGCGTTGCCGCGTTGCTCCTGACCCTGCACCTTGCCTCGGCGGCGTGAGAGGTCGCCGATCACATCACCGAGGAAATCCTCGGGGGTGACGACCTCCACCGACATCACCGGCTCCAGCAGGACCGGGTTGGCCTTGCGGGCGGCCTCCTGGATCGCCATCGAACCGGCGATCTTGAATGCCATCTCCGAGGAGTCGACGTCATGGTAGGAGCCGTCGACAAGTTCGACCTTGACGTCGACCATCGGGTAGCCGGCCTTGACGCCGTTCTCAAGCGCCTCCTTCATTCCCTGCTCGGCGGGACGGATGTATTCGGTAGGGATGACCCCGCCCTTGATTTTGTTGACGAACTCAAAGCCCTCGCCAGGGGCCGGCTCGACGTTGATCACGACGTGGCCGAACTGGCCGCGGCCACCGGTCTGGCGCACAAAGCGGCCCTCGACGTTCTTGACCTCCTTGCGGATTGTCTCGCGGTAGGCGACCTGCGGCTTGCCGACGTTGGCGTCGACTTTGAACTCACGCAGCATCCGATCGACGATCACCTCGAGGTGCAGCTCGCCCATCCCGTGGATCAGGGTCTGGCCGGTCTCCTCATCCGATTCCACCTGGAAGGTCGGGTCCTCCTCGCCCAGGCGCTGCAGAGCGGTCCCCATCTTCTCCTGGTCGGCTTTGGTCTTCGGCTCGATCGCGACGGCGATCACCGGCTCGGGGAATTCGATGTGCTCGAGCTCGATCGGAGCGTCGGGGGCCGCCAGCGTGTCGCCGGTGCCCGTCTGCTTGAGGCCGACCCCGGCGCAAATGTCGCCGGCGTAGCACTCCTCGATCTCCTCGCGATGGTTGGCGTGCATCATCAGCAGCCGGCCGATCCGCTCGGTTTTGCCGGTCGTGACGTTGAGGACGCGACCGCCGGCCTCAAGCTTGCCCGAGTAGACCCGGAAGTAGGTCAGTTTGCCGACGTAGGGGTCGCTCATCACCTTGAAGGCAAGCGCCGCGAAGGGCGCGTCGTCATCGGCCGGGCGCACCGCCTCAATCGGCTCATCGCTTCCCTTCGGGGGGGGCTCTCGACCGCTCACCGGTGGAACCTCAAGGGGGGATGGCAGCAGCTCGACGATCGCATCGAGCAGCGGCTGCACCCCCTTGTTCTTAAATGAGGAGCCGCAGAGCACCGGTGTCACCTTGGTGTCGAGGCAGGCTCGGTGCAGCGAGGCGGCGATCCTCTCGTGGGGAATCTCCTCCTCGGAGAGGTATGCCTCCATCAGCTCGTCGTCGTAATCCGCACAGGCCTCAATCAGCTCGTTGCGGTACTGCTCGGCCTGCTCAAGCAACTCAGCGGGGATCTCCCCCGTCTCATACTCAGTTCCCAGCTCGTCCTTCCAGACCAGGGCCTTCATCTCGACCAGGTCGATGACGCCTTCGAACTCCCCCTCTTGTCCGATCGGCAGCTGGATCGGCAGTGGATTGGCGCCGAGGCGGTCGGTCATCGTCTGCACCGCGTTGAAGAAATCCGCACCGGTGCGGTCCATCTTGTTGATGTAGGCAAAGCGCGGCACCTTGTACTTGTCGGCCTGGCGCCAGACCGTCTCCGATTGCGGCTCGACGCCGGCGACGGCATCAAAAACGGCGATCGCGCCATCGAGAACGCGGAGGCTGCGCTCGACCTCGACCGTGAAGTCGACGTGGCCCGGAGTATCGATGATGTTGATCCGGTGGTCCTTCCACTCGCAGGCGGTCGCTGCGGATGTGATCGTGATCCCCCGCTCCTGCTCCTGCTCCATCCAGTCCATTACCGCGGCGCCCTCATGGACCTCGCCCATTTTGTGAGTGCGGCCGGTGTAGTAGAGGATGCGCTCGGTGGTCGTCGTCTTGCCGGCGTCGATGTGCGCCATGATCCCGATATTGCGGGTTTTCTCTAGGGGGAAGCTGCGCGGCATGGTCTTAAGGTAAGTGGTGGTCTTGGAGAAGCGGGGACGGACAAAAGGTAAGCCTTCCGGCAAGAGCCGGGATCGGCGCATGAAAAAGGCCCTCGCGGGCCCGGCGAAACCTCCGGCGAAAAAGCTGCCTGAGCGACGCGCGATGATAGCAGCGGCGCGGCGGCGGATCGTCATGCCGCTCTCCTGGGCCGCAGAGCTGACGCGGCGGGTTGACCGGGAGACGAACCGCCTGCTCGAACGCACCCGGCCGCCGCTGGCGCGGGTAGCGAGGCGGGCGGGCGCGATCGCCGGTCCCCTCGTCAAGGGGATCGGACGGTTGCTGCGTCCCCCAGCGGCACTGATTTTCCGCAGTCTCGCGCGCGGGGAGCGCCGCCTGCGCCAGGCCGGCCGCTCAGCGATCCACGCCACGACGCGAGTCAGCGCCGTGATCACCCCGCGACGGGCGATCTGCGCCGTCACCGTCGCCGCGGCAGCGCTTCTCCTCGCCTCCCAGTTCATCGATTACCGCGCGGTCGAGGTCGGCCAGCCCGGCTACACGAGCCTGCCGGGGATCGCTGCGCCCCCCACAGTCGCCTCGCGTACGGCCGGCCAGGCACACTCCTACCTTCTGGTGCCGATTGCCGTGCTGGCGGCCTGCCTCGCCGTGCTGGCGCTGCGGCCACGTCGACGGCGCCTGGCGGGGATCGTGGTTGTTCTCGGCCTCACTTCGCTGGCCATCACCCTGCTCATTGACCTGCCCGCCGGTCTTGATGCAGGCGCCCAGGCCACTCGCTTTGCCGGCGCCCGCGCGGTCCTCGACGATGGCTTCTACGCCGAGCTGGCGGCCGCCGCGGGACTGGTCTTGGGCGGACTGCTCTACTATGCGCGGCCGTGCCGAATACGAACCAACTTGTCAGGAAGGGCCGCAAGCGCCCTAAGAAGAAGACGACGACGCCCGGCCTCAAGTCGGGCCAGGGAAGCAAGAAGAGAGTCTCCGCCCCGCAGCGGCGCGGCGTCTGCACCCGCGTCGCGACCGTAACCCCGAAGAAGCCGAACTCCGCCCTGCGCAAGATCGCCCGCGTGCGATTGACCAATGGAATGGAGGTCACGACCTATATTCCCGGCGAGGGGCACAACCTCCAGGAGCACTCCGTTGTCCTCGTCCGTGGTGGTCGCGTCAAGGACCTGCCGGGGGTGCGCTACAAGGTCGTGCGTGGCACCCTCGACGCCGCCGGTGTCTCCGATCGTAAGCAGGCCCGTTCCCGCTACGGGGTCAAGGCCTCCTGAGATGCCGCGACGCTCCGCAGCGCAGATCAGGCCGGTCGAGCCCGACGCCCGTCACCGCAACCGGCTCGTCCAACAGGTGATCAACAAGGTGATGAGCGACGGCAAGAAGTCCCTCGCCGAGCGGCTCGTCTACGACAGCCTCGCGATCGTCGGCGAGCGCACCGGCGAGGATCCGGTGGAGACGCTGGAGGCAGCGGTCAAGCAGCTGACCCCGGTGCTCGAGGTTCGCTCGCGCCGGGTGGGCGGCGCCACCTACCAGGTGCCGGTCGAGGTCCCCGCGCGCCGCGCCCGCACTCTCGCCGTTCGCTGGCTGGTCAGCTACGCTCGCCAGCGTCGCGAGTACTCGATGGCCGACCGCCTCGCCCACGAGATCCTCGATGCAAACCAACAGCAGGGCAGCGCCTGGAAGCGGAAGGATGACATCTACCGCATGGCCCAGGCGAACAAGGCGTTTGCGCACTACCGCTGGTAGTTAGCCTTACCCCGATGAGTCGGCCCATCCTCGCCGTCGATGTCGACGGAGTGATCTCCTTATTCGGGTTCGAGGAGCCCCCCGATCGAGCAAATGCGAGGTTCGAGCTGATCGATGGGATGGTGCACTGCATCTCGTTGGTGGCGGGAGAGCGGCTGCGTCGACTTGCCGAGCACTACGACTTGGTCTGGGCGACCGGCTGGGAGGAGCGGGCGAACGACTACCTGCCCACCATGCTGGGTCTGCCGGAGCTCCCCCACCTCAGCTTCGATGGCGCCGCCCGGTTTGGCTCGGCCCACTGGAAGCTGGGTCCGCTGCAGGAGTACGGGACGGGGCGCGCGATGGCCTGGGTCGACGACAACTTCGACGAGAGCTGCTACGCCTGGGCACAGACACGAGCCGAGCCGACTCTGCTTGTTCAGACCGAACCCCACCTCGGCCTCGAGGAGGCCCAGACCGAGGCGCTATCAGCCTGGGCTCAGGGCCTTGTAAGGGAGCGGCGCGAGCGCGCCTGACTGCTCTACACTGGGTCCGGTGGTGGGGTTCTGGCCGATTTTCTTCCTCTTGGTCGTTCTCAAGATTCCCGTGCTCGCGTCGATGTGGTTGGTCTGGTGGGCGAGCAAGTCACCCGAGCCCGACGGAGCAGCGGAGGATTCTGATCGCGGCGACCCCAGGCGTCGGCGGCCCGAGCCCAAGGGCCCGCGCGGTCCCCGTCGCGGTCCCCACGGTGGGGGAGCGGCGCTTGAGCCACCGCCCTGTCCGCCCGGCGGGCGCACCCGAGTCCTCAGGCCCGTCGGACAGCCTGCCTTCGCTCGCGCCGGATCTCGCGTAGATAAGGGTGGAAGTCGACCTGGATCGTGTGACGCTTAGAGGCGACGTAGCGCTTTCGCATCTTCCGTTCGGCCCCGGCGATCTCCTGCCGCATCTCCCCCACCGGGGGGAGCGCTCCCCTCCCGCCGAGCAGGTCTGCGACCCACTCCGCCTGCGCCTCGGCGAGCGGCATGATCGCCCCCAGCGGCTGGATGAAGCCGATGAAATAAAGGCCAGGATGCTCGACCGAGGCAACCCGCCGGTAGAGCGGCAGCCGGTTGGCCTCGGCTGAGACCAGCCCAGGGTCAAAGAACGGGAAGCTGATCCTGTAACCGGTGCAGTAGATGATCAGGTCGATTTCCTCTTCGCTGCCGTCGACGAAGCGGACGGCCCGCCCACCCGGGAAGCGGTCGATATTGGGCTTCACCTCGATATCGCCATGGCCCAACCGCGAGAGCAGCTCGGCTGAGACGGTGGGGTGAGCCTCAAGCAGTTTGTGGTCGGGCTGGGGCAGGCCGTAGGTGGTCACGTCGCCGGCGGTCAGGCCGAGCATGCGCCCGATGAAGAAGCGCTGAACCGCCAGCGGCAGTCGGGTCACGACCGGCGAGGCGGACTCATCGGTGGGCCTGCCGTTGAGGTACTTGGGCAGGATGTGGGCACCGCGGCGCATCGCCAGGAAGGTCCGGTCGGCGATCCGTGATGACTCAACCGCGATGTCGGTGGCCGAGTTACCGATCCCCAGCACCAGGACCCGCTTGCCGCGCAGGACATCCGGCTCGCGGTAGTGATGGACATGCATCTGCTCGCCGGCGAACTCCTCCGAACCCGGGAAGGGTGGTTCGGGCCAGCGCGGGTCCCAGTGGTGTCCGTTGGCAACCAGCACCGCGCGGTAACGATGGACCTCCCGCTCCCCGCCGGATTCGACACTCACCTCCCACTCCCCGTCTACCGGCTCGACCCCCACCACCTCGGTCTGGAAGCGGATCTTCGGGCGGAACCCGAAGTGGTCCACGTAGTCGTCGAAGTAGGCGGCGATCTGGAAGTGATTCGGATAGTCCGGATAGTCCTCCGGCATCGGATAGGTCCGATAGGCCATCAAACCCCGCGAGGTGTTGATGTGCAACGAGCGGTAGGCGGAGGACATCTCATTGTCGTTTTCAAAACGCCAGTTCCCTCCGACCTGAGAGCCCTTCTCAAAGCAATCGAACTCAATCCCGCGACCATTCAGGACCTGGCAGGCGGCGATGCCAGAACTCCCCGCCCCGATGATGCAAATCCTCGAACTGGCCATCTGGCCAATCTATGCGATCGATGCCCGCGGCGCGCGGCCTCGGAAGCCACCGTTCAGGGCTGCGCCGAAACGATCAACCCGATGCGGACACCACCACCACACAGGCTTGGCGGACACCGGGCCCCCAGCGCCCGCCTTAGGACTCCTCCGAGGTGCTCTCGATCTCCTGCGCCAGCTCCTCGAGCTCCTCGGCAAAGGAGGGCCCGAAGCTCTCGACCGGAGCCTCGCCGCCGTCCAGGCCGAGCTCGGCCGCCAGCTCCTCTTCGTCGAGCAGACCCTCCTCGCTCGGCGCCTCGATAGCGACAGCGGGCTCGACCGCCAGCGTGCGGTAGTGCTTGAGCCCGGTCGCGGCCGGAATCAGCTTGCCGATGATCACGTTCTCCTTGAGCCCGACCAAGCGATCGCGCTTGCCCTCCAGGGCGGCATCGGTGAGAACCTTGGTCGTCTCCTGGAAGGAGGCCGCGGAGAGAAAGGACTCGGTGGCCAGCGAGGCCTTGGTGATCCCGAGGATGACCTCCTCGCCTTTGGCCGGCGTGCCGCCCTCTTCCTTGACCTTCTTGTTGAGTCGTTTGAGATTGCCACGATCTTCGAGCTGACCCGGTAGCAGGCTGGTCGAGCCCTTTGACTCGATCCGCACCTTCTTCAGCATCTGGCGGGCAATCAGCTCGATGTGCTTGTCGTTGATGTCGACGCCCTGGGCGCGGTAGACCTTCTGCACCTCGGCTACCAGATACAGCTCGGTCTCGGTGCGGCCGCGGATCGCCAGCAGATCGGCCGGATAAAGCGAGCCTTCGTTGAGCTGTTGGCCTACATCAACCCTGTCGCCGTCGGCGACATGCAGGCGGGTCCGGGGTGGGAAGGAGTAGGCGTGCTCCTCGCCGCTTGACTCGGTGACGATCAATTTCAGCGCTTTGTCGGTCTCTTCGATCGAGACCTTGCCGGCCCCCTCAGCCATCTGGGCGAGCCCCTTCGGTTTACGGGCCTCAAACAGCTCGACGATGCGCGGTAGGCCCTGGGTGATGTCCTGACCGGCAACGCCGCCGGTGTGGAAGGTGCGCATCGTCAGCTGAGTGCCGGGCTCGCCGATCGACTGGGCCGCGATGATCCCCACCGCGTCGCCGATGTCGACCGTCGACCCGGTCGCCGGAGAGATGCCGTAACAGGAGCGGCAAACGCCCGACTCAGCCTCGCACTTGAGCGCCGAGCGAACCGGCACCGCGATCTCCTCCTCGCCGAATGCCTCGGCTATCGCTTCGACGTCGGCGAGGGTGATCTCCTGATTGCGCTTGAGCAGCTCCCGCCCGCGCTTGGTCTCGAGCTTTTTCGCCGCCAGACGACCGATGAGGTTGTCGTTCAGGGAGTTGTCGTCCTTGCGCAGCGCCATCTCGATGTGTTCTTTGGTCTTGCAGTCCTCCTCGCGCACGATCACGTCCTGGGCGACGTCGACCAGACGCCGCGTCAGGTAGCCCGAGTCGGCCGTTCGCAGTGCCGTGTCGGCCAGTCCCTTGCGGGCGCCGTGGGTGGAGATGAAGTACTCGAGGACCGAGAGTCCCTCCATGAAGTTGGCCTTGATCGGCCGCTCGATGATCTCCCCTTTCGGGTTGGCCATCAGGCCGCGCATTCCGGCCAGCTGGCGGATCTGTTTGAACGACCCGCGCGCCCCGGAATTGGCCATCATGAAGATCGGGTTGAGCTCGTCGAGGTTGTCCTCCATCGCCTGAGCCACCTCGTCGGTCGCCCGGTTCCAGTGCGAAGTGACAGCCTCATGACGCTCCTCGGCGGTGATGTAGCCATCGTCGTACTGACCCTGGATCTCGGCGGTCTGCTTCTCGTAGCGCTCGAGAATTTCCGCCTTCTCGGGCGGTGAGACGACGTTGTTCTTGGAGACGGTGATCCCGGCCTGTGTCGCGTAATGAAAGCCGAGGTCCTTGAAGGCATCGAGGACCTCCGAGACAGCGGGTGCCCCGTAGGCCTCGACCAGGTCGGAGACCATCTCGTTGACGTCGCGCTTCTTCAGCGAGTGGTTGACGAACTCATAGGCCTCGGGATCGAAATCGCCCCCCAGCGCATCGGCCAGGGCCCGCTCGATCTTTTCGTTGAAGATGATCCGCCCGACCGTGGTCAGGAAGTGCTCGTGCCCGGCCCGCCGGTACTCGGCGCGGTCGTGCAGCTTGCAACCGCCGTTCTCGTAGACGAGCTCGGCCTCCTGAGCGGAGCGGAAGACCTTTGGCCGAGTGCCGTTGCTCGCCCCACCCTTGCCGGACTTGAGCTCCTGGTCGAGGCTCGCGAGCTCCTCCGCCGACGGTCCGTAGGTGAGGTAGTAGATGCCGAGCACCATGTCCTGGGTCGGCGTCGCCAGCGGCGCGCCGTGGGCCGGCGAGAGGATGTTGTTCGCCGAGAGCATCAGGATCCGCGCCTCGGCCTGGGCCTCAGCGGAAAGCGGGACGTGGACCGCCATCTGGTCGCCGTCGAAATCGGCGTTGAAGGCATGGCAGACCAGCGGGTGGACCTGGATCGCCTTGCCCTCCACGAGGACGGGCTCAAATGCCTGGATGCCGAGACGGTGCAGGGTCGGAGCCCGGTTGAGCAACACCGGGTGCTCGTGGATTACTTCCTCGAGCACGTCCCAAACCTCGGGGATCATCGACTCCACCATCTTCTTCGCTGCCTTGATGTTCTGCACCGCTTTGCGCTCGACCAGCTGGGCCATGATGAATGGCTTGAACAGCTCCAGCGCCATCAGCTTCGGCAGCCCGCACTGGTGCAGTTGGAGGCTTGGCCCGGAGACGATCACCGAGCGGCCCGAGTAATCGACCCGCTTGCCCAGCAGGTTCTGGCGGAAGCGCCCCTGCTTGCCCTTCAACATGTCCGAGAGCGACTTCAGCGGGCGATTTCCTGGGCCCGTCACCGGGCGCCCGCGTCGGCCGTTGTCAAACAATGCGTCGACCGCCTCCTGGAGCATCCGCTTCTCGTTGTTGACGATGATCTCGGGGGCACCGAGGTCGAGCAATCGCTTCAGCCTGTTGTTTCGGTTGATCACCCGCCGATAGAGATCGTTGAGGTCTGAGGTCGCAAAGCGACCGCCATCGAGCTGGACCATCGGCCGCAACTCCGGCGGGATCACCGGCACGCAGTCGAGGATCATCCAGTCTGGCTTGTTGTCTGAGTGCAGGAAGGCGGAGGCGACTTTCAGGCGCTTTACCGCGCGCGCCTGTTTTTGGCCTTTGGAGCTGTTGATCACCTGCTCCAGCTCCTCGCATTCGGCCTCGAGGTCGACCTGCTCGAGCAGGTCGCGCACCGCTTCGGCTCCCATCCCGCCGCGGAAGTACTCACCCCAACCGAACGGCGAGCCGAAGCGGTCCTTCAGCTCGCGGAACACCGTCTCATCGTTGACGACGTCCTTCGGCTTCATCTCGGCGAAGATCTTCCAGACCTCCTGCATCCGCTCGATCGCCTCTTCGATGTAGGCCTCGGTATCGGCGATCTCGGCGTCAAAGGATTTGCGCAGCTCTTTGATCAGCTTGGTGCGCTCGTCGTCCTTCATCTTGCGCAGCTGCGCAGAGGTCATCTTCAGCGAGTCGGCCCAGAGATGGTCTTCGTCGTCGAACTTCTCCTGGGAGCCCTCCTCGAGATAGCGCACGCGCCGCACAAGCGACTCGCTCAGCTCCTGGGTGCGCTTCTGCCTTTCGGCCTCGTAGTCATCGACGACCTTTTTGACCTCTTTCTCAAGCTTGCCGATGTCCTTGTCGCGGGCCTCCTCGTCGACCCAGGTGATCATCGAGGCGGCAAAGTAGAGGACCTTCTCCAGCTCCTTGGGAGCCATATCGATCAGGTAGCCGATCCGGCTTGGCACGCCCTTGAAGAACCAGATGTGGGAGACGGGCGCCGCCAGATCGACATGGCCCATGCGCTCGCGGCGCACCTTCGAGCGGGTCACCTCGACGCCGCAGCGCTCGCAGACGATGCCCTTGTAGCGGACCCGCTTGTACTTGCCGCAGTAGCACTCCCAGTCCTTGGTCGGACCGAATATGCGCTCGCAAAACAGACCGTCTTTCTCGGGCTTCAGCGTCCGGTAGTTGATCGTCTCCGGCTTGGTGACCTCTCCCCAGCTCCAGGAGCGGATCTTCTTCGAAGAGGCGAGACCGATCTCGATCGCGTCAAAGTTGTTGATGTCGATCATCAGTCCTCCACCGTCGTCGCTTGCTCGGCCCCATCCGCGGCCCCGTCAGTTCCCGCCTCGCCCTCGGCGACCACCTGCTCCTCCTGCTCATCGGCGGCTCCATTCGGTGAATCCGCCCGGACCCCAGTCAGGTCCATGCCCAGCTCCTCCGCCGCTTTCAGCAGATCGTCCTCTTCATCGGATATCTCCACGTCGGTGCCCTCGGAGACCACATTGGCGTCGAGCGAGAGGCTCTGAATCTCCTTCAACAGGACTTTGAAGGACTCGGGGATCGAGGGCTCGGGGATGTTCTCCCCCTTGACGATCGCCTCGTAGGCCTTGACCCGGCCGACCGTGTCGTCGGACTTCACGGTCAGCATCTCCTGCAGCGTGTAGGCGGCACCGTAGGCCTCAAGCGCCCAGACCTCCATCTCGCCGAAGCGCTGTCCGCCGAACTGCGCCTTGCCGCCCAGCGGCTGCTGGGTGACCAGGGAGTAGGGGCCGGTCGAGCGGGCGTGGATCTTGTCGTCGACCAGGTGCAACAGCTTGAGGATGTACATGTAACCGACCGTGACCTTGCCCTCGTAGGGCTCGCCGGTGCGGCCGTTGTAGAGCTGCGCCGTGCCCGAGCAGCGAGCGCCGGGGCGCTCGCGCTTGTCGACCCCAAGGTCGATTCCGCGCTCGGCGTTCTCATCTGACCAGCTGACCAGAGCCTCGTCGACATCGTCGACGCTGGCGCCGTCGAACACCGAGGTCGCCACGTAGACGCGCCCGTCGCCCTCATCTGAGTGGGCCTGCTTGTAGGCCTCTGAGCCGTCGTCATACCAGCCGTTGGCCGCGACCCAGCCGAGATGAGTCTCGAGGATCTGACCGATGTTCATCCGGCTTGGAACGCCGAGCGGATTGAGAATCACGTCGACCGGGGTGCCGTCGGCGAGGTGGGGCATATCTGCCTCGGGCACGATCTTTGAAATCACTCCCTTGTTTCCGTGGCGACCAGCGAGCTTGTCGCCCTCGGCGATCTTGCGCTTTGTCGCTACGTAGACGCGGACCAGGTCGTTGACGCCCGGCGGCAAATCGTCGCCGTCGTCACGGCTGAAGGTGAGCACGTCGATCACTACCCCACCCTCGCCGTGCGGGACCTTCAGCGAGGTGTCACGGACCTCGCGCGCCTTCTCCTTGAAGATCGCGCGGATTAGCTTCTCCTCGGCGGTCAGCTCCGTCTCGCCCTTGGGCGTCACCTTACCGACCAGCAGATCGCCGGAGACGACCTCGGCCCCAACTCGGACGATCCCCCGCTCATCGAGGTTTCGCAGGCTCTCCTCGGAGCGGTTGGGGATGTCGCGGGTGACCTCCTCGTCGCCGAGCTTGGTCGTGCGGGCATCGATCTCGTACTCCTCGATGTGGATCGAGGTCAGCTCGTCGTCCTTGACCAAGCGCTCGGAGAGGATGATCGCGTCCTCGAAATTGTAGCCCTCCCAGGACATGAAAGCGACCAGACAGTTCTTGCCAAGGGCGATCTCGCCACCGGCAGTGGAAGAGCCGTCGGCGAGCACATCGCCCTCCTTCACTTTCTGTCCGGTATTGACGATCGGCCGCTGGTGGATGATCGTCCCCTGATTGGAGCGCATGAACTTGTGCAGCGGGTACTCATCTTTCTTTGAGCCGCCGGTGACCACGATCCGCTCCGAGTCGACGTGGGTGACCTCGCCATCGAACTTCGCCAGCACCACGTCGCCGGTGTCGACCGCGGCGCGGCGCTCCATTCCGGTGCCGATCAACGGCGCATCCGGCTTCAGGAGCGGCACCGCCTGGCGCTGCATGTTGGAGCCCATCAGCGCCCGGTTGGCATCGTCATGCTCCAGGAATGGGATCAGAGCCGTCGCCACCGACCAGATTTGGGTCGGCGAGACATCCATCAGGTCGACCTCTTTCGGTGAGGCGGTCGCGTACTCGTCCTCGCCGGCGCGGACCAGCACCTGCGGGCCCTTCAACCTGTTGGTTTTCGTGTCGACCTCGGCGTTCGCCTGGGCGATCACTTTCTCTTCCTCCTGGGTCGCGTCCAGGTGGACGATCTCCGAGGTGACCACTCCGTCGGTGACCACCCGGTAGGGGGTCGTGACAAAGCCATGCTCGGAGATCTGCGCGTAGGAGGAGAGCGAGCCGATCAGGCCGATGTTGGGCCCCTCCGGGGTCTCGATTGGGCACATCCGGCCGTAATGGGTCGGGTGCACGTCGCGCACCTCGATCGGAGCGCGCTCCCGGGTCAGTCCGCCGGCACCAAGCGCCGAGAGCCGCCGCCTGTGGGTGAGCCCGGCGAGACTGTTGGTCTGGTCCATGAATTGCGAAAGCTGCGAGGAACCGAAGAACTCCTTCATCGCCGCCACCACCGGTCGGATGTTGATGATCGTCTGCGGGGTGATCGCATCGGAGTCTTCGGTGGTGAGCCGCTCGCGGACCACCCGCTCCATCCGATAGAGGCCGATCCGGAACGCCTCCTGGATCAGCTCTCCGACAGTCCGCAGGCGGCGGTTGCCGAAATGCTCGTACTCATCGAGGTGCTCGTAGACAGGCTCGCGTGGATAGGTGATCGCCTCCGCCGCGTAGTCCTTGATCGGGTTCTCCTCGTCGATCTCCTCGGGAATCCCGAGCAGCTTCGGCAGCAGGACGAGCTCCTTGACCAGGGCGATGATGTCGTCGTGGGTGAGGACCCGGGTCTCGAGGTCTATGTCGAGGTCAAGCCGGGCGTTCAGCTTGTAGCGACCGACCCGGGTGAGGTCATAGCGCTTGGGGTCAAAGAAGAGCTGCTCAAGCAGGTTCTTGGCCGCATCGACGGAGGGGGGCTCGCCGGGGCGCTGCTTTTTGAACAGCTCGATCAGCGCCCCCTCTTCGGTGCGGGTCGCTTCCGTGTCGGCCTCGATCGTGTGCCGCATGTAGACCGAGTTGTCGAACATCTCGAGCAGCTTCTCGTCCTCCACGTAGCCCATCGCACGCAGCAGCACCGTCACCGGCAGCTTGCGCTTGCGGTCGATGCGGACATATACGCGGCCTTTTTTGTCGATCTCCAGCTCCAGCCAGGAGCCGCGGGCCGGCATCAGATTGGCGATAAAGACCTGCTTCTCGGGGTCCTTTGGCGCCATCACATAGGCGCCGGGGGAGCGGACGAGCTGAGTGACGACAACCCGCTCGGTGCCGTTGATGATGAAGGTGCCGCGCTCGGTCATCCACGGGAAGTCGCCCATGAAGACGGCCTGCTCGCGGATCTCCCCCGTCTCTTTGTTTTGGAAGGCGACGGTGGCGGTCAGCGGCCGCGAGTAGGTCATGTCCTTCTCGCGGCACTCCTCGATCGTGTGGGGCGGGTCCTCGAATTTGAACTCACCAAAGACGATGGCCAGGTTCCCCGTGTAGTCCTCGATCGGGGATATGTCGTCGATCGTCTCTCGCAGCCCGCCCTTCTTCGGATCCGTCAGCTCCTCGAAGGAGCGGCGCTGGATATCGATCAGATGGGGGACTTCAAGGGGGTTCTGCAGTCGGGAATAACTCCTGCGGGTTACGGGGGCAGCGTTTGAACGTGCCAAAGTTGGCGACTCCTCAGGCGGTCAGAGGGACGTGGGAAAAGCGCAGATATGGGGCAGGGGACTCAACGGGCGCGCGACCGCAAAAAATAACATACGGGCCACATCGACCGTCGGCCGCAAAGACCGGGCAGCTCCTAGAACGCCGAAAGAGGCCTGGGAGAGCGCCCTTTCCGGCGCCTGACCCGCCCCACCGACCGGGGACCGCGAGCTGCTCAATCTTGGCGACGGCCTACTTGAGCTCGACGGTGGCGCCGGCCTCCTCAAGTTCAGCTTTGAGCTTCTCGGCCTCATCGCGCTCGGCGCCCTCTTTGATTGCTTTGGGAGCCTCGTCGACGATTGCCTTCGCCTCTTTCAGGCCGAGCCCGGTGGCGGAGCGCACGACCTTGATCACCGGCACTTTCTGGCCGCCGACCTCGGTCAGCACTACGTCGACGGTGGAGGCTTCCTCGCCGCCGCCATCGCCATCCTCGCCCGCCGGAGCGCCCGCCGCAGCCGGAGCTGCGGCTGCGACCGCGGTCGCCGAGACACCGAACTCCTCCTCTAGGGCCTTGATCCGCTCGGAGAGCTCCAGCACTGAGATGCTTTTCAGCTCCTCGATCCAATCCTCTGTCGAAACCTTGGTTGCCATTTACTCCTCTTTCTCCTTCTGGGTCTGAAGCTGCTGTAGTTGGGATGCGAGCCCGCCGATCATCGAGCCGAGACCGCGGACCAGGCCGGTCAGGGGGCTGGCGACGACTCCGGCGAACTGGCCATTGAGAACGTCGCGGGAGGGCAGACGAGAGATCGAGCTGAAACGGTCCTGGTCGAGACTGAGCCCCTCCATGAAGCCGCCCTTGAAACTGAGAACCTCATGCTCGCGGTTGAAGGTCGCGATCGTCTTCGCCGCCATCGCAGAATCCCCGCGAACGAAGGTCAGCGCCGTCGGTCCTTCGAGCAGCTCGGCGAGACGCTCCTCCCCGGCCCTCTCGGCGGCGAGCTTGGTGAGTCGGTTCTTGACCACCCGGAAGCTGGCGTCTGCTTCGCGCAGTTTTGCCCGCAGCTCGGCTGCCTGGGGAACGCTGATGCCGCGGTAGTCGACCGCGAAGATCGCCTCGCTGCCCTCGATCTGGGCGGCGATCTCCTCGATTGTGGCTTGCTTTTCTTCGCGGTTCATCGTCTCACCTGCACCGGGCTTGCGGGCCTGCACCCCGCCGATGGTCTTGGGTCAGTGGCGAGGCAGTCTAGGCGGTTGCCGGTTCCTCTGCGGCCTCGGGGGCCGCGACGGCGGGCGCCGCCTCGCGCTCGCTTGACTCGCGCTCGCTTGACTTCGTCGCATCCACCCGGATGCCGGGACCCATCGTCGTCGTCAGCGTGCTGGAGATTATGTAGCGGCCCTTCGCCGAGGAGGGCTTGGCGCGGACGATCTCCTCGATCACTGCGGTGTAGTTGTCGAGCAGCTTCTGCTCGTCGAAGCTGACCTTACCGATCGCCATGTGGATGATCGCCTGGCGGTCGGTGCGGTACTCGACCTTGCCCGCCTTCGTCTCGGTGACCGCCCGCTCCACATCGTTGGTGACGGTGCCGACCTTGGGATTTGGCATCTTGCCCTGAGGGCCGAGGACGCGGCCAAGTTTGCCAACCGTCCCCATCATCTGGGGGGTCGCGATCGCCACGTCGAAGTCGGTCCAGCCCTCCTCAACCTTCTGCGCCAGGTCCTCGCCGCCAACGAAGTCAGCACCGGCTGCCTCGGCATCACGGGCCTGCTGGCCCTGGGCGAAGACGGCCACCGTGACGTCCTTTCCGAGGCCGTGCGGCAGCGCCAGGGTGCCGCGCAGCTGCTCCTCCGCATGGCGGACGTTGACGCCGAGCAACACGTGCAGCTCGACCGTCTCGTCGAAGTTGGCGCTGGCGGTCTGGCGAACGAGCGAGATCGCCTCTGACGGAGGGTATGGCCGATCGCGTTGGACCTTCCCGTACTGCTGGCGGTAACGCTTGCCGTGTGCCATCACTCTATTTGACGTCCACGCCCATCGAGCGCGCAGTGCCGGCGATGATCTTCGAAGCGGCATCGAGGTCGTTGGCGTTGAGATCGGGCATCTTGCGCTCGGCGATCTGGCGCACCTGGTCGATCGAGATCGTCCCCACCTTGTTGACGTGCGGCTCGCCCGAGCCCTTTCTGATCCCGATCGCTTCCTTGATCAGCACCGCGGCCGGCGGCGTCTTGGTGATGAAGGTGAAGGAGCGGTCCTCATAGACCGTGATTTCGACCGGAATGATCGTCCCGGCTTCGGACTGGGTCTGGGCGTTGAATGCCTTGCAGAACTCCATGATGTTGACCCCGTGCTGACCCAGCGCGGGGCCAACCGGCGGCGCCGGGTTGGCGTTGCTCGCCTGGATCTGCAGCTTGATCACCGTGAGGACTTTTTTCGCCATGCGGATCGAAGAGGGTAGCGCTAGATCTTCTTGACCTGGTCATAGCCGACCTCGACCGGCGTCTCCCGGCCGAAAATCGAGACCAGCACCTTGAGTTTGGCGGCATCCTCGTTGATCTCGGCAATCTCGCCGGAAAAGTCCGACAGCGGTCCCGAGATGACTTTGACCGATTCGCCGATCGAGAACTGGGCCTGGGTGCGTGGGCGCTCCGCTGTCTCGCGGTGTAGCAGCCGGTCGACCTCCGGTTTGGAGAGCGGCACCGGTTTGTTGCGAGAGCCGACGAAACCGGTCACGCCGGGGGTGTTCTTGACCAAACCCCAAGCGTCATCGGTCATCTCCATGTTGACGAGGACATAGCCGGGCATCGTCCGTTTCTCGGTCTGGACTTTCTGCCCGTCCTTCATCTCGGAGACCTGCTCGGTGGGGACAACGACCTGTCGCACATTGCGGTTCTGGCTCATCGTCTGCACCCGGTGCTCGAGGTTGTGCTTGACCTTGTTCTCGTGCCCGGAATAGGTGTTGATCACATACCAGCGATACATCTGAGGCCTTTGTTCGGGGATCCCGTCGCGGTTGCTAGAGGATCTGCTTGATCAGGAATTCGAAGAGTGCGTCGAGGGCACCGAGGTAGGCGGCGGCGACGGCGACGAAGATGATTGTGACCGCGGTCGCCTGGACCAGCGTCTCGCGATCGGGCCACTGGACTTTTTTCAGCTCCTGCCAGCAGGAGACGAGGAAACCGATGACCCCGCCGCGCTGGCGCTCTGCCGCAGCCTGTTTCTGTTTGCGGGCAACCTGATCGCGCTCCTGGCGCTTTTGCTCGGCCCGCCGGTTTTTTTCGGCTTCCTTGCGACGCTTCTCCTCGGCGCGGCGTTCGGCACGGGATTGCTTGGGGGCGTCCGGGGTTTCCAGATCGGCTTCGGGCGCACCGGCCGCCATCCCCACCTCCACCGCTTCGATCTCGGCGATATCGCCAGAGACCGGGACCTGGGTGTCGTGCTGCGCGTGCGACTCGCCCGCCAGCGGATCGGCTTCGGAGCGTTTGCGCTCCTGCGCTTCGCGGGCCCGACGCTCCGCCTTGCGCTGTGCGCGGCTCTTTGCCATCGGTGGCTACCGTGTCTCCTTGTGCGGCGTATGGTGGCCGCACCAGCGGCAGAACTTGCGCAGCTCGACCCGATCCGGCGAGTTGCGCCGGGACTTGTTCGTCTGGTAGTTACGCCGCTTGCATTCCTCGCAAGCCAGCGTCACCGCGATGCGGACATCTCCGCGAGCCATGTCTCCTCGTTCACGTACGAACGGCTGTTTACAAAGGAAAACCCCGGGCCGAGGCGCGAGGCTGGGCCGAAGAATAGCGGTCTGGCGCCGGCCGGGCCTGCTCAGAGGCCGAGCGTCTTGGCGATGATGTTGCGCTGGATCTCCGAAGTGCCGCCGTAGATGGTGGAGACCAGTGCGGAGCGCACGAGGCGCTCCATGTCGTACTCAGAGGAGTAGCCATAGCCTCCCATCATCTGCATCCCATCGAGGGCGGCGCGCCTGGCAACCTCGGTGACGTAGAGCTTTACCATCGAGGCCTCGCGGGGCAGCATCCGGTCGGGGTCCTCGTCGGTCATCGTCGCCACCCAGCGGGTCATCAGCCGGGCGGCCTCCAACTCAGTCGCCATGTCGGCAAGGCGGTGCTGGAGCGACTGGAAAGATCCGATCGGGCGGCCGAACTGCTTGCGCTCCTTGACGTAGACGATGACGTCGTCAAAAACCCGCTGGGCGAGGCCGAGCATCGTTGCGGCGAGGATCAGCCGCTCGACGTTGAGACCTGCCATCAATTGCATCCACCCCTGGTCGACCTCACCGAGTAGCGCGCTCTCCGGCGCCTGGCAGTCGGTGAAGTAGAGATGGCTGGTCTCGCGGCCGCCCATGGTGTCGATCGGAACCACCTCCATCCCCTCTGCCTCGCGCGGGACCCAGATCATCGAAAGGCCCTCGTGCTTTTTGGGTCCACGGGTGGTGCGACAGACTACGAGGACGTGGTCGGCGATGTGGGCATTGGAACAGAAGACCTTCTGGCCATTGAGGACGAAGCCCTCGCCGTCGCGCTCGGCGAAGGTGGTGAGGGAGCCGACGTCGGAGCCGGCCTCTGGCTCTGTCATCGCAATCGCCTCGACCGCCCCCCGCGCGATTCCGCCAAGGATCTCGTGCTTTTGCTCCTCGTTGCCAAAACGTCTGGTCGCCCCGGCGACGATCAGGGTCGTCGCGTAGCCGCCAATCGGGGCAAGGCCGCGAGAGGTCTCCTCCATGAAGAGGCAGGCATCCAGCATGGTGCCCCCCGAGCCGTCGTACTCCTCGGGGATGGTGATGCCAAGCCAGCCCAGCTCGGCCATCATCTTGTAGATCTCGGCGCTGTGGCGCTCCCTGTAGGAGTCGGTGAGGCGCTCGCGCTGATCCTGGGTGCCACACTCGCGATCGCAGAATTCGCGGATCGCATCGACGAAGTCGTTTTGCTCGTCGCTGAGGGCGAAGTCCACGGACGGGGAGCCTATAAGTACGGAGGGGAATGGCGGGCACTCAAAGCTCGGGAGGGGCCGCGTGCCCTCACTCGCTAATCGAGCGGTTTGCGACGGGCACGTTTGCGCTCGCCCGTGCGGCGCTTTTCCTCCAGGCGCCGTTCGCGCGAGGCGTGGGTCGGCTTGGTTGGGCGGCGCCGGCGCGGCTGCGCCAGTGCGGCGGCGATCTTGGCGCTGAGCCGCTCCAGCGCCAATTCCCGATTTTGTGCCTGGCTGCGGGCGTCCTGGGCGACGGCGCTGAGCTGCGGGCCGACCTTACTCAGCAGGCGCCCCCGCTGCCACTCCCCCAGCGCTTGCGATGCTCTGACATCGAAAACCGCTTTGATCCGCGAGGCAGTGACGTTGGCGTGCTGGCCACCTGGCCCAGAGGATCTGCTGGCACGAAGTTCGATCTCAGACAGAGGGATCGCGAGGCTCTCGTCGATCTTCAGCTCCTCGGCCATGCCTGAAAGCCCGGAACGAGACTCGAACTCGTGACCCCTTCCTTACCATGGAAGTGCTCTACCAACTGAGCTATCCGGGCGAAACGGCTTGTTAAAGCCAGATGTGAATTGTTGATGAATCTGTCGACAATTGCCGATGGGAGCCAGATGGGAGGCCAAATGAGCGCAGGCCACCATTTGGGATCCCAATCGACATTTTTCGGCAGGTCCTCATCGAGCCGATCTTAGACGCTCTGCCGCTCAGATCTGCGAGGTCTTGGACCGGCGCCAGTGACCGATCACCTGGCGAGCGGTGACGCGCAGAGCGGGGATCGGACGGGATATCAGCGAGGAGATCGGCACCCTTCCCTCAGACGCCCTCCCCCTGACCAGGGCGTAGAAACGATCGCCGCGCACGTCGCAGCAGAGAATGTCGCCCTCCCTAATGCCGGCGAGATTCAACTTCTCTCCAGTCCATTCCTCGGCCGAGATCTGGAGCTGAAATATGGGCACGGAGCTGAAAGCTCCCGGCGGAGCCGAGCAGCGAAAACCAGCCGAAGTGGAGATCGTCTTCGACGCAGCGGGCGCGGTGAGATCCGTCGCCGCTAGGGACGATGCAGCAGTCGATGGCCTGCTCAATGCGTGGCATAGGCTCAGCTGAGGGCGAGGTCGGGGAGGGGACGTGAGAGCGGCTGTCGCGAGCAGGGCTGACCTGGCTCGGGACACGGATCTGCAGGCGGGAGCCGTCGATCCAGGCCTGCCAACACGACTCGGAGATCAGAATCAGGCCGTTGTTGGTTCCCGACGGGCGCACAGCGGCGAGTTCCCCGCGGCCAATGGGGGCGAGGATCGATCTGTATGGGACACGCGTGCGTGCCGACCACTCCTTCGGCGTCCAGTAGGTCTCCTCGATCGGACTGTCCACGTCGCTAAGACGTTTGCCGGAGTGGTTTCGGCCCACTCTCGGGCTTGGTTTTGCGTCCTATGCCCACCCCAACCCGAACGGGTGGGCATGGGACGCGGGCCGTGGGGGCAGACAGCCTGGAGAACCGCGCCAACTGGTCTAGCGGTATTGCGGCCTGTTCTGAGAGCCAGGCACAGCGGCGAGCGCTCCTCGAGCTTGAGATCGCAGATAGCGGCTGCGCCGCCGCCCGCGGGCGGGTCCTTTCGCCTCGGTTGACTCTGTCTGGGCGTGCATAAGGCGACGAAAGCACGCCTTCGGCGTGCCATCCTGGGTGTTGCCGCACGCCCAGGGTCAGGCCGGATCTAAAAAGCGCATGTCGGTCCCACACGAGCGCCCCCGCGAGTTCTGCCACTGATCGGCAGGTCCTGCGCGAAGGTCAACCGTTGCCTGGCGAGGCGGCGGGAGCGGCGGTTCAATCGGCTCGTGAGTCAACGCGCGCCTCGATCAAAGCTCCTCCGTAGATCAGCTCTCCGTCCACATTCGCAAAGGCGTGCAGCTGGCGAGGCGATCGAAATCGACGTCGGCGTGCAACAGCGGGGCGCCGGTGCGTACGCACGGCGCGGCGATCAAGCAGTCAAGCGTCTTCCGGATTGTGACCCCGGCCCGCCGCGTCGAGCGGTGGAGCTCGGCCGCGAGGGCGAAGTCATTGAGCCCATCGAGACGCAGGATCGGGAAGGCCCGCAGGTGACGCTCCACCTGGCGCGCCTCGCGCTCGGAGCGAAGACCCTGGAGGACCTCGGTGAAGATGACGTCGGTGAGCGCTACCGGCTCGCCGGCTTCGATCAGTGCAACACAGCGCTGTGCCTGCGGTGCCGGGACGTCGTTTAGCACGTCGATCCAGACACTGGTGTCCACAACGACGCTGCGCCTGCCCTGATGTGGTCGGAGGCGCGATCGACTCTTCACCTCGGTCTGCTGAACGGAAAACTCAACATCGAGCACGCTGTGCTCCAGCACGAGCGGCTCGAAACCTGCTCTGTGCGCCGTGTCGAGGAGCCAAAGCTCGGCCGCGAGGCGTGGCGAATCGCTGAGGATTTCGGCTGGGGACGCCCTTACGACGCTGAGTACGTGGCGTTGGCGCGACTTCTCAGGTGCCGGTTGGTGACACTGGACGGCCCGCTGCGACGGGGTGCCGACCGCCTCGGCTTCGTGGTAACACCAGCAGAGCTTTGAGCTGATAGGGACGCCCGTTTGTCAAGTCACCAACCACCAAAGGCCCGCTGAAAGCGGGCCTTCTTGGCCCAGGAGGCGGCGGTCGACCTGGTGCGCGACGCGCGGTCAGGCTGATATGCGCGGGTTGGCTACCGCAGGACCGGGTTTCGTCGGAGCGCCCGCTGTCTAAAGCCGAGCGTCGCCGCAAAGAAGCGGCTGCTCATAGCTCAATCGCGGATGCGCTGGCGCGAAGGGCCGAGCCCGCCGCCTCCTGAGCCAAGCAGTGCTTGGTGGTCTCAGTCGGCGGTCGCTACCGCCCAGCAGAAGCCGGTCAGCTCGCGCGCCACGGCGACCGCGCACAGGGGGCGGCGCTTGCCACGCTCTGAGTCGAGCCGGATCCAGCTGTGATGAAGGCGCTGCTGGGCCTTCCAGGAGATCGCGCAGACCGCCTGAGGCTGGCCCTCCTGGCGGCGGCGCAGCTCGCGGCCTTTGCGTGGAACCCGGCGGTAGTGCCAGGCAGCCTCGACCAGGAGGCGACGGGCGTGGCGAGAACCAGACGTGGTGATCGAGCCCTGGCGGCGCTTCTCCCCGCTGCTGTTCTCAGAAGGGACCAAGCCGAGATAGCTCATCAGCTGCGCGGGGCGCTCAAAGCGCGCGAAGTCGCCCACCTCCGCACAGAGCCCGAGGGCGCTGAGGGTGTCGATGCCTCGCAGGCAGCGCAAGCGGGCGACGCTTTGCACCCAGGGGGAGCCCTCGATGAGGGCGCGCATCTGGGCCTCGAGGCCCTCGCGTCGCACCAGCAGGGCGTCGATCGCCCCGATCCCGTCGAGCAGGACGGTTTGGGCCACGGGCTCTGGAAGCTCGACCCGCCCCAGCCAGTCGAGGTGGCGCTGGGTCCAGTTGTTGCCCTCGAAGCGCAGGTCGTGGCGCAGCAAGAGCTTGCCGACGCGATGGCGGGCCCGCATCAGGTCGCCACGGACGTCCTCGCGGGCGCGAACCAGGTCGCGCATCGCCTCCTCGGCCGGAGTCGGCACCCGCACCGCGTGCAGGCCGCCGATCATCAGCAAGCGCACCAGCCGCTCGGCGTCGCGGCGGTCGGTCTTGACCCGATCCTGGGCGGGGCGCTCGATCTTGCCCGGCGCGGCCACCGTGCACCCGATGCCCCTCGCTGCAAGTGCCCGCGCCAACCCGAAGCCGGTCGGTCCAGCCTCATAGGCAACCCGCACCGGCCCCGGCAGCCCGGCGCAGAATTCCGCGACCTGCTTGGTCGCACCGCCCATCCGCCGCACCGCCAACTCGCCCGACTCCGAGTCGGCGATCGCCGCAACGACCTTCGCCGCGTGAACATCGAGACCAATCCACGTCCTGCGCCATGTCGGCACCCCCATGATTGCGGTCCTCGCCGAGGCCATTCCTCGGCGACAAACCCGCGCATCTCATGCGCGGGTGCCGACCTTTACGTCCGGTTCGGATCGAGCCGGCGCTCAGGTGGGCTGGCCATAGGGTCTAAAGAGACGATTCAGGAACAGACGTGGTGGGCTTCGGGTCGGGGGTCTGGGGCTGGGGCTTGGATTTTCGGCAATGGAGCGGAAACCAAGGCGGAGGCGGGCTTCACCTTCGGCGGCAGCGAGTGGCGTGCGAAAGATGGAGGTCGAGCTGAGATCCCGATTCACGGCCCGATGATCCCGGTCGCCAGGAAGGTAACCGTGTTGGCAGCGCCGGCGGTAAAGATTGATCGATCGCCTTGTTGCCCACGCTGGTGAAGAAGGCCGCACGCAGGTTATGCAGCGCCTGGCCCTTCTCCACCAGTCGGTGGAGGCGGATCAGCACCTCGGCAACCGCGTCCTCGGCGTCAACACGACTAAAGCGAGGCGCCGAAGCGGTGCAACAAGTAGGTCTCCCCGAGCGGGCGCAGCCGCTCGCATTCGCACTCAAAGTTCTACGCCCGCAGCCGGACCGGCAGTTCGTGGGAGATCGCCGAAGCCTCCATCAGGGCACAGCAATCCGCGGCCGGCAAGCCTTCACGTCGTCGACTTCGCACTGGGCGGTACGCTCATCTCCCCCAAGACGAAGCCGAGTCGGGCTTCGATACCCCGCGATCGAATTGTCCTAAGACCCACTGCGATCCTCCCGAACTAGTGGTCCATCCGATTGATTAATTGGTAAATGCAGGTGTCCTGCAGCCGATCGTGAAGTCGTCATCGGAAGTGTCCAGCGATGATGGAGGTCAGGCTATGGCAGCAGCGGCGAAACGGATTGCGG
>JBAVAR010000150.1:0-17743 GCA_049585815.1 Solirubrobacterales bacterium
GCGCCCAGACCGCTGCGGGGGCCGGCGGCGGCAATCGCGGCGGCGATGAATGAGAGCAGGGCGGTTCCCACCGCCACCTCATTTCGCACGATCGCGGTCGACACGCTGGACGCCAAGCGCAGGGCCCTCAACTCTGTGCTCAACGAGCGGGGGATGAAGGTCTCCTTCACCCACCTGATCGCCTGGGCGATCGTCCAGGCGGCAAAGGATTGGCCGGTGATGGCGCGCACCTTCGAGGAGCGCGAAGGCAAGCCGTTTGCGATCGAGGGAGATTCGGTCAATCTCGGCATCGCCGTCGACGTCGAGCGCAAGGATGGCTCCCACAGCCTGATGGTCCCTGCGATCAAGGGCGCCGACCGGCTCGACTTCGCCGCCTTCCACTCCTACTACGAGGATCTGATCACCAAGACCCGGGAGAGCAAGCTCAGCCCCGATGACTTCCAGGGAACCAATATCTCCCTGACCAACCCGGGAGGGATCGGCACGGTCGCCTCGGTCCCGCGGCTGATGAGTGGCCAGAGCGCGATCATCGCCACCGGCTCGATCGCCTATCCGCCGGAGTGGGCGCACGCCTCCACGGACCGAATCCGTCGCCTCGGCATCGCCAAGGTGATGACGCTGACCTCGACCTACGACCACCGCGTGATCCAGGGCGCGGAGTCGGGCGCCTTCCTGCGCCGGGTCGAGCAATTGCTCCAGGGCGAGGACGGCTTCTATGCGGCACTCGCCGCCGACCTCGGCATCGATCCGGGCCCGATCTCCTCAGCCCACCCGGCCTCGGCCTCCGCCCCCCCGCTCGGTGCGCCGCCCGCGACTTCAACCTCCGGGCCGGACGAGGAGCTGCTGCAGGCGGTCGAGTCGGCGACCTCACTGCTGAAGGGTTACCGCACCCACGGCCACCTCGCCGCCCGCCTGGACCCACTCGGCTCCGACCCCAAGGGTGATCCCTCGATCCAGCCCGAGAACCTCGACCTCACCCCGGAGCTGATGGCGAAAATCCCCGCCTCGATCCTCCGCATCGGCGTCCCCGGCGAGACCCTGCTGGAGGCCCTGCCGCGGCTTCGCGAGGCCTACTGCGGGACGATGGGCTACCAGTTCGAGCACATCTCCTCCCACGAGCAGCGCGCCTGGCTGCAGGAGATGATCGAGACCGGCGCCCACCGCCGGCCGCTCACCGAGGACGAGAAACGCCGCCTCCTCGGTCGCCTGATCGACGTTTTCGAGTTTGAGCGTTTCCTCGAGAAGGCCTACCTGGGGCAGAAGATGTTCTCGGTCGAGGGTCTCGACGCGGTGGTGCCGATGCTCGACGAGCTGGTGACACTCGCCCACCGTGGCGGCGCCGAGGAGGTCGTCTTCGGCATGGCCCACCGGGGCCGCCTCAGCGTTCTCGCCCACAACATGGGCCGCCCGGTGGAATCGATCCTCGCCGAGTTCGAGGGCGACAAGCGGATCGATGCGGTCAAGGCCGTCGCCGCGATCCCCCACGGCGGCACCGGCGACGTCAAGTACCACTACGGCCACCAGGGGATTTATGAGACCAGCGAGGGGGAGAAGATCTCAGTCCGCCTCTACCCCAACCCCAGTCACCTCGAGTTCGTCGACCCGGTGGTGACCGGCGGCGCCCGCTTCCTGCAGTCCGATCTCGAGGGCCGCACCCTCACCCACGACCCGAGACGAGCCGTCCCAGTGCTGCTGCACGGGGATGCCTCCTTCCCGGCGCAGGGCGTCGTCGCCGAGACCCTCAACCTTCAGTCGCTGAAGGGCTACCGGACCGGGGGAACGGTCCACATCATCCAGAACAACCAAGTGGGGTTCACGACCGACCCCCAGGACGCTCGCTCCACCCCATACGCGGCCGACATGGCCAAGGGCTTCAACGTGCCGATCGTCCACGTCAACGCTGACGACGTCGAGGCCTGCTCGGCCGCGATTCGCCTGGCGATGGCCTACCGCGAGCGCTGGGGCCGGGACATCGTGATCGATCTGATCGGGTACCGCCGCTTCGGCCACAACGAGACCGACGAGCCCGCCTACACCCAGCCGCTGATGACGGCCAAGATCAAGGCCCACCCACCGGTCTCAGAGATCTATGCCGAGAAGCTGGTCTCCGAGGGGGTGGTGAGCCCCGAGGACGTCGAGCGGTCCTCGGGGGAGCGCCGCGAGGAGATGTCAGCGGCTCTCAAGGGGCTGCGTGAGAAGATCGACGCCGGCGAGTACGAGGACCCGACCGCGACCTCCACGGGCACCGGCGACCTGGACCGAACCGCGAGCCCCCCGGTGGACACCGCGGTCCCGGCGGAGAAGCTGCGCACCCTCAACTCGGCGCTGCTCAAGGTGCCGGAGAGCTTCACGATCCACCGCAAGCTGCGCCGTCCGCTGGCAAAGCGAGCGGACGCGGTCGACTCGGGCGGTATCGACTTCGGCCACGCGGAGGCGCTCGCCTTCGCCTCGCTGTTGACCGACGGTGTGCACACCCGCCTCACCGGGCAAGACACAGAGCGCGGCACCTTCTCCCACCGTCACCTGGTCCTCCACGACGAGAACACCGGCCTCGCCTACTGCCCGATGCAGAACCTGGAGCAGGCCTCAGCTCCATTCGAGTTGCACAACAGCCCCCTCTCGGAGGTTGCCTGCCTCGGCTTCGAGTACGGCTATTCAGCGGCAACGCCCAGCGCGCTTGTCCTCTGGGAGGCCCAGTTCGGCGACTTCGCCAACGCCGGCCAAGTGATCATCGACAGCTTCATAGTCTCCGGCGAGGCGAAGTGGGGACAGACCAGCCGCCTCACCCTGCTGCTCCCTCATGGCTATGAGGGCTCGGGCCCGGAGCACTCCAGCGCCCGTATCGAGCGCTTCCTCGCGCTCGGCGCGGAGGGCAATATCCGCATCGCCAACCCGACAACAGCCGCCCAGTACTTCCACCTCTTGCGCCGCCAAGCCTTGATCCGCAAGCCGCGGCCGCTGATCGTCTTCACCCCCAAGGGCTTGCTCCGCCTGGAGCGCGCCACGGCCCGGCTCGAGGAGCTCGCCGACGGCGCCTTCCATCCGATCCTCGATGACCCAAGCGCCGAGGGCAGGCGCGAGAAGGTCGAGCGGCTGGTGCTGTGCACCGGCAAGGTGTATTTCGACATGGACACGAATGAACGGCGCGCCGGAGCTGACAACGTCGCGATCGCCCGGGTCGAGATGCTCTACCCGTTCGCCGACCGCCAGCTCGCCGAGCTGATCGGCTCCTACCCGAACCTGAAGGAGATCGCCTGGGTGCAGGAGGAGCCGCGCAACATGGGCGCCTGGAAGGTGATGTCGCGGAGAATGCCGACGCTGCTGCCCGAGGGCGTGGCGCTGACCTTCATCGGCCGACCGGGGCGGGCCAGCCCCGGGGAGGGTTACTCCGCCGCCCACGCGCGCGAGCAGGAGCGCATAGTTCTCACTGCACTGACGCCCGGCGCCTGATGCGCAAGCCGGTCCCGGGGCCGCTGTTTGTCTGGGTCAAGCGGCTCTCCTGGGTGGAGCTGACGATCTTCACCGCACTGATCGTCTTCTGGCTGCTCCCCGGTTATGAAACGGAGACGATGATTTTCGGCTGGGCACACGGGGTCGGGTTTGTCGCGCTTTGCATATTCATCTGGATCGCCGCGGTGAAACGTGAGGCCCCCTACACCCTGCTTGCAGCGACGCTGACGCCGGTCGGTCCGCTCGGGAGTGTGATCGGAATCGAGCTGATCGAGCGCAAGGGCTGGGGAGTTGCGGATTACCCGCGCGGCGCTGTGGATAACCCGTAATAAGTGCTTAGCGACCTTGACCTCGGCCGCTTAAAGAGGTATAGGTAATCGGGACTGTTCCTCTGGACAGTCCCGTCTAGGGGAACGGTGGCGTCGGCATCCCTCCCTGGCTACCGACGCGCAGGTGCGGTGTGGGTCGCGCGGACCCCCCTGCCTCCCGCGGCCCCGCCGCACCTCTACCTGTGATCTCGCTGCCGCCCTCGGCCGGTGAGAGACGCGCGCCCACCGAGCCAAACGGTCTGCAGCTTCGACCGCTCTGGGTATACCTCGGCCTTCTGCGCAGGCCAGAAAGCTGGGGTATCAGCGCCTCAAATTTCGCAGAACGGTTTGGAGGATTCCACCGTTTTGGAAGTAGGTGACCTCGTTGGGAGTATCGAGGCGGACCCTTGCCTCGAACTCAATTTGGCCAGCGCTCACGGTGATGGATTTGGCCTCGCCGCCTTCGAGGTCACCGAACTCGATCACCTCTTCCCCGGTGAGGCCGAAGGATTCGATGCTCTCGCCGTCGCAGAACTGGAGAGGAAGCACGCCCATTCCGATCAGATTCGAACGGTGGATACGCTCAAAGCTCTCGGCGATCACCGCGCGGACTCCGAGCAGCTTGGTTCCCTTGGCGGCCCAGTCCCGAGAGGAGCCCGATCCGTACTCCTTGCCCGCCAGCACCACCAGGGGAACTCCCTCCTCGGCGTAGGCCATCGCCGCCTCATAGATCGTGGTCTCCGCCCCGTCGGGGAAGTGGCGGGTGAACCCCCCTGCCCTCTCCACCAGTCGGTTGCGGAGGCGGATGTTGGCGAAGGTGCCGCGGATCATCACCTCGTGGTTGCCGCGGCGGGAGCCGTAGGAGTTGAAGTCCTGCGGCTCAACGCCCTGCTCGACCAGCCACCTGCCCGCGGGACTGTCCCTCTTGATCGCTCCGGCGGGTGAGATGTGATCGGTGGTGATCGAGTCGCCGAGCAATGCCAGGACGCGTGCCCGCTCGATTGGCTCGACGCCGGGAGGAGTGGGTGGCATCCCTTCGAAGAAGCTGGGGCGGCGCACGTAGGTTGAGTCCGGCCAGGTGTAGCGCTTGCCCGCCGGAACCTCGACCGCGTTCCAGTTCTCGTCCCCGGCGAACACCTCGGCGTAGTTGCGAGTGAACATCTCCGACTGGATCGAGCGGCCGACCAGCTCCTTGATCTCCTGGGTCTCAGGCCAAATCTCGCGCAGGTACACGGGCTCTCCCTCAGAGTCCTCCCCGAGTGGCTCGGTCAACAGGTCGACGTCCATCCGTCCCGCCAGCGCGTAGGCGACCACAAGTGGCGGGCTGGCAAGATAATTCGCCTTCACGTCCTGGTTGATCCGCCCCTCGAAGTTGCGGTTGCCCGAGAGCACCGCGCACACCGTGAGATCCCGATCGGCAATCGCAGCCGAGATCTCCGGCGCAAGCGGCCCGGAGTTGCCGATGCAGGTTGTGCAGCCGTACCCGACCAGGTTGAACTGAAGCGCGTCGAGATGCTCGGTCAGACCCGCCTTCCCCAGGTAGTCGGTCACCACGGTCGAGCCCGGAGCCAGCGAGGTCTTCACCCACGGCCTGCGGGCCAGGCCCCGCCGAATCGCGTTGCGCGCGAGCAAACCGGCGCCGATCATCACGCTCGGGTTGGACGTATTGGTGCAGCTGGTGATCGCCGCGATCACCACCCGTCCGTGGTCCAGATCGAAGCTACTCCCATCCTCGAGGGTCACCTGCACCGCGTCTGCGCTGCCACGGGGCGATCTGGCAACCGCCGATCCGGCCACCGCGGCTCGGGGTTTGCCGCGCTCGTCGTCGTGATCCTCGGCGGGTGGGTCGGAGGCGGGGAAGGACTCCTCGATCGCCTCGTCGCGGCCGTTGCCAAGCTGCTCAGCCGCCTGCGGGTCGAAATCGACCAGGGCCTGGAGGAATGCCTCCTTGGCCTCGGCGAGCGGAACCCTGTCCTGGGGCCGTTTCGGGCCGGCAATGCTCGGCGCCACCCGCCCCAGGTCCAGCTCCAGCGTCGCCGAGAAGACCGGCTCCCCGGCCCCAACGTCGTGGAACATCCCCTGCTCGCGGGCGTAGGCGTCGACCAGCTCAATCGTCTCGGTCGCGCGCCCGGTGAGCTCCAGGTAGCGCAGCGTCTCGGAGTCGATTGGGAAGATCGCGCAGGTCGAGCCGAACTCCGGCGACATGTTGCCGATCGTCGCCCGATCGGCGAGACCCAGCGTCGGCAGCCCGGGCCCGTAGAACTCGACGAACTTGGAGACAACGCCCACCTCGCGGAGCATCTCTGTCACGGTGAGGACCAGATCGGTGGCGGTCGCTCCCTCCGGCAGTTCCCCGTCCAGCCGAAACCCGACCACCTGCGGCAGCAGCATCGAGATCGGCTGCCCCAGCATCGCCGCCTCGGCCTCGATCCCGCCCACCCCCCAACCGAGGACCCCGAGTCCGTTGACCATCGTCGTGTGGGAGTCGGTGCCCACCAGCGTGTCGGGGTAGGCGTGCAGCCTCCCCCCCAGCTCGCGGCTGTAGACGACCTGGGCGATGTGCTCGAGGTTGACCTGGTGACAGATACCGGTCGCGGGCGGCACGACGCTGAAGTTGTCGAAGGAGCGCTGCCCCCACTTGAGGAAGGAGTAGCGCTCGCAGTTTCGCTCGAACTCGCGCTCGGCGTTGACGGCAAAGGCGCGGGCATTGCCGAAGGCGTCGACCTGAATCGAGTGGTCGATCACAAGGTCGACGTCGACCAGCGGGTTGATCGCCGACGGATCGCCACCGATCTCCTCCATCGCGTCGCGCATCGCCGCCAGGTCGACCACGGCGGGGACGCCGGTGAAGTCCTGCATCAGCACCCGGGCGGGCTGAAAGGGAATCTCGGTAGCGGGGGTGACCGAGGCGTCCCAGCTCGCGATCGCCTCGATGTCCGCAGCGCTGACGGCGACGCCGTCCTCGAGGCGCAGCACGTTCTCGAGCAGAACCTTGATCGAGTAGGGCAGGCGGGCCACGTCGAAGCGCTGCTTGAGGGCGTCCAGCCGGAAGACCTCATATTCCCTTCCCCCGACCTGGAGAGTGGAGCGTGCCCCGAATGAATCGCTGCTCATTTCACCATCCTAGGAGGGAGTCCACCGCGGCGTCTCGAAGCCCCGGCGGCAGGCGCCGCGGGCTAGCGCTTGCTGTCGGGGTGGCCGTCGGCAATCTCCTTTGCTTTCTTCTGGCCGGCGGAGCCACCCTGCACACGGGCCGAGATGGTCGGGGTGGCGAGCGCGAGGTGGGCCAGCACCCGTTGGGGCAGCGGCGCCACCGCCAGCTCGACCCGGTCCTGCTCCACCGCCCTGACCACGGCCTCGCCGACCTGCGCGGGCGACGCGGTCCCCAGCCCCGCCGGTGGCTTTACCCCCGACTCGGCAAACATTCCCGCTTCGCGGATGAAGCCGGGTGAGACGAGCGAGACCCCGACGCCGCGTGGCGCCAGGTCGGCCCGCAGCCCCAGGGCGAAACCGCGAAGCCCGAACTTGGTTGCGTTGTAGATGGAGCTGCGCGGAGCGGCGGCCTTGCCCGAGAGCGAGGAAACAAAGACCATGTGACCGCAGCCACGCTCGAGCATCGCCGGGACAAGCGCCTGCGCCATCAGCATCGGTGCCTCTAGGTTGACCCGCAGGGCACGACTCACCTGCTCTGATGTGAAGTCGCTGAGCAGGCCCGCCGCCGGCAGCCCGGCGTTGGCGATGAGGATGTCGACCTCGCCGGCCTCGGCGGCCAATCTCTCGGCGGCCCCCGGCTGCGCCAGGTCTCCAACAAGAGCCCGGTGGCCCTCGCCCGCCAGTTCCTCGGCGAGGGCCTGCAGCGCATCGCCCCTCCGGGAACTGAGCGTGACCTTCGCCCCGCGCCCGACAAGCGCCTTCGCTATCGCCATTCCAAGCCCCCCCGTGGCCCCGGTCAGAAGCGCTCTGCGCCCGGCAAGTTCCATCCCAGGACGCAAGCTAGCAGCCAGATTGCCGACAGGAATCTGGGTTCCAAATGCGAATGGCGACAAAATGTTTGTTTTCTATGAGCAGGCGGCCGGTCGATCGTCTAGACTGCCGCCGTTCCGAACAACCGAAACGCCGAATCCCGAGCGCTTGGAGGCGCCACGGGAGCGGGGGAACCACGTTTTCGGGGCTAACCCACCTCATCGAGGTGGGGGCGCAGGCTCCTTTCGCGCCAGCCCGACAGCTAACCCCGTAGGCCGACAAAGGAGATCGGTTTGCTTCCAGATAGGCATAAGCTCAAGCTGAAGGCGGGGTTGGCGGCAGCAGGCGCAAGCGCGTTGGCCGCACTGGCCCTGACGGTACCGAGCGGCGCTTCCGCCGCCTGCAGCACCGGGGGCCTCACCCCGGCCGTGGAAAACGAATGCGCTCCGACCGCGAAGGCAAAGCTGCTTAGTGACGGGGAGCTGATTCCCCCCGCAAGCGCCCCCCCTCGCGTCCAGGAGGTGATCGCCGCGGCCAACAAGATCCGCACCAAACCCTACATCTGGGGGGGTGGCCACACCCGCTGGTGGGATCGCGGCTATGACTGCTCCGGTTCGGTCAGCTTTGCCCTGCACGGGGGGGGTTTCCTCAACAGTCCCGAGCCCTCTGGACCGATGGAGAGCTGGGGGCTCCCGGGCAAAGGCCGCTGGATCACGGTCTATGCCAACGCCGGCCACGCCTACGCGGAAATCGCCGGAGTGCGCTGGGATACCGCCGGAGACGCCACCGGCAGCGGCCCCCGCTGGCACAGCGAACTCCTCAGCAACCAGGGGTTCGTGGCTCGACACCCTCCCGGCTACTAGGCGCCAAACCAACCCGGCTCCATACTCCGCCCCGGCCAACCGGTCGGGGCGGCTTTGTCCTTGCTTTCCTGACCCGCTCGGATAACGTCACGGTGTAGCCGCTGCGCCTCCCGACATCCGCCTCACGAACCTCACCAAGAACTACGGCGAGGTGAGCGCGGTTGCGGGAATCAACCTCGAGATCGAGCGGGGAGAGTTCTTCACCCTGCTCGGACCCTCGGGCTCCGGCAAGACGACGACGCTGCGGATGATCGCCGGTTTCGAGGAGCCGAGTGGCGGAACGATCGAGCTGGCCGCCGAGGACGTCAGTGGCGTGCCGCCCTATGACCGGGCCGTCAACACCGTCTTCCAGGACTACGCCCTTTTCCCGCACATGACGGTCGGCGAGAACGTTGAGTACGGGTTGCGCGTCTCCCGCACCCCACGGGCCGAACGGGCCAAACGACGCGATCAGGCGTTGGAGATGGTCCGCCTCCCCGGATACGCCCAGCGCAAGCCGAGCGAGCTCTCCGGCGGTCAGCGCCAACGCGTCGCCCTGGCGCGGGCGATAGTCAACCGGCCCAAGGTCCTGCTCCTCGACGAGCCGCTGGGCGCACTTGACCTGAAGCTGCGGGAGCAGATGCAGCTCGAGCTGAAGACGATCCAGGGAGATGTCGGGATCACCTTCGTCTACGTCACGCACGACCAGGACGAGGCGCTGACGATGAGTAACCGGATCGCGGTCTTCAGCGACGGGAAGATCGAGCAGGTGAGCCCGCCGGTCGAGCTGTATGAGTGCCCCGCAAACGAGTTCGTCGCGGGCTTCGTCGGCGTCTCCAATCTGCTCGAGCGCGACGGATCCCGCTTCACCATCAGACCGGAGAAGATCGAGCTCATCGACCCGGCGGCGATGCTCGACGGCTTGCACGTCGAGCACGGTCGGGTCGCCGACGTCGCCTACGTCGGGATGGTGACGAGGTACACCGTGGCCCTGGATGCCGGGGGAGAGCTTCAGGTCGTACAGCAAAATCGGGAGAGCTCGTCGCTTGACGCCGCTTCCGAGCGGGGGAAAAAGGTCCTGGTCGGCTGGCGCCCGGAGCACATGGTCGCCATCCGCCGGCAATCGGCTACAGAGGAGGAATCACCGTGAGGACGCAGGACGCAAACCCAGCACGGACGGCGTGGCTCATCGTTGGCGGCCTGCTGGCCTTCATGCTGCTACTGGCCGGCTGTGGCTCAAGCAGCAGCACAACCACCGCCAAGGAGCTGACCAAGGTCGGCAAGGGAGAGGGACAGCTCAACCTGATCTCCTGGGCCGGCTACGTCGAACCCGCCTGGACCAAGCCGTTTGAAAAACAGACCGGCTGCAAGGTGAACGACAAGGTCGCCGGAACCTCCGATGAAATGGTCCAGCTGATGCGGACGGGGCAGTACGACGGGGTCTCGGCGTCGGGAAATGCCACCGAGCGCCTGGTCGAAGGCGGCAACGTCGCGCCGGTCAACGTCAGCCTGGTGCCCAACTACAAGACGATCTTCCCCGACCTGAAGAACCAGCCCTACAACACCTTTAAAGGCGTCCACTATGGGATCCCGCACGGTCGCGGAGCCAACCTGCTGATGTGGAACTCCAACGAAGTGAAGCCCGGTCCGACCTCCTGGAACGTGACACTAGATCCGAAGATCGCGGCCAAATACAAGGGCAAGATCAGTCAGTACGACGATCCGATGTCAATCGCCGAAGGAGCGGTCTACCTGAAGGCGCACGACCCGAGCCTGGGGATCGAAAATCCATACGAGCTCAACGAAAAGCAGTTCCAGGCCGCCGTCAGCCTGCTCAAGGAACAGCACCCCTATGTCGGCGAATACTGGTCCGACGCGACCAAGCAGACCTCCGCCTTCGCCAACGGAGACGACGTGGTCGGTACCACCTGGCAGTACCAGTACTTCCTGCTGAAAAGCGAAAGCCAGCCGGTCGCGGCCAGCCCGGCCAGCCAGGGCTTCCTGCCGAAGGAGGGGGCTACGGGATGGTCGGACACCTGGATGATCAGCTCCGAAGCCAAGCATCCCAACTGTATGTACATGTGGATGAACTGGATCGTCTCACCGAAGGTGAACGCCGAAGTGGCGGAATACTTCGGCGAGGCGCCCGCGCAGAGCCTCGCCTGCGAACACACCAAGAACAAGAACTTCTGCGCCGAATACCACGCAGAAGAACCGGCGTTCTGGAAGCGGGTCTACTACTGGGAGACCCCGGTGTCGGAATGCGGGAACGGGCAGAACGATTGCAAGAACTACAACGACTGGGTCCAGGCCTGGACCTCGATCAAAGGATGAGCGGCCGGGTGTGACCCCACCGGTGAGGGGCTGAGTGGAGGGGGCCGGCGCGACGGTACCGGCGCCGAAGAGGTCGGCGGGCCATTGGCTCGCCGGCCTCTTCTACGGCCGTCGCCGTCTCCAGGTGAGCGCCCTGCTCGCCGGCCCGGTCGGCTGGCTTGTGATCGGCTACCTGGGCTCGCTCGCGGTCCTGCTGGTCGCTGCGTTTTGGACCGTCAACCCGGTCAGCGGCGAGATCGTCCACAACCTGAGCCTCGAAAACTTCAAGACCCTCGTCAACGAACCCGTTTACCGCGACGTCATCGAGCGGACGATCCTGATCGCCGCGCTGGTCACCGTCACCGACGCCGTCCTCGCTTTCCCGGTCGCCTTCTACATGGCGAAAGTGGCAAGTCGCCGCGGTAAGGCGATCCTGGTCGTGGCGGTGCTCCTGCCGCTCTGGTCCAGCTATCTGGTCAAGGTCTACGCGTGGCGGACGATGCTCTCCGCCGACGGGGTGATCAACTGGGCGCTCGCTCCCCTCGGTCTGCACGGACCCGGCTACGGCAATACCGCGGTCTGGCTGGTGATGAGTTACCTCTGGCTGCCCTACATGATTCTGCCGATCTACGCCGGGCTCGAGCGCATCCCGAACTCGCTGATCAGCGCCTCCGAGGATCTTGGCGCCCCCCCGTTCACCACCTTCCGCCGGGTAATCCTGCCGCTCTGCTTCCCGGCTGTGGTCGCAGGCTCGATCTTCACCTTTGCCCTGACGCTCGGCGATTACATCACCCCACGTCTCGTGTCCAACAGCCAGTTCATCGGCACCGTCATCTTCAACAACATCACCAACGACCAGCCGCTCGCCTCCGCCCTCGCGCTCGTCCCGATCGTCGTGATGATCGCCTACCTCCTCACCGCTCGGCGGCTCGGCGCATTCGAACACATCTAGACGATGCGACTGTCGCGACGTTCAACCGCACTTCTCCGGATCGGCGTTGGAGTTGGCCTCGCCTTTATCTACATCCCGCTGATCGTGATCGTGATCTATGCCTTCAACTCCAGCGACATCCTCAAGTGGCCGCCTCCCGGCTACACCGTCGACTGGTTCCCGAAGGCGATCGAAAACGAAGCCGCTCGCGAAGCGTTCATCACATCGATCAAGGCAGGCGTCGTAGCCACCGCGATTGCGATCGTGCTCGGCTCCCTCGCGTCTCTCGCCGTCGGACGACACCGCTTCTTTGGCCGCGAGACGATCTCCTTCCTGGTCATCCTCCCCATCGCCCTGCCGGGGATCGTCACCGGAATCGCCCTGAGCGACACCTTCACCCAGGTGCTTGGCATCCCGCTCAGCCTCTTCACCGTGATCGTCGGCCACGCCACCTTCTGCATCGTCGTCGTCTACAACAACGTCGTCGCCCGGCTTCGCCGGGTATCGACTTCATTTGAGGAGGCATCGGCCGATCTCGGTGCCCACACCTGGCAGACATTCCGCTTCATCACCATGCCCAGCCTGCAGAGTGCACTGGTCGCCGGCGCCCTGCTCGCCTTCGCGCTTTCCTTCGATGAGATCATCGTCACCACGTTTACGATCGGCGCCGGCGAACAGACCCTGCCGATTTGGATCTTCTCCAACCTCTTCCGACCCAATGAGCTTCCCATTGTCAACGTCGTCGCGGTCTTGGTGATTGTGATCTCGATCATCCCGGTCTACCTCGCCCACCGCCTCACCCGCGAGGAGGGCGCTCCCATTCCTGGCCGCGGGGGGCGCGGTGGCAGGATCGAGGGTGGCGGAGTTGAGACCGAGGCAACGGCCATTCCCTGAGTCCGGCGCGGACCCCCGCCTCCCAGCTGCGCGACAAAGGCAACCTCTCCCGCCGGCCAATCGGGAGCCCGAACTCCGACCACAGCTACAGCGGAATGTTGCCGTGCTTTCGCTTTGGCTGGGGAACCCGCTTTGAGTGAAGCATCCGAAGCGCGCGGATCAGCTTCGGTCGGGTCTGGCGCGGCTCGATCACATCGTCGATATAGCCGCGTTCGGCCGCTGAGTAGGGGTTGGCGAAGTGAGCTTTGTAGTCGTCGATCAGCTTCTGGCGGCGCTCGTCCGGCGTCGGTGAGCTGGCGATGTCCTTGCGGTAGATGATGTTGACCGCGCCCTCCGGCCCCATCACCGCCACCTCCGCGGTCGGCCAGGCGACGTTGTAGTCGGCCAGCATGTGCTTTGAGTTCATCACGTCGTAGGCGCCGCCGTAGGCCTTGCGGGTGACGACGGTCAGCTTCGGCACGGTTGCCTCGGTAAAGGCGTAGAGCAGCTTCGCCCCGTGGCGGATGATGCCGTTCCACTCCTGATCGGTGCCCGGTAGGAAACCGGGCACGTCGGTGAAGGTGAGCAGAGGGACGTTGAAGGCATCGCAGGTGCGGACAAAGCGCGCCGCCTTCTCTGAGGCCTCGATATCGAGCACCCCGGCGAGGTAGGCGGGCTGGTTGCCGACGATCCCGACCGGGTAGCCGTCCAGCCGCGAGAAGCCGCAGACGATGTTCTTGGCGAAGTGCTCGTGGACCTCGAGGAACTCCTCGTCGTCGACGATGCGCGAGATCACCTCGCGCATGTCATAGGGCTTGGAGGGGTCGTCGGGGACGAGGGTGTCGAGCTCGAGGTCTTCGCGCTCGGGGTCATCGGCGGGCTCAAAGCGCGGCGGCGCCTCGAGGTTGTTTGAGGGTAGGAAGCTGAGCAGGTAGCGGGCGTCCTCGAGGCAGCTCTCCTCGTCCTCGGCGGCGAAGTGAGCGACTCCCGACTTGGAGTTGTGGCTCATCGCGCCGCCCAGCTCCTCGAACTCGACCTCCTCGCCGGTCACGGTCTTGATCACTTCGGGGCCGGTGATGAACATGTGTGACGTCTCTTTGACCATGAAGATGAAGTCGGTCATCGCCGGCGAGTAGACGGCGCCGCCCGCGCAGGGCCCCATGATCAGGCTGATCTGCGGGATCACCCCGGAGCACTTGACGTTGCGGACAAAGACATCGCCGTAGGCTCCGAGCGAGACGACCCCCTCCTGGATGCGAGCCCCGCCAGAGTCGTTGATCCCGATCACGGGTGCGCCGACCTCGGCGGCGAGATCCATCACCTTGCACATCTTCTCCGCCATCACCTCGCCGAGGCTGCCGCCAAAGACGGTGAAGTCCTGGGAGAAGACGAACACGGTGCGGCCGTCGATCGTGCCGTGACCGGTGACGACGGCGTCGCCCCAGGGCCGTTTCTTTTGCATCTCGAAGTCATAGGTGCGGTGACGCACAAAGGTGTCCAGCTCCTCGAAGGAGCCGGGGTCAAGCAGCTTCTCGATCCGCTCGCGGGCGGTCAGCTTGCCCTTTGCATGCTGCTTCTCAACCGCCTCCTCGGAGGCGGAGTGGATCGCCTGATCGTGGAGCTCGCGCAGGTAGGCGAGCTTCTCCTCATGGGTCACGGGGTTGCGCTCACGCATCGGAAGCGCGGGAGTCTATGACGAGAACGGCTGCTTCTGCGGCTCGGCCAAGCTGTCCAGAATCCCTTCTAGGTCCACCGCCCGAAGGCCTGAATCCTCCCGGGCCCGGATCGCCACCCGCGTGCCGAAGCCCTTCTCGGCCATCGTCACCTCAACGCCATCAACCGCCGCGACGAGCTCGACCAGCTCGGGCTCGGATTTCATCAGCGTCCTTGAGACCTCGATCATTAGGGCCGCATTCGCGGCCTAGAAGAAAGCTCCTCCCCGATACTCGCCGAATACGTCACGCATCGCTCCGCAGACCTCGCCGATCGAGGCGTCGGCGGCGAGGGCGGCGCGGATCGGGTGCAAGAGGTTGCCCTCGCCGCGGGCGACGTCGCGCATGGCGTCCAACCGGCGATCGACCGCCTCCTGGTCGCGGCGACCCTTGAATGTCCTGAGCCGGGCGAGCTGGCGCTGCTCGGACTCCGGGTCGACCCTGAGGATGTCGATGTCATCGACCTCATCGGTGACGAATTTGTTGACGCCGACGATGATGTCCTGGCCGCTCCTGTAGCGCTCGTGGTAGGAGTGCGCCGACTCCTCGATCTCGCGCTGCATGAACTCCAGCGCCTCCACCGAGCCGCCCAGATCTTCAACCCTGCCCATCAGCTCCCAGGCACGCGCTTCGATCTCATCGGTCAGCGACTCGACGAAGTAGGAGCCGGCGAAGGGGTCGACGGTCTCGGCGACACCGGACTCAAAGGCGAGCACCTGCTGGGTGCGGAGGGCGATCCGCGCCGAGCGCTCGGTCGGCAGGGCCAGCGCCTCATCGAATCCGTTGGTGTGCAGCGACTGGGTGCCGCCACTGACCGCGGCAAAGCCCTGCAGGGCGACGCGGATGATGTTCACCTCCGGCTGTTGTGCCTGCAGCGTCACCCCTCCGGTCTGGGTGTGGAAGCGGATCTTCATCGAGTTGGGGTCCTGGGCCCCGAATCGCTCGGCGACGATCTTCGCCCACATCCGGCGCACCGCGCGGAACTTGGCGATCTCCTGGAAGACGTTGTTGTGACAGTTGAAGAAGAAGGCGAGGCGGGGGGCGAACTCGTCGATTGCAAGACCACGCTCCAGTGCTGCCTCGACGTAGGCGATCGCGTTGGAGAGGGTGAAGGCCACCTCCTGCACAGCCGAGCAGCCCTTCTCGCGGATGTGGTAGCCGGAGATCGAGATCGTGTTCCACTTCGGCACCCGCTCGCGGCAGTACTCGAAGATGTCGGTGGTGAGGCGCATCGTCGGCGCCGGCGGATAGATGTAGTTGCCGCGCGCCATGTACTCCTTCAGCACATCGTTCTGGACGGTGCCGCGAAGCTTCTCGGAGGGGACTCCCTGTTCCTCGCCGACAAGCTCGTAGAGCAGCAGCAGAATCGCCGCCGGGGCGTTGATCGTCATCGAGGTGGAGACGCCGTCCAGCGGGATCTGATCGAAGCAGATCCGCATATCCTCGATCGTGTCGATCGGCACTCCGGTGCGGCCGACCTCACCGTGGCAGAGTGGGTCATCGGAGTCGCGGCCGAGCTGGGTCGGCAGGTCGAAGGCCATCGAGAGCCCGGTCGATCCGTGCTCGATCAGGTAGCGGTAGCGCTCGTTGGTGTCCTCCGGAGTGGCGAATCCGGCGTACTGGCGCATCGTCCACAGCCGGTCGCGGTACATCCCATCGTGGATTCCGCGGGTGAATGGCGGCGAGCCGGGGACCCCCAGGCGCTCCTCCAGGCCCGGGGCGACGTCCTCCTCAGCGTAGAGTCGCTGGATCTCAATCCCCGAATCGGTGAAGACACGGGGGTCATCGGGGCCGACCACCGGGGCGATCGTGCGGGAGGTGTCCTCCCCGGGAGTCTCATCAGCACTGTCAGACATGGCGGCGGAGGATATTGAACCGGAACCAGGCCCATCCCAGGACCTTGTAGAGGGCAACGGAGGCAGAGAGCCAGGCGGCCGGTCAGTCTGAGGCGCCGACCAGGCGCTCAACGCCGGCCTGCGCGATCGTCTTGCGCAGCCCATCTCGAAGCTCGATCTGTGGCTCCCAGCCGAGCAGGTCACGGGCGCGGGAGATGTCGGGGCGCCGCTGCTGAGGGTCGTCGACCGGAAGCGGCTCATGGACGATCTCCGAGCGGGACTCGGTCACCTCGACGACCGCCTTTGCCAACTCGAGGAGGGTGAACTCGTCGGGGTTGCCGATATTTACCGGCGAGTGCGCATCGGACTCGGCGAGGGCAACGATTCCGCGGATCAGGTCGTCGACGTAGCAGAAGCTGCGCGTCTGGCTGCCATCGCCGAACACGGTCAACGGCCGATCCTGCAGCGCCTGGCGCAGGAAGGTCGGGATCGCCCGCCCGTCGTGTGGTCGCATCCGCGGGCCATAGGTGTTGAAGATGCGAACGATCGCGGTGTCAAGGCCCTGCTGGCGGCGATAGGCCATGGTCAGCGCCTCCGCGTAGCGCTTGGCCTCGTCATAGACCCCGCGGGGTCCGATCGGATTGACATGTCCCCAGTACTCCTCCTGCTGGGGGTGAACCTGCGGGTCTCCGTAGACCTCGCTGGTCGAGGCAATCAGAAAGCGGGCGCGCTTGAACTTGGCCAGGCCGAGCATGTGGTGAGTGCCGTAGGAGCCGACCTTGAGGGTTTGCAGCGGCAACCGCAGGTAGTCGATCGGACTCGCCGGAGAGGCGAGGTGGTAGACGAAGTCGACCTCCTCGGGAACGTCGACGTGATCGGTGATGTCGACGTTGCGAAACTCAAAGCGCGGTTCGCGGATGTGTTCGATGTTCTGCAGCGAGCCGGTCTCGAGATTGTCGAGACAGATCACCCGATCACCCTTGCCAAGCAGGTGCTCGCACAAATGGGAACCGAGGAAGCCGGCGCCTCCCGTGACCACGCAGGTGCTCATCCGACGATGCTACCTGGGTTCCCGCCGCAGCGCCGCGCCTTGGATCCAACGCAATTTCGACACCTGCGGTGCAGCAAAACGCTGCGCAGGGCGTGATCCGGCGCCGCCGTGCTCGCCCCACGAAATTAGCGGCCTGGCTACGGCCCGCACCTCAGCGCCCTCACACCCCCCCCCGCCCACGGCGAGCGGCGAATCGGCTGAAAACGCCTGGGGCCGCTCGCGCCGGGCGGGGGTGGAGCGCGGCCCTAGCGCAGAGTGGAGATCTGCTCGGCGACCTGATCGACCAGATCCTGGGCGCGAGTGCTCTGCTCGTCGATTGCCTTGCGCACCCGCTGCTCGACCTCCGTGCGGTTGCGCTTCAGGGTGGTCTCGACGGTGCGCTGGCGCCTGCGGGCCTCGCGCTCGACCCGGGCCCGGGTCCTGCGCGCTTCCGCGGTGGCTTGGCGCCGGGCGGTGGCGCCACGG
>JBAVAR010000151.1:0-1544 GCA_049585815.1 Solirubrobacterales bacterium
GCGTATTGGGGTAAGGATAGTCCGGCGAAATCGGTTCATAGTTTTGCGTTGCGCCACGCACGTCGTTGCTGTGGAAACTGAATCCGCCCTGGGCGTAGATTTCAGTATCGGCCCACGGGCCGAAAACCAGACTCAATTTTGGGCTGGGCAGGAACTTGGCGACCGAACCGGAATTGCGAGGGTCGGAAAAGCTGGTGATGACACCTTTGTCCTCGTCGCCGCGCAGGGCCAGGACCGAGCGGAATTTGTTTGTCCACTGGATTTTATTTTCCCCATAGAAACTTCCCAGCGTGTCCGTAAATTTATTCACATCCGTGTCCGCGGGCAAATAACCGTTGGGCTCGCCGGCATAGGGAGCGAGTACGTCTTCTTTCGCCACACGCATGCGATTCTCCGCCCGGTAAAGGCCGTTGCTGATCCAATCGCTGCGGAGCTGCAGGCCGAACGAGTTTTCCACCCTGCGGCCCCACCACTCGCTCGAAATCGTGTGGCGTGCGTCCAGTCCACCTACCCAGCGCGTGTCGTGCTGTTCGAACTGGTCGCCCTTGATGGGGTCATACAGGTAGTAAGTGAAATCGGAAAACAGGTCGAGATCATAATAAAACCCGTAGGCCGTGATTTGCGTTTCGGAATTTGTGCTGGCGTGATGCCATTCGCCCTGTAGACTATAACGCCCGGAATTGCCACCGTCGGCCGGGTTCAAGGCGCCGAAGAAACCCACAAGGGGCACGGCGTTATCAGGGATTTGATCGCTCGAGTTCCATTTTCCATGGTAACTGCGCGCCGTGATGCTGAAACCATGGGCGTCTCCGCCCCGGCTGTAGGTGACAAGTTCGTTGAATTTGGCATAACCATCCGGATGCTTCCAGGGGCCGTCATCGTAGTAGGCTTCTCCTCCGATCAGCAAATTGCCCAAGCCAAGCTTTTGCGATGCGCCGAATACTCCCCGCGCATAGCCATACATGCCGCCTTCAAAATCGAAGAAGGTCTGCGGTAGCGTCTTGAAAAACACCAGATCGGCGTTTCCAGTTGAGCCATAGTTCCCGACCTCGGCGTAATAGGGACCTTTCTGGAAATTCACTCGCTGCACAAGTTCGTCGATAACAGTGTTCATGTCCGAATACCCTTCGCCGTGCGCGTGCGACGGCAGGTTCAGCGGCATATCGTCGAGGAACGTGGCGAAATCCGTACCGTGGTCGAGATTGAAGCCGCGCAGAAAATATTGGTTGGCCTTGCCGCCGCCGGCGTGCTGAGTGATGATGAGACCGGGCATTGTCTCCATAACTTCTCCCGCACGAAGAATCGGACGATCCTGGATTTCCGTTGCGCCCACCGTTCCCTGGGTGGCGGAAACGGCGATGCCGACAAGGTCGTCCGCCCGGCCATTCACGGTTATGGCGCTGCTCACGGAGCCCACGGCCAGAGAGATGCGCAGCGAGGCCGGCGCCTCGGTGGTCCCCAGGGTGACGGGCGTTTCTTTGGTTGCAAAACCGGGATTCGATACGACGAGCTGATAATTACCTGTCGCGAGTCCAGAGATAATG
>JBAVAR010000152.1:0-83638 GCA_049585815.1 Solirubrobacterales bacterium
CCTCGGTGCTGATCGGCGGAGCGCCCTAACCCGGCGGGTGCCGGTCGGCGCGGCTGCGGCGGCGAGCGGAGCGCTTCGCCGGCCTGGGCTTGAACGGTTCCAGGGCGTTGATGGAGGAGTAGCCGACCAGATAGATGCGGCGGCCATCGGAGATCACCGGGGTGTAGGTGCCGGTCTTGTAGTGGAAGACCTGGCGACCGGTCTTCATCTGGAAGCCGAGGGTGGAGCCGGTGGTGAACTCCGCCGCGTAGACGATTTCACCGACGGCCGAGAGCGAGCCGATCACCGACCCCCCAGCAGAGCGCTCCCAGCGAGTTTCACCGTTCTTGGCGTTGAGCGCGTAGACGTTGCCGTCAAAGGAGCCGATATACACGGTCGGCGGGGAGTGCTGGGTGCTGGCCACGGTCGGGCCCGAGTAGACGTAGCCGCCGGTCGAGTGGGTCCAGGCGAGCGCCCCGTTCTTGGTGTCATAGCTGTAGACGCGCCCGTCATTGTTGCCCGCGTAGACGCGGCCGAATGCAACCGCCGGGGTCGAGTAGAACTCGCCGCCGCTGCCAAAGCCGTTGCCGAGTGAGCCGCTCTGCCACAGCAGCTTGCCGGTGGCGGCGTTGACCGCGTTCATATCGCCGCCGTAGTCACCGACGAAGAGTGTCCCGTTGGCATAGGCGGGCGCCGACTTGACCGGGCCGGCGAGGGTCGTCGCCCAGCGCACGTGGCCGTTGCGAGTGCTGAGCGCGAAGAGCTCATTGCTTTCACAGCCGAAGTAGAGGGTGTTGCCCAGGACCAAGGGGGAGGACTCTGCACGCCCGGGCAGGGCGTGGCGCCAGATCACACGCCCGGTCCCCGCGTCGAGCTTCACCACATGCCCGGGGTCGAGGTTGACGATGTAAAGACGACCCTTGTAGAAGGTCGGAGAGGACGCGTTGAGCCGGCCGATGCTGCGCTGCCACAGCACCTTGCCGGTGTTCGCGTTCAAAGAAAAGGCGGTCCCGCTGTTGTTTACCGCGTAGAGGCGGCCGTTGGCGTAGACGGGCGGGAACTCCAACAACGGCCGCTCGGTGTAGTGCCAGAGCAGGCGAAAGGGGGGCTTTATCCCCTTGGCCGGCAGGTAGCGGGTGCGCGCCGGGTTGAGGCCGAACATCGGCCAGTTGACGGTCCTCACCTTCTGTTTGGGCGGCCTCTGGGGCCGGAAGGCGACGTTGGCGTTGTGGACGTCGGGCGGGCGCTTGAGCAGCTCATAGCCGACCACGATTCCGGCCGCCACCAATACGGTGGCGCCGAGCAGGGCGATCGAGAGCCGCCGGTGCTGGCGCCACATCCGCTTCGGATCGCGCAGGAGCCGTAGAAATTTCCTCACTCTCGCCATCTAGGCCGCCCTCCACCGCTGGGGATCGCTCGCCTCGGCGCGCACCACCTCCCCCCCGATCGCCAGGTGGTCCAAGCAGGAGAGGACGATCTGAAGCACCCAGGCACTGACCGGGGTGTTGAGGTTTTCAGAGCCGACGATCTCCCCGACTATCTCAAAGGCTGTCTTCTCCCCCCCGGTGAGTGCCCCGCCCACCCGCTCGAGCAGCTCATCGACCTGGCGCCGGGCCTCGGCAATCTTCGCCTTCGGGTCGCGAAAGGGACGGCCATGGCCGGGAAGACAGAGATCGACTGCGAGCGGCTCGACCTCATCGAGGCTGCGCAGAAACTCGCCGACCGGATCGGGGCTGTGGCCATGGTCAAAGAAGAGGACGGTGCGGCCGAGCAGGTGATCGCCGGAGATCATCAGCCGGCGCTCGGGCTGGTGCAGCACGACGTGGGAAGGAGCGTGGCCAGGAGTCTCGTGCACCTGCCAGGCGCCGAGGTCCGTCTGCACCTCCATCCCGGGCAGGAGATCGCGATCGGGGACCTTGATCGCGTCGATCCCGGTCTCCTGCTCTCCATCGCGCGACACGCGATAGCGCTCCAGGGACGCCGGCGGCACGCCGCTCTGGCGGGCGACCTCAAGCCGTTGCTCGAGCGCCGCGGCGGGGTCATCGGCGAGAAGCCGAACGTGCTCCCAGGCGGGGTGCATCCACAGCTCACAGCCGGCGCCCTCGGTGATCGGTGCCGCCAGACCGTAGTGGTCGGTGTGGGAATGGGTGCAGACGAGCAGGCGGACATCCTCCAGCCCGAAGCCGGCCTGGGCGAGGGCGAGATCGAACTGGCGCAACCTGTCCCTGCCGCCGATCCCGGTGTCAATAAGGATGATGCCGCCGTCGGCGGCGATCGCCCAAGCGTTCCCGTGCGGCACCCCAGGCCAGGGCAGCGCCAGACGCAGGCGCCACACCCCGGGCAGCACCCGCTCAGTGCGGGGGGCCTCGCGCTTGGTTGCCTCACTCACAAGAGGAATCCTCTCAAGCGGGGCGCTCGAACTCCTGGAGCAGGCCGCCGAGCGCGAAACAGGCGGCACCGGCGAACGTGCCCCAGTTGGCGATCGAGACGTTGGCGAGCGAGCCCGTCGCCGGGCGCACGAAGGAAGCCACGGCGGCGAGCATGAAGAGGACCGAACCGAGCTGGTTGACGACGACGATCCACCAGCCGAGATCGCGCTGACGCCAGCAGGGGCGCCCGTGGCAGATCTCGATCATCGCCAGGTGGCCGGAAATGAGGAAGAGCGAGCAGCCGATCATGTCCGGCGACCAGACCAGCCGGTTCTGCAGCGCGGTGGAAAGGCCGATGATGAACGAGTCAAGGATGTTGATCGCGAAGACCAGCGTGCCGACAAAGAGGATGAGGGCGCTGAGCCACTCCAGGCGGTCGGGCTCATAGGCCCACCAGCGCCACGGCCGCACCCTCAGCGCACCGTCGGGGCTCACTCCCCGCGGTCCGTTTAGCGCCTGCAGAAGCGAGGCAAAGCCGCCGCCGCTGAAGAAGATGCCACCGACAAGGAAGACGGAGGAGCAGGTCTTGGCGTCGACGCCGGACTGCGATAGCGCTGCGCCGAGCGCAAACAGCGAGCCACCGATCAGGAAGGCGCTCGCGGCGAGCGCGTTGATCCGACGCAGGCGCCGCGCCGTGCCCGGCTCGGCCGATGCGGTACCGGCCGAGTCGCCCGCCGCCGAGATCAGGGCGAGCGTGCCTCGCTTGCGCGCCGCGCGCGAGGACCAGACGGCGCTCCCTCCCTGCGGCAGGCGCCAGCTGACTCGAGTTGTGAACGGCCCGCCCCCCTCGGCCTCCTCGACCTCCCACTCGGCGGGGCTGTCGAGGGTCGGGTGGGCGATGGGCTGCTAACTGGTGGCGAGACCGATGGCAAGCAACGGGAAGGCGATCATCACGCCCAGGTAGGCACCGATCGCCGCACCGCTTGCAACCGTCGCCGTGCGCGACCTGGCGCCGCTGATGACGCCGACAAGAAAGACAAATCCGGCAAGTCCGAGGCCGATCCAGAAGATGGGAGGCATGACGTCGGCGAGATTACCGAACTGCACCGCCGACGAGGGGCGGGAGTGGCGCTGCTACGTTGGCCCGGTGTTCGGCCGGCGCTGTCTGTCGTTCATGGTCGCGGCGAGCGCGGCGCTCTGCCTGCCCTGCACCGCGCAGGCGGGGCAACGCGGCGCCGCGCAGAGGCTGGTCGACACCTACTCGCCGATCATGATGCTGCGCACCCAGGAGGATCCGCCCTGCGACACCTCCGAGGAGCAGTACCAGCCGACCGCGGTCAGCACCGTGCTCGACAACCCCGCGGTGGAGCTGAGCGAGGAGGTGCCCGGCAGGGGTCAGGTGAGCGTTAAGAGGGCGCCCACCGCAGGCGACATCGCCGGTCTCGGTGAGCGCTTCTACCTCAACCTCCCCGGCGATCCACTCGGGGACACCTGCGTGTACGCCAGGGATTTCGCCGCGCTCAAACGGCAGGGCAGAGCACCCGCCGTGACCTACGCCCGCATCGCCCGCCAACCCGGCAATCCCGGCCTCGTCGTGCAGTACTGGTTCTTCTGGTACTTCAACCAGTTCAACGACGTTCATGAGGGCGATTGGGAGGGGATGCAGATCGCCTTCCCGGAGCCGAATGCAAGGGCGGCGCTGGCCGGCGGCCCCAGCGAGATGGTCCTCTTCCAACACGGCGGCGGCGAGACCGCCGGCTGGGGAGATGCCAAGGTCGAAAAGCAGGGGACCCATCCCATCGTCTACCCCGCCGCCGGCTCCCACGCGACCTTCTACGGCTCGGCGATCTACGTCGAGAACGGACAGAATGGGTCTGGCCTCGGCTGCGACAACACAACCGAACCGCTGCGTCGCCTCGTCCCGCGTCCGGTGCTGATACCCGAGCGCCCGAGCGCCGGCGGCCGCTTCGCCTGGCTCACCTACAGCGGCCACTGGGGCCAAAAGGAGAAGGGATTCAACAACGGCCCGACCGGACCGCAGACCAAGACCCAGTGGCGGGAACCGTTCACCTGGATGGAAGGCCAGCGCTCGACCAGCCCGCGACTGCCGGGCGCCTCGGTCCTCGGCCCAGCGGTCACCGGCGCCTTCTGCGGCGCCGTCGCGACCGCCTCGCACATCGTCAACCTGGAGGCCAAGTCGCGCCCCGCCGCGATCGCCGTGGTGCTCGGCATCGCGGCGCTCCTGCTCCTCTTTGTCGGAGTCACCAAGTGGAGTCCCGTCGATCTGCAGCAGCTGCGTGGTCGGCGTGCCTTCGGCCAGCTGATCCGTGCCGCGCGGCAGCTCTACGGTCGCCATTGGCGCGTTCTGGTTCCGATTGGGCTGACCGCAATCCCGATCGTCGGCGCAGTTGAGGGACTGAAGGCGCTGATCGTCGGCGGTGGGGAAGGGCGGCGGGTGGACGGGTCGGCCGGCCTCACCGGCCTGCACCTGGCGATCGGCGACCTGATCGACTCCTTCGGCAAGCCGGTGGCAGGGGCGATCGTCGCCGCGGTCATCATCGTCTTCATGCGCCTCTTGGTCGCGGGAGCCTCCGCGGGCTTCCTCGCCTCCTATCGCGGCATGCTGCGGTGCTTTTGGCGAGTGGTCGGGGGGCAGCTGCTGGCGACACTGGGCGTCACCCTGATGGCCCTGACGATTATCGGCATTCCCTTCGCCATCTGGAAATACGTCGACTGGCAGTTCGTCCAGCAGGAGATCCTCTTCGAGGACAGAGGTCTGCGCGAGGCGTTTCGCCGCAGCTCGCGCCTGGTCAGCGGCCGCTGGTGGCACACCGTGCGGGTCGCGGGCTTTCTCTGGGCACTCAGCGTGATCACCGGGCCGGTGCTCGGCTTCGCGCTGATCTTCGCCAACCTCTCGCTCGCCTGGATCAACGTCTTTGGCTCGGTCGTCTTCGCCCTCCTGATTCCCTACGTCGCGCTCGGGCGCACCCTCCTTTACTTCGACCTGGCGGCACGGGACGCGGAGGAGCCGGTTAGGCCGCGGCGCCTGCGCCGCCTGTTCAGGGGCCTTCGGGGTGGAGGCCTTGGGGGGCCCGCCGGCGCCGATGCTTGAAATGGGAGCGCGACCTCTCAAGCGCGACCCAGAGCAACCCGAGGAGCAGGATCGGCAGGCCGAAGAAGCCGATCACTCCGAGTCCTGAGGCGAGCTGCAGGACGACGGCGGCAAGGAGCACCGCGGCCACCAGGTCGACCAGCAGGGTGCGGCGAGCGCGGGCCGCCGGAGATATTCGCCGGGGTGCCCTCATGCGCCCGGACCTCCTCCCCTCAGATAGACGGCAAAGAAATCGCGTTCGTCGGGGGTCAGGTAGCGATCGGCCGGCCGATACATTTCGGGCAACAGCTTGGAGGGGTCGAGCGCTCCGGGGTGGCGGTAGGTGTTGAAGCTGACCCAGTCTTCGTTGATGTCGAGCTCCATCGCGCGCACCGCACCGGCCCGGCGCAGGATTTCGGCCAGCGAGCCGACGGTCTGGTAGTTGCCGACGGCGTAGATCAGGTTGCCGTGGGAATCGACCCCCAACCCCGAGCGCCAGACCCGCACGGCGTTGTTGACCGTGGCCCCCCATTCGGGGCCATCGCTGAGATTCGGGTTTAGCCGTCCTGCGGAGACGATCGGCGGCAGGTTCTGCTTGGCGAACCAGATGTCATGGCCGCCGATCGTGCCCCCGTGCCAGCGGACGATGTCGATCCTCCCGTCGCGATACTGGACCAGGGTCGCGATTCCGTTGACCATCGAGGCGACGACGCGGCCGCGGTAGATCAGCCCGGCGTTGGAGGTTTCAAGCGGAAAGCCGCCGTTGAAGGTGGCGACGAGCTGCCTGCGCATCCTCGGCGGTACCTCCGCCGGTCCCCGGTGGGAGATTTCAGGCGGCTCCGCGAGGCCCGGCATGTATTCGAGATGGGTTCGCTTGGTGTCGATCCAGGCGACCCCGGCGACGAAACGGGGGTATTCGCGGGAGCTGCGGAAGGTGCTCAGCAGGACCGGTGGTTCGGGGCCGGCGTGGGCGGCCGCCGCGTGCCAGACGCCCTCACCGGGGAGTGACGGGTGGATCAGCGGCCTGATCGGCGCCGGGCGGTAGACCTGGGTCGAGCCGTCGGCACCGACCCCGACCCGCGGTAGGGAGCTCAGGGTCGGCCCGCCCTTGGCGGGGGCGGTCAGCGTGTAGTACCAGTCCTCGATCTGGGAGACGACGCCGTTGCCGCCGTGGGCTCGCATCCACTCGACGCTGGCGATGCTGAAGCTGAGATTGCGGAAACCAACCACCGCCGGGAAGTAGGAGAGGGCGACGGGCACCAGGCAGATTGAAGTCGCGATCAGGACGATGCGCCGCACCCGGCGCCAGGGCCGGATTGGCCCCCGCCCGCGACGTCGGAGGTCCGGATTCACCGGGCAAGCCTTCTCGACTCCCGTAAAACGGCGTTTAAGGAATCTTGAGGAAATTCACATCTTGCTCTGGCCGGGCAATCCGCCGACCCCGGCCGCAGGAGCGGATAGGTTGGAGGCCGTGAGGCTGCTCGCATTCAGCGACCTGCACCGGGACCTGCGACAGGCGGCGACGTTGGTCGCAATGTCTGACGAAGCTGACGTTGTGATCGGGGCCGGCGATTTCGCCTCGGTTCACGAGGGACTGGAGGAGACGATCGCAGCCCTTGAGGGGATCGCTACGCCGACCGTGCTGGTGGCGGGCAACAATGAGACGGTCGAGGCGCTGCGCGAGGTCGCCTCGGGATGGGCTGCGGCGATGGTCCTGCACGGCGAGGGGACGAAGATCGGGGGCCTCGAGTTCTTCGGTCTGGGCGGAGGGGTGCCGGTGACACCGTGGGACTGGAGCTTTGACCTCGATGAGGAGGCCGCGGCGAGGTTGCTCGCCCCCTGCCCGGCGGGCTCAATCCTCGTCCTTCACTCTCCCCCGCAGGGCCATTGCGACGATAACGGGGCCGGGATGCATTTCGGCAGCCAGGCATTGCTGGAGGCGATCGAAGAAAAGTCCCCCCGGCTGGCGGTCTGTGGCCACATCCACGAGTCGTGGGGATGTGAGAGCCGAATCGGCGCGACCCCGGTGCGCAACCTGGGCCCGTCCGGCACCTGGATCGAGGTTTAGGTCGATGGAATCGAGCGCTCCGAAGCGGGGGAGTCTCGTACTCGCCGCGCTGATCCTGGTCGCCGCGGTGGCCAACCTCAACCTGGCGGTGGCAAACGTCGCCCTGCCCGACATCGGCAAGGCCTTCAATGCCGGGCAGACCTCGCTCAACCTGGTCGCCGTCGGCTACTCGCTCGGCCTCGCCACCTCGGTGCTCTACCTCGGCGCGCTCGGGGACCGCTACGGGCGCAAGATGATGCTGATGCTCGGCATGGGGCTTTCGGTCCCGGCCTCGCTGCTCGCCGGGCTCGCGCCCTCGATCGGCGTCCTCTTCATCGCCCGCCTGATCGGTGGAGTCGCGGCCGGCATGGCCTTCCCGACCACGCTCGCCCTGATCACGGCCCTGTGGTCGGGGGCGGCCCGGACCAGGGCGATTGCACTGTGGTCGGCGATCGGAGGCGCGATCGCCTCGCTTGGGCCGCTGCTCTCCGGCGCCCTGCTGGAGCACTTCGCCTGGGGCTCGGTCTTCTACATCACCCTGCCCCTCGCCGCGCTTGCCTTCCTCATGGCCTGGCGCCTTGTCCCCGCCCACGTCAACGAGACGACGGAGGCGGTCGACAACCTCGGCGGCATCCTCTCGGTCTTGCTGATCGCCGCCCTGGTCTTGGGAATCAACCTCGCACCCGTTCCCGGCAAGGGGACGGTGGCGATCGCCCTCGGGGTGGTCGCGTTGGCCGCGGCGGGCGCCTTCGTCCTGCGCCAGCGCCGAGCCGCCTCGCCGCTCTATGACCTCGAGGTGGCCGCGCGCCGCGTTTTCTGGGTCGCGGCCTGCGCCGGGATCATTGTCTTCGGCTCGTTGATGGGGGCGATGTTCATCGGTCAGCAGTTCCTCCAGAACGTGCTCGGCTACTCGACCCTGGACTCGGGCCTGGCGATCCTGCCGGCGGCGCTCTTGATGGTGGTGGTCGCTCCCCGTTCGGCCATATTGGTCGAGGCCAAAGGCGCCCGCTTCACGCTCTTGATCGGCTACGTCTTCTGTGTGCTCGGCTTCCTCACCATGCTGCTGCTCTGGAAGGACGGCATCCCCTACTGGAAGGTCGGGCTCGGCTACGCCTTCATCGGGATCGGGGTCGGCTTTGCGGGCACTCCCGCCTCCCGCTCGCTGACCGGCTCGGTGCCGGTCACCCGCGCCGGCATGGCATCCGGTACCGCCGACTTGCAGCGCGACCTCGGCGGGGCGATCATGCAGTCAATCCTCGGCGCCCTGCTCACCGCCGGCTACGCGGCGGCGGCTGGTGCGGCGATCGCCTCCTCGCCCAGCGGCGCCAAGGTCAGCGAAAACGTCGAAGGCGAGCTGACGAAGTCCTTCTCAAGCGCCGCCGATACCGCCGCCCAGTACCCCCACTACAGCAGCCAGATCATCGCCGCCGCCAAGACCTCCTTCCTGCAGGGCGACCAGTGGGCCTACACCGCGGGGATAATCGCGATCTGCCTCGGCGCAGCCCTCGTCTTCTTCCGCTTTCCCAAACACGAGGAGGAGCGGCGCTTGCTCGAGCGCTACCACGCCGAAGACACCGCCGCCGAAGCCGCCGAGCAACCTCCCGGCGAGGCACCCTCAGCCTCGCCCGCCTGAGCCTCGCCCGCGGCCTCCGGGATTCCAAGCCTGACCGCGCTGCACCCTCTCAAAGCCGACCCAGAGCGCGTTCATCGCGGTGCTGACGACGCGCTCACGCGGCACCCCCGGGTGCTCGAACCACCACATCGCCAGTCCCTGCAGGACGCCCCGCAAAACCACCCAGACCATCTCGATTCCCTCACCCGAAAGCGGGCCTGCGATATTTCCCAGCCCCGGCTCGCTGACAAAAAGAGGCTGAAGTTTCTCGCGACTGCGGCCGGCGACCTCGGCGTGGATCGCGTCTAACTCGGGGTCTCCGGTGCTATCGCGAAAGAGCACCCGCCCGGCGAAGGGGTGGGTTTCGATATAGGCAAACCAGGCGTCCAGGGAAGAGGCGACCCGCTCTTCCAGGGGTCCCTCGGCGAGGAGATACTCGCGCCAGACCTTGCGCAGGTCGGCGAAATGGCGCTCGAGCAACTCCCCGTAGAGCGCGCGCTTGGACTCGAAATGGTCATAGAGGACAGGCGGCGTCACTCCCGAACGCCGGGCGATCTCCTCGATCGAGGCTCCCCGGTAGCCCATTTCCGCAAAGAGCTCCGCCGCGGCCGCCACGATCACCTCTCGGCGAGCGGCGGCGCTGAGCCGCCTTCGCGGCTGATTCTCTCCAGACGCCTGCCGGGTTCCGGTTGACAACCTAACTCCCCCTAGGTACGGTCTCCACGCTTCCTAATCGCCCCTAGGTTAGTGCCATAAGTGAAGGAAGGAGCAAAATGATCGTTTCCGTGCATCTCGCCACCGTCGGCTGGCGGACGACGCCGCTGGTCCTGCGCGAAAGCCCCGAGCCCGCATCGATCCCCGGTTTGCGCTACGCCGAGACCGTGATCACGGCGCTGCTCGGCGATCGATTGCTGCCCGCACCCCAGCCCGGAAGGGTGGGGCTGATCGCCGCCTGGGAGGATGACGGCGCGGTTGAGGAGTTCTCTCGCCGCCATCCCCTCGCGAGGCGATTTGCCGATGGTTGGAATGTGCGGATGGAGCCGCTGCGGGTCTCGGGCTTTTGGTCGGGTATGCCTGATCTTCCAAGCCAGGAGCGGGCGACCGACGATGGGGAGCCGGTCGCGGTGCTCACCCTGGGTCGGCTGCGTCTGGGCCGCGGCGCCCCGTTCCTGCAGAGCGCCGCGCCGGCTGAAGGCGAGGTGCTGACCCACCCGGGACTGCTCGCCTCAACCGGTCTCGCCCGCCCCCCGCGCCTGCTCTCAACCTTTTCGCTGTGGCGAAGTGCAGCTGAGATGCGCGACTACGCCTACCGAAAGCAAGGTGCCCACCAAGCTGCGGTCAGAGCCGATCGCGCCCGCCCCTTCCATCACGAGTCCGCCTTCATCCGATTCCGCCCCTACTCATCGACGGGCAGTTGGGGGGGCTCAGATCCGCTGGCTGCATTCACCGGGGTGCGGCAAGGCCCGCCAGATCCAATCCCCGCGGGCGAGGATCAGGCAGCTCGAGTAGCTCACGGGTCTGCTCAGATCGAGCGCTTGATTGCCGATCAATAGCGCCACCCTGACCATCCCCGCTCCCCAGCCCTCCCATCCCATCCACGAAATAGGGATCAGCCATTGATCGGTTGGGTCGCCAGCCGGCCCCCCTTCCAGATCGATCAGGACTCGACGAACTGACCGTGGAAGCTGAAGGGGATGTGGTGAGGAACGATCGCCCGACTGAGCTCCCGGAGATCTGCTGCATCAAGGACAAGCAGGTAGGAGGCACCGCGGCCGGAGTCGAGGACGATCGAGAGCAGGACCCCATCGTCCTCATCCGCCGCGCCGGGTCGGGGGACGAAAACCGGCTCCCCTGGAAAGGCGCCCGACTCTGACCAGGAACGCCTCGAGCCGTCCCTGAGGTCGACCCTGACGATCTGCTCGACCCAGCCGCTTGGACCGAGGTCATTGCCCCAGACGTAGCGGTAGGGACGGCTGTTGCAGTCTCGGTAATTGATCCGCGGCAGCTCCAGGCCTCCTTTACAGAGTTGCTCCCGGCTCACCGTACGCCCCGGTATATCGAGGCGAAAGCGGGTCAGCTCTGCGGCCGGAACCGGCTTGCCTTCGCGCAGGCGGTCGAGGTATAGGTCCTCGACGATGCCGGAATCGGGGTAGGTGCAGAGATCGACCACGACCGCCTCGCCCTCCTCGTAGGAGTTGACGTGATGAAAGGCAAAACAGGCCTCGCTCACAAAGCCCCCGATCACTTCACCGTTTTCGCGGTCGATCAGGGTGAAGCGGGTGCCGCGCTCGGGGCGCCAGCGGTAATTCTCGATGTAGGGCTTGTTGGCGAAGGCAAGCCGCAGCGGATTGACGAGCAGTGGGAACTCGGCGAGCACCAGCCACCGCTGGCTGAGGCCGAAGGAATGCATCAGGGCTGGTTCGCGCACCGGCAGGCTGGCGATCAGCCGCGGCTCCCCTTGCTGCGGCGGAATTTCAAAGAAACGGTAGCTGCTGCGCGGGCCGAGCTTGGCGGCGTAGTTCAGCAGTGAGCCAGACTCGGCGCCGGCATGGGGATGGGCGGTGGAGAGGTGGCCCAGGGGTCGGTAGGGGCGAACCGCGGCGCTGGCGAGGGTCTCGGGGTCAAACTCGACCGGCAGCGGGGTCTCGGTCATCGCGATGAAGCGCTCGCCCAGCCTGGCGACATTGATCCCCGCGTTATCGGAGAGCGCCTCCGTGGTGAACAGGGCCTGCACCCGTTTGAAGATCGAACGGCAGGGGTCGGTGGCGAACTCGCTGTAGGTGAGCCTGCCGCTCTCCTTCACCGCCCGGTAGGCGTGGCTCTCGAGGAAGCGACTGCCGTAGGAGACCACACCGGCGTCGATCGTGAAGCGGTGCAGCATCGCCAGCCCGTCGAACCAGTGGCGCAGTCGCTGCTCACCGACCTCGAACTTGGCCGGGCCGACCCGAAGCAGCGAGCCAGCAAGCCAACCGGGGACCTCACCACGCAGCGGCAGCTGGGCCAACCTCACCTCCTCTTCCTGGGAGCTGAAGCCGAGGCTCTGGGCGGGTTCCTGGACGCTGGTGGCGGACATTGCTTTGCCTTCCTCTCTGCCTTTGATATGAAGCCTGTGATACATCGGAGCAGATAGACAGACGATCCGCAAGAGGTCTGTTGAACCGGTTCTCCCGACCCGATTGGAGCCGCGTTGATGAAGTTGAAGCCCCCCGCCTTCCTGATGCTCGGCATGGTCCGACTCGGCGCCAGCTCCGGTTATGCGATCAAGAAGGCAGCCGACGCCTCCACCCGTTTCTTCTGGCCAACCTCACTGGCTCAGGTCTATCCGGAGCTGGCTCGGCTTGAGCGGGCCGGACTTCTCAAGCGCCGCGATGACCCGCAAGGAGCGCGGAGTCGTTCTGCGTATGAGCTGACCTCGACCGGCGAGAAGGCCCTGCTCGCCTGGCTGCGCTCGCCCCAGGAGGCGCCGACCCATTTCCGTGACGAAGGCATCATGCGGCTCTTTTTTGCCGACGCCTTGCCCGCCGCAGAGCAGCAGGAATTGGTGAGAGGACTGCGCAGCCGGGCCGAGGCCGGCGCCCGCCAGATGCGTGCCGAGATCCTCCCCCAGGCCGAGGCTCTGGAGCGGGCAGGGGTTCGCTACCCGCTGCTCGCGGCCCGCCTCGGAGCCGACACCTACGCCTATGTCGCCCGCTGGCTTGCGCGCCTGGAGGCCCAGCTGGAGAAGGAGGCCTGATGGGTCGCGAGCAGCCGGTTCAAAAGGCGCCCGACTCTCGGCGGCGCGGACCTGCTCAACGGCATCGTCTTCGCCTCGCTCTCCCATTCGCACCGATGGAGTGGGAGGTTGGCGCTGGCGATTACCCGAGCCTGCGCTGCTTGGCCTAAAACGGCGCGATGGCCGCTGCGCCTGAGATGGGGTCCCCAGATCCCCGACCGCGGCGCCACCGGCCGAATTTGCCCGCGGATCTCTGGAGCAGAGCGGGTGGCGCTCGGAGGGAGGCGAGCTGCGCAGGGTGAACGCACCCCGATAGCGAGGTCCTGGTCGCGTTGGCTGGGGGCGGGTAAGCCCGCGTGCGTCGGAACTCCGTCCAGAGCGTCAGGCGATCGGAGGAGCGCCTTCGGCTCTCCTAGCGCTGGCTGGGACCGGCAACGCACGGGTAGGCGCCCGAGCCGCTGTCCCAGAGTGCCGTGCCGGTCGAATCGAGGCTCACCAGGTGTTCCAGGCACCAGGCACCACGGACGGTGAACGCCGCGTATCGAAGTGGGTCCAAGCCGGCAGAATCCGCACCGTTGCGGGTCATCCGGCGCAGATGAATCGTCACCAGTTGGCCGCCGTCTAGCGCGATCTGGACCCGGCGGACCGCCGCGCCAAAAATCATCCCGATCGCGGTCACCCTTGCCGATCGGTGATCGCTCGGCTGTGCTGCGGTGGCGATCAGCGGCGGTGAATCCGCCGTCAGCGGATCCGCCCCTCCCACACACTGCCTGGAGCTGCTTCTACGGAAGGAAAATTGGTCAACCCGTGAAAAAGCGCCGACCAGGATGCAGGGTCGATCTGAGATCTGGGCCCCGGCGCCCGAGGGTCCGACGAGATCTTTGACCTTTACCGACCAGTTGATGGCGCCGCTCATCCCAGCGCCCAGAACCACCCATGGGCCGGGCTGCGCCGCCGCGGGCCGGGGCGCAGCAAAGGGTGCCACCAGCAAACCGATCACCAGAACTCCCGCGATCAGCCCGCTACGGGCTGCTTGAGAGCGTTGGCCCACCGAGGAGCAGACTGCCGGCGCGGCGTCAGTGCTTCCGAGGTACCCCGCGCGGGGAAGGCGCCCGAGCGAAAAGCGGCGCGTGGGCAATGACCGTGCCCGACGCAGGATCGGCCCGCCGAGGGCTCGAGCCCCGGCCGCAGGACCAGGGGAACCGGCGCCAACGGCGCCGGAGCTTTGAGCCACCGCTCGGGGGCGGGAATTAGAACGTTCCGACACCATTCCCGTGAGAATAGCGACTTCTCGGCTCGCTTTCATAGGCCCAGCCTTAGAAACAGCCTAATACCGCGCTCCTGATATGGAACCACGGTCTCTGAACGCATTCAGCCGGTGGGTGAACCCTGCCGGGCTGCTGGAGTCAGATCAATGGGTCGGATTGCAGAGCCGGAATCCTCGGCGCCGGGCTGGCGCAACTCCTGCTGGTTGGGCGCAATCGGGCCGAACAGAGCCAGGGCAATGATCCGATCGCCCTCACGCCGGAGTGATCGCTCCGCGCTCCCCGCCAGCACAAATGGCCGGCGCTTGATCCGCCGGCCTCCCCTGCGGAGACGACGATGGTGAAGGAGATTGGGCGCACTTAGGGAATTGGCCGACGAAAGTACTGAACATCACAAGAATGGAGCCGCCTCGTGCCTTACCCAGTCACCTTCGAAGCCGACTACGTTGAGCGACGCAATCGGCTGACCTCCTTTTTCAGGCTGATCCTGGCGATCCCGCTGATCATCTGGCTGTATGTGTACGCGCTGGTCGCCTCGATCGCGATCGTGATCGCCTGGTTTGCGATCCTGATCACCGCCACCTATCCAGAGGGCCTCTATGACTTCGTAGCGGGTTTCACGCGGTTCTTGGCGCGCTTTACCGCCTACACCGTCCTGCTCTGTGACCCCTACCCCTCCTTCGGCGGCTCCGAGGACACCGCCTACCCGGTGCGGATGCATTTCGAGAGATTGGCGAGCTACAGCCGCCTGAAGACGCTCTTTCGCATCATCCTCGCGATCCCGGTCCTGATCCTGCGCTACGTGATGGGCCTGCTGCTTGAGATCGGCGGAATCGCGGCCTGGTTCGTGATCCTGATCACCGGCAGGATGCCGCGAGGCCTTTTCGACATGATGGTGCTCGCCAACTCCTACACCGCACGCTCGGACTCCTACATCTACCTGCTGAGCGAGACCTACCCCCCCTTTCAAGACGAGCAGACGCGCACGGCGGGGGCGGTGGACGCGCAGACTCCCTCGCCCTCCTAGCTCAGCGGTCAAGCACGGTCAGGTTGAGCTCGGCGATTCGCTCAGGGTCGGCGAGGATGTCGATCTCGACGACCCTTCCGGCCCTCACGGTGAAGGCCCCGATCGAAAATGGCCTGCCTTCCCGCAGCGAGACGAATCCGGGGGCGCCGTTGATCAGCACCCGCTGCGTGGTGAGGTCGGTACGCGACCACATCAGCGCCTGGCCGGCGACCGTCTCGGCGCCGCGGACATGACGCGAGGGGCCGACAAGGCCACCGTCAGCCCTGAGTTCAACCTGCGGGTCAAGCACGGCGACCAGCGCCTCGAAATCTCCGCTGCGGGCGGCTGCGTGGAAGGCATCGACGACCTCCCACTGCGCGTTCAGATCGGCGTCCGCCGGGGGCGCCGCCCCGCGCACCCGACGACGAGCGCGGCTGGCCAGTTGGCGCGACGCCTCCGGGGAGCGTTCGAGGACGACCGCGATCTGCTCGAAGGGAACCGCGAACATGTCGTGGAGCACGAACGCGAGCCGCTCCGGGGGTGTGAGGGTTTCGAGCACGACCAGGAGCGCCAGTCCAACCGCGTCGGCGAGCAGTACCTCGTGCTCGGGATCGGTTCCATCGCGAGGGTCGACGATTGGGTCCGGCACGTGCGAATCCAGCGGTCGCTCACGCTTAGTGTTGCGTGAGCGCAGCAGGTTCAAGGCCACGCGGGCGACGACGGTCGTCAGCCACCCGCCGAGGTTCTCCACCTCACCTGCATCGGTGCGGCTCAGCCGCACCCAGGCATCCTGGACGGCCTCTTCTGCCTCACTCAGTGAGCCGAGCATCCGGTAGGCGACCGCCTGCAGATGGGCCCTGTGAGTCTCGAATTGCTGGGCGAGCCATTCCTGTTGGTCCACTGCGTCGTTCCTCCATCGCGGGGTCATCGATTTGACCCGCGAGATTTGGGAAATGTGACGAAGGTAAAGCGATCGGCTTCGGCCACAAGGTCAGCCTGCCCGCTGGGAGTCTCAGCGTTGGTCGCCGATGATGCACAAACGGAGATCCTGGTCCGTTCAGCGCCGTTGTTGGCGAGCGATTGTCACCTTCTGCCCCCGGCGGGTGTCATCCCGATAGACACGCGCAAACTGGCGGACTGGCGCCGGTGATCTCGGCGCTATTGATCAAGCCCCGACCCCTTGGAGATGGTGATCATGCAAGCAAGAATCAAAAACCCGGCACTGACCGTTCCCGGCGCGATGGCGGCGCTGCAGGATCTGAGCAGTGCCACACAGCGCTCCGGCGTGCCCGCGAAGACCCGCTACCTGGTGCAGCTGCGCGCGAGCCAGATCAACGGCTGCGCCGTGTGTGCCGATATGCACTCCCGCGAGCTGAAGGCCACCGAGGACTCCGACGAGCGTCTTAACACCCTCGCCACCTGGCGGGAGACGCCTTACTTCACCGCTGCCGAGCGCGCTGCGCTGGCACTGACCGAGGCCGCGACCCGCCTCGCCGACCGCCCCGACGCGGTTTCGGACGAGGTCTGGGAAGAGGCTGCCCGCCACTACGACGAGGCCCAGCTAGCCGCGCTTGTCGTCTCGATCGCGGCGATCAACACCTGGAATCGGATCAACGCCGTCACCAGGCAGATCACCGGCGAGTGGGTCGAGCAGTGGATTGCAAAGGAGCCAGCCGAACAGAGAGCGTGAATCGTCAGGCGGCGGGGCGAGCGCGCGACGGGCGGGTGAGCGTGGGTCGGTGCGCCGCCCGCCCCCGCATTTCGCCGATGCAGTGCCCCGGCAACGGCCAGCAGGGATGGAGGGCCTGCGGTTCTCACATCTCGCTCATCCGAGCGACCCCGAGCCCAAGCTCAAAGCGCGAGACGAAAGGTTTCAGCGTTGGCCGGGAGCACTGTCGGCCAGGGCGGAACCTGGCTGGCTCAGTAACCAGTCCCGGTCTTCACGCGTTTGCGCTCGGAGGGGTGAGCACCGCCCTTCTTCTCGAGCGTCGAACAGGCCTGCGCGATGTCCTCGGCGAGGCGATCGACCTGCGGGCGACTCAGGGTCTCCTTGACCAGAGCTCGCAGGACCTTCTCCTTTTCGGCGTTGGGCGGGAGCGTGTAGGCGGGAAGCATCCAGCCGCGCTCGGCGGAGAGCTGCCAGGAGAGGTCGAACTCATCGTAGTTCTTCCCCTCGGTGAGCCTGAAGGCGACAAGCGGCAGCTGCTCCCTGTCGGCTCCGATCAACTCGAAATCGCCACTGGCCTGCAAATGGTCGGCGAGTGCATTGGCGTTTTTCTCCATCGCATTCATGATCAGGGTGTAACCCTCACGGCCGAGGCGGATGAAGTTGTAGTACTGGGCAAGAACCATCGCGGCCCCGGTGGAGAAGTTGAGGGTGAAGGTCGCATCTTTCTTGCCGAGGTAGTTCTCATAGAAAACAAGATCCTCGGCGAGGTCTGCGGACTCGCGGAAGACAAGCCAGCCGATGCCCGGGTATACGAGTCCAAACTTGTGCCCAGAGACGTTGATCGAACGCACCTGCTCAAGGCGAAAGTCCCATTTGGACTCCGGATAGAGAAAGGGCCAGACGAATCCGCCGCTCGCCCCGTCGACGTGAAGGGGGACGTCCATTTCCCTCTCCTTTTTCAGGTCGACCAGAAGCTTGTTGATCCCGACGATGTCATCGGCATGGCCGGTGAAGGTTGTTCCCAGCACGGCGGCGACGCCAATCGTGTTCTCGTCAATCAGCGGCTCGACATCCTCCGCTCCGATCACGTACTTGCCTTCCTGCAACGGCACGATCCGTGGCTCGACGTCGAAGTAGCGACAGAACTTCTCCCAGACCACGTGCACATCGCCGCCAAAGACAAGATTCGGCTTGTCGGTCGGTTTGCCGGCGCTCTCGCGACGTTTGCGCCACTGCCACTTGAGCGAGAGGGCACCGAGCATGATCGCCTCCGAGGATCCTTGGGTGCGGGCACCCGTCGTCTCCCCCGGAGCGTGGAAGAGATCGGCCAGCATCCGGATACAGCGTTGCTCGATCTCGGCCGAGATCGGATACTCGGCATGGTCGATGAAGTTCCGGTAGAGGTTTTCGGCGATGATCCGCTGCGCCTCGGGCTCCATCCAGGTGGTGACGAAGGTCGCCAGGTTGCGCTGCGGATCCCCCTCGACCGCGAGTTCCTCATCGACCAACCGCATCGCGTCAAGACCCGACATCCCACACGCCGGAAAGGCGCGGTCGGGGGCATCTTCGGTGAGGAAGCGAGTTCCGTAAAGCAGTGCTTGATCGTCGTCGCTGTGTGACTTGGTCATAGGTCCACTCGATCTGGTTTGGGGTTTGAACTGCGAAGGCCGGGGCAGGCGAAGCCTAACCTGCAGGCCCAAAGCGGGCGGAGGGGCACCATGAGGGCGGCTTGGCAGACGGAGCGAGCGGTGGCTCACCGACCCGAACGGGCCCCGAGGAGCAGGCGGAGGGGCGCCACGGAGAGCGGGGTCGGGCTAGGGCCCTCAGAGAGGGGGTCCGGCGCCTGCTGATCTATGCTGCCCCGGCGATGGCAGGCCACCGGCCAAGAGCGCAAATCAAGGTCGACACCAGGCCGCTCTGATGGCGACACCTGGGACCTCACTCTTGGCGGGGATCGAGCGCACTGACGAGTTCACCGTCGAGGGGAGGCTGGTCACCGATGTCGGCGGAACGATCGGCGCGAGCGTGCTCTCAACTCCTGGGATGATCGCGATGATGGAGGGCAGCTCGACCGCCCTGGCCCTCGAGCATCTGCCGCCGGGACAGGCAAGCGTCGGATTTGAAGTGTGCGTCAAGCACGTAGCGGCGGCTGCCGAGGGCGCCCGATGTCAAGTGCACACCACCCTGCGCGAGATCATCGATGGACGGAAGCTTCGCTTCGACGTCGAGGTCAGCGAGGGCGAGCGGACGATCGGAGTCGGCACCCACGAGCGCAGAATCGTCGGCTTCGATCAGCTCGGCTCTGGCTCTTGAGACACCGATCCACGGACCCGATCAGCTGCGATCCGATCGGGAGGCGCGGGTTCAAAACGACGCTCCCAGGCGAGAAATCCGAAGCTGCCGATGCCGGCTGGGCAGGGCTACAGCGCAGCGCGGGCTGGGCGGAGCGGTTTCTGAGCTCGGCTTGCCGCCGTCTCCACACGCGGTAAAGCCTGAGAGCGGTGGGGCGAGACTGACTAAGAACCTGGAGAGGGATCGGGGCGATCGAGCAGTTTCTCGACGTGGGTGGGACTGATCAGGACCCTGGAGCCGTCGGTCGCATTGGTAAGCGACATCAGCGCTGCCCGCCGTTCGACATGTGATTGCACAACCTTGATGTCCTCCTTGACCGTGATGTCGCCGGAAATCAGTGTGAGGACGGTTGGCATGGGAGCGCGAAGTCTAGTCGGGGGCAATGCAAACCGTTGCAATCAGCTCAACGTATGTACTAGCCGCTACTGACGGGGGGCTCGCAGGCGGGGAACCGCCCATCCGAGCAGGGCGCCGAGAAGCGCAGCAATCAGCAGGGCGAATATCAGTGGCATGTTGACGGTCGTAAAGACGAAATGAACCGTGACGCGCTGTGAATTAAGCGCCATGAAGATGAGCAGAATCGCCCCCCCGCAGATGAGACCCCAGCGACGCCTGGTTCGCTGCTCACCCCCGGGGGCATTGTCGGACATCTGACGACATTAACAGTGGGTGGCGGGCAGCTGGGTCCGTCGCAACCCCGGCCTGCGCTCGGGTCAGGCACACCACAACCCGGGAGCGGCGATAACTCCTCCCCTTCGATGGTTCGCACGATCAGTGCCTGCTCACCCCATGGGGATCTGTGTTAATCCGCCTGCGCGCTCACGCGCCGAGCTCGCTGATCCCGGTCGGGTCGAGCGGTGAACGGGCCAAGCACACAGCTGGGTGAGCGCCATCATCCTCCCCCGGCCAGCGGCCATTGCCTTTATGAGAAGAGGGTTGGTGCGATTTCTCAAGGTGGAGTTCGATTCCTACCTACTTGGGAACTCGACTCCCCGCAGAGGCCTTGAGCACGGAGAGGGCGAGCACGGCGAGGACCGCGACGGGGGTCACCCACCAGGCGGGCGCACCGGTGGCGGCGATCGCGGCGGTCAGGGCCAGCGCGAGGAGGGCGGCGGCCGCGAGCAGGGCGTCCTCGCCGACGAGGAACCCATAAAGGAACCGGGCCAATCCCCGCAGCGCGCTCATCCGTCGACCGCCGCGCTGTGAACGGGGAGCTGAGCGTGCCGACGGCGCAGCAGCGCGACAAGGGCGAGGGCGGTGGCTGCGAAGACGGTAATCAGCCCGGGGATGGCGCCGTCCCCGCCCGGCCAGTGGGCTCCGGCTCCCTCGGCACCCCAGAATGTCCCGAAGGAGGAGAGCAGAACGCCGACCGCGAACTTGAGCGTGTTCTCCGGCACGCGGCTGAGCGGCGCGTGCGCGGCCGCCCCGGCAGCGACGACGACCGCGATCGCGGCAAGCGCCGCAATCGCGGCAAGCCCGACGTTGTGCTGGTTGCTGCCGAAGGTGATGACGATGAAGGCCACCTCGAGCCCCTCGAGCAGCACCCCTTTGAAGCTGACCATGAACCCGATCGGATCGATGCCACCCCCCCGCACGCCGGAGATATTCCGCAACTCCTCGACCTCCCGGACAAAGATCGCCTCCTCGTCGTGAAGGGCCTTGAAGCCGCCGGCGCGCAGGATCGCCTTGCGCAGCCACTGCAGACCGAAGATCAGCAGCAGGCCGCCGACGAGCAGGCGCAGAGCGCCGACCGGAAGGCTGGTGAGGGCGGGGCCGAGAGCGGCGATCAGCGCTGCCAGCGCCAGGAGGGCCAACCCGACCCCGGCCCAGGCCCCGCGCCAACCGCGGGTGATCCCCGCCGCAAGCACGATCGTCACCGCCTCCACCCCCTCGACTGCGCAGGCGAGAAAGACCGCCAGGAAGAGGAGCAGGTCGCGGCTCACCCGTCGTGGCCCGAGCTGCCCTGCGGCGGGAGCTCCCCGGGGTCGACCTCGCCCAGCTCGATCAGGCGCGCCAGCCGCTGGCGCTCGCGGAGGCTGCCGGGATCGAGGGTGCCCGAACCGGCGGCGCGCGAGATCGGGGTGCCTCCGCGCCCGCGCAGCACCACCGCACAGCCGACGGCGATCAGCGCCCCCGCCAGCGGCCCCGCCACATACACCCAGAAGCTGGAGAAGTCGCCGCTGACGAGCGCCGGGCCGAATGAGCGAGCCGGATTCATCGAAACCCCGCTGACCGGTGCTGCCCAAAGCCCGGCAAGGGCGATGTAGCCGCCGACACCGAGGGCGGCGATCGCGCCGACGTTCTGCGCCGCAGAGGCGGTACCGAGGATCACGCTGACAAGGCCCGCGGTCAGCGCGGCCTCCATCAGCAGCGCCTGCCAGCCCGCGTATCCGGGCCCGGGCAGCGTCGCTCCCAGGTGCTCGACGTTGCCAAACACGGCCAGCAGGAAGAGGCAGGCGAGCGTTGCGCCGACGAGCTGAATGACGACGTAGCCCGGCAGCCGCTTCCAGGGGAAGTCACCGCGCAGGGCGAAGGCGAGCGAGACGACCGGATTAAGGTGCGCACCGGAGACGGCGCCCATGAAGAGGATGATCGCCATCACCATCAGACCGGGAGCGACCACCGCCGCGGCGAGACTGATCTCACCCTTGGCGTGCAGCAGCCCACCGCCGGCCGCGACGAGGACGAGAAAGAACGTCCCCAGCATCTCGGAAAAAAGCCGGCGCCACTCAAGCTGCGGGTCATCGAAGTCCTTGCGATCGCCGAACTCAAGCGCGAGCAGGTGGCGGGTGCGCGGGGCGAAGGGAAGGCCGGCGAGCCCAACCTCCTCGTTGGCATCATCGCGGTCCCTGGGGGCGCTATCGGTCACCCACCGACCGTACGGAGTCCTCAGCCCGAAGGCAAGCCGCCACCCCGCAGCCGGCCGAGCTCCCCTTCGATCCTCTCCAACTTGGAGGAGATCTCCTGAAGCTGTTTGGTCGTCGGGTCCTCCCCGGTCGCCCGCCGCTCCGCCTCGGCGCGGGTGACAAAGGCGCTGGTGATCGCCCCCGTCACCACCGCCAGCAGGGAGAGGCCTCCCAGCATCAGAAAGACCGCGATGACCTTGCCGATCGTCTGCTGGGGGACGATATCGCCGTAGCCAACAGTGGTCACCGTCTGGGTTGCCCACCACATCCCGAGCCAGATCGAGTGAAAGGTCTTGGGGTCAACCAGACGCTCGACCACACCGAAGACGATGATCGCGATCGTCCAGAAGGAGACGATCACATATGCGGCAAAGCGCGGGCGCAGGCCCTTGTCCTCGATGCGCTTCTCGAGCCAGCGGGAGGATCGACGCGATTCCGGCCGGTTCGCCACCTTCTGTAGTTCGTCGCAACCGGCGGTGCTCCTCTGGCCGGGGCCCCTGGCCCTCGCTCATTTGGGGCAGCTGGAAGGAAACGGGACCAGGCGCCCGAACTGCGGGTAATGGACTCGGCATCTCGTCGAGCACGGTCGCGCGAGCGCTGGCTGCGGCGCGCGCAGCGGATCAGCGACGCCTTCGGCCTGGTGCTCTTTCTGGTCCTGCTCACCTACGTCCTCGCCTCGCTGCTATCTGACCGTGGTTTGGGGGCGGTCGTGCTGACTACGGCGACCAGCGCGACCTCGATCGTCTCGCTGACCAGCTCCCGGGCGCGGGCCCGAACGGTACGGGCGGCGGTGGTGCTCTCAGCCCTGACGATCATCCTGGCGGCGATCGCCGCCGCCAGCGGCGATCGCACCTGGCTCAATGCCGGCTCGCTGATCCAGATCGGGCTGCTGACGGTGGCGATGGCCGCGGTCCTGCGGCGGGTCGTCACCTCCACCGAAGTCGGGTTCCGCACGATCCTCGGCGCGATCAGCGTCTACACGGTGCTGGGTCTCCTCTTCAGCTTCGCCTACGGGACGATCGCCCGGATCCAGTCGGCTCCCTTCTTTCAGGGGGTGGCGCATCCGCAGGGCTCCGATTTCCTCTTCTTCAGCTACACGACCCTGACCACAACCGGCTACGGCGACCTGGTTCCCGCCGGACAGCCCGGGCAGATGGTCTCCGGTCTGGAGATGATGCTCGGCCAGATCTTCCTCGTCACCCTGGTCGCTGGTCTGGTCAGCCTCTGGCGCCCCGGCGAGGCGTTCCGCCGTAACCGCAAGGGCCAGAGCGGCGAGAGCGCCGGCCCCGAGGCTCCGCCCGCCGGCTGAGCGGCCGAGAAAGCCTGAGTCCCACTGGGGCGCTAGCGTCTTCAGCCGCGGTGCCCGACTTCGGCGATTACTTCCGCGAGATCTACGCCCACGGCCTGATGGGTAATGAGCCGGCGATCCCCGTCTCGATTGCCGAGCTCGAGGAGGCCGCCGCGGAGGCGATGGACGATCGCGCCTACGCCTATGTCTTTGCGGGGGCCGGCAGCGAGGACACGATGCGAGCCAACCTGGAGGCCTTCCGGCGCTGGCGAATCGTCCCGCGGATGATGCGCGACGTCGCCCAGCGCGACCTCTCACGGACCCTGCTCGGCACCCCGATGCCCGCTCCGCTGGCGCTGGCGCCGATCGGTATCCACAGGATTGTCCACGAGGAGGGGGAGCCGGCGACGGCGCGGGCGGCGGCGCGCGTTGGTCTACCGCTGATCGCCAGCACCGCCTCCCACTCGACGCTGGAGGAGATCGCCGCGGCCAGCGGCGAGGGGCCGCGTTGGTTTCAGCTCTACTGGCCAAACGACGACGAGATCGCGGCCAGCTTCGTGCGGCGGGCCGAGGCGGCTGGCTATGCGGCGATTGTGCTCACCGTCGATACCTTCATCTTTGGCTGGAAGCCGCGCGACCTGCAGCGGGCATGGCTGCCCTTCCTGGAGGGAATTGGCAACGCCAACTTCTTCCAGGACCCCGTCTTTCGCTCCCAGCTCGAGAAGACACCCGAGGAGGACCCCGGCGCTGCGACCGGGCACTTCGTCGGCGTCTACGTCAACCCGTCGCTGACCTGGGAGAAGCTGGCGAGCCTGCGCGAGATCACCTCGCTGCCGATCATCGTCAAGGGCATCCTGCACCCCGAGGACGCGCGCGAAGCGATCGAGCGCGGCGCTGACGGGATCGTCGTCTCAAACCACGGCGGACGCCAGGTCGACGGCGAGATCGCCTCGCTTGACGCCCTGCCTGGAATCGTCGACGCCGTGGGCGAGAGTGCCGCGGTGCTGCTGGACAGCGGCGTCAGGGGCGGCGCAGACGTGTTCAAGGCACTGGCGCTGGGAGCCGACGCGGTGTTGGTCGGCCGACCCTACCTGTGGGGCCTGGCCGTGGGCGGCGAGCAGGGGGTCGAGGTGGTGCTGCGGATGCTGCTGGCCGAGCTGGATCTGACGATGGCGCTGAGCGGCCACACCGCGCCAGGCGATCTGGATCCCGGCATCCTCGTCCGCAACGCCTAGGCCACCTCAGTGCTCGGAGAGCTCGACGCTCTCGATCACCTGAGGCTCTAGCGGGCGATCGGAGGCGTCGGTCTTGACCGACTCGATCGCGTCGACTGCGTCCATCCCCTCGATCACCTCGCCGAACACGGTGTGCTTGCCGTCAAGCCACGGGGCAGCCTCGGTGGTGACGATGAAGAACTGCGAGCCGTTTGTATCGGGGCCGGCGTTTGCCATCGCCAGCGCCCCCCGCACGATCTTGTGCTCGTTGATCTCGTCCTCGAAGGTGTAACCAGGACCGCCACGGCCGCTTCCTTCAGGGCAGCCGCCCTGGATCATGAACTCGGGAATGACCCGGTGAAAGACGAGGGTGTCATAGAAGCCCTCGGCGGCTAGTTTGCGGAAATTCTCCACCGTTTTCGGCGCGTCCTCATCGTGCAACTCGAACACGATCGCCCCGGCGCTGGTGTGAAGGGTGGCCCTCGACATCGCCTCCACCCTACCGAACCGCAAATCCCGCGCCCGGATCCCTGAGGTGGGGCCGGGGGCCCCATTTCAGGCACGCCGACGCGTTTACAGAAGTTGATCTCGATCACCGGCGCCCCCAGGCCGAGGCGGCGCCAGCAGGTTTCCGGACAGGGGGGAAGGTGCAGCCAATCGAGGGGGTGATCGGCGTCAAGCTGGCGGCCGCACCGTCGATGGCGTATCCGCAGGGACTTACCAGCCCCGGATCAGAGCCCCCGCCATCACCGGCCTCAGCTTCCGAATCCGGAGACGAAACTCCACGCTGCCTTCGGACCTAATACATGGGAGCAGGAGGCCAAAGGGGGTCGCCTTCCCCCGTTTGCGAGAATTGCCCAGATGCCGCTGCCAAGCAAGGACCAGATAACCGAGAAGCTGCGCGCAGTCATTGACCCGGAGCTGCGCCGCTCGATCGTCGAGCTGGGCATGGTGCGGTCGATCGAGGTGCAAGAGGGCGGCCGGGTCGAGGTCGTCGTCTCCCTCACCACTGCCGGCTGCCCAATCCGCTCCCACTTCGAACAGGCGGTCGCCAAACAGGTCTCCGAGCTGGACGGGGTGAGCGAGGTCGCGGTCGGCTTCGACGTCCTTTCCGATGAGGAGAAGGGCAACCTCCAGCAGACGCTCGGTCGCGGCAAGCTGCCCGAGGGAGCCCTGGCCCAGGTCAAGAACGTGATCTGCGTAGCGTCCGGCAAGGGCGGCGTCGGTAAGTCAACGATGACCGCAAACCTGGCAGCAGCGCTCAGCGCTGAAGGCCACCCTGCCGGGGCACTTGACTGTGACGTCTATGGCTACTCGATCCCGCGCATGCTCGGCGTCGCCGGAAAACCAGATGTCAACGGTGAGCGCAAGATCCTGCCGATGGAGACGACGAGTGGAGTGAAGGCGATGTCGATCGGTTTCTTCGTCGAGGAGAACGCCGCAGTTGTCTGGCGCGGCCCGATGCTCCACAAGGCGATCCAGCAGTTTCTCGAGGACGTCGCTTGGGGCGAGCTGGAGTACCTGCTGCTCGACCTACCACCCGGGACCGGCGACGTCTCAATGACGCTGGCTCAGCTCTTGCCCCAGGCCAAGTTCGTGATCGTTACCACCCCCCAGCCGGCGGCTCAGTCGGTGGCAAGACGCGGAGCTGAGATGGCGCTCAAATTCGACCTCGAGCTGCTTGGCGTGATCGAGAACATGTCCGGCTTCACCACACCCGACGGCGAGCGCTTCACGATCTTCGGCGAGGGCGGTGGTCAGCTCCTCGCCGATGAGCTCGACATTCCGCTACTGGGCAAGGTGCCCCTCTCCGAGGCCCTGCGCGAGCACGCCGATGCCGGCACTCCCCTGGTCACCGCAGAGCCCGATGCCCCTGCCTCTCAGGCGATCCGCCAAGCAGCGCGGGGCATCATCGCCTCGACCCCTCAGGACCTGCCGGTCCTACAGGCACTCCCCGGCGCCCCCGCAGCGCCAGCAGTGAGCGGCATCCCGTTGCCGGTCGTCCAGTAGTGCGGCGCCCAGCACGCGGCGGCCAATCGATAGCCGCGTGCCGGCGGACCTGTTGTCACCGACGTGGGCTCACTCGCTTTTCGGCAAATGTCGGGGGCCATAGGGTCGAAGGCGTCGGTCGGGGGCCGAGGCATAGCCCAACGGTGGGGTCGAGGGACCCTGGGTGCCGGCAGCGCCACGCAGCGCTTTCCAGGCATCGCCCGGATCGTGAAGTGCTTGGCCGATGAGTCCACAGCCCGTTTGTTCTCACCACGCAGCTGCGTGTGATGGCGTTGACCGGGGTGCCACGCCGGCGAAATTGTAGATCGCAGGCGCGAAAGAACCCGAGATGTGGCCCCAATCCGCTCGCGATCGGGATCCCCCGGTCGGCGGCAACAGCGCTATGACCGGCGCCAGTCCCAGCGCCGACAGAGGCTTCCGCGGCCGCAGGCGCAGCTACATCTCCGCCCGTTGCGCGACCGGTGTCCTCAGCGCCCACGGAGAGCTTCGAAAACGGGAACATCCTCTCGGGACGGTTTTCAAACCCTGCAGCGTGCGAAGCTAGTCAAAGCCAGCCGGCACCTTTTCGCTGCCAAGACTCAGGCTGCGCTCTTGCTGCGGTAGTACTCGGCGTTGATCTCGGCGTATTTGGCCCACTCAGCAGGGAGCTGATCCTCGGCGAAGCAGGCGTCGACCGGACAGGCCTCGACGCAGGCATCACAGTCGATGCACTCATCCGGATCGATGTAGAGCATCTCGACCGAGTCATAGTCGGGCTCCTCGGGGGTCGGGTGGATGCAGTCGACCGGGCAGACCTCGACACACGAGTTGTCCTTCTGACCTATGCACGGCTCGGCGATGACGTATGTCATTCGAGGCTTTTCTCCTAAGTCGTCTTTTCGGTGCGCGACGGGGGCCGCAGGCCCCCGCCGAAGCGCGAGCGCACATTTTAGGGATGCCGGGCGGTGGAGGACGACGCGGAGGCCATCTAGGGTTGGGATCGCGCATGCAAGCCGCAGGCCGTGAGATCGGGTGATGCTGCTGCTGACCGGGGCGACCGGCAGCGTTGGCTCGCGATTGCTGCCGCTGTTGCTGGCGCGAGGCGAGGACGTGCGCTGCCTGGTGCGGGAGCCGAGGCGGTTGGGGGAGCGCCGCGTGGACGTGCAGATCGCGCTCGGGGATCTCGGCGAGATGTCGGATCCCTACCTGGTGCGTCAGGCGCTTCGGGGGGTCGACACGGTGATCCACCTGGCGGCGACGATCCGCGACCAGCCGCCGAAACGGATCGAGGAGCTGAACGGGCTGGCGAGTATCCGCCTGCTTCGGGCCGCCGAGCGCAGCGGCGTGCAGCGCTTTGTCTTCTTCAGCGCCCTCAACGCCTCCGCGGCGCAGCGCACCCGTTTTTTCCGCGCCAAGTGGCTGGCGGAGCAGGCGGTCGCCTCCTCGCCGCTGGAGACGACCGTCTTTGCCCCCTCGATCGTCTACGACCGCACCGATCCCTGGGTCACCCTGTTGCGCCGCTTCTCCTTCCTGCCGGTCCTTCCGGTCTCCGGCAAGGGCCGAGCCCGGTTTCAGCCGATCTGGGCCGAGGACGCGGCCCGCTGCGTGATCGGCGCGCTGGAGAGCGCGGCGCGGCGCCCTCGCTATGAGCTCGCCGGACCCCAGATCCTGACCTACGATGAGATCTCAGACCTGGTCAGCAGGGCAGCGGGGCGCCCGCGAGCGCTCCTGCACATCCCGCTCCCGATTGTCCGCGCCGGTCTGATCGCCCTCCGCGACACGCTCGGCGAGCGGGTCTTTGCGACCTGGGAGGAGGCGGAGCTGATGGAGGTCTCGATGCTCACCGAGCGCGGCAGTGCCGACGTCGTTGGGCTTGGGATCCAGCCCAGCCGGATGGCCGAGGTGCTGCAATGAAAGAGGCCCGGGATCTCCCCCGGGCCTCTCGAAAGACAACTCGCCTGTTGGGGCGAATTACATCATCCCGCCCATATCGGGCATCCCGCCCGGCATGCCGCCGCCGCCGTTCTCCTCCGGCGGTTCGGCGATCACAGCCTCGGTGACGAGGATGTTCTTGGCGATCGACGCAGCGTTCTGCAGCGCCGAGCGGGTGACCATCGTCGGGTCGATGACCCCGGCTTTGATCAGGTCGCCGTACTCGCCATTGGCCGCGTTGAGCCCTTCACCGGGTTTCAGGTCGCGGACCTTGTTGACGACAACCGAGCCCTCCAGACCGGAGTTCTCGGCGATCTGGCGGACCGGCTCCTCCAGGGCGCGGTGGATGATCCGCGCGCCGGTGTTCTCGTCGGGATCCTTGAGCTTGTCGGGATCCAGACCGGACTGGGCGTTGAGCAGGGCGACGCCACCGCCCGGCACCACGCCCTCCTCGAGAGCCGCCCGAGTCGCCTGCAGCGCATCCTCGACCCGGTGCTTTTTCTCCTTCATCTCGGTCTCGGTCGCAGCGCCAACCTTGACCACCGCGACGCCACCGGCCAGCTTGGCGAGACGCTCCTGGAGCTTCTCCCGATCAAAGTCGGAGTCGGTGTTCTCGATCTCCTGTTTGATCTGCTTGATCCGGCCCTTTATGTCCTCGCCCTCTCCGGCTCCATCGATGATCGTCGTCGTGTCCTTGGAGACGACGACGCGGCGGGCCCGACCGAGCTGGGAGAGCTGGGTGTTCTCGAGTTTGAGACCCATCTCCTCGGTGATCACCTCACCGCCGGTGAGAATCGCGATGTCCTCGAGCATCCGCTTGCGGCGGTCGCCGAAGCCCGGAGCCTTGACCGCGACACCGGTGAAGGTGCCGCGCAGCTTGTTGACGACGAGCGTCGCAAGACACTCGCCCTCGACATCCTCGGCAACGATCAAGAGCGGCTTACCGCCCTGCATCACCTGCTCGAGGACCGGCAGGATGTCGCGCACCGAGCCGATTTTCTGGTTGGCGATGAGGACGTAGGGATCCTCCAACACCGCCTCCATGCGGTCTTGGTCGGTGACCATGTAGGGGGAGATGTAGCCCTTGTCGAACTGCATCCCCTCGGTGAACTCCAGCTCCATGCCGAAGGTCTGGCCCTCCTCGACGTTGACGACGCCGTCTTTGCCGACTTTCTCGATTGCGTCGGCGATCACGCTGCCGATCTCATCGTCGGCGGCGGAGATCGCCGCGACGCGGGCGATCTGCTCCTTGCCCGCGACCTCTTTTGACTGCTTCTCGCGAAGGTTGTCGACCACCTCGTCGACGGCCTTCTCGATCCCGCGGCGCAGGGCCAGCGGGTTGGCGCCAGCAGCCACATTTTTGAGGCCCTGGCGGACGATGATCTGCGCTAGCAGGGTCGCCGTGGTGGTCCCGTCGCCAGCCACATCGTTGGTCGCCGTGGCGACCTCGCGGACGAGCTGGGCGCCCTGGTTCTCGAAGACGTCCTCGACCTCGATCTCGCGGGCGATGGTGACGCCGTCGTTGGTGATCGTGGGCGCGCCGAACTTTTTGTCGAGCACTACGTAGCGCCCCTTCGGGCCGAGGGTTACCTTGACGGCGTTGGCGACTGCATCGACGCCGGCCTGCAGGGCCCCCCGTGCCTCCTCGCTGTACTTCAGCTCCTTGTGAGCCATCTGGTTTCAGTCCTCCTTGTTCTTCTAAGTCCTGTTGACGGGGTCAGTCGAGCTTGGCGAGGACATCCGACTCGCGCAGAACGAGCAGGTCGTCCCCCTCGACGGTGACCTCGGTGCCGCCGTATTTGGAGTAGAGGACCTCATCGCCCTCAGCGACGTCGAGCGGGCGGCGGCTGCCGTCCTCCTGGATCGCGCCGTCGCCGACGGCGAGAACCTTGCCCTTCTGCGGCTTCTCCTTGGCCGTATCGGGGAGGACGATGCCGCTCGCGGTCGTCTCCTCCTCATCGATCGGCTTGACAATCAGCCGGTCCCCGAGGGGCTTCAGCTTCATCCGTGTACCTCCGTTATAGGTCAGAAAGTTTCTAACTGGATTTGGCACTCGGGTAGTGAGAGTGCCAAGGGGTCAAAAGATAGCGACTCCGGGCCGCCGGGGGTCCGCTAGTTGTGATGCGGGGTCTCGCCGTTGCCGAAATGGGAGCCCGGCCGCTCGACGATCTGCGAGAAGCGAATCACCGTGACCTTGTCATCTGGGGAGATCGGACGACCATAGATCTGCTCGAGGAAGTTGGACGTCTCCTCGAGGCGGCGGAACTCGGGGTTGTCGTGCTCGATGTCACGCGGGGAGAGATCGGCAACCCGCTTCACCTCGACATCGTCGATCACCGCGGTGAAGATTTTCTCGCGCGGGCTGTGGCGGAAGCCGACCGTGACCCAGACCACCTGGCCCCGCTCGTACTTGTTGCTCTTATCCCCGAGTCGGATCGTCGCGGTCTTGCGACCGCGCTTGAGCTGGTCGATGAAGACCGCCGAATAGAAGTTGAGTACGTAGGCACCGCCCTTCATGGGGAGGCGAGGGTATCCGAACCGCTGGAGAACCGTGAAGGGCCGACCAGCCTGGGCATCCGGCGTCGATTGGATCTGGTCGGAGAACGGCCCCTGAGATCTCGCCTCCGCGCGGCGCCAACCCCAATGCTGATAGTGCCCGGTGCCATTGAGGTGCGCATCGTTGAGCCGGTGCCCGCGCACCCGAGCTCATCGAAAGCGCCAGGGCCCAACCCGGTCCGGTCGTCAACAGATCGGCCCTCGATCGAGCTCACTCCGCCTCGCTTTGCGCGGCGGAGGAACTGCGGGGCCGCCGGATCATGAAAGCGGGGCGAGCTGGCAGGATCCCGCAGGTGAACAGCAAACCATTGAGCGCCCAGCACCTGCCCGATCTCGCCCACCTGCGCCGCGCCCGAGATCTGATCGACCGTGAGTACGCACGGCCGCTTGACGTCGCCGCGCTCGCCCGCGCCGCGCTGATGTCGACCGCACACTTCTCGCGGCGCTTCCGCGCCGCCTATGGGGAGACGCCCTACGCCTACCTGATGACCCGCCGGATCGAGCGGGCGAAGGCGCTGTTGCGCCGCGGCGATCTGTCGGTGACCGAGGTCTGTTTGGCAGTCGGCTGCTCCTCGCTGGGCTCATTCAGCGCCCGCTTCACCGAATTGGTGGGAGAGGCGCCGACGGTCTACCGGGCCCGTGACCACAACAACCTCGCCAGGGTGCCCGGCTGCCTCAGCAAGGACCTGACCCGGCCAAGGCCCAAGCCGAGCAGGATTGGAGAAGCGCGCGAGGCCATTGCTCCATAGGCTTGCGGCATGAACCTCACCCTCTCCACCTGCTTCGTCTTGGTCCACGACCCCGACCTCGCGCTGTCCTTCTACCGCGACACACTCGGACTCGAGTTGCGCAACGACGTCGCCCGGGGAGAGTTTCGCTGGATCACCGTCGGCGCCGGTGCCCAACCCGATGTCGCGATCGTCCTCACCAATTACCTGAACGGCAGCCCCGCCGACAACGACGCGCTTGCTGAGCTGCTTGCAAAGGGTGCCCTCAACGGCGTCCATTTCCACACCGATGACCTCGACGCGACCTTCGAGAAGCTGCGTGCCTCCGATGCTGAGATCGTGCAGGAGCCGACTGATCAGCCCTGGGGAGCCCGAGATTTTGCCGTGCGTGACCCGTCCGGCAATCTGCTGCGCATCGACCAACCGCCCGCCGCATAGAGCGGCTCAGATTCGAGCCTGGCCCTGAGGATGCCGACCTGCCCAAATACGGGGGCCGATGAGCATGCCGACGGGGAGGGACGGCGATCGCGTGGCCTAACCTGCCCCCGGACCCGATGCGCCTGCGCACTACGAATGCGCTCTTAGCCGCCCTCCCCCGGGCAACTTGTTAATTACCGGGCGGAGAGCTTCTCCTGATTTCAGGTTTTCGCGCTTGATCAAGGCGCTGGTCAGGGTGCCGGGGACCGGCTGGCGCGCCTGACCGCCTAACCCCTGGCACCGCCACCGCCTTTTGAAGTTGGTCCTTGGTGATCTTCGAACGCCCATCGATCTTCAGCTTGCGCGCCTCGCTGTAGAGCTGCTCGCGGGTCCTCCCCTGCGGCCGGCTGGTGCCCGAGCGCTGCCCGCCGCGGCGCCCGGAGGAGATGCCCTCGGTCGAGAATCGTGAGCGAGACCTCGATTCTCCCGATGGCGATCGGGCCTTCTCCTTGTTCACAGTCCTCGCGGCGAACTCCTCGAGGATCTTCGCCTTGAAGGCTGGGAGATCGTCGGGCTTGCGGCTCGAGACCAGACTCTGGTCGACGTGCACCTCCTCATCGACCCACTTCGCGCCGGTGGTCGAGGTCACCGCGCACTACTCCGCCCACCAGCCCATCAGTAGCTCACCATCACCGTCACACCTGGGGCCAAAGACGAGAATGTCAAGGCCCGTCGGCCCCGCCTCAAACGCCCGGGTGACGTTGGGTGCGACTCGAATCGCATCGAGCAACTCAAGCTGGACTATCTCCTCGTCGAGCTTGACCCTGCCGGAGCCCGCCAGCACGACGTAGACCTCCTCGGCCTTCTCATGCCTGTGGGCAAAGGGTTGGCGCTGATCTGCCTTCAAACGGTGGTAGCTGAAGCCGGTGTCCTTGGTATCAAGTGCATCCTTTGCAAATCGCGCTTCCTGGACGTCGCCGAAGCCGGACTTTGGCGCGGAATCCTCGATATCGGTGAGCTTCCGCAGGGTATATGGCGTTGCCATGGTTGCCCCTTCTTCTCGATTAATTCCTATGCCGTGGAATTCAACGGCCACACCTCAACCACTCCATGGGCGACCGCACAGGGGGTCCCGGAGGCGAGTGCGACCGCCTCATCGAGGCTCTCGGCATCGATCACCGCGAAGCCGGCAATCGGCAGCTCTGAGTGCAGGAACGGCCCCTCGGTGGTTTCCAATTCGGCCCCGTCGTGATTGCGCACCTGCACCGCCTGCCCGGCGATCCCAATCAGCGCGCCTTCGGCGCGCAACCGTTCGTCATGTCGATGGGTCGCATCGCGGAGTGCGCTGTCAGTTCGGTCATATCCTTCACGATCTCCGTATCCGATGGTTATGAATTTCACAAGCTCGCCTCCGCTCTGAATTTTCAACCGGCTCCATACCCGTGGCCACCATCCCTTAAACGATTGTTCTCCGCCATCGGTTGGTCCAGATACGAGGAGATCCCCCGCCACTGGGCTCATTCTCCAGTTGGAGACTCTCTGGTTGCGCTGACAAGGTCTGCGATCTCCCCATCAAGGCATTCAGCACCCCAAGACAACCGCTCGCCTGCGGAGCGGCCATCTATCCCAGCGGGGGCCTGGTGTGAGACTCCAGCCCCCAACTCCAAACTGGGCAAGCCTGTGCAATGTCAATGAGGAAGGTCATGGGTATAGGTTGAACAACCGAGGCGAGAACGCCGCAGCACCGAGGAGCCGCCAATGACAAAACTGCGCTTAAACATCTCGATCTCGATTGACGGCTACGTCGCCGGACCGAGTCAGAGCGAGGAAAACCCGCTCGGCATCGGGGGAATGCGACTGCACGAGTGGGTGTTCCCCCTCGCTTCCTTTCGCGAGGTTCATGGGGAAAAACAGGGAGGGGAGGTCAACGCCAGCACCCAGGTATTTGAGGAGCGCTTCGAAAACATCGGCGCGACGATCATGGGCCGCAACATGTTCGGCCCCGAGCGCGGCCCATGGGGAGAAGACCCATGGCGGGGGTGGTGGGGGGAGGATCCTCCATTCCATAATCCGGTCTTCGTCCTAACCCACCATCCCCGCGAACCATTGGCGATGGAGGGAGGAACAACTTTCCACTTCATCACCGACGGGATCGAGGCAGCCCTCGAGCGAGCCAGGGAGGAGGCCGGCGGGGCGGATATCTCCCTCGCCGGCGGGGCGAGCGTCGCCCGCCAGTGCCTCAACGCCGGACAAGTCGATGAGGTGGAGCTATCCATCGTTCCCCTCCTGCTCGGCAGCGGCGAGCGACTCCTTGACGGCGTCAACAACCTTGAGCTTGAACAACTCCGCGCGGTGAAAGCCCCCGGGGTTACACACCTCAAGTACCGAGTCCTGGGCTGAGTCGACGGAGGCATTAACTTCACGGTTCGCCTGGGCTGCGAACCGGCGCCAAAGGCTCGATCGATTCAGGGGTGGTTAGGTCGGGCCAGCGGGGCGTCTCGCCGCTGCAGGGCGATTTGAATCTGAGACTCAGTAGATGTAGTTGCTGAGCTTCGGCGGGTCAAGGACTGTGACTCGGCCGCGTCCAGAGCGAACGACCCCGGCCCGCTCGAGATCGGCTAGGAATCGGCTGACGCTCTCGCGGGAGGTCCCCGCGAGTTGGGCGAGGTCGGCCTGGTTCATCCGGATCGTCACCTCGCCGCGGTCGCCGTCACGCGGTGCCTCCTCGGCGACGAGCTGAGAGAGGACACCGGCGACGCGGCTTGGAACGGTTTGGAAGGATTGGCGCGATATCCGTTCGTTGGCAGCGCGCAGGCGTCGCACCAGGGCGCCGACCAGCTTGACGGTGATCTCTGGGTGGCGGGCCAGCAGCGCCCGCACATCTCCGGCCGGCAGAGCCAAGAGCTCGCCGTCGCTGAGCGCTTCGACGCTAGCCGAGCGCACCTCGCCATCGAGCATCGCCAGCTCGCCGAAGATGTCCCCCGGCCCGAGAGTGGCAAGGGTGATCGCGCGACCGTCGGGGTGCTCGCGGGTGACGCGGAAGCTGCCGCTGCGGACGATGTAGCAGGCATCGGAGTGGTCCCCCTCATGGAAAACCCGCGTGCTCGCCGGGAAGGAGCGGGCCACGGCGACCCGCGAGAAGCTCTCCAGCTCCCCCTCCTCGAGGTCGCTGAAAAGCGGGACGCTACGCAGCAGCTCGACCGCGCTCTCCTCACCCTCCGCCATCGGGGCGATTATCACAGCGCCGACCCGCCGCCGCTCAGGCCGAGGCGATGAGTTTGCGCGGGCCGCGGCTGAAACCGGCGCTGAGCAGGGTCTCCTCGAGGCCCGAACCGATAACCGGCTCGCCATCGAGCCTCTCGATGGCGAGTTTGGCAAGGTGACCGGCGGCCACCGCATCGGCCAGGGCCCGCATCGCCGCCGCGAGCTCATGCTCATCCATTTCGGCGAGGCGGAGAATGCCCCTACCGCCGCGCTCGATGAAGACAATCGGCTCGCCGTCGCGGAGGAGGAGATGGGCGCCGGGAGCGCGAGCGGCCCGGCGGCCTCCCTCCAGCTTTGGCCAGGGCAGGGAGGCGCCGTAGGGGTTGGCGGGATCGGTGGCGGCGAGGAGGAGATGTTCTGCCTGGGGGCTTGGAAGCGAGCGCAGACGCTCGACCGCGCCGGGCAGGGCGAACTGAGCGCCACCGAGGCCCTCGATGAAATAGCCGCGACGGGCGGTGCCGAGCAGCTCGAGGTTGCCCAACTCGGCGTAGAGGGTGGAGAAACCGCCGGGCACCCCCTCGGCGAGGACGGTCTCGCGGGTGACGATTCCGTAGCGCTCCAGCATCAGCTCGGCCTGGGCACGCAGTCGTGGTCCCACCGCGGGGGAGTTTGCAAAGAGCGGCGCGGTCAATGACCAGCGGCCCTGGACCGCGGCACCGGTGACTGACCGGCGGCGGGCGAAGCGGCGGCCGGCCCGCTCATTTGGTGCGACCGCACGCAGGCGCGGTGCCCGCAGCGGCGAGAAGGCATCGTTGGTCACCTCTCCCGACCAGGCGAGATCCCAGAGGGCGGTGTGCAGCTCCTCCGCAGGGAAATCGAGGTCGGCGAGCAGATCAAGCCAGAAATCCGGCCCGGCGGAGAGGCGTTCACGGATCGCGTCGTGGACCTCGCCCTCGGCGCTCTCCAGCTTGGCGTTTGCCGGCGGCGGGCCGGCGAGGCGGACGTCCTCGCGGAAATAGAGAGCGACGCGGCCATCGCTGCGGCCGAGCGCGCCGGCGCCGATCCAGACGACCTCACCGCTCGTGCAGAGTTCATCGAGCCAGGCCGAGGAGTAGGCGCCGAGCCGGCGCGGAAGCACATCACCCTCCCAGACCTTGGGGGTGAGGGCGACGCCCTGCAGCGAAACGAGGGCCTCGCGAAGGCGGTCGGTCCCGGCGCCCGTGGCGCGATGGGCGTCGACGTTCTGCCAGCTCGGCAAAAAGCGGGCGAGCTCGGTGGGGTCGGCCGCCTCGACCTCCTTGCGCAGGCGGGCGAGGCTGGCGCGGCGCACGCGGCGCAGCGAGTCGGCGTCACACCACTCGCGCTCGGTGCCCTCCGGCAATAGCTCGCCGCGGACAAGCGCCCCTTCGCGCTCGAGCTCGCGCAGCGCCGGCCCTGGGTCGATCCCGTAGCGCGCGGCAAGGCGGGCGGTCGGGAAGGGTCCGTGGGTGCGGGCGAAACGGCGGACCAATGCGCGCATCGCATCGGGATTCTCGGCGAGAAAGGACTCCGGCAGCCCGGCGGGTGGCGGCACGCCGAGCGCGTCGCGGTAAAGGCCGGCGTCCTCGGCCGCGATGTAGCGCTCCTCGCCACCGATCCGCACCGCCGCCGCGCGCCGCTCCGCCACCAGCTTTTCCAACATTGAGGGGGCCGAATAGCCATCGGTTACCCGCTCGCCACACTCCTGGGCCGTGAGATCGCCGACCGTGCGCAGGATCTGCTGGAGGGCGTCGCGGTCCTGGGCACGGCCGGCCTCGGCGCGGTGCTGGAGTTGGTCCTCGAGCTCCTCCAGCGCCTCGGGATTGATCAGCTCGCGCAGCTCCTCCTGACCGAGCAGCTCGCGCAGGAGGTCGCGGTCAAGCGCCAACGCTGCGGCGCGGCGCTCGGCATTCGGCGTGTCCCCCTCATACATATAGGCGGCCACGTAGTCAAAGAGCAGCGAGGAGGCAAAGGGCGAGGCGGTCGGAGTTTCCACCTCGACCAGGCTGAGGCGCCGTGAGTGGAGGTCGCGGAGGATCTGGGTAAGCGAGGGCAGATCGAGCACGTCGCGCAGGCACTCGCGGTAGGTCTCGAGGACGACCGGGAAGCGGGGGAAGTCCCGCGCCACCTCGAGCAGGCTCTGGGCCTTGAGTCGCTGCTGCCAGAGTGGAGTGCGCCTGCCGGGGTAGGCACGGGGGATGAGCAGCGAGCGAGCGGCGTTCTCGCGGAAGCGGGCGCCGAAGAGGGCTGAGCCGGAGAGCTCGCGCACCACCAGGTCCTCGAGCTCGTCGGGCTCGACCATGACGAGATCGGCTGGCGGCGGCTCGTCGGCGTCGGGGAGGTGGATGACGATGCCGTCATCGGACCAGATCGCGTCGGCCTCAAGATCGCGCTCTGAGCGAATCTTGCCGGCGAGGGCGAGGCCCCAGGCGGCGTGCACCCGGCCCCCGTAAGGCGAGAGGATGCAGAGGCGCCAATCGCCGATCTCATCGCGGAAGCGCTCGACCACGATCGTCTCATCCGAGGGGACGACGCGGGTGGCGGCCTGCTGCTCGCGCAGATAGGAGACGAGGTTCTCGGCGGCGCGGCGGTCGAGGTCATATTCGGCGACCAGCTCGACCGGGTCGCGGGAAACTGCTTCGCGGGCGAAGGCGCCGATCGCCCGCCCCAGCTCGGCCGGACGCCCGATCCCATCGCCCTTCCAGAAGGGAACGGCGCCGGGGGCGCCGGGGGCCGGGGTGACGATGACCCGGTCGCGGGTGATCTCCTCGATTCGCCAGGTCGTCGCGCCGAGCAGGAAGGTCTGGCCGGGGCGCGCCTCATAGACCATCTCCTCGTCGAGCTCACCGACGCGCCGGCCATCGGGGAGGTGGACGCCATAAAGGCCACGGTCGGGAATCGTGCCGGCGTTGGTGACGACGAGCTGCCGCGCGCCCTTGCGACCGTGCATGCGACCGGTGGTTCGGTCCCAAACGATGCGAGGGCGCAGCTCGGCGAATCGGTCGGACGGGTAACGACCGTCGAGCATGTCCAGGACGTTCTCCAGCTGTTCTCGGGAAAGGTCATGGAAGGGCTCGGTGGCGGTGACCAGGCGCTCGACCTCATCGACATCCCACTCATCGAGGGCGGCCATCGAGACCAGGTGCTGGGCGAGCACGTCGAGTGGGTTCTGGGGGATGACGGTCTCCTCGATGTTCCCCTCCCGCATGCCGCGTGCGACCACCGCGCACTCGAGCAGGTCGCCGCGGAACTTGGGAAAGATGCGACCCTTGGAGACCTCGCCGAGGCCATGGCCGGCGCGGCCGATCCGCTGCAGGCCGCGGGTCACCGACTTGGGTGACTCGACCTGGATCACGAGGTCAACGGCTCCCATGTCGATCCCCAGCTCCAGAGAGGAGGTCGCGACCAGACAGGGAAGCTGGCCCGACTTGAGCAGCTCCTCAACCACGGTGCGCTCCTCGTGGCTCAACGAGCCATGGTGGGCGCGCGCTATCTCCCCAACCGGTTCGGGACCAGCGGCGGCGTTTTGGTCCTCCCCATCTGCGGAACGCCGGTTGCCCGCCTGCTCGGTTGCCGCAAGCTCCCCTTCGCGCTCGCCCGCCGCAAGCTCATTCAGGCGCTTTGCGAGGCGCTCGGCGGCGCGGCGGTTGTTGACGAAGATGATCGTCGAGGTGTGCTCGCGGACCAACCTGAGGAGCTCCGGGTAGATCGCGGGCCAGATTGAGCGGATATGGGCGTTGGGCTCGCCCTCTGCGGGAACGCCCTCTGCGTTAGGGAAGTTGGGCGCCCCCGGCTCGGTCATGTCATCGACGGGGACGACGATCTGGAGGTCGAGCTCCTTGCTTTTCCCGGCGTCGACGATCCTGCACTCGCGTTTGGGCCCGACCAGGAACCTGGCGATCCGCTCGAGCGGCCGCTGGGTCGCGGAAAGTCCGATCCGTTGGAGCGCAGGGGCGGAGGAAGGCTCCCTCGAGCCCCGCACGAGGTACTCGAGGCGCTCGAGGCTGAGCGCCAGGTGAGAGCCACGCTTGCTCGGGGCCACCGCGTGAATCTCATCGACGATCACCGCCTCGACGCCGGCGAGGATCTCCCTCGCCCCCGAGGAGAGCATGAGGTAGAGGGACTCGGGGGTGGTGATGAGGATGTCGGGAGGGCTTTTGCGCATCGCCCGGCGCTCGGTCTGGGTGGTATCGCCGGTGCGCAGGCCGACGGAGATATCAGCGCCAATCCCGCGCAACGGCGCGCGCAGGTTGCGCTCGATGTCATAGGAGAGGGCCTTGAGCGGAGATACATAGATCAGGCGCACTCCCGGTCCCAGATCCTCTCTGCGCGAGAGCCGGTCGATGCCCCATAGGAACGCGGCAAGCGTCTTGCCGGAGCCGGTGGGAGCGCAGATCAGCGCGTTGGCGCCGGTGGAGATCGCCCCCCAGCCGCCCTCCTGAGCGGGTGTCGGCGCCTCGAAGGAGTCCTCAAACCAACCCCTGACCGGGGCGCTGAACGGCGCCAGTGCATCGGGGGGTGCGCTCGGATTCTGATCGGTGCTCAACCCACCGATCTTACGCGCCCGCTGGCCGCTGGCCGCTGGCGTTGGAGGCGTACCCCCTGATCCGGGTCGGTGGGGCCTGTACTAGGGAGTGCCGCCGGTGAGCTTGGCGTAGGCGCGCCAGGCGGGCTTTGGGGTAAAGCCGGGCCCGAACAGGCCCGAGCCACCGCAGAAGTTGCAGACCCCGGCAAGGTCATCGACCGAGAACCAGTCGGCCTGCTGGATGCGCCACCTCGGTTGGTTATCCCTGAGCAGGGTGAAGGCACCCTTCAGCTGGGTTGCCTGCCCCGCTGGACCCTTCGCGAATGCGTCTCCGCGACCCGGCGGTTCGGAACTCCAACCCAGCTCGGTGATCCACAGGCCCTTCGACGCGTCGCGATTCGCGCTCAGAACGCCTCGCACTTCTTCGATCTCGGGCCGCAGGTGCTGCCAGGTACTCGTGTATGGGTGCAGGGCGACGCCGCTGAAGTCCGTCTTCACCCCCGGCGTCGTCTTGTACATCTTTTCGAGGAAATCACTCGCGAACCAGTTCAGGCTCGTGTGCTTGCCCGATCGCGTCCGGGCGCCCTTCGGTTGCGCGAAGAGCCCGGCGAGAACGATTTTGGCTCCCGGATCGGCGCCCTTGACGGCCGCGGAGGAAAGCTTGACGAGCTTTCCGTATTCGGTCGGGTTAGGCTTCGCGACAAAGTACTTGAAGTTCGGCTCATCCCAGATCTGCCAGGTGCGGATCGGCTGCGCCGGGACGTTCGGATGCGTCGCCCAGAAATCGCCGTTGGGCCCATAGCGTTCGACCGCCTGGGCGAGTAGGCCTTGCCAAGCCGCGGCGGCGGCTCCGGTGATTGGCAGCCGCGCCGGCGCTTCGCTGCCCCCTCCCCCCTGCACCCGAGCGCTCCTCACGGCCCAGCTCGGGGCGTCGCTTACGGTCGGCAGCACGGCGATGCCGGCGAGCGCGGCCCGTTCGATGATCGTGTCCGGTCCGCTCCAATCGATCGGGGCGCCCCGGCGGGCCTGCAGCGCCGCCCAGTCGAGCGTGACCCGGGTACTTTCAACGCCTCCCCCGGCGAGGCGCTGGAACTCTTCTGCGCTGAGCGTCGACTGCGGTACCACTCCCCAGAATCTCGCCGGCAACGCCTCGGCGCTCGTCGCAAATGCGAGCGTTAAGGCGAGCGTCAGGGCTGGGACGAGCGCACGCGCCTTCCTGGCGTGAATCATCGGCGAGGGCACGCGGTCAGCTTGCCTTCGGCGAGACCTGGCCGTCGGGACCGCGGCGCTGGTGCCGCTGCCTAACGATGACCGCACCGATCGAGATCGCCGCGAGGACGGCAAGGGCGATCAGGATCGGGACCAGCGGCGAGGAGCTGCCACCGCTGGAAGTGGCGTTGGTGGACGACGTCGGCTTGCCTTCCTGAGCCTCGGCAAGCTGCTGCTGGGAGCCTTGGGAGCCGTTGCCTGGGTTACTCTGGCTAGTGCCCCGTCCGTTGCCTGTGCCAGGAGATGAGCCTGAATGTGAAGACGAGCTTCCAGGCCCGCCCGAGCCGCCCTTCCCCGACGGTGCCAAAGAGCTATGAGCTTCAGAATTCTTCTTGGCCGGAATCGTCGTTGGTTCCTGTTCGTAGACGGTCTCGGCGCGGGCCGCAATCGGGAAGCAGATAGATGCCACCAGACCAAGCACTAAAAGAAGTCCGAGGATTTCCCCAGCCGAGCGCTGATGACGTTGGCGACTCCCTCGCATGGTTGAAAAGGTTAGAGGAAGCGGCCGCGGCAATAGCGCCACTGCTCCTGATCGGTGGCCTGGCGCTGGCCGGCGGTGGCTTTGAGTTGAGTGACCGCCACATCGCCGGTCTGATCGTATGGCTGCTCCTCGCGGCGATGCTGGTCTTCGGCGCCGCGAGCCGGGCGACGCTGGCCCGGCCGTTTTACTGGGCGAGCGGGTTAATCGGTGCGCTGGCGATTCTTTCCGCATTCTCATCCCTTTGGTCTGCGTCGATCGAGCTGAGCGTGATCGAGGCGGACCGGATTGTCGTCTACCTCGGTTTCTTCCTTGCCGCCTTTCTGATTGCCCAAACCGACAAGACGCGCCAACGTTTCGGCGAAGGGATCGCGCTATCGCTGATTTTCATCGCGGTCCTGGCGCTCGCCTCGAGGCTTTTGCCCCACCTTCTCTCCGTTGCCGAAGGCCCCGGCACGGGCTCCCGACTGAGCTACCCGCTCGGTTACTGGAACGGCGATGGCGTTGTCTTCGGGATCGGGGCAGGGCTGGCGCTGTGGCTGGTTCGTCGCTCGCTCAATTCCGCCCTGCGCTGGCTCGCGCTCCTCTCGTTGCCGGCGGTCCTCCTCGCCCTCTATCTCACCTATTCGCGCGGCGGCCTGCTGGCGTTGGTGATCGCCTGCGGGTGCCTGATCGTCCTCTCCCACGACCGACTCTGGCTGCTCGCGACCCTCGCAATCGGGGCGCTGGGGGCACTGCCCGCCGTCCTGGCCGTACAGGCCCACCCGACAGTCGCCAAGAACCTGGCCGACTCCCACGTCGCCGGCCAGGGACTCGGAGTGCTCGCCATCCTCGCCGCTGGTTGCCTGCTGGCGGCAGCCCTTTACATCGGCCTGCGAGCGCTGGAGCGGCGCGAGGGCCTGCTGACCGGCCGCGCCCTCGCCGCCTCGCGAAACCCGCGGGTGCTGCGGGGGATCGCAGCGGCGGTTGCCCTGATCGCGATCGGCGCCGCGATTGCAGTCGGAGGACGCGCCTGGCACCAGTTCTCCACCAATGACGTGCGCCCGCCGAGCAGCCCCCAGGAACACCTGACCCAGCTCTCCGGCAGCGGCCGCGATGAATTCTGGCGGGTCGCGATCGATGCTTTCGATGAAAAGCCGCTGCTCGGCCATGGCGCCGGCACCTACCGCATCTCTTGGCACCTGCTGCGGCACAACTCGGTGGCCAATCTCGATGCCCACTCGCTCTACCTGCAGGCCTTCGCAGAGTTGGGGGTGATCGGCGGCCTGCTCGTGCTGGCGATGGTCGGGGTGCTCCTGTGGAACGGGATCGCGGCCTGGCGGGCGGCGCGGGGTCGCGGACGCGATCTGTACGCGGCGCTGCTCGGGGCCGCCTTTGCCTTTGCGATCTGCTCGGCGATCGACTGGTTCTGGCAAATCGCGGTAATGGGCGCAATCTTCTTTTTCGCCACCGGCGTTCTCCTCGCCGGCCGTTGCGCTCAGTTGGCGGCGAAAGGCGCCCCTGGCGAGGGGCGGCAGGCGCGCCGGCGCTTCCGTCTTGCGATCGGGGGGCTGATCGTTGCCTGGATTGCGGCAGTGGCACTGGTCGGTCCGCTGCTGGTCGACCGCGAGATCAGCTCCAGCACCTCGGCGGCAGCCGAAGGCAACCTGGCGAGCGCCTTCAGCGACGCCGAAGCCGCCCGCTCGATCGAGCCCTGGGCCACCTCGCCCTATAAGCAGCTGGGGCTGCTGGCAGAGCTCCAAGGCAACTACCCGTCCGCCATCGCCTGGCTCAACAAGGGAATCGAACGCGAAGAAAAGAGCTGGCTCCTCTACTACCTGCGGGCGAGAGTTGAGCACAAAGCGGGCGATGAAGCGGCGGCGCGGGCGGACCGGCTGGAGGCGCAGCGACTCAATCCCGAAGAAAAGTGCCTCCACGAAGGGTTCGAAAGCTGCACATGAGCAAGGCCTCTCCCACCGAGCCGGGACGCACGACCTTGGCCGCCGCCGCCCAAAGCAGCGGGAAGATGCGGCCGGGCGCGGATACACCGCCCCAGCCGAGCCCGGGTGCGCGCGAGTCGCGCCGCCGGGGCGCCCTGCTGCGGCGCCTGCTCGCCTTCGCCGACTGGATCGGGCTGAGCGCCTCGCTCCTCCTCGTCACCGCGGTGAGCGCCAGCACAACCGTCGGAACGCTCTTCTGGGCGATGCTGTTCAGTCCGATCTGGATCCTCGTCTTCAAGCTCCATGGGCTCTATGACAACGACCACCGGCGGATCCGCCATAGCACCCTCGACGAGCTGCCCTCGCTGATCTCGGCCAGCCTGGTGGGCGTCTTGCTCCTCGACGGGTTGCTGGCGCTGAGCCCGGTCGGCTCACTCTCTCCCCTCAGCGCAATCGCGATCGGGGTCGGGGCCCTCACCAGCAGCTTCATCCTGCGTGGCTGCCTGCGCTTCCTCTGGCACCGAACGATCCCGGCGGCGGCCGGAATTGTGATCGGACCGCCCGAGGCGGTCGACGTCATCGCGCGGCGCATTTCGACTCACCCGGAGACGCGGCTATCGCTGGTCGGCTACCTCTCCTCACAGACCAAATCGGCCGCCACCCAGCTTCCGCGCCTCGGCTCGGTTACAGACATCTCAAGGCTGGCGCGCGAGCACACGATCGAGCGCGTGATCGTCAGCGAAGAAGAGATGCGCGAGCCGGGAACGGAGCGGCTGATCGAGGAGTGCAAGGCGGCGGGTCTTGCGCTGACCTTTCTCCCCCAGCACTATGGCCTGCTCGGCCGAGGCATCGAGCTGAACCGGCTGGCCGAGCTACCGGTGCTCGACTTCCGCTTCAGCGACCCGCCACGCTCGACGATCGCGATGAAGCGGGCGATGGACCTGATCGGTTCCGCTTGCCTTTTGCTGGTTCTCTCGCCCCTCCTGGTGGTGATCGCGCTTGCGATCCTGATCGACTCCGGTCGCCCGGTCCTCTTCCGCCAGCGGCGAATCGGCGAAGCCGGCAAGCCGTTCGACATGCTCAAGTTCCGCACGATGGTCACCGACGCCGAGCGCCGACTGCCGGAGCTGATCGATCTCTCGACCCTGGATCAGCCCGCCTTCAAGATCCCCGACGACCCCCGGGTCACGCGGATCGGACGGCGGCTGCGTCGCAGCAGTCTCGACGAGCTCCCGCAGCTGCTCAACGTCCTGCGCGGCGATATGTCGCTGGTCGGGCCCCGCCCGGAGGAGGAGGCGGTCGTCGCCCTGTATAGCGAGCGCCAGCGTGGCCGCCTCGAGATTAAGCCCGGGATGACCGGACCGATGCAGGTCTACGGGCGCAGCGACCTCACCTTCGAGGAGCGGTTGGCGATGGAGCGCGACTACCTGGACAACATCTCGGTCCTGACCGATCTGGCGATCCTGCTGCGCACGCCGAGAGCGATCATCCGCGGCGAAGGCGCCTACTGAGGCGCGATGCCCCCCCGTCCTCCTCAGGTGGCCATCTGCATGGCCACCTTCAACCCCGACCCCGCGCTGCTGGAGCGCCAGATCGGCTCAATCCAGAGGCAGACCCACAAGACCTGGCTCTGCCTGATCAGCGACGACGGCTCCTCCGCGGAGCGCTTCGAGCTTTTGCGGAGGCTGACCGCGGACGATCCGCGCTTTGAGGTCTCGCGCTCGCAGGGTCGGCTCGGCTTCTACCTCAACTTCGAACGAGCGCTGAGGATGGCCCCGCCGGAGGCCGAGTTCATCGCCCTGGCCGATCAGGACGACTACTGGTTCCCAGAGAAGCTGACCGAACTCCTCGCCGGGTGCGGAGACGCGCAGCTCGTCTATAGCGATATGCGGATCATCGATGAGGCCGGCGACCTCATCTCCAATACCTTCTGGCGCGGGCGGGTCAACAACCACACCAATCTGGCCTCTCTACTGCTGGCCAACACCGTGACCGGCGCCGCGTCGATGTTCCGGCGCGGGGTGCTCGACATGGCGCTCCCCTTCCCAGCACCGATCGGAGACCCATTCCACGATCAGTGGATCGCATCGGTTGCGCTGGCCGGCGGCCGGATCGCCTATCTCGATAAGCCTCTTTATGACTATGTGCAGCATCGGGGGGCGGCGCGCGGACACGGCGCCGCGATGCGCAGGTGGAACGCCGGACGGCTGTTGAGCTGGCGCCACCCGGGCCAGAGCCTCGAGCGGCTCGCGGAGCATGGGCAGCGCTCCTATGAGAAAAACGTTTGCCGCATCGGGCTCGCCGCCCAGACGATCGAAGCGAGGGCGGGAGGAAGGTTGCGGCCTGACAAGGCACGCGTCGTGCGGCGGTTGGCTAGATTGGGACGGCCGCCGGAACCCGCCGCCTGGCTGGCGCTTCGCTCGCTGCGCCGGCTCTGGGGCAAGAACGAGACGATGGGGATCGAGCTATCTCTGGTGGTCGGAATCTGGTGGAGGCGACTCAGCGCCGCTCGGTCCCTACTGCGCCGCCGAGGCGGCCGCCGCTAGTAGCCTCGCGCTGATGCCCACCGTCCTGCACATCCTCCCCCATCGGGGGGGAGGAGCGGAGACGTATGTCGATCTGCTCGAAGGCCTCGATGGTTACCGTCACCGTCGGGTGCCGCTCAGTGCCACCCGGTCGCGGCTGCGCGGGGTCCCCTCGGTGCTCCGCCGACGGCGGCGCATCGTCGAGCTCGGTCGTGAGGCGGACCTGGTCCACGTCCACGGGGATATGGCTGCGATGCTCATCGCCCCTGCCATCGGGGATTGTCCCCTGGTGATCACGAGCCACGGGCTGCACCGCCTGCGACGCGCGCGGGGAGTGAGTGCGTGGTTCATCCGACGCCGGCTGCGGGCGGCCGTAGAGGCATCAACGAGGACAATCTGCATCGCAAAGGACGAGCGCGATGACCTCGCCGCCATCCTCCCACCCTCGCTTGGAGATCGGCTCGTAGTGGTCCGAAACGGGGTGCCGGTGCCGGTGCCGGCAGATCCCGCCCGGCGGGCAGAGACGCGACGATCGCTGGGACTCGGGGATGGGGAGGTCGCGGTTCTGTTTGTAGGCCAGCTCGAGAAGCGCAAGGATCCCCTCGGCGCAATCGCCGCGACGCAGGCGGCCCGGGCTCACGGTGCCGCGGTCGTGCTCCTGATCGCCGGCAGCGGGCCGCTTGAAGGCGAGGTCCTCTCCCGTCAGGGGGCGGGGGTGAGGCCGCTGGGTCAGCGCGAGGACCTTCCGGATCTGTACGCGGCCGCCGACCTCTTCCTGCTCCCCTCCCATCGGGAGGGGATGTCGTTCGCGCTGCTGGAGGCGATGGCCCATGGCCTACCCCCGATCGTGGCCGACGGGACCGGCAACGCCGAGACGGTTGGTGCGGCGGGCCCCGTCTTCCCCGCCGGCGACGTCGTTGCCATGTCAGAGCTCCTTGTCCGGCTCGCCTCCGATGCGGTGGCTCGCGCACAACTCGGCGAAGCGGCTCGCGAGAGGGTCCGCGCCGAGTTCGGCGCCGAGCGATTCCTGGCCGCCACGCGTGAGCAGTATGAAGCCGCCCTCGCCTCGGGCGGCGATCGTCAGGGCGCCTGACCGCGCCCTTCGCGGAGCGCCCGTTTGGCTGCCACCGGCAGCGCGAAGGAGACGACGGGCCGCAGCAGGCCGCTCGCACCCCTCAAACTGCGCCGCCGACGCAGGGCCCGCAGCCGAATTGCGATGCCCTCCGCCAGCTGAGCCCGCTCGGCGCGGGCGGCGACGTTGGTCGGGCCCATGACGCGCGTGCAGAGCTCCTCGTCGAGCGTGATCACTCGGTGGCGCTCCGCGATCCGCAGCCAGAGGTCGTACTCGGCGGCGTAGCGGTAGCGCGGGTCATAGCCGCCGGCCGAGAGCGCCACCTCACGCCGAAACGCGGCTGAGCTGTTGGGGATGGGGTTGAATTGCAGGAGAAGCGCTCCGATGTCTCCCGAGGCGAACGAGGTACGCGGCGTCAGTACCTTCCCGTCGAGGTCGACCTCGCGCATCCGGGTGCCAACCACCGCGACGCCCGGTTCAGCCGCGAGCACCTCGAGCTCTCGCGCAAGACGCTCGGGCGCCGAGTAGTCATCCGCGTCCTGAATCGCGACGACCGGGGCGGCGGCCGCCTGTATGCCGGCGTTCAGGGAGCGGGCAATGCCGACGTTTTGCTCAAGCCCGATCACCCTCCCCCGCGGGTCTGAGCCGATCGCCTCCTCCGCCACCTCCGCAGAGCGGTCGCTGGAGCCGTCATCGATCACGATCAGCTCGAGCCTCCGCTCGGTCTGTGCAAGGATCGATGCGATCGCCCGCGCGACCGTGCTCTCGTTGTCATAGGCGCCGATCAGCACCGTGACGGCAGGCTGGACGGGGGCCATTGCAGTGCGCGAGCTTGGCAGATTGCCGCTTGATTCGCTGCTCTACGCTGGCATCTGATGAGCAGCGACACCGCTCCCTGGACCGGAAAGCCGGTAGCGATAGTGCACGACTGGTTCCAGGGCTATCACGGCTCAGAGCGCGTGGTCGAGGTGTTGGCCGACGACGTCCTCGCCGAGGCCAGCCGCGTCGACATCTACACATTTCACGCCGCGCGCGAGCTGCTCCCGGCCAAGCTCGCGGCCCGGATCGTCCGCGAGTCGCGACCCACGCGGCTCCGGGGCGTGCGCCAGGTTGGCCACGACCCGGGGCGCTGGCGCTACCTCCTCCCCTACATGCCCTACTACTTTCGCTCGCTCAACCTCAGCAGCTACGCGGCCGTCGTGATCTCCTCGCACGCCTGCGCGATTAATGCGGCTCCCCCAACGGGCACGCCAGCGCTCTGCTACTGCCACACGCCGATGCGCTACGCCTGGATGACAGAAACCGAGCGAGGGCGCCTTCATGGTGCTCGTGGCGCCGCGCTGCTTTTACTCTCGGGCTGGCTGCGGCGCCGCGACCGTGCGGCCGCGCAACGCCCTGATCGGCTAATCGCCAACTCAAGTGCCGTACGGGACCGAATCCGTCGCTTCTACGGACGCGACGCCGATGTCGTCCACCCCCCAGTCGAGCTCACCGACCTTCAATCGCCTGCAGCTGCGGAGCGGACCCACTTCCTCTGGGTAGGCCGTCTGGTCCCCTACAAGCGTCCGCTGCTGGTCGCCGAGGCGTTCCGCGGGCTCCCCCAGCATCTGACGATGGTCGGCATTGGCCCCCAGGAAGCGGAGCTACGTGAGCGACTGCCGGAGAATGTCGATCTGCGCGGTTGGATCTCGCGCGGTGAGCTGGCCGGCCTGTACCGAGGGGCCGCCGGGTTCCTCCACGTCGGCGAGGAGGACTTTGGGATCACCATGGTTGAGGCACTCGCTGCGGGCGCCCCTGTGATTGCACTGAACGCCGGCGGGGCACGCGACATCGTCCGCGACGGCATCGACGGCATCCTCGTCTCCGATCCGACGGTGGATTCTCTGCGCAACGCCGTCGAGCGGGTTGCTGGGGGGCATTGGGACCGCGACGGCCTCGCCGACCGGGCCGCCGGGTTTTCTCGGGAGCGTTTCGTCACCAACATGCGTGCGATGCTCGATCAGACGATGCGCGGGCACGCCGAGAGGCGGTCGCAATAAACTGACCCACGGTGAGCGACGAGACGCATTCAGTCGCTGCTCCCTCCATCGCGCGCCAATCGCCGTGCACCCAGGTACTTGCTGCGGTCGGCGAGGAGATCGAGCTCCTGCTGCGCGGGATCGCGAATGAGCAGCGGAGCCCGGTCCTGCTCGATGTCGGCTGCTGGGATGGTGGGCTCAGCAGGCGCTGCGGCGCGGCACTTGAAACGGAGGAGATCCTCGGCGTCGAGGTTTACCCAGGCCCGGCCGCGGCAGCTGAGCGAGACGGTCTGGAGGTGGCGCGCATCGATCTCGAAACCGAGACGTTCCCCTGGCCCGACGGGAGCGTTGACGTCTTGGTCTGCAACCAAGTTCTCGAGCACCTCAAGAATGTCTGGCTGCCAATGACCGAAATGCACCGGGTGCTTCGCAAAGGAGGGCACGCGTTGTTCTCGGTGCCGAATCTGGCAAGCCTCCACAACAGGGGGCTGCTGGCCTTGGGGCGGCAACCGACCTCGATCCGGGTCTTCGGTCCTCATGTGCGTGGGTACACCTACGGCGAGTTCCGCAACTTCGTCGAGCGGGGGGGCGCCTTCCAGGTTGAACGGAGCCTCACTGCCGGCTTCTACCCGTTGCCGGCACGGTGGAGCGCACCGCTGTCGAGAATGTGGCGCGCGGCCGGCCACACAACGATCGTCCTTGCCCGAAAGACCGATGCCAAGCCCCCATGGCTCGATTACATAAACGGCCAGCTCGACGACGGAATGCAGACCTTTTACGCCCGCGATTAGGCGCAGTGGCACTTAAGCGAAGAAGCCTCGCTCGCTCAGAACGGAAGTGAATCGCTGATTTCGGCCAGCTTTGGAGCGGTCCGATCACGCTGGCTGAGCAGGGGTTCGGCGATTGGCCACTCGACGCCGACGTCGGGATCATCCCAGGCGATGCCGGCCTCGGTCAACGGGTCATAGGGGCTGGAGAGAAGGTAGGCGACATCGGCGACGTCGCTCAGCACGGCGAAACCGTGGCCAAAGCCGGCGGGGACGAAGAGCTGGCGGTGCTTTTGGTCATCGAGCAGGTGTCCCTCCCACCCGCCGTAGGTCGGGGAGCCGCGACGCAGGTCGACCGCGACATCGAAGATCGAGCCCCGCGGGCAGCGGACCAGCTTCGCCTGCCCCGGCTCGGTCTGGAAATGCAGGCCACGAAGAGTGTTCTTGGCCGAGCGGGAGTGGTTGTGCTGGACGAAATCGAGGTCGACCCCCAGCTCGGCCCAGGTGTCGCGGCGGAAGGTCTCGACCATGAAGCCGCGCTCATCACCGTGGACCTCGGGCTCGAGCAGGATGACGCCATCGATCTTTGTCTCCAGTGCTCGCGCCATCAGCCCAGGCTTCGGCCGTACTGGCGCTCGTAGTATTCGCGGTACTCGCCCGAGCGGATCGGTGCCCACCACTGCTCGTTATCGCGGTACCAGGAGACGGTTCGCTCCAGACCCTCGGCGAAGCGCACCCGCGCCTCCCAACCCAGCTCATCGCGGATCTTGTCGCTGGCGAGCGAGTAGCGGCGGTCATGGCCGGGACGGTCCTTGACGTACTCGATCAGCGACTCCTCGGCACCGCTCAGTTCGATCACCCGCCTCACCACCTCGATGTTCTCGCACTCGTCGGGCCCGCCGACGTTGTAGGCCTGCCCGGGGCGGCCGTTCATCAGCACCGTGTGGATCCCACGACAGAAGTCCTCGACGTAGAGCCAGTTGCGGACCTGGCGGCCATCTCCGTAAACGGGCAGCGTGTCGCCGTGCAGAGCGTTCAGGACCATCAGCGGAATCAGCTTCTCGGGATACTGGCGCGGGCCGTAGTTATTGGAACCGCGGCAGATCACCGCCTCTATGCCGTAGGTGTGAAAGTGGGCGGATACGAGGAGGTCGCCGGCTGCCTTGGTCGCCGAATAGGGTGAGGAGGGATCGAGCGGTGAGGTCTCGGTGAAGGAGCCGGACTCGATCGAGCCGTACACCTCATCGGTGGAGACCTGAAGGTAGCGGTCGATTCCGAGCTCGCGGGCGGCGTCGAGGAGGACGCCTGTACCGATCACGTGGGTGCGGGCGAAGGCGTCCTGGTCATCGATCGAGCGGTCCACGTGGGACTCGGCGGCGAAGTTGACCACCGCGTCAGCGCCCTCCATCGCTTCGCGGACGACCTCGGGGTCCTCGATCGCTCCGACCATCAGTTCCACCCCCTCGGGCAGGTTCTCGCGCCGCCCGGCATAGGTGAGCTTGTCGAGCACCGTGACCTCATGGTCGTTGCCGACGAGGCGCACGTAGGTCGAGCCGATGAAGCCGGCTGCGCCGGTGATCAGGAGCTTCACGCCGCCGGTTCCATCTCCGCCTGGCGCTGGGAGAGGTAACCAGCGAGGCCGTCCTGCCAGATCGGCAATCGGATCGCGTGCTCGCGCTGGCTGGTCAGGACCGAGTAGGGAGGGCGCGGCGCCGGACGCCCCATCATCTCCGTTGTCCCCGAGAGCACTTTGCACTCGACCTTGGCCTGCTCGAAAATCTCCCGCGCGAACTCATACCACGAGCAGGAACCCGCGGCGGCCATGTGGTGGATGCCGTACTCAAGCCCCTCAATCAGACGGATGACTCCATAGGCGAGATGCCAGGTGTAGGTGGGAGAGCCAACCTGGTCGCGGACGACGAGAACCTCTCCGTGGTCGGCAGCCAACCGCAGCATCGTCTCGACGAAATTGGCGCCACCGATTCCAAACAGCCATGAGGAGCGGACGATGAAGTGGCGCTTGTTGGCGGCGGCCGTTGCCTCCTCTCCGGCGAGCTTGGTGCGGCCATAGGCGGAGATCGGCGCCGGCTGATCGCTCTCGACATAAGGCGCGCCCTTGGCGCCGTCAAAGACGTAGTCGCTGGAGATGTAGACGATCGAGGCACCGATCTCTGCCGCGACCGCGGCAACGTTGCCGGCACCGGTCCCATTGACCGACATCGCCGCCTCCTCGGCCTCCTCGGCGCCGTCGACATCGGTCCAGGCGGCGCAGTGGATGACCACATCGGGGTGCTCGAGATGGAGCTTCTTGCCGACGGTGGCGAGGTCGGTGACGTCAAGCTCGGCGTGGCCGAAGCCGACCACGTCGTGGCCGGCGTTGGCGGCAGCGAGCATCACGTCGCGACCGAGCATTCCCGCGGCCCCCGTGACCAGCAGCTTCATCAGATCAGTTCGATCTCGGAGTTATCGCCGACCAGGAGGCGCAGCGTCTTCGGCATGCCGTCGCTGCGGGTCAGCTTGACGTTGCGCCCCAAAAGGCTGGCCTCCATCCGGGTGCCGAGATCTTCGACCACCGAGCCGCTGAGGATGATCGAGTGCTCCACTTCTGAGCGACAGATTTGGACGTCCTCGGCGATCGATGTGTAGGGGCCGATGTAAGCGTCCTCGATCCGGGCGCCGGCGCCGATCACGGCGGGGCCGCGGACCACGGAGCCGTTAACGACGGCACCCTCCTCGACCACCACCCGGCCCTCGATGCGGGAGTTCCCCGTGTCTCCATCGAGGCTGGTCTCGATCTCCTCCAGCACCAACCGGTTGGCCTCGAGCATGTCGCCGAGCTGGCCCGTGTCCTTCCACCAGCCGGTGACGATCTCCGACTGGACCCGATGCCCGTCATCGATCAATCCCTGGATCGCCTCGGTGATCTCCAGCTCTCCGCGCCAAGAGGGCGCCAAAGCGCGGGCGGCGTCGAAGATCGATGGGCTGAAGAGATAAACCCCGACCAAGGCGAGGTTGGAGGGCGGGTCCTTGGGCTTCTCGATCAGACGAATGATCTGCTCGCCGTCAAGCTCGGCGACCCCGTAGGAGCTCGGGTCATCGACCGGCGTGAGGAGGATCAACGCGTCGGGCTGGTCGGTGCGGAATGTGGAGACCAGTCCGCGGAGACCGTCGCGGAGCAGATTGTCGCCCAGGTACATGACAAAAGGGGAGCCGTCGATGAACTCCTCGGCGGTGAGGACGGCGTGGGCGAGCCCAGCCGGTTTGTCCTGGACGATGTAGGTGATCTGGGCCCCGAAGGTCGACCCGTCACCGACCGCCGCGCGGATCTCCTCGCCCGTCTCCGGCGCGATGATGATCCCGATCTCCGTCACGCCGGCATCAACCAGTGCCTCGATCCCATAGAAGAGCACGGGCTTGTTGGCGACGGGGACGAGCTGCTTCGCCGAGGTGTGGGTGATGGGGCGCAGACGGGTACCAGCCCCGCCGGAGAGGATCAGTCCCTTCAAAGCCTCCATGCGCGGCTGCAACCTTACCGAGCCAACAACCATGCGATCGACCGCCTTCAAATAGATCAACAACAAAGCTCAGCACCCTGGATTAGTGCCGAGCGCGCGAGGGAACTGGATCGATAACCGGGTGCGTCCGGACCCCACGGCTCCCCGCAAGGGTTTGGGCGATCTCCGTTGCGCAGCAGCGCCCGTCGGCAGCGCGGCAGGGCATGGAGGCCCGCTCAGTTACCGAGCAGCCGGGCCCGGACGCGGCGCAAGAGGCCGCCATAGCCTGATCTGAGCCGGGCGACCTCCGCCGCCATCCGCCGGTTCTGATCCGCCAGATTGTGGATATGTGCCCCCAGTTCGCGGTTGTGAGCCTCGAGCCGATCCCGGTCCATCTGGGTCTCGACCAGGGCTGCGCGAACACTCTCAAGTTCTGCGCCAGCGCCGTCCCGTTCTTCTTCCAACCTGGTCAGACGGCGAGCGGACGGCATCGGGCCAGAGCGCGGCTCGCCGTCGTGAGAACGACGAATTCGACGAATCTCCGACGCCAGCTCGGAGTTCACCCGAAGCAGTTCGGTAACGCGCTGCTGATCTCCGGACTCTGCGTCGGTCACCTCAGCCCCGCATTTCAGCGGTCCAAGTGGTCTCGGCCATCCGCAGACGCGCTCGTGCCTCCGTCCAGCTGCGGGAGTGGGTCGCCTCCCCCAGGGATCGCATCAGCGAATCTCCATGGACCCTGTATTTCGCCAGCTGTTCGGGAATCACCGCCCCGAACCTACCGTCGGCCCTGAGTGTCCGATAGAGCTCCCAGTCGCACTGGATTACGGAGTTGACCTCGAAGCCGTAGCCAAGTTCTGTGAACAGCCGACGGGGGAGCACGGCAATGGTGTCTCCGTCCCAGTTGGCCGAGTCCTCGCGGATAACTGAGTTCCCGAGCGGGGCATAGCCAGCGCTCATTGGCTCACCGTCTCGATCGATGAACTCGAGCCAGCTGGTGACGTAGGCCAGGCCGGGCTCGCGACGCAGAACCCCGAGCGCCCGGGAAACGAACTCTGGTTCAAGCAGGTTGTCGGCATCGAGCATCACCACGAACTCTCCACCCGCCACGCGAGCACCCAGGTTCCGCGCCGCGGACTCCCCCTGATTGAGCTGCGTGATCACACTCACTCGGGGATCGGCCGCAATCCGGTCAAGGATCCTGTCCTCTTCCTGAAAAGAACCATCGTTGACGATCACCACGTCAAGGTTTCGGTGAGACTGCTGAAGCAGGGAGCGCACCGCCTCCTCGATATGGGCCCGAGCGCGGTGGTAGGGCACAACCCCAGTAACCGACGGCTCTTTCAGGGGCTGGGCTCGCCCCGATTCGCCGACGCGAGCCGAACTGATCATGCTCTCATAGGCCCCGAGTGTCTGACCATTGTCCGTGAGCTTGCGCAGCCGCTCGAAGATCGCCCCTGAGGATCTGACCTCCTCAATCTCCTCCCGGTGTTCGAGTAGGTCGGCGAGAGCCCGACCCAGCGCTTTGGGGCCCAGACCCTCGGTGTGCCAACCGGTCACTCCGTGCTCAACGATCTCAGCTAGACCACCAACCGGGGTGGCGAGAATTGGTAGCCCATTTCGCATCGCCTCGGTTGCCGCGTTCCCCCACACCTCAAAGGCGGATGAGACAACCAGCAGGTCGTGCTGGTCCCACCGCCGCTGAACCTCCCCGTAGGAGAGCTGACCCTCGATGCGAATACGAGGATCGCCATCGCAAACGGTTTCGATCGTCGCGCGCATCGATTGTTCGGTCGGGGCGGTTTGAGTGTCGCCTCCGATCAGGGTCAACTGCCAGTCGTCCCGCGGTAGCCGCAGGCACGCCTCAACCAGATCGAGCGGTCGCTTGAACTGCTGCAGGCGGCCCACATAGAGGAGGCGAAGTGGCTCGTTGGGGTCGCGGCGAGTGACCCTGGGTGGCGCCTTCGGGAGCCGCAGCGGTGGTCGGATCAAAACCGCCTGCGGAAGGGAGGGTGTCGAGTAGTAGCGCCGATAGAGGGACAGCGTGTCCCCGCCGCGCCACAACACCCTGTCAGCGAGGCGAAACTGCTCGCGCTCAAGGTCCGCCGTATACCGCATCTCCTCATTGCTGACCGCGTCGTGGAGGCAGATCAACTCCGTCGTACTGGCGAGCCTGACCCCGACCAGCGTCTTGCGCAGCAGCGGATGGCCCGCCCGACGCGCCTGAAGAGGCACAAGCCCGTGGCCTCGGTAGTCAGAAACCTCGAGATAGTCAGGTCCACCCGAATTGCCGTACGCGCCCTCTATCGCCGCCATCAGAGCGCCTGAGAGCCGGTGATTCTCGCAAGCATAGGAAATCGGCGCAGTACACTCCGGATCTGCATAGATTTCGCGCACCCCGGGGGCCGGGATCGCAGGTGCACTCTGGCCGCGGGCGCTGTGGATCAGCGTCACCTCGTACTTTGTGCCAAGCAGGGTGGCCAGGCGCCTCAGCGAGTGTCCGATACCGCCCGAATCGTCATGCTCAGCTGAAACGAGGCAAATCCTCACGGCGCCAGCCTCACAGCTTGGGGGCGGGCGCCACTGAATCGGGGTTGGTGTGGTCCAAGGCTGAGTTTCACGCTACTTCACCGGCATGAACCTGATCTGGGTCGCAAGGCGGTTGTGTGCGAGCAACCGGGGTGTCCTCGGCCGCCGGCGGGGCCAGAACCTATCTTCCAGGGACGCCGTGGACCATACCGAGGACGACTGGAAGTCCTCAGCAAAGCACCACGGCGGCGATCTGCTCCACAAGCCTCTGCCGGACGGCCGGCATCCACGGTCGGGAGGGGCGATCTTCCTCGTCCTCGCCAGCGAACAGATCGAGGCCGGAACAAGGCAGGGCGATCGTGTCTCAGGAGGGCAGACACGCGGCGAGATGGCGTCCCACTGCAGCGCTTGCGGGCCGGCCTTGGACTCCGTAACGTCCTCCCCCACGCCGGATCGGGCCGGTAGCCTGCATCTGATGAATCCCACTGACACGTCGGGGGTGAGCGCCGGGATGTCGCCGCCGCTGCCCGTCTTCCTCGACGCCCGTGCGGCATTTGCCAACAGCTTCCTGATTGGCGAAGGGCTCGAGATCGGCCCACTCCACCAGCCACTTGCGGTTTCCGCCCAGGCCCGCGTCCGTTATGTCGACCGAATGCCGACGCCGGACCTTCGCCGCGAGTACCCTGAGCTCGCCGATTGGGAGCTGACCGAGGTTGACATCGTCGATGACGGCGAGAGGCTGACAAGGGTCGCCGCCGAGAGCCAGGACTTCATCATCGCCAACCATTTCCTCGAGCACACAGAGGATCCAATTGGGACGATTGAGACCCACCTCGGCAAGCTCAAACCGGGTGGCGTCCTCTTCTACGCTGTTCCCGACAAGCGCTTCACGTTCGACTTCCGGCGCCCGGTCACGCCGATCGAGCACATGGTCGCCGATTTCGAGGAAGGTGCGGAGCGCTCCCGGGCCGAGCACTACCGCGAGTGGTGTCGGCTTGTGATTAACGGAGAGTCGCCTTCGGTCGACAGTGCCGAGCAGGCCGCCTCGGAGGAGTGGGTGGAGGAACGAGCGAAGCAACTCGAAGCGCAGGCCTACTCGATCCACATGCACGTCTGGACCCAGGCCGAGTTCCTCCGCCTCATCCTCACCCTGCGCGAGCGCTTTGCCGACGCCTTCGACCTCGAGGCGGCTGCCCGGGTTGGGATCGAGTTCATCGTGGTGCTCCGCAAGGCGGGGCCTCTTCCCGGCCCACCCACAGCGCCGCCACCCGAATCGATTTCCCAAAAAGCGCTTGCGATCACCAGACGGGCGCTGGATCGGGGCGGCGCCGAGCTGCGCAGGCGAAGGGCAAAGCCATAGCTACCCGCCCGCCAGGGACGTCCGCGCCCCTCGCGATCGAAGCGCGGGACCTCGAGAAGACCTTCACAATTCCCACCCACCGGGTGGACTCGCTGAAGGAGCGGATGGTGCGTCCCTTCGCGGCCCGCGATGTACGAATCCTGCGCGCCCTCGACGGCGTCTCGTTCGACGTTCGACGCGGCGAATTCTTCGGCATTGTCGGCCGCAACGGCTCGGGCAAGAGCACCTTGCTAAAACTGCTCGCCAGCATCTACCGGGCCGACGCCGGGACGATCCGCATGGCTGGCCGACTCGCTCCATTCATCGAGCTTGGAGTCGGCTTCAACCCTGAGTTGACGGCGCGTGAAAACGTCATCCTCAATGGGGTGATGATGGGACTGACTCCGAAGGAAACCCGCCGGAAACTCCACTCGGTGATCGAGTTCGCCGAACTCGAGGAATTTGTCGATCTGAAACTCAAGAACTACTCATCTGGAATGCAGGTTCGCCTCGCCTTCTCGGTCATGCTGGAGGCCGACGCCGACGTGCTGCTGATCGACGAGGTCCTCGCGGTCGGCGACGCCGCCTTCCAGCAAAAGTGCGCCGATGTCTTTCACGCAACAAAAGCCGCGGGCAAGACGATCGTCCTGGTGACCCACGAGATGACCAGCGTCGAGGAGTACTGCCACCGAGCAATGCTGATCGACGACGGCAAGGTTCTCCATATCGGGGAGCCGGGGGAGGTCGGCCGCCATTACCTGCAGCTGAACTTCGAAAGGGGCAGCCCCGAGGACCACGCAACCGCGGCCTCCCAGCCCGGTGATGAGGTGAACCTGATCGACATCTGGCTCGAGGACATGGCCGGAGAGCGGATCACCAATGTCGAGCAGGGCGCCAGCTTCTGCCTCTGTGCCGAGCTGGAAGCGCTGCAGGATATGGCCGGGCTCGGTATCGGCTTCAGCATCGCCAACGCCGACGGGATAGGCGTCTCAGATCTCGGCGTCGTCCCCGGGCGCAATGGCGAGCCCACGCCGCTCAAGCAGGGCCAGCGGGTAAAGGTGCGGGCCGAGATCAAGAACCTGCTGGCCGCCGGACGCTACTTCGTCCACCTCGGCGTCAACCGGGCGGCCGCCGGGGGTGTGGCCCTCTACATCAATAGCGCCGTTGACTTCGCGGTGTTCGGCGGTGCGGTCGGCGGCCTCGTCTCGCTTCCCCACGAGATCGAAGCGAGTGTCGAGGCCGGTGCACGCGAGGGGATCCCGCGGTGAGCACCGAGCCGCAAAATGCCCCGGTTGGACCGCTGCGAGAGGTCGCCGGTCCCTCGGCGCTGGGGGGTGGCTTTCGCCGGTTTTTCGATCTGCTCTGGCTGATCGCGGTTACCGAATTCCGTCGCACCTACTTTGGCACTGTGCTTGGCTACCTTTGGTCGCTGATCCGGCCACTCGCCCTTTTCGGGATTCTTCTTTTCGTCTTCACCAACGTCTTCCACGCCGGGTCAAAGGAGGTCGAACACTACCCGGTGATGTTGCTGCTCGGAATCGTCCTCTTCACCTTTTTCCAGGAATCGACGACGGCCGGCGTGCAGTCGGTCGTCGCCCAGGAGGGAGTGGTCCGCAAGACCCAATTTCCACGTCTGGTGATCCCGTTGACCACGGTGCTGACCGGTTTCTTCAACCTCTGCCTCAATCTGGTCATCGTCCTCGTCTTCCTCTTCGCCTTCGGAGTCAGCCCGCAGTGGACATGGTTCCTCTTTCCGGTCGCGGTGGCAGCGCTGCTGATCCTTACCGCGGCGGTCAGCATGGCACTCTCGGTCCTCTTCGTTCGCTTCCGCGACGTCTCAATCATCTGGATCGTCGCCGCTCAGGTGCTCTTCTACGGAACGCCGATCCTCTATCCGGTCACCGCCTTCACCCATAGTCCGACTCACGACACCAAAGAACATCTCCTGATGCTGAATCCACTCTCGGTGATCTTCGAGCAGGTGCGGGTCTGGGTCCTCGCCGAACCCACAGCCCCGACCGCAGCGCAAGCGGCTGGCGGTGCCCTCCATCTCATACCCGCGGCGATGATCTTCGTCGGCGTTTGCGCTTTCGCGATCTGGATCTTTCGCCGCGAAGCGCCCCGCGTCGCCGAGAACCTCTAGCGCCGAAGAGAGGCTAGCCGCAAACCTCCACCGGCCGGCTTGAATCGACGTGGACGTACCATGGCCGCGACGATTCATCGCCGGGGATGCGCAGCAGCATCGCCGACCTCGAGGGAATGGCGCTAAGTGGCACCGGGTATTCGCCTTCCGTGAAGCGGCGCAGGCTCGGCGTCGCTTCTGTCCCCGGCGGCACCTCGATCCGGTTCACCCCCACCGCCAGCGGCGCCTCGACCGTGCCGTTAACGCCTCCAACCCTGTTGCAGGCCGGGCCGGCGGCGGCGGCGGGGCTGAAGCCGCCAACGTGGACGATGCCGGCAATCGATAGGGCATGCGTCAGCAGGATGTCGGCCTGCCGACGCCCCTGCGGCACGGCCCTTTCCAGTTCGCCCTGAGAGTAGGCCGGGCTGCCGAATTCTCTAATCGCTTCGAAGTACTTGGCGGCGTTGATGTCGATCAACGAGCCGGTTCCGGCGACTTCCGGAGTGAAGGCGAATTCCGGCGATACCGTCCGCCGAGCAATTTCCAGAGCGGCGGTATCAGAGCGGGTGAGGATCGTCTGTTCGGCGAAGAATTCTCGCCCCTTGTGGAGGACGACGAGGTTGGGGGCGATCGCGAAAGCGGTGGCGAGGCCGCCAACGAGAAGTGTCCGTTTACCGAGCCGCGAGCCGCGCAGCAGGCCGGCGAGGATCATCAGGATGAAGATTGCGCTGACGTACTGGTAGCGGCTGGCGGTGGGTTCGCGGCCGGGAATCTCATTGAAGGCGGTGAGGAACCAGGTCGCGATCGCCGCTGCGGCAGTCGGCCAGACGATCGGGTCGACCCGCTTGCGGCGGTAAATCAGGAGCCCGACGGCGGCGATCAAGGCTATGAGGATGGTCCGACCCCAGACCGGTTCGGCGGAGAGTGTCGCGGGTTCGGTTCCAAGGCCGGAAAGGGCCCCGACGCCGACCGCGATCGTTTCGGCGACATAGCGTGGGGAAGCGAGCAGATTCTGGAGGGTGAAGTGAGTCTCGGCGTTGTGGCCCCAGCCGATCCACCAAAGTGCATACAGAGCGACGGGAACGGCGACGGTAAAGGCGCGCTCGCGCCAGCTCTGGCGCGGGCCAAGCATAATCGCGACAGCGCCGGCGACCGCGAAAGCGATGCCGAGGCTGGAGAAGCCGAAGCAGAGCAGCAGGGCGACACAGGCGATGACGTCGCCACGGCGGTCGCAGCGCTCAAGGGCAAGAAGCATCACCAATCCGAAAAGCATCGAACCGACGAAGCTGATCTCGAAGGTCCAGAGCAACACCTCATAGGCGGGGCCGAGAAAGAGGACGAGGGTCGCCGCAAAGAGTGCCGGCCAGCTACCGATCCGCCGCTCGACATAGAGATAGAGCACCACCGAGGTCGCCAGCAGCGCAATCGTCAGGAGCACGAATTCAGGCATCGCCGAGGTCATTCCAAAGATCCGCAAAAAGAGCTGTGTGATCAGCACTGGGATCACTACGATGTGCTCGTTGTGAGGTTCGAAGACCGCGCTGGCGGTGAGGTGCCGCCGGTTCATCAAGAACTCCCACGAGTCGGCGAAGAAGGTCAGGTGGCGGACCAGTACAAGGGTCACCACAGCTGCGATAAGGAGCGCTGCACCGAGCAGTAGCCGCGGCGCGATTCGGGTCGCTCGCTCCATCAACACGCGGCAGTGTATTCACCCTCCGCGGTCACCCAGGGGGTCCGCAGGGAGATCCAGCAAAAGCCGGCCAGGGCCAGCGCGGCGAGGGTTGCAGCGACCGCAGAGTAGGAGGTTCCCGGCGGCGGAGTCACCACCGGTGTGTAGAGGGCGAGGACGAACAGCCCGTTGGCAGCGACAAGGATGGTGGCAAAGCAGGGAAGGCTCGCGTAGGCGCCCGCAACGCACACACAGATCGCCAACAGTGGCACCGCCAGCGTTCCCTGATGGATGACCGTCTCGGAGATCGGGTTGCCGAACATCACCAATGCCCAGAACAGGCAGACCGCGAGGCAGAGCCCGGCGCCGGTGAGCGCGAAGGCCCACTCCGGGCCGCGCTCGCCGCCGCGGTCGAGCAGCGATCGCAGCGCCATCGCCAGCAGGCCGAGGAGCAGGAAGCCAAGGCAGGGGAGCAGCGCGTAAAAGCGCATGATTCGAAGGGTTTCCAGGGCTTCGCCGAGATGACCTTCGCCGATCTCCTCGGCCGCATTGCTGATCCCGCCGCTGACTTCGCCCGCTCCGACCATCGTCGTCAGGTTGTGCCACTTGTTTTCAAGCGAGCCGCTCAGTCCTTCTTTGCGGTAGCCGTCGAGGATCGTCTGCAGCGATCCACGTTTGTCGATTTCGAGGGAGCCGCCCAGCTGCCACTTGATCAAACGGTTGCCGGGCGGATCGGCAAAGCGCTGATAGGCCGACCAGGGGGCAAGCAGCAGCAGTGCGGCTGCCAGGGCGAGGGCGATCCAGCGCCAGTCGGGCAGCGCCCGTAGGGCGGCGAAGATGAGCAGCGGGATCAGCAGGAAGACGCTCGAACCGTGGCAGAGCATGGCCAGCGCACAGAGGGCTGCGAACAGCGCCCCCACCCGGGGATCGCGTGTCCAGCGCCTCCACTCTGGCGAGAAGACGATCGCAGCGGCCGCCAAGAGGAAGGCGGCGGCGATCAGCTTCGGCCAGACGAAGAAACCGTGGATGATCGCGATGTCGCTGACCATCGCCGCGACCAGCACGAGGCCGGCGCCGCGACGACTCATGCGGGCGGCGCGCAGCAGGGCCCAGACCGCAGGCACCCAGAGCTGCTGGAGGGCGACGGCGAGCAACTGGTAGTGAAGCGAGCGACCATCCCAACCGAACGGCCGCAGCGCCAGGGTATAGGCGATCTGCAGCGGCGGGCGGTCACTCGCGAGCCAGTCGCCAGGGAACTGCGGCGGGGGGCCTGCGTGCCCGTGCTGGTAGAACCATTCGGCGAAGAAACGGGGGATCTCGCTGTCAGTCGGCAGCATATGGGAGAAGCGATGGCTCGCCAGTTCGAGCACTTCGAGGCTGCTGCCATGGAGGAAGCCGAGGAACACGACAAAGAAGCTGGCCAGCACCCAGAGCGAAAATGGGGTCGCCAACTCCCGCAGCGCGGTGCGACCACGTCCCTCAAACCAAAGCGAAACGATTGCCGCCGCGGCGCCAAAGACCACCAGGTAGGCGAGCGTTTTGCCGATCAGCGGCTCGGCGTAAAAGCCCCAGAAGACCAGCATCGCCGCCGTCCCTGAAGCAGTCAGAGCGAGGCCGACCAGGAGCACCGGCGAGCGTATCCCACGGGCCGCGCCGAACAGCGCGGCGGCAATCGCCGGCAGGGCGATCAGGGCCAGCTCCTCGAGGAGGATCAGGCCGATTTCGAGATTGAAATCCACCTAATCCCGCATCCATTGCCCCGGCCGCATTGCCGGAGCAGGTTGCCATACGCTGCACACCACCGCTCGGGAATGCTCTCGGTAAACTGCCGGGCTATGTCCGAGCAGGCCACCTCGGCGGCCCCGGCAGGGGAGTCGGACCAAAGCGAGCGGGTCTACGGTGCCGATTATTACGCCCACTACTGGGGCGGCGGCCCCTATGAGCGCAACGATCGCTGGCTGCACTTCTTCGGTGAGATCGCCGACGGTTTGATCCGCGACTTCCACCCAGCCACCGTTCTCGACGCCGGCTGCGCGATGGGGTTTCTGGTTGAGCAGCTGCGCAAAAGGGGGGTCGACGCGAGCGGCTTTGACATCTCCGAGTACGCGATCTCCCTGGTCGAGGGGGCAACGGCCCCCTACTGTCAAATCGGCTCGCTGACCGATCCGATCGAGGGCCGTTACGACCTGATCACCTGCATTGAGGTGCTCGAGCACCTGCCGCCCGAGCAAGCCGACACGGCGGTCGCCAACCTCTGTTCGGCGACCGACCTAATCGTGATGTCGAGCACGCCGGGGGACTACGGCGAGCCGACCCACCTCAACGTGATGCAGCCCGAGGACTGGGCCGCGAAGTTCGCCCAAAATGGGTTCTTTCGCGACCTCGACCGCGACCTCAGCTACCTCTCGCGCTGGACCGCCGTCTACATCCGCCGTGAGGAGCTCCAGGCCGAGACGGTCCGCCGCTATGACCGCGGGTGGTGGAGATTGCGCCGCGAGGTCGGCGAGGTGCGCGAATCCCTGCTCGCGGCTCAGGCCGCGCTCGAGGCCGAGCGCCAGAGACCGGCGCCCTCCGAGCATGCGCCGGAGACAAACGAAAAGATCGCCGACCAGCAGCGGGAAATCCTGCGCCTCCGCGACCTCCTGATCGGCAAGGATCGCGAACTCGGCGCCGCCAAGGGGCAGCTCGCGGTGGTCGAGGACAATGCACTTCGGGTCTCCGCGCTGAAGAAACGGGTGGCGAAAGTACCCGGGATGGGACCGTTGCTGGACGTCCTTTTGCGGCTTGTCCGTGGCCGCACCTAGAAGTCATCGTGCCGCGCTTTTCGATCCTCACTCCGGTCTATGAGACTCCGGCGCGGGTTCTGCGCAAGATGTTGCGCTCGGTGGCAAACCAGAGTTCGCCTGACTGGGAGCACTGCTTGGTCGACGACGGCTCGCTTGGCCCCCATGTACGCAAGATCCTCGACAGGGCGGCGCTCGCCGACGCCCGCTTCCGGGTCGTCTACCGCGGGCAGAACTCCGGGATAGTCGCCGCCTCCAACGACGCCCTGGCGATGGCAACGGGTGAGTTCGTTGTCCTTCTCGACCACGATGACCTGCTTCATTCCGAGGCCCTGGCGGAGGTCGGTGAGGCGATCGACGCGGCCCCCGACGCCGATTACGTCTACACCGACGAGGACAAGGTCGACGAACGCGGCTTCCACTCCGGCCCCTTCTTTAAGCCCGACTGGTCGCCGGAGCGGATGCGAACGCAGATGTACACCTGCCATATGAGCGTTCTGCGGCGCTCGTTGGTCAACGAGGTCGGTGGGTTCGACTCCCGTTTCGAGGGTTCCCAAGACTGGGACCTGGTACTCAGGGTGACCGAGCGGGCCCGGCGCGTCCTCCACGTCCCAAAGGTGCTTTATCACTGGCGTACGCTCGCCACTTCCGCCGCCTCCGGCGGCGAGGACGTTAAGCCGTGGGCGTTTGAGGCCGGGCCACGCGCCGTGCAAGCGCACTGCGAAAGAGTCGGACTTCCGGCCGAGGTCGAGATGGACCCCGAGGACTCCGGCGTCCTGCATCTCCGTCCACGCCTGCGCGAGCAACCGCTGGTCAGCATCATCATCCCGACCGCGGGCCAGGTTCGCGACGTTCGCTTCAAGCCGGTGGTCCTGGTCGAGAACTGCGTGCGCGGGATCGTCGAAAACTCGACCTACGAGAATTTCGAGATCATCATCGTCGCCGACCATGAAGTTGAGCCGGCAACGCTCGCTGAGCTGGGTGAGCTCGCCGGCGACCGCCTCCGCGTCCTCCCCGCCTCCCTGGGTAAGTTCAATTTTTCGGCGATGATCAACCGCGGCGCCGTCGAGGCAAGTGGCGAGTACCTGCTGCTGCTCAACGATGACATCGACATCTGCACCCCGGAGTGGATCGAGCGGATGGTGATGTACTGCGCGCAGGAGGACGTCGGCGTGGTCGGCGGTCGACTGGTCTGGGGGGATGGCCGCCTCCAGCATGTCGGGGTCGGCTTTGACGGCGGCCTCCCGGGCCACACCTATCGCGGCTTCCCGGGCGACTACAAGGGATATGCCAATGCCGTGGTAATCGCCCGCAACTGCCTCGCCGTCACCGGCGCCTGTCTGATGACGCCGCGGGCGCTGTTTGAAGAGCTAGGCGGGCTCTCACTCAGCCTGCCGGTCAATTTCAACGACGTTGACTACTGCCTGAAGTCCCACGCCACTGGCCGGCGGATCGTCTATGACCCCGATCTCTACCTTTACCACTACGAGTCCTCGAGCCGCTCCCCCGTCGTCAATGACTGGGAGCAATACCAGCTCGTCGACCGCTGGGCACCGATTGTCGCCGTCGACCCCTACAACAACCCGAACCTGCGGCAGGGCGCGCCGCGCTTCGCCGGCCGTTTCGTCTGGGCAAAGCGTCGCCGGCCGCCGATCCGCCTACCGCGACCTCGCCAGCTCGTCTAGGCGACGCTCCGCCCCCCGCATGTGAGCACACTGGCCGTGATCGGACGATACCGCGAGCGGTCGGTCCTGCTCGCCGTCCTGGGGCTAGGGCTGGTTGGCTGCCTGCTCGGCCTGCTGGACCGCCCTGCCGAAGCGGTCAACGCCACGGCCGGAGAACAGGCGATCGATCTGGTCCGGGTCGGCTGCACGGTCGCACTGGTGCTCAGCCTGCTGTTTGGACCCGGCATCGTCTGGCGGGCAATCGATGGCCGGCGCCGCCCCACCCTCGGCTTCCTATTCCTGCCCGGCCTGATCCTGCTCGCTGCGGTGGGGGTTCTCGCCTGGGTGCTTGCGCCGGACAGTGACCCGCGCGCCGTCTGCTTTGCCTTCTTCACCCCCGTCTTGGCTGGAATCGGGTTTGTGCTTTTAGCCGCCGCACCGGAGGACCTCTTCAGCCGTGACGAGCAACAGGCTCTGCTTGTCGCTGGTGCGGTCCTCGGCCTGGCGATTGGGAGGGCGTTGTGGTCCCTCGGCCCAGCGGGCGAGCTTTACGGCGGCACGATCTCACGCACGCTCGAAGTCGGCGACCGCTCCGACAGCCGCATCTCCTTCATCATCCCCACCCTGGTCGCCCACGGCGCCTCGCCATACGGCTCGCTGGCGACCGAACAGCTCTCGCCCTTCAATTTTTCCAGCCGCGGTCCGGTTCCCGGCCTCGCCGCGAGCCCGGTTGTCCTGATCAGCGGCGGCCGCCCCCCGGCCGGCTTTCCTGAACAGCCGTGGTCGCCCTTTGACGGCCAGGGCTTCATGGCCTACCGACTGGCGATGATGTGCTTTGCGATCACCTCCTTCTTGGCGCTCTGGGACCTGCTGCGCCGCGTCGTCGGTCGGGCCGCGGCCTACTTCGGTCTCCTGCTCGCCGCAACGACTCCGTTCCTCGTGCACGAGGTCTGGTTCACCTGGCCAAAGTTGCTCGCCGCCGCCTGTGTCCTGCTCGCCGCGATCTGCGTCATCGAACGCCGCGCCGGTCGCGGCGGTCTGCTCTCCGGCCTCGGCTACCTCATGCACCCGATTGCCCTGCTCTCGATCCCGACTCTCGGCCTGATCACCCTCTGGCCGCTGCATGGTGCCCGCTGGAACCGGCCCCGGGTCCGCCAGGCGCTCTACCTGGCAGCGGGGCTGATTGTCTTTCTGATCGCCTGGCGCCTTCTCAACGGCAGCCACTACAGCCAGAACAGCTTCCTCAATTACTTCGAGCAGGCCGGGCCCCTGGCCCACCCGGGAATCGGCGCCTGGCTCGAATTCCGCCTCAGGTCGCTGGGCAACACGGTCGTGCCCTTGTTGTTGCCGCTCACAAGCGCGCACTACCCGCCGATCAATGAGTTCGACGGCAGCTCGCCGGGAGTCATCCACTTCTTCTTCCAGTACTGGAACACGCTTCCTTTCGGCGTCGCGATCGTCTTCTTCCCGTTGCTGCTTGTGAGCCTTTGGCACGCCCTGCGGCGCAGGCCCTGGCCGGTCACCGCGCTCATCCTCGTGCCCTTCGCCCTCTTCACCGTCTACTGGGGCGCGTTCTACAGCGGCCTGCTGCGCGAGGGCCTGCAGATCTGGGTCCTGACCCTCTTCGCCGTGGTTGCCTGGGAGCAGGCCTCCAGCGGTTTCGGCTGGCTCAGCTCGACGCCGATCCGAGTCATCCTGGTGCTGCGCGTGGTCGAGGTGCTGCTGATGGCGATGGTGCCAACGCTGCTCACCCGGCACCGCCTGATCACCTCGACCTTCAAGCTCACCGACACCGTGGCGGTGCTGTCGATGCTCGGCTTTGGAGCCCTGCTCGCGGCGGCCGTCTGGCGCTGCGACGCTCGCGCCAATGGGGTTCCGAAGGGCGCCCTGCCTCAGCCCGGCGCGCCCAGGCCGCTGCACGGTTCACGGGTCTGATGGTCGGCTGCGCTCAGTTTTGGACGAGTGGATGGGCACCAAGGGAGTGATGGAGCGACATATTCTCAAGGCATCACCGAAACCTGGACAACAAAAAAAGTCAGTCAAATTGCCTGAGATGAACTACGAGCGTCTCTATGAGTATCGCTTTCGCGAGATAGACCAGGCACAGAGGGTCGCGGTCTGGCGTGAGATCGGCCCCCACATCCACCGGCTGATGGGAGGGCCACAGAAGGTTCTAGATCCGGCAGCCGGACGTGGAGAGTTCATAGGTTCAGTGCCCGCGGGGGAGACCTGGGCGGTGGACCAGGTCGCCTACCCCGAGGCCACCCACAAGCCCGAGACGACCGTCATCACCGCGTCGATCATGGATGCCGACCTTCCCGAAGATCACTTCGACGGGATCTTCGTCTCCAACTTCCTCGAGCACCTGGCCGACCAGCCATCAATTGCGGCATTCCTGCGAAAAATGCACCGGCTCTCGGAGGACGATGGTCGGATCGCAGTTATGGGGCCCAACTATCGCTACTGCTCAGGCCGCTACTGGGATTGCGCTGATCACTACGTCGCGCTGACCCATGAGTCCATCTGCGAGCACCTTTATGCCGCTGGCTTTGAGCCCGATCGGGTGATCCCGCGCTACCTGCCCTACTCCTTTCGCGGCTCGCTTCCCTCCTCTTCCGGGCTTGCCCGGCTCTACCTGAATCTGCCGCTCGCGTGGAAGGTGCTCGGCAAGCAATTCCTCGTGATCGGCCGCAAACTCGGCTAGGAGGAGATCGGCCCGCGCGATGGAGAGCGGCGGCGCGGCCTGCGCACCTGATAATCGCCCCTGCTCAGCGCATTCTCCAGCCAGACGTAGAGGACGATGAAGAGATAGCGACTGCCCATCTCCCGCATCGCCAGCTTCGGCACCCCGCTTGTCCTGTTTGTCCAGGAGATCGGAATGACCGCGTAGTTGTGGCCTCTGACGATCGCCTTCAGTGGCATCTCCACGGTGAGGTTGAAGTGCTTGGAGAGCAGCGGCTGGATCGTCTCGATCACCTCGCGACGGTATGCCTTGAAGGCGTTGGTGGTGTCGTTAAAGCGATGGCGAAAGAGGATCCGAATGAACCAGTTGGCGAGGCGATTGATCAGCAGCTTCAGGCGCGGGTAGTCATAGACATGGCCTCCTGGCATGAACCGGGATCCAAAAGCGCAGTCCCACCCATCCTCCAAAAGGCGGTGGTAGCGCACGAGGTCCTCGGGATCATCGGATGCGTCGGCCATCACGATCGCCACCGCGTCGCCCTCAAATACATCGAGGCCCGCCCTGATCGCCATCCCAAAACCTTTCTCGTAATGGGAGCGGTGGCAGCGGACATGGGGATTGGTGCCAGCAATCGCCTCAACGACACTGGCGGTCCCGTCGTCGCTGCCATCGTCGATCACCAGGACCTCGTAGTCGATCCCTTCGCGCTCGAGCGCTCCCGCCACACCTTCGACCGTCGCGCCCACGGACCCCTCCTCGTTCTGGGCCGGCATCACGACCGAGAGCTTCACGCGGTGCTCACGGTCCAGCGCTCGAGGTTCTGTTCGTGCATCTCCCCCAGGATGTCCTCCACCCCATAGCGAAGCGCCCAATCCGGGTAGTCGGCTTGAAACGGGCCGAGGTCAGATATCCACCAGCGATGGTCGCCGATCCGGGGCTCCTCCCCCATCTCCCAACTCAGCTCCCTCCCGGCGATCCGCTCGCAGATCTCGATTGCCTCCAGCATCGAGCAGTTGCTGAGGCGGCCACCGCCGATGTTGTAGACAGCGGCTGAGCGCGGCGAGCTGTGGAATGCCGCGAAGGCGGCGATCAAATCAGCACTGTGAATGTTGTCGCGCACCTGCTTGCCGGCATAACCAAAGACGGTGTAGGGGGTCCCGGTGACGGTGCACTTCATCAGGTAGGCGAGGAAACCGTGGAGCTTGGCGCCGGCGTGTTGGGGACCCGTCAAGCAACCTCCCCGGAAGCAGACGGTGGGCATTTCGAAGTAGTAGCCATACTCCTGCACCAGGAGGTCGGCCGCGGCCTTGGAGACGCCGAAAAGGGAATGGGTGGAAGCGTCGATCGACATCGACGTGTCGATTCCCTTGTAGTAGGGATGGGACTCCGGTAGCTCCAGGCGCAATTCCAACTCCTGCAGCGGCAGGCGGTTGGGAGTATCGCCGTACACCTTGTTGGTCGAACAGAAAATGAAGGTGGCATCCGGTGCGTATGCGCGTGCCGCCTCGAGCAGGTTTAGCGTTCCGTTGGCGTTGACCGAGAAGTCCGTCTGCGGCTCGCTCGCCGCCCAATCGTGGGACGGCTGGGCTGCGGTGTGGATCACCAGCTCGATCGCACCGGCATGCTCGCGAAATATCCGATCGATCGCATCGCGATCACGAATATCGGTGTCTTCCCAGCGGAACTCAGGATGCTCAGCAACCAATCGTTCGGTGACATGCGCGGTCGAGGACTCCGGACCAAAGAAGCGAGCGCGCATATCGTTCTCGATGCCCACCACGTCAAGGCCCTCGGCGATGAAGTGCTCGACAGCCTCCGAGCCGATCAGCCCTCCGGCACCCGTGATGATCGCAACCGGCATTCGCGCTACTCCCTTCCCCCCACCGGGGCGTCGATGTTCAAGGCCTGGGCGATGCGGGTCTCGTCCGCCGCGATCCAAGTGTGGATATCGGCCAGAATCTGCTCGGCACCTCGCCGCGGGCGCCACTCGTCCAGGCTGAAGAGCCTTGAGCAGTCAGAAAGATATATGGGCACATCCCCCGGCCGCGTTTCCTCGACCGGCTCAATTGGGACCTCATTGCCGGTCAGCCGTCGACAGATCTCGGTCGTCTCCAGCAGCGAAAGGCTGCACCCTCGCCCACCCCCCACATTGACCGTGCGACCGCTCCAGCTACCTCGGTCGGTCAGCTGACGCTCCACCAGGTCGACGAGATCCTCGACGTGCAGCAGATCGCGGACCTGCTTGCCCCTGCCACCGAAGCCGATGTAGCGAAGCGGCCGACGAAAATGGTGGGAAAGCATCCAGTGCGTAAACACACCCTGGTCGACCTTGCCCATCTGCCAGGGGCCAGCGATCACACCGCATCGGTCGATCACCGCGGGGACACCCAGGCTGGCGCGGTACTCCTCGATCAGCAACTCGGCGGCGAGCTTGGTGGCACCGTAGAGAGTTCGCGGACCATCGATTGGAAAATCCTCCGAGATCCCGGCCGGTGAGACCCCCGGTATGTCTTGCCCGGGGGCGATCTCGAACCGCATCGGCGCTTCCTCCAACTTCAGCGCCACCTGCGGCGCCACCGGGTAAACGCGGCTGGTGGAGAGGAAAACGAAAAAGGCGCCATCACGACGCGCTAGCTCAAGGCAGTTGTATGCCCCGGTGAGGTTGGTGTGCAGGAGGTAGCCGGTGTCGCCGTCGACGCCGCTCATCACTGAGGGCTCCGCCGAGCACTCGATCATCGCCGAGATTCTCGGCAGAGCCTGGAGGTCTTCGGGATCACGGACGTCACCTTCGACAAACTCGACCCCGGCATTGGCCAGCCGCGGCAGGTTGAGCGCCGAGCCTCGTCGGTAGAGATTGTCGAGGGCGAGCACCTCCCAATCGGGATGCCTGCCGGCAAGCGAGACTGCCAGGTTCGAACCGACGAATCCGGCGCCCCCGGTGATCAACAAGCGATCCGCCACTTACGCTGACGCTACCGCACCCGCGCCTCGCCGGGCCAAGCCCCTTTCGCTTCAGCAGTCATATCCTGCAAGGGTGGCCGAGCCGAGTGGAAGCTCTTCCGGGCTTGCCCGAAGGCCATCGATGTGTGGCGCATTGGGGGACTACGACCTTGGTCGAGTGCAGGAGATTGCGAAAGCACTGGATGGCGATCTTTGCCCGGCCCACAAGGACGATGCATCGATACTGCTGCTCGATCGCGAGCCGATCCGGTGGGAGGGATCAAAGCAGCGGGGCCTGGGCTGGATCGAGGGTGACCTGTGGCGTGGCGATGCGTCAGATTGGGGCGCTGCGGCGCGGCGTGGGGCTTGCGGGCTCGTGATCGAGGGACGGCACCGATTTGTTCACTCGGGCGTCAACGGGCTCGCCCCTGTCTATTGGATTGACGATGGGCGGGCCACATATTTTGCCTCGCGGATCGACCCGCTCGTCCAGGCCGCTACCAAGGCACTCTCAGTCGACTGGGACGCCTGGGCGGCGATCATCGCGCTCCGCCACCCGCTCGGCGAACGGACGCCGTTCGCCGAGATCCGCCGCCTCGGCCCGTCCTGCACCCTGCGCAGGCGCATCGGCCGCGGCCGCACCCACTCACAGGATTGGCCCTGGGCGGAAATAGAGCCCGGAACCGACATTGAGGCCGCGGCCGACTCGATTGTCGCCGGATTGTTGGAGACGCTTGCACCGCTTGAGGGGGAGATCGTCAGCCCGCTAAGCGGCGGCAAGGACTCCCGGCTCTTGCTCTGCGCACTCGCTCGGCTGGGCGGAGCCTCGATCGCCGTCACCGTGGGTGATGATGAGGGAGAGACATTCGAGGAGGACCTGGCTGGCCCGGTCGCGGCTGCCCTCAGTATCCCCCACGAACGGCTGGGTGGGAATTCGGACGCATACCCGGAGGATTGGGAGGAGCGGGCGCGCCGAGTCGAGTACCAGTTCGTCGACCACGCGTGGTTGGTGCCGCTCGCGCGGCGCCTTGAAGGGGTCCAGACCCCGGTTCCCGACGGCTGGGCGATGGACATGCTGCTCCAGTCGGACACGCACTTCTACTCTCCCGAGACTCTCGAACGCCTCCCCGGCCGGCGAGCCGGATGGGTCATGTTCGACAGCCTGCGCCGCTACGGCAAGGCACAGCTGGCCCTGGCCGAGACTTTCCACGAGCCGATCGTCGCGCGCGCGCGCGATCAATTCCTCGCCATCTCAAAGCCATTTGAAGGGCATCCCTCCCAGGCCGTTCTCGCCTTCTATGCGACTCGGACGGTCCGCGGCATCTCCACCTACCCGACCGGCCTCTTGGGTGAGGGGGCGCAGATACTCACACCGGCGGCCTGTGACCGGGTCGCGACCCCTGCCCTTTCCGTCACCTCTGCGGCAAAGCGCAACAACAGCTTGTTCCACGCCGCCTTCGAGCGTCTCGGACCGCAGGTGGGGGCGCTGCCCTCCACGGCTACTGAGGCGAGATCCGCGCCCCGCCTTCCCCGTCGTTGGCGCTCTGATCAAGCGGTCGAGATGCACCGCCGCTTGATCGCCGAGGGGCCGCTTTCGCCAATGATCTCCCCCGAGCTGACGGCATGGCTCAGGGCGCCAAGGCGGGGAGAGCTCTCGGGGGACCTACGTCTGGGCATGGAGGCGGTGAGCCTCTTTCATGCCTGGTGGCGCCGCTATCGCAATCGGCTGCAGGAGGTCGACAGCAGAGATATCCACCGCTGAGGGCCCTCAGCGGTGGCGGCGAGCCCGGATCGCCTGCCCTAGTGCGCGAAAAGGCGCGCTCAGGCGCCAGCTCCTCGTGGCCTCATAGGACCGCACAACTGCGGCTATCCCCTCGACCCGCTCGCTCTCTGCCTTCCCGGCCCTGTCGAGGGCCGCGATCCTCTCCCGGTCGACATCCATCCTCTCCCGGTCGGCATCCATCAGGAGAGCGCGTAGGTGCGCATTCTCCTGGCCCAGCGCCTGAACCTCGACCCGGGCGCGCCACTCGAGACGAACCAGCCGCGCCATCTCCTGCAGGGGCCCACGGGGGCGGGCCGGGGGGCTGGCGAGTCGCTCAAAGAGCTCGAGCAACCGCTGGGCGTGGGCCCCCGCCCGGTGGTGGGCGATCACCAGATCGTGGTTCACCGGGCCCATCGTCGGGCTGTATCGCCGCAGGTCCTCGCTGAGGCGGGCGGGATCGACGATTACGCGGCCGCTGCGGCCGCTGATCCCATCGGCCTCGATCTCGGGGTATGACTCCGCGGTCATCCAGCCCTCGCCCCCGTTCCAGTCATAGACGTAGGCCGCACGTCCACAGGCCATCGCCTCGAGAATCGACCGTCCGTAGCCGATCACGATCTCGGCGCCGAACAGAGCGGGGCGCGGATCGACCACGTAGCCAGCATTACCGCCGAGGTGGGTCAGCTCAAGTCCGGCGTCCAGGCAGGCAGATTTCAGCATCGCGACTCGGTCCTCGCTGGGGGTGTTGCTGAGCAAAAGCGCCCTCCTGGGCACCTCCGGCAGGGAGCCGCGGGCGAGGAAGCGCTCGGTGTCGATCGGCTGACAGAGGCGGATGACCTCCACGTCGACCGCGAAACTACGCAAGCGCTCCGCGATTCTGTCATTGAGGGCAACTGCGATGCTGATCGTCCCGTCGAGTTGAGGCGGTGCCTGGAGATCGAACGTCTCACTGTGGGCGACAAAAAGCTGGGGCAGACCCGCAAAGCGATCGGCGATCTGAAAGGAGACGGCCGGGTCTTGAACCAGTGCCGCGTCGCAGTCATCGGGCAACTCAGACTCCTCGAGAACCGTGAGCCCCCTCTCCCTGGCGAGCCCAACCCCCTCCCCGGGCTCGGGGGTGTAGATGATCGCCTCATGGCCGAGGCGATCGAGCTGCTCGGCGACGGTCAGTAGATATGACTCGCTCCCACCCAGCCCAAGGTGGTTGGTGGCCAGCAGCAGTTTCATCGCGTCGAGCCTACGAGCCGGCGGTTGCTAGGAAAGTCTTGAGAGGCGACACGGCCAACCAGGTTGTCATGGCCGGGACCGCCCGCCGGTGATCGCGACAAAGGCGCGCCAAGCCGGCTTTGGCCTGAAGCCCGCCCCTTCGTGAAAGAAGCCGACCGAGTCACAGAAGTTGCAGGCCCCCTTGACATCCTTCCAGGAGAACCAATCGACTTGTTGGAGGTCGAGGCGGCGCTGATTGGCGATCAGATAGCCATAGGCACCACGCAGCTCGCTGACCTGGCCCCGGATACCCTGCTCGAAGGCATCGTGGCGGAAGTCGTTGGCCGACCCCCAACCCATCTCCGTTATGTACATCGGGACCCGATCGTGATTTCGAACCGTCACCTGATGGAATGCTTCGACCAGTTCTTCAAGGACCTGGGTGTCCGCCGCATAGGGGTGCAGGGCGATGCCGTCGAAGTCCGCGCTCAGCCCAGGCACTCGGTAGAGGTCGCTCAGAAACCGAGCGGCCGGCATTCCCCGCGCTCCGCCGGCGGTTGGCTTGCCGAAGAGGCCTGCGAGGATCACGTTCGCCGAGGGTTCGATTTCCCTGATCGCTTTACTGGAGTTCTTAACCAGCTTCGCGTAGCGGCTGGGGGAGACGGGGTAGGCCGAATAGAAGAAGTTGGGCTCATTCCAGATCTGCCAGGTGCGGATCGGCGTCGGCGTCCCGATCGCCGGTTCGTAGTCGATTCCTTCGTGGGAGTGCTCGACCCAGAATGTTCCGCCGGGCCCGTAACGGTCGACCGCCGCCTGCAGGAATGCGGCCCACGCTTCCCGCTGTCGTTCGGTTTGGACCGGAAGGGTCGTGCTCTTGGGGGCCAGCCAGCGAGGGGTCGAGCTGACGGTCGGCAGCACACTCAGTCCGGCTCTTGCCGCTACTTCGACCGCCTGATCCACGCCGCTCCAGTTGTAGCCGCCGTGAGCGGTCGGTTGAATTGAGGACCAGACCAACGGCAGGCGCACGCTCTCGATCCCGCCGGCCTTCATGTAGAGGGCGTCCCTCGGGGTGAGCGCCGTCTGCGGTGAGATCCCGAAGAAGCCCGACGGCAGGCTGCTCACCGAACCGCGCGCCCTCACCGCCGCCCCGCTCGAGGCGGCGGGCACCAGCGCCACCGCAATGGCGAGGAGGAGGGAGGCTGTTAGGGCTGGTCTCATCAGCGATGAACGGTAGCGACCCACCTGAGGGAGAATGGCGGGCGCGGGACAATGGCGCAGATGAACCTGCAATCTTGGCCGCGCGGGCCCGATCGTCCCATCGCCCGGGCAGAGGTGCACCTCTGGCGCGCCAGCGTGGATCAGGGGGGATGGTCCTCCACGCGCTCCCTCCCCCCTGCCGAGCGCGAACGCGCCGAACGGCTGCTCCATCCCCTCTCCCGAGCGCGCTGGAGCGCCTCGCGCTGGGCGCTGCGCCAGGTGCTGGCCCGCTACCTCGATGCCGATCCCGTGACGATCGAACTGCGGCCGGGCGAGCGGGGCAAGCCGGCCCTTGCCGACCCCGCAGCTGCCCTTCGCTTCAATCTCAGCCATTCCGGCGGCCTGGTCCTGATCGCCTTGACCGAGGGCCGGGAGGTCGGTGTCGACATCGAGTGGGTCGACCCGAGGCGCAACGTGATCGCGCTGGCCAATCGTGGGCTGCCCCCCGCGAAGTCAACCGCGATCCGCAACGCACCTCCGGCGTCTCGGGCGAGGGCCTTCCACGAGGCGTGGGCCCGCCGGGAGGCGCTCCTCAAGTGCCTGGGGAGCGGTCTGGGGGGCCCTCTTCCACGCGCTCGGGTGAGGGTTTCGCCGCTTGACGTCGGCCCCGGCTACGCCGGCGCGCTCGCCCTCGCCGGCCACCGCGCTATTCCCCAGCGGCGCTTCTCGCTTCCGGCGGCCTGACTCAGTCGCTCCCCTCCGCGGCTCGCTCGCCCTCCTGATCGCCGTGGCGTCGCCCCTCGGCGATCGCGAGCGCCGAGCCGGCCGCTCCCAGCGCGAGCGTTGCCAGCGCCCAGCCGGGTCCGGCCTCCTCGACGCCAAGCATGGCGTCCACCGAGGGGCTGCCGGGGCCTCCGTCGACCAGTGCCAGCAGGCCCGCGATCAGCGCCAGGTTGAACTCATAGCCCCCCTTCGATACCCAGAGGCCGTTTTTGAAATGCACCGTGCGGATCGCGGTGATCATCGTCGCAATCAGCATCGTGGCGGCAGCGGGAGTGAGGGCACCGGTGACGATCATCGCGCCGCCGATCGTCTCCGTTGCGCTGGCAGCGATCGCGTTGCGCCGGCCGGGCCGCATCCCCAGCGAGGCCATCGACTCGCTCGCAGAGTCAAGGCCGGGACCATCGAACCAGCCGAACCACTTCTGCGTGCCATGGCCAAAGAAGAGACCACCGATCAAGATCCTCGCGATCAGACGTCCGAGCTTCATTTCGATCCTTCCGTGTGAGATTTTCGCGCTTGCGGGACGTGACCCACAACACCCAGTAAACCTGCCCGTGAGTCCCGGTCGGTAAAACCTCCCCCGTGCAAGAGAGCGCCGCCGAGATCAAATCTGGGAGAAGCGACCGCCGCCGCTGGATCGCGCTGGTCATCCTCTGCCTGGGCCAGCTGATGATCGTTCTCGACGCGACGATCGTCAACGTCGCCCTGCCCTCGATCCAGGCCGACCTGCACTTCACCCAGGCCAACCTCACCTGGGTGATCAATGCCTACCTGATCGCCTTCGGCAGCTTCCTGTTGCTGGCGGGGCGCCTCGGCGATCTGGTCGGCCGCAAGAAGGTATTCCTCAGCGGACTGGCGCTGTTCACCACCGCCTCCGCACTCTGTGGAATCGCCGACAGCCAGGCGCTATTGATCTCCGCCCGCTTCGTTCAGGGCATCGGTGGCGCGGTCGCCTCCTCGGTGATCATCGCGATCATCGTCACCGAGTTCCCGCAAAAACGCGAGCAGGCAAAAGCACTCGGCGTCTTTGCCTTCGTCGCCTCGGCCGGCGGCTCGATCGGACTGCTCGCCGGCGGCGTCCTCACCCACGCGATCAACTGGCACTGGATCTTCTTCATCAACGTCCCGATCGGGATCCTCGCGATCGCGCTCGGCCTGGTGCTGGTCGAGGAGAACGAGGGCGCCGGGCTGCGCCAGGGCGTCGACGTGGCGGGCTCCGTGCTGATCACAGCCGCGATGATGCTCGGCGTCTACACGATCGTCGAGACCGACCACTACGGCTGGGGGTCGGCGCGGACGCTGGGCATGGGCGCGCTGGCGCTGGCGATGATCGGCGCCTTCCTCGCCTATGAGGCGAGGATCCGCAACCCGATCATGCCGCTGCGGGTGCTGCGCTCGCGCAGCCTCAGCGGAGCCAACCTCGTCCGCGGCTTTCTGGTGATCGGGATGTTCTCCTCCTTCTTCCTCGGCGCCCTCTACCTCGAGCACGTGCTCGGCTACAGCTCGATCCGCACCGGGCTTGCCTTCCTACCGATGACGCTCAGCATTGGCGTCCTCTCGGTCGGGGTGACGCCGCGCCTGCTCAATCGCTTCGGGCCAAAGCGGACGCTCATCCCCGGCCTGGCAATGGCCCTGGCCGGCCTCCTGATCTTCGCCCGCGTCCCGATCGATGCCGACTACTGGACCGAACTGTTCCCGGCTTTTCTCCTGATCGGCCTCGGCGCCGGGACCTCGTTCATGCCGCTGATCGCGCTGGCGATGTCGGAGGTGCCCAAACCCGACGCGGGCCTCGCCTCGGGTCTGGTCAACGTCTCCCAGCAGATGGCCGCCGCGGTCGGCATCGCGGTGCTCGGAACCCTCGCCGCCAGCCGCAGCGCCGAACTGCTCGCCGCCGGGCACTCGCCGGCCACATCTCTTACCGGCGGCTACCGCTTCGCCTTCCTGATCGCGGCTGCCTGCGTCGCAATCGGCATCGCCATCGCCCTCACCGTCCTCCGTTCACCGGCACCCGCCAAAACCGAGGGTGCCGAGCAAGCGAGCGCCGAGGAGCTGCAGATCCGCGAGGGCCTGCTCGCCGACGAGATGCTCTGAGGGCTCCCGGGGGTGCTCAGTAGGTTCCACCCAGCTTGCGGTGATCCCAGCTCGCCGTGCGCAGCGCCCTGAAGTGGATCGCTACCCGCTTCGGAGCCTGCGCCTCCAATGCCGCCTTCGCGTCGGCGCCCAGCGCGGAGATTCCCTCCGCGTAGCGCAGCGTCAGCTCCTCGGCAAAGCCGATCACGGTCTCGAAATCGCGGTGGATCTCCGCCTCGGCCTCGAACATCGCCCCGCGCAGCTCACCGTACTCCCGACCCGTCTCAACCAGGACCGTGGCCCTCGGGTCGCGCTCCAGATTTCGCACCTTCTGTGATTTGGCGTAGGTCCAGATCCAGACCTGGCCCTCGCGCGGCACAAACCACATCGGCATCGTGTGCGGCCAGCCACGGGGCCCGAGGCTGGCGATGATCGCGACCCGCTCGAGCTCGAGCAGATCAAGCACCTCCGCCTCACTCAGCCTGATCTCCTCGCGGCGGCTCATCGCTGCGATCGTCTCAGATGCGGGCGAGTAGGATCATCACGCCGTGCAGATAGCCATCCTCATCTTCGACCGGCTCACCGCTCTGGACGCGGTCGGCCCCTATGAGGTGCTGCGCTCGGTTCCCGGCTGGGAGGTGCGGTTCGTCGGCCCCGTCAAGGGGGAGGTCCGAACCGACAGCGGCTCGCTCGGCCTCAGCGCCGATTACTCACTCGAGGAGATGAGTGAGCCCGACATCGTCCTCGTCCCCGGTGGCGAAGGCAACCGCCCGCTGATGTCCGAGCAGCGAGTCCTCTCCTGGCTGCGCTCAGTTGACGAAAAGTCCAAATGGACGACCTCGGTCTGCACCGGCTCGCTGGTGCTCGGCGCCGCCGGGCTGCTCGAGGGAAGGCGGGCAACCTGTCATTGGGCCTTCCTCGAGGCGCTGGGCGAGCTCGGCGTCGAGGCGGTCGGCGGCCGCTACGTCGAGGACGGTAAGTACCTGACGGCGGCCGGGGTCTCGGCCGGAATCGATATGGCTCTGCACCTCGTCGCCCGGGAGGTCGGTCCGGAGGTCGCCCAGGCCGTGCAGCTCGGGATCGAGTACGACCCCCAGCCGCCCTTTGACGCCGGCTCCCCCGCCAAGGCCCCGCCGGCAATCGTCGAGGCGGTCACCGCGCTCGCCGGCCCAGACGAGGAGTGGCGCGGCGCCGGAGTCTGAGCGAATCCGCGCGAGGAGCCCGCACTGTGGCGGGCCCAGCCCGCTCGCTTGGAGGTCGGGTGACGGCGGGGAATCTCTTCGGGCAGGTCCTTGAAGTGGATGTAGGCATCGGCATCGCCCCGGTGGATGCGACGCATGTCGAACCGGCCGTTGCCCCCGTGGTTGTACTCCGCGATTTCCACCCACCGGCCTTCGGTGCCCACAACCCAGGCGACGTGACCGAAGCCGTGGAAAAGCTCCCTTCCCCACCATGCGACCGAGCCCAAGCCGGGGGTGTGATTGACCGGGTAGCCGCGAGCCCGCGCCGTTTCGGCCCAGCTCGCAGCATTGCCCAGCCCCCGATAGTTCCCGAAATGATTGGTCCTGGCGAGCTTCCAGGCAACGTAGTCGGTGCAATTTCGGAACGCGTAGCCGTAGCCGGAGAAGCCGACGCCGTGGGAATTCGTCCAGGTGTAGGTCGCCGGGTTGCTGCCGGGCCCATCGTAGTTCCAGTACGGGTAACCGCCGGTGAGCGCGCGTCCCTGAGTCCCGACACTCAGTAACCCGAGGATCGCGATCCCAGCGCCGGCCCACAGATGCCGGCGGCTCATCCCCCGAGTTCGACCGCGCGGCTGGCGCGGGCACCGGGGATCGCCACCACCAGCTGGGCGTCGAGCCTGCCGCTGGCGCGCAGCAGCGGGCGCCCGCGGGAGTTGAGGGCGACCCGGTAGGTGTGTGAGCGCCCACCCTCCAGCCGGAACGCCCGGCGGGCGACGGCGACGCGCACGACCCGCGCCCCACGCCCCGCACGCCGCGGCACCCTGATCCGGGAGCGCATCACGATCTGCCCCGGGCAGGTTTCTCCGGAGGGCCAACCGCAGCGGACCGCGACGCTGACCGTGGTGGCAGCGGCGGTGACTGCGGAGACGGTCAGCGGCGGCAGATGGGGGGCGACATGCGGCGGCCCCGAGACCGCGGCGCCGACGGTGGCGCCCTCGACATAGTCGTTGTCGATATTGATCGTCACCCCGCCGTAGGTCTCGTTGTGGGCGCCGCGGTACTGGTGCAGGCGCTGGTGCTTGGGCCAATCGCCGCTGGAGAGGTAGGGGTCAAGCGCATTTGCCTGACCGTTCCAGTTCGCCGTCCAGACGTCGTCGGGCTCCTGATAGCCGCTGCCGATTTCACTCGCGAGGTCGGCGATCCCCGAGTCGCTGCTGCTGTAGACGCCCGAGACGTAGCCCAGCGCGTGCAGCCGCGCAGTCCAGGCGCCGAGGAAGGTGAGCGTCGCGCGGCTGGCGCTGGAGGTGGGCGAGTAGCCCTCCATATCGAAGTAGATCGGGTTGCCGACCCCGATCCCGACTTCACCGGCCTCTTCGACCGCGTTTGAGGCGGCTTCGCTGCCCTGCCTGGTTGCCTGGCTGGGGCTGAGCTTGGCGCAACCGCCGCAGCCGCTGGTCGGCGCCTGCAGGCCGACGTAGAGGGGGATCGGGTGCCAACCGGCGCCCACCTCGGTCGCCGTCCAGCGCGGCGTCAGGTTGGGCTGGGAACAGGCGCTGTTGGCCCCGCCGATGTAGACGCCGAGCGAGCGGTAGGGAGAGGCAGACCAGGCCGACATCGTCCGCGTGGATGGCGTCGCGCAGGAGTCAAATCCCAGGCCGGTGAAGGCGGGACTCGGCGGCAGCGAGCCGCCCGGGGAGGGGGCGCCGCCGGCGAGCGAGGCGCGGGCAGCGCCAGGCCTGGCCCCCGGATCGATCAGGATCGCCCGCCGCGGGCCGATCGCGTTTGCCGAACAGTGCTGGTCGGCGGCGGGGGTGCCGAGGTAGACCGCGCGGCGATCGAGCCGCACGCACATCCCCGGATGGCGGGCGAGCCGATACACCGGCCAGGAGGCCGGCGCTCTGACCTGATCGCCGTGGAAGTGGACAACCTCGCCCGCACCCTGGGCGGCGGCGGGCGCGGCGGCGATCAGAAACCCCAATGCAGCGGCGAAGGCGCGCATCCCCTAACAGGGAAGCAGATCCAGCTCCCGCCACGGGCCCTCCCCCGCCATCGGTTGCGTTCTCCCAATCATCCAGTCGGCCTGCAGGTCGTCGTAATGGGGACTGGCGGGGTGCCCGGACTGGCCGGTGAACATCTGCCAGCGGGAGCGCTCGGGTGCGGTCGGATCGGCGACCATCCGCCAGCTCGGCGCCCACACGGCCCGGTAGGGGTCGTTGGGGTCATAGGCGATCTGACTCACCGTCTCCTGAGCTCCGCCGGCCTGCAGTCGGCGGTTGAGGAGGCGACGCAGCAGGGGGTTGCCCTGACCCAGCGGATGGGGGAACTCCATTTCGTGGACCCGCCCCCAGCGCCAGCCCTCCTGGTCCTCGCCAAAGCGATCGCAGAGATTATCGAGGGCGCCGGCGAGGGACTCGAGGACGAGGTCATCCCAGGGCCGCCCAATCAGCTCCTCGTCGGCCTCCTCCCAGAGCGCCATCAGGTGGGAGTGCCAGCGCCAGGGGGAGGTGACGTGGGTTGTGAAGCCGTTGTCGGCGCGGTCGAGCCAGCGCTCGCAGAGGTCGCGGTCGCCGATCGCCGCGCGCGCCACCTCCCGTGCCAGGCGCAGCAGGAAGGCCTGGTAGATCGAACCGGCGATCGAATCGATATCGAGGCGCCCGTCCCAGCTGCGCAGGCGCTCGATCGCACTCGACTCGCGCTGACCGCGTGCCTGCAACCGGCCCAGGCGCCGGGCAGCCTCCAGGCCGAGGATCGAGAGGTTGTCGATCTGGATTGCCGCAAAGCTCTCGAGATCGTGTTCATCGGTCGCCCGCAGCAGGTCCTCGATCCGCCGCGCCCGCACCCCGTCATACCACTCGCTGGTGATGTGGTGCGGGTACTCGTCGCCGACGATCCGGTTGTTGGCGGTGACGAGCAGACCGCTCTCGGGATTCACCGTCTCGGGCAGCTCCCCGTAGGGGATCGTCCCGATCCACTCGAACTCCCCGCTCCAGCCTGGCTTGGGCAGGTCGGGGCAGTTCCCCTTTCTCAGCGGCAGGCGGCCGATCAGCTTGTAACCGATCGAGCCGTGGCGATCAGCCCAGATCAGGTTGGAGGCCGGCGCCGTGTGACCCTCAAGCTTGGCGACAAGCTCCGGGCCGGAGGTGATCGAGTGCAACTCGAACATGCCGGTAAAGGAGGTCGGCTCATCGAGAGTGAGCCAGCGCAGGGCGAGCGGCTCGGCCTGATCGGCGCCGAGCGCCTCGTTGACGATCGGCCCGTGGTGGGTGCGGCGAATCTCGAGCAGCTCGGGCTCGGCGCGCCCCTTGACCGCGATCTCCTCGCGCACGATCTCAAGCGCCCGCCACTGACCTTCGAACAGGTAGCGATCGCCGTCGATCCTCTCGACGAAGAGGTCCTGGACGTCGGGCATCACATTGGTGAAGGTCCAACAGACGTCGTTGTTTTGGCCCATGTAGACGCCCGGCATTCCCGGCAGGGAGGCGCCGCGGACGACCCGGTCGCCGAGGGCGAGACCAACCTGGTACCAGATCCCCGGCATGCTCGGCGGCAGGTGGGGATCGCCGGCGATCAGCGGCGAGCCGGTCGCGCTGCGCGCCCCACTGACGGCCCAGTTGTTGGAACCGCCCGCCTCGACCGCGAGGCCCATCGCCCGGCGCACGGTGTCGATCTGCTCGGCGATCGCCAGTCCGTCACCCGACCAGGCTTCGCCGAGGGCGATCGGGCTCTGCGGGGGGTAGGTCGGATCGAGCCTCGCCGTGAGCTCGGGCCCGAGGGCCCGCACCATGTCAGCCCGCAGGAGCTCTCGCTCCCAGTTGGTCGCGAGGCCGAAGGCGAGCAGCTTGCCGAGGCTGAGGATGTCAACCGGGCGCCAGGGCTCAAAGCCCAACCGCAGAAGCTGCATCTCAAAGGGGAGCGCCCGGGCGCTGGCGGCGGCGGCATTCACCCCCTCACAGAAGGACTCCAGCAGGGCGAGCAGATCCGGGTCCAGTCTGCACGCCTCGAGCTCGGCGGCGCGGCGGATGCCGAGCGTGCGCATCAGTCGGTCGACCGCCAGTCCCTCCTCGCCGGCCACCTCCGCCAATCCCCCGCTGACGACCCTGCGGTAGAAGTCAATCTGCCAGAGCCGGTCCTGGCCGTGGCAAAAGCCCTGCGCGAACCAGATGTCGGTGAGGCCGGCGGCCTCGATGTGGGGGACCCCCCAGCGGTCGCGGCGCACCCCCACCGGGGCCCCCAGCCCCGCGACCTCGATCCTCCCCTCCTGCCTGGGGAGCGGGCGCCGCGCGAGCCAGTGC
>JBAVAR010000153.1:0-15365 GCA_049585815.1 Solirubrobacterales bacterium
TCGCTGACATGGTCAGCGACGAGGATCCAGCCCCCGGGGCGAACCACCCGCGCCATCTCCGCCAAAACCCGCCCCGGCGCCGGGATGTGGTGGATGCTGAAGCGGGTGAGGGCGCCGTCGAAGCTCCCGTCCTCGAAGGCGAGCGCGGTCGCGTCACCGACCGAGAAGCTGACGTTCTCAAGCCCCTCGGCGCGCGCCTCCCGACCGGCGAGCTCGACCATCGCTGGGGTGAGGTCGACGCCGTGCACCGAGCCGACCCTCTCTGCCAGCGCCCGAGAGATCAGACCCGGCCCGCAGGCGCACTCAAGCCAACGGGTGCCCCCTTTGGCCGGAACCAGCTCGACCAGCGCACCCAGCGTCTCCGCCGCCGACATCACGGGGCTCTGCGCAAAGGAGTCAGATTGGTGGGTGAACTCATCTCGGATCGACTCCTCGTACACGATCGCCATCTTAGGAGGCGGTGCCCTTCGCCGGCTGAGCGTGGTCGCTCAGAGTGACTCGAGGGCCAGCTCGACGGCTCGCCGGGGCGAGTCAGCCTGAAGCACACCCGGAGCGCCCTCCATCCTCCCCCGCCCGCCGAGCTCCCAGCTGCGCAGGACGATCACCGCCCGCTCCAGCGAGCGGGCGAGGCCGATCTCAGAGAGCGTGCCCCACTCGCCCCCGACCGCGATCACCGCTTCCCCGGAGGCGACGACGGCGAGGTTGCGGGCATGGCCGACGCCGCTGGCGATGGCATGGGTGCAGTAGCGGTTGGCTTCGGCAATCGAGTTGCCCGGGAGGATCCCGATCGCCGTTCCCCCCGCCTCAATCGCACCACGGCAGGCCGCCTCCATCACGCCGCCGAGCCCGCCACAGACGACCGCCACCTCGGCCTGCGCCAGCCGGGAGCCGACCTCCTCGGCCAGCAGCCCAACCTCGGAGTCCTGCGGACAGCTCCCCGTCCCGATCACCGCGATCTGCCTCAAACCGATCCCCTCATCAGACGGATCAACTCAAGCGCCCCGGCCTTGTGCAGCGGTTCGTTCAGGTTGCCGCACTTGGGGCTCTGCACGCAGGAGGGGCAGCCCGAATCGCAGGGGCACTCGGCGATCAGCCGCTCGGCGTCGGCCAGCAGCTGCTCGAAGCGCTGATAGCCGCGCAGCGCTATGCCGACCCCGCCCGGGTGCCCGTCATAGACGAAGATCGTCGCCCGGCCGGTCTGGAAGTGGACGTTGGTGGAGAGGCCGCCGATGTCCCAGCGATCACACATCGCGATCAGCGGCAACACCGCGATCTGGCCGTGCTCGGTGGCGTGCAGTGAACCGAGCAGCGCCTCGTGCCCGAGCGCCGCGCTCAGCGCCTCGGGCACGACGAACCAGAGCGCCTGGGTGGCGAAGCTCTGCTCGGGCAGCTCCAGGGCGACGATGTCGATCGGTTCCCCCTCGGCGATCGAGACCCGCTGGAAGGCGATCACCTGCTCGGTTACGGAGACCTCGCCGAAGTACAGCTCCACGCCCGCCACAGCCCGCTGCTCGCGGATGCGCTCGATGTAGATCTCGGTCTCCTTCTTCGGTCGCGTGTACCAATCGCCGTCAAAGCGGGAGACGATCGCGCGCCGACCCTCGATCTCGAGCGCCTCCACCTCATAGGAGCGCCCCAGGTGCAGGTAGACGGCGCCCGGGTGAATCGTGGTGAAGGCGCGCTCGGCCTCGACCAGACCTAGCATCTCGCCGGACTCGCGCTCGATCACCGACACCGAGTCGGGGGAGGCGGAGCGCAGCGAGATCTTCGCGGCGAGGAACTCGCTGCCGCGCGGCAGCAGGCGCCCGCCGGCCCGGCGGATCTCACCCGCCGCCACAAGGCGCTCTGCCCGCTCCCGCCAACCCGGCCCGAAGTACTTCTCGTCGGCCTCGCTCAGCGGCAGCTCATAGGCGGCGGCGATCAGATGGCGCGAGGCGATCTGCTCGTTGGCGGGATCGAGGATCGCCGCCTCGACCGGGCGCTCGAGGAACTCCTCGGGGTGGCGGCAGAAGAACTGATCGAGCGCGTCGGGGCCGGCGACGTAGACGGCGAGCCCGCGGCGCCTGCGCCCGGCCCGCCCCCACATCTGCCGCAGGCTGGCGACGGTGCCGGGGAAGGTGACGCAGATCGCAGCATCGAGCTCACCGATGTCGATCCCCAGCTCGAGCGCATCGGTGGCGATCACCGCGAGCAGCTCCCCGGCGCCCAGGCGGGCCTCGATCTCGCGCCGCTGTTGGGGTGTGTAGCCGCCGCGGTAGGGGGCGATCCGCTTTGCCAGATCCGGCCTGCCGCGCGCCAGGAGGTTGTCACCGGCAAAGCGCTGGATCAGCTCGATCCCGCGCCGGCTTTTGAGGAAGCAGATCGTCCGCACCCCCTGGGAGACCAGCTCGGCGAGCAGGTCCGCGGCCTCAGAGAGCGCCGAGCGCCGCGCTCCCGTCGCGCTGTCGATCAGCGGCGGATTCCACATCGCGATCTCACGTCCCGCCCGCGGTGCGCCGTCCTCGTCGATCAGCTCAAACGGCGACCCGACCAACCGCTCGGCCAGCTCGAGCGGGTTGGCGATCGTCGCCGAGGCGAGCAGAAAGCGGGGCGCGGAGCCGTAGAGAGCGGCGATGCGGCGCAACCTCCGCAAGACGTTGGCGACGTGGGAGCCGAAGACGCCGCGGTAGGTGTGCGCCTCATCGATCACCACCCACTCGAGGTTGGCGAGGAAATCGCCCCAGCTCCTGTGGTTGGGCAGGATCCCGACGTGGAGCATGTCGGGGTTGGTGAGGACGAGGTTGTTGCGGCGCCGAATCGCGGGACGCTCCTCGCGCGGGGTGTCACCGTCATAGATCGCCTCGCGCAGCCCGGGCGGCCGCAGGGCGCCGAGCGCTCGCGCCTGGTCTTGGGCGAGTGCCTTGGTCGGGTAGAGATAGAGGGCTCTGCGTTTGGAATCGCGGGCGACGCCGTCGAGGACCGCCAGGTTGAAGGCGAGGCTCTTGCCCGATGCCGTACCGCTGGTGATCACCAGGTTCGAGCCCGCCGCAGACTCATGGGCGCGACGCTGGTGAGAGTAGAGGCGCTCGATCCCGGCCGCGCGCAGCGCCGCGGCGAGGGAGGGATCGAGGGAGGCCGGTAGCCCCACCCGCCGGGCGCGGCGCTCGGGCTCGAGGGCCTCGGCGACGATGCGCCCGTCCCGCCGGGCAGGATCGATCGCGATCGACCAGGGCGACTCGAGCAGGCTGGCGGCCCCAGAGCGGCTCACGCGCTGCCCTCAGCCGCGGCGGCCTCGGCATCCGGGCCCCCTGCGCCTTTGCCCGGGGACCCCTCGATGGCTCCGGCAACCCTGAGGGCCTGCAGGGAGCTGCGGTCGTGGATGCGGAGAATGTCGGCGCCGCCCCTGACCGCGAGCGCGAGTGCGGCAACCGTCCCCCACTCCCGCTCGGTCGCTGCCAGGCGCCCCTCCCAGGAGCCGGCGAGGAGCGCCCCGATGAAGTCCTTGCGCGAGAGGGAGACATAGACGGGGAGTCCGAGCTCGCCGAGCTCGCCGAGGCGACGCAGAACCTCGAGGTCCTGCGCGGGGCTGAGGTCGAAGTCAAGGCCCGGATCGATCGCGATCTGCTCCGCGGCGACCCCGAGGCTTTGAGCCAGATCCACCCTCGCCTCAAACCACGCCTTGAGGCGGTCGATCACATCGTCGTAATCGCGCCACGGCCGGTCCACCCGCGGGGGACCCTCAATGTGCATCAGCACGTAGCCGCAGCCCGCCTCTGCCACCAGCTCGAACATCTCCTCTCCACCGCCGGAGATGTCGTTGACGGCGACGGCGCCGGCCGCCAGGGCCAGCCGCGCCACCCCGACCGAGAAGGTGTCGGCGGAAATCGGCACGCCCGCCGCGGCCAGTCCCTCGAGCGTCGGGATCAGAGCCTCAGCCTCCTCCTCGACCCCGACCGGAGGACCGCTGCGCGCCGCCAGCGCCCCCACATCGAGCATCTCAAAGCCGGCCTCGATAAGCGCCAGCCCGTCGCTCACGGCCCGCTCGGGGGTCCCGCTGCGCGCCCCCTCGAACATCGAGTCGACGGTCACGTTGACGATCCCGGCGCCAACCGGTCGAGCCAGATCGAGGTCTCTGTCCGCCAGTCGCCAGATCACGCCGCTACCGTAGCGACCGCGCCGATGCCGCTGAAGTGCGTCTACACCGACCTCGACGGGACCCTGCTCGGCAGGGGCGGTGCGCTGTTTCGCGACAGCGAGGGTGCCTTCTCGATGGCCCAGGCGCGCGCGCTTGAAGCCTGCCACCGGGCCGGGGTCGAGGTCGTCGTGATGTCGGGACGGCGGGAGGCCCAGGTGCTCGAGGACGCCCGCCTGATGGGACAGGACTCCTACATCTATGAGGCCGGCTGCGCGCTCGTGATCGCCGGCGAGACCACGGTGCTGAGCGGGGAGATGGCGCCACGCCCCGAGCGCACGATCTATCAGCAGATGGCAGACCGCGGCCTGCCGCAGATCCTCTTTGAGCATTTCGACGGCAGGCTCGAGTACCACTCGCCCTGGCACACCGACCGCGAGCACTCCCATCTGTTCCGTGGCGCGGTCGACGTCGGGGAGGGAAACCGGGTGCTCGCCGAGCGCGGGCACGACGACGTTCGGCTGCTCGACAACGGGGCGATCTCGCGGAAGATGGCGGGGATCGAGACGACCCACGCCTACCACCTGGTCCCCCGCCTGGTCAGCAAGGCCGCCGCGGTAGCCGCCCACGCACGGGTGCGCGGCTATGACCCGCTGCAGTGCATCGCCGTCGGTGACTCGCTCGAGGACCTGCAGGTCGCGGCCGTGGTCGGTCGCCTTTTCCTTGTCGCCAACGGACCCGAGCGTGACCCGGGACTGCGCAGCGCGCTCGCAGACTGGGAGAACGCCACGGTCACCGCCGCCCGCATGGGCGAGGGCTTTTATGAGGCGGTCATCTCGACGCTGGTGGAGCGCCGCTGAGTCCTCCTCAGCGCAGGGAGAGGGCCGGCACCTCGCCGCTGGCCGGACGTGAGGGAGCGGCTTCGCCCCGCCTGGCGACGGCCTCCCCGCGAGAGCGCGGACGGCGGACCCGAACGTACTCGGCCCCAAAGTAGGAGCCGATCACAAGGCCGGCCGCCAGCACCTGGGCCGCCAGCCCCTCGACCGTCGGGAACACCGCGAACCACAGCCCGACCCAACCGGGGATCGCGAGCGGCACCGTGGTGGTCGGCAGCCAGCCGGCCAGCTGCATCTCCTGGACGCTCTCACCGACCATCACGATCAGGACAATGCCGAGCAGCACCCCGGTGAGGACGAGCATGCGCTTGTAGTGGAAGCGGTGATGAGCGAGGAAGGTGAGAGCTCCGACCCCGAGGGTGAGAAGGAGTCCGAGGGCCGCTCCCTCGAGCACCGTCGCCGAGCCGTAGCCGAGCCGCAGGTTCTGCAGAAAGAGAACGACCTCAAAGCCCTCTCTGTAGACCGAGGTGAAGCCGAGCAGGATCAGGCCCACCATCGTCGCCCGCAGGGGGTCGATGCCCGCCCCCTCCAGCAGCCTGCGCCGCCGGCGATGGTGGTTGGCGATCCAGCCGGTCCAGTAGACGCGGTGAAAGAACCAGTTCATGACGAGGAGCAAGACGAGCACGGCGAGCAGTCCGGTTGCCGCCTGGATCGCGAGGCCACCGCCGCCGAGCTGCCCGATTGCCCAGATCGCCGCAAACCAGGTGAGCAGGGTCGCGCCGAAGCCGGCGCCCGCCCCGGCGGCGACCGGCTTGCGGTAGACCGCGTTGGCACCCAGCATGCTGGCGGTCACGGCGGCGAGCACGAGGATCGTCTCCAGTCCCTCGCGGAAAACGAGCAGGCCGCTGTCGATGATCACCGCGCCGTGGCTGAGGTGCGCGGTGGAGGCGGTGGGGTCGGGCACTCCGCCCGATGCCCGCAGCGCGCTCCAGGCGAGCAGAGCGGCTCCGAGCCCGGCCAGGTAGAGCGGCCAGTGCCGAGCCAGGGATCCCTTCAGCGCCGCCATTGAGAGTTAGGCTACCCTAACCTCGCTCGGGATGAGCGACGGCGCCGGGCGATGAGGACCACTCTCTAGTATCGGGCGCCAATCCGCAGCCGAGGGAGGATTCCGTGTCGCAGGAGACGGCGACCGTCGCCGAGCAGGAGTACCTGGAGATCATGTTCTGGCTGGAGGAGGCCGGCCTGCCGATGACCGGGGCCAACGTGGCCCGCGCCATGCAGCTCTCCCCGCCCACCGTGCACGAGATGATCGGCCGGCTGATCGAGGACGGCTACGTCGAGCGCGGCGCCGACAAATCTCTCGCCTTCACCCCGTCGGGGCGCGTGCACGCCAGCCACATCGTCCGCCGCCACCGGATGATCGAGCGCTTCCTCACCGACGTGCTCGGCATCCCCTGGGATGAGGTGCATGAGGAGGCCGAGCGGATCGAGCACGCGATGTCGCCTGTACTGGAGGAGCGGATGCGGGCGGCGATCGGCGATGCGACCACCTGTCCCCACGGCCACCCGATCATCGAGGGAGCCCGCGAGCAGGGCTCGCTGTTGGCCGATGTCAAGGTCGGCGCCGAGGTCTGCGTGCTGCGCTTTGAGAATGAGGCCGAGGATCTACTCCACTACCTCAAGGACGCCGGGCTGCGACCCGGCCTGGAGGGCAGGGTTGAGGAATCCGATGAGGGCGGTGTGAGGATCTCCTCCACTGAGGGCACCCACCGGGTCAGCCGCAGCGTCGCCGAGACGGTCTCGGTCCGCGCCGACCCAGCGCCGGCGCCGCGCGCGGCGATCCCAGAGCAGCTAGTGCTCTCCTCAGATCGCTACGGCCGCTAGTCCAGCCAGGTGTCGGATTCTGGCCGAGGGTGCAACTCTCGCCAGGCTGACGTGTCTGCGCATAGAGGGCCAAAAACAATCGAAGGGGGCGCCCTTGTCTTCCAGTCGACGACTCAAGCGGGTGATCGGGTGCGCCGTCGCCGTCGCCGCCGTGGCCTCGATTGCGGCGGTACCCGCCTCAGCCCGCGAGGGCTACGTGACCAACAGCGGCGCCGGCACGGTTTCCGTGCTCAACCTGGCCAACAACTCAGCGATCGCGACGATCCCGGTCGGAGGGGGTCCGCGAGATGTGGCGATCGCCCCCGACGGCCAGCTCGCCTACGTGACCAATGAAGCCTCAGGCACCGTGTCGGTCATCAATACGGCGACGAACACGGTTTCGGCGACGATCCCGGTCGGCTTGAGACCGCGGGGGATCGCCGTGGCTCCGGACGGCAAGAGCGCCTGGGTCGCCAACTCCGGAGACGACACCGTCTCGGTTATCGACACCGCGACCAACTCGGTCTCCGGGCCGCCGATCGGGGTCGGCGAAGAACCCGACGGCATCGCGATCTCCGCCGAAGGCGGCTCGATCTTCATAGCCCAGCGCAAGGGGGGCAACATCGCGGTACTGAGCGCGGCCACCCGCTCGCTGACGGGCACGGTCCCCGACGCCCTCGGGCCCGACCAGATCGCGATCGGGCCCCACGGAGGGCGGGCCTACGTCACCAACAGCAGCTCGAATACGGTGACGGCGTTCGACCCAACCAACGGCCAGGTTTCCGGCACGCCGATCCCGGTCGGCAGCCAGCCTTCGGGCATCGCGATCGGCTCCAGCGGCACCGTCGTCTACGCGGCGGGATCCGGAGACGGCACGCTGACCCCGATCCTCACCTCGACCGGCGCCCCCGCCACCGCGATCACCGGATTCAACCAGCCCGAAGGGGTGGCCGTGAGTCCAGACGGTTCGCAGGGCTACGTCTCCAACTCCGCCGGCGGCGTGGTCAGCGTCTTCAACACCTCGACCAACGCCCTCTCCGCCTCGATCCCAGTCGGCAGCGCGCCGATCGCGATCGCGATCATCCCAGACCAAGCGCCGCTCGCCTCCTTCTCCATCACCCCCCAGGCGAGGGTCCAGGGCAAGAGGATCACCTTCCACGCCGGAGCCTCCAGGGATCCCGACGGCTCGATCGCGACCTATGACTGGGAATTCGGTGACGGCAAGCACGTCAAGGTCTCCAAGGCGACGGTCACGCACACCTACGCGAGGCCGGGCACCTACACGGCGACCCTCACGCTGACCGACAACGAAGGCTGCTCGACCGCACAGATCTACACCGGGCAGACCGCCTCCTGCAACGGCTCCTCACAGGCGCGCGCCAGCCAATCGCTCACCGTGGCCACCAATACGGGACCGGCGCTGAACCTCGGCGGCGGGCGGCGACAGCGGATCCGGGGGCCGGTCAACGTTTTTGCCCAGTGCCCGGCGGAAGCGTGCAACGTCGTGGGCGGCGGCCTCGTCGTGATGACGACCCTGCGGGGGCGCAGGGCGCTGACGGCAAGGCGGCGGCTGGGCTCGGCAAGGGCGGCCCTCGCCCCGGGTCAGTGGGGGCATCTGCGCCTGCGACTCTCGCCGCCAACCCGACGCGCGCTTGGCCGGGCGCTGCGCAGCGGCGGCGCGGCAAACGCCCAACTGAGCGTGCTCGCCACCAATGCCAACGGACTGAAGAGCAGCCGTCCGCGTTTCGTCACCCTGGTCGGCCCGCGCCACCACCACCGTCGCCGCCATCGCCACCTTTCACACCACCGCTGAGGCGTTGCTAGGGTCGGCAGCGATGGCCTCCGAGACGATCTCATTTGCCCGCGGGGCGCCCAGCGCCGACATCCTCCCCCATGGCGCGGTTCGCGATGCCGCGGCAACCGCCCTCGCCACGGACTGGGAGCGAGCGCTCTCCTATGGAACCGGGATCGGGCACCCGGGGCTCTGCGAGTTGATCGCCGAGCGCCACGGAGGGCTCGAGGCCTCACAGGTGATGGTGGCCAACGGTTCGCTTGAGGCCGGGGCGATGCTCTTTGAGCATCTCCTTGAACCGGGGGACCGGGTGGTGGTCGAGCAGCCCTCCTACGACAGGACGCTCCTCCTCCTGGCACGGCGCGGAGTCAAGCTGGTCCCGGTCCCGCTGGAGGCCGACGGTCTGGACCTGAGTGTGCTCGAAGAGGCCCTTGCCGAGGGCCCGGTGAAGCTCGCCCACCTGATCCCCAACTTCCACAACCCCGCGGGCTGCACGCTCTCCGCCGATAAGCGGCGGCGGGTCGTCGAGCTGGCGGCCGAGCACGGCTTCTGGGTCTTCGAGGACGACCCCTATCGCGAGCTGCCCTTCGAGGGCCGGGCGCTTGAGACGATGCTCTCCCTCGACCGCTCAGATCGGGTCATCCACGCCTCCTCCTTCTCCAAGACGGTCAGTCCCGGGGTGCGGGTCGGCTACCTGGCGGGCCCCGCCGATCAGATCGCCAGGCTCGCCAAGCGCGCGAATGAGACCTACATCTCGCCCAACATGCTGGCCGAGGCCGTGGTGCTGGAGCTCTGTCGTTCGGGGGCGCTTGACCGCAACATCGAGTTCGTCAAAGGCGCCCTGCGCGAGCGCCGCGACGCGCTGGTCGATGCGCTCGGCGAGCAGCTCCCCGAGGCACGTTTCGTCCTCCCCGGCGGTGGCTACTTCCTCTGGCTCGAACTTGCCGAAGGCACCGACACGGTGGCCCTGCTCGCCGAGGCAAAGGGGGAGGGCGTCACCTTCGTCGCCGGTCCGGACTTCATGATCGACGGCGGCCAGAACAGCCTCCGCCTCTCCTTCGCCCCGGTTCGGGCTGAGCAAATCTCAGAGGGCGTCTCGCGCATCGCCCGCGCGCTTGACCGCCTCCGCGCCGGCTCCCCCGCCTGAGGGAGGCAGCGCTGATCGACGGAGCCCTGGGCTCGGCCCGGGCGCGGGGTCCTAGCCGAGGGTCTCGACGGCGATCCGTGCCGCCTCGGTGGGGCTCTTGCCAACCCGCACGCCGCGGGCCTCGAGCGCTTCCTTCTTTGCCTGTGCGGTGCCCGAGGAGCCGGAGATGATCGCCCCCGCGTGGCCCATCTGCTTGCCGGGAGGAGCGGTGAAGCCGGCGATGTAGGCGACGACCGGCTTGGATACCTCGGCCTCGATGAACTCGGCCGCCCGCTCCTCGGCGTCGCCGCCGATCTCGCCGACCATCACGATCAGCTCGGTCTCGGGATCGGCCTCATACATGGCGAGGACTTCGATGAAGTCGGTGCCGATTATCGGGTCCCCACCGATCCCGACAATCGAGGAGTTTCCGGTACCCGCCTGCTTTAGCTCGTTGCCGATCTGGTAGGTCAGCGTCCCGGACTTGGAGACGACTCCGATCGGGCCCGGATCGAAGAACTGGGCGGGGATGATGCCGACGTTTGCCTTGCCGGGTGAGAGCACACCGGGGCAGTTGGGCCCGATCAGCCGCACCCCCGCCTCCCTCGCCTTCCAGTAGGTGTTGAGCATGTCGAGCACCGGGATCCCCTCGGTGATCGCGATCACCGTCTTAACCCCCGACTCGATCGCCTCATCGATTGCCGCGGCGGCAAAGCGCGCCGGGACGAAGATCATCGAGGTATTGGCACCGGCCAGCTCGACCGACTCGGAGATCGTCTCGAAGATCGGCACCCCCTCCACCTCCTGGCCGCCCTTGCCCGGGGTGACGCCGGCGACCAGGTCGGTCCCGTAGGCGCGGTTGCGCAGACCGTGAAAGGAACCCTCGCGCCCGGTCAGGCCCGAAACGACGAGCCTGGTCTCGGTGTCGATCACGATGCTCATCGGGCGCTGCCCGCCAGCTCGACCACGCGGCGGGCCGCGTCGAGCATCGTCTTCTCCTGGTGGAGGTTGGGCAGTTCGGCGGCGGCGAGGATCGCCAGCCCCTCCTCGGAGTTGGTGCCGTCGAGCCGTACGACGAGCGGCACCCCGAGGTCCAGTTGAGCCGACGCCGTGACGATGCCGTTGGCGATCTCATCACAGCGGGTGATGCCGCCGAAGATGTTGAAGAGGATCGCCGTCACCTTCTGATCGGAGACGATCACTTCGAGGGCGTTGACGATCGCCTCGGCTTTGGAGCCGCCGCCGGCGTCGAGGAAGTTCGCCGGGGCCCCACCGGCCTGGGCGACGACATCGAGCGTCGACATGCACAGCCCCGCACCGTTGGCGAGGATGCCGACGTTGCCCTCGAGCTTGACGTAGGTGAGGCCCTTCTCCTTCGCCATCGCCTCCTGTGGATCATCGACCGTGTCGGCGATCTCGGCCAGGTCCTGGTGGCGAAAGAGGGCGTTGCCGTCGATCGTCACCTTGGCGTCGAGGGCAAGGACCTGGCGATCGGCGGTGACGATCAGCGGGTTGACCTCGATCAGCGTCGCGTCCTCGGTGGTGGCGACCTCGGCCAGCTTGGCGAGGACGCTCGCGACCTGATCGCCGACGTCCTGATCGAGCCCCGCGGCATCGACAATCGCCCGCGCGGCGGGCGGATCGAACGGCGCGGTCGGGTCGATATGGCGTTTGATCAGGGCCTCGGGGCTCTCCGCCGCGACAGCCTCGATGTCCATCCCCCCCTTGCTGGAGACCATCGCCAGAAGCTTCTTCTCGCCGCGGTCGAGGATCACCGAGGCGTAGTACTCACTGGCGATCTCAGAGCCCCCCTCGACCCACACCCGCTCGACCTGGAAGGGGCCCTCGCCATGGGGGCCGACGATGTCCATGCCGATGATCGCCTCGGCGTGGGCCCGCGCCTGCTCGGCATCGCTCGCGATCTTGATCCCGCCCGCCTTGCCGCGCCCGCCGATCAGCACCTGGGCCTTGATCGCGCAGGGGTAGCCGATCCGCTCGGCGGCGGCGAGAACCTCCTCGACGCTCGAGGCGACCTCGCCGCTGGGCACGGGGATACCGTGCTTGGCGAACAGCTGCTTGCCCTGATACTCGAGGAGGTCCATGGGAGGGGCGCCCGACCGGCGCGGTGCGGCAGCCTATAATGCCGCGCTTCCCGATGCCCCTCCCAGCTCTCAAATCAATCAAATGGGTTACGACCGATTGCTACGGGACCCTGATCGACTGGGAGAAGGGGATCCTCGATGCCTGCAAGAAGGAGGCGGGCAAGGACGGATTCAGCTTCGAGGAGGGTCCCTTCCTCGCCCGCTTCATGGAGGTGCAGGCGGAGATCATGGCCGGCTCCTATGAGCTCTACGCCGAGGTTCTGCGCCGCACGATCGTCAAGGTCGCGGGTGAGCTGGGCTGGGAGATCGAGCCCTCGCGAGCCCAGTTTTTGCCCAACAGCGTCTCCTACTGGCTGCCATTCCGCGAGGCCAACGCGGCGATGGACCGACTCGCCAAGCGCTATGAGATCGGGATCATCTCCAACGTCGACGACAAACTGCTCGGCATCTCCCGCCGCCACCTGCGCACCGAACTCGACCTCGTCGTCACCGCCCAGCAGGTCCGTAGCTACAAGCCCGACCCGGTCCACTTCAAAGAGTGCGCGCGGCGGATCGGCGGCAAAAAAGGCTGGGTCCACATCGGTTGCAACTACACCAACGACGTCGCTCCCCTGCTGAAAATGAACGTGCCGGTGATCTGGGTCAACCGCCATGGCGAGAAGCTCGAGGGCCGCAAGGCGCCGAGCGCGACGGTCAAGAACCTGCGCGAGGCCGCCAAAAAGCTCGGCGCCTCCTGAGCGGCCAGCCCCCCCTCCCGGCCGCCTACTCGATCACGGCCAGGACGTCTCCGCTGGAGACCGCGGCCCCCTCTGAGACATTGAGAACGCTGACCTTTCCCGAGCGGTGGGCGGTGATCTCGTTCTCCATCTTCATCGCCTCGATCACGCAGATCAGGTCCCCCTCCTCGACGCTGGCCCCCTGCTCGACGGCGACCGTGAGAACGGTGCCCTGTAGCGGAGAGGCAAGGGACTCGCTGGAGGCCGCGGCGGCGGCACCCGCTTTGCGCTCGCGTTTGGGCGGGCGCTTGCCGGTAGCCGGAGCGGCGGTGGTGGGCTCGCCGATCACCTTTACCTCATAGAGCTTGCCCGAGACCTCAACCTTGTAATCGCGGGCGATCGTCTTGGTGCCCTCGCCCGCCCCCGCCACTGGGACCGCCTCGGGCGCGGTTGATTTCAGCCACTCCCGATCTTCCATCAGATCGCGGCAGGTCTCCCCCCGCGCCCACTGCTCGGTGGCCAGGATCGCGCGGTGGAAGGGGATCAGGGTGGTGAGGCCGCCGACCTCATACTCATCCAGCGCGCGCAGCATGCGGCGGGTCGCGTGGTCGCGATCGGTATCCCAGACGATCAGCTTGGCGACCATCGGGTCATACATCGGCGTCACCTCAGAGCCGGCTTCCACGCCGGAGTCAACCCTGACACCGGGGCCGGCGGGCTCGCGGTAGGTCGTGATCGCGCCGGGCGCGGGGGCGAAATTCTTGTGGGCGGCCTCGGCGTTGATCCGGCACTCGATCGCGTGACCGCGCAGCTCGACCTCCGACTGGGAGATCGAGAGCGGCTCCCCCGCGGCGACCAGGATCTGCTCGCGGACGATGTCGACGCCGCTCACCATCTCGGTGACGCAGTGCTCGACCTGCACCCTGGTGTTCATCTCCAAGAAGAAGTAATCCTCGCCGACCTGTAGGCCCTCGACCGTGCCGGCGCCGCGATAGCCGACCGCGGCGGCCGCCTCGGTGGCGATCTTGCCGATCCGCTCGCGCATCTCGGCGTCCACGTGCGGGCCCGGGGCCTCCTCGATCACCTTCTGGTGGCGGCGCTGAATCGAGCAGTCGCGCTCACCCAGGTGGATCACGTTGCCGTGGGAGTCGGCCAGCACCTGGACCTCGACGTGGCGTGGGTCCTCCAGGTAGCGCTCGACGTAGACGCGGGCGTCGGAGAAGAACTTCTCCCCCTCGCGGGCGGCGCCCTCGAAGGCCTCGGGCAGCTCGGCCGGGCTCATCGCGACCCGAAAGCCCTTGCCGCCGCCGCCGCCCGCCGCCTTGCAGGCGACCGGGTAGCCGGCTTCCTCGGCCTGCTGGCGAGCCGCATCGACATCCTTTGCCGGCGCCGTCGCCCCGGGGACGATCGGCACCCCGGCCTCGGCCATGATCTCCCGCGCCCGGGTCTTTGACCCCATTGCCTCGATCGCCTCGGGCGGCGGCCCGATGAAGACGATCTCGGCCTCCGCGCAGGCGCGGGCGAAGTCGGCGTTCTCGGCGAGGAACCCGTATCCGGGGTGAATCGCCTCGGCGCCGGCCCGCTTGGCCGTGTCGACGATCTTGATCACGTTGAGGTAGCTCTCAGCGGGAAGCGCCGGCCCGATCAGGAAGGCCTCATCGGCCTCGCGAACGTGGGGGGCATCACGGTCGATCTCCGAGTAGACGGCGATCGAGCCGATTCCCATCTCCCGCAGGGTGCGGGCGACGCGGATCGCGATCTCGCCGCGGTTGGCTATCAGGACCTTGCTGAACACGGCGGCGCAGTTTATTTGCGCCGTCCTCGGAATAAGCTGCCGCCCCATGCTGATCGAGCTGCAGAGTCACTCGACGGTCTCCGACGGGCAGCTTGCGCCGGCGGAGGTCGTCGCCAGGGCCGCCGCGGCGGGGGTGAGCACGCTGGCCCTGACCGACCACGATGCGATCGCCGGGGTCTCGGAGGCGGCGGCGGCGGCTTCGGATTTTGGAATCGAACTTGTCCCGGCGATCGAGATGTCCTGCGTACACGCCTACGCTGAAGACCTCCACATCTGCGGCTACTGGGTCGACCTGGGGGTGATCGCGCCCGCCTGTGAGCGCGCCCAGCATGAGCGGGTGGCGCGGGCGGGGGAGATCATCGAGAAGCTGCGCGGGGAGGGGTTTGACCTGCATCTGGAGGACGCGGTGGCCGAGGCAGGGGACGCCCTCTCGATCGGGCGCCCGCACATCGCCAGGGCGGCGGGAGCCAGCGGCGATCTCGGCCCCTTCTTTGAGGAGTACCTGGTCCCCGGAGCCAAGGCCTTCGTCCCCCGCCGCTGGCCCTCAGCCGCGGAGGCGATCGAGCTGATCCACGCCGCCGGCGGGAGCGCCGTCATCGCCCATCCCTACTGGGATATCTCCGCTCGCGATGAGGTGGATGACCTGATCCGCTCGCTTGGCGCCGACGGGATCGAGACCTTCTACCCGACCCACACCAGGGAGCAGACCGCCCACCTGCTCGAGCTCTGTGAGGAGCTCGAGCTGATCCCGACGGCCTCCTCTGATTACCACGGCCCGACCCACAAGACCTTCTCCCGCTTTGGCGCCTATCAGACCTACGGCCTCGGAGAGCCGCGGGTCCCGGCGAGGCCGGCAGGGCTAAGTGACGCCAGCCGGCGCCTGCGCTAAACCGTGATCGCCGGCCCCGCGATCAGCTCCCGCGACTCGAGGTAGGCGAGCAGCTTCTCGGCCGACTCCTCCGGTGTCTCGGCTTCGGTATCGCAGGTCACCTCGGGGTTATCGGGAGCCTCATAGGGATCGGAG
>JBAVAR010000154.1:0-2293 GCA_049585815.1 Solirubrobacterales bacterium
GATGCTAATCGGCCTTGATTGCAGCGGGCACGGGGGCTTTTGACTCCTCCGTCATGGGCAAACAACGCTGCCGGCGTAGAAAGAGGACCCTCCCTGCTAGGTCGTCCAAGTGAAACAGGGTAAGCCCGTATCGCTCCCTTGAGGGTAAGGAGACCGCGAGGTCGACGACGGTGATGCGGGTAGAGGATGAGGGAGAAAGCGAATGCCGTTCGGTAATAGAACGGATACGGATTGAGCGCAAGCAAGATAATCCGGCGTGAAAACGAGCCCACTTCCCTCGGGTCTTTCGTCACGAGAGAACTTGATTAACCGACTCATGGAGCAAGGCAGATGACGACAGTGAACACTGTTGGTGCGGCTTCACGCAAACCTGACGAGTGGGACTCCCTCACGGGGCTCAAACTTTCCGGGAATGTGCGTCGGCTCCAGGTGCGTATCGTGAAGGCAACGAGGGAAGGCAGGTGGGGCAAGGTGAAAGCCTTGCAACGGCTGCTGACCCGCTCGTACAGCGGCAAAGTACTAGCCGTGTGGCGAGTGACGACGAATCGAGGTAGAAAGACGGCCGGCGTGGACCGAGTTTTATGGAAAACGCCGGAGAAGAAGGCGCGGGCTGTACACGATCTGAAGCAACGCGGCTATCGTCCGCAGCCGCTTCGTCGTGCATACATCCCGAAATCGAACGGCAAGATGCGCCCGCTGGGCATCCCCACCATGAAGGATCGAGCGATGCAAGCGCTCTACCTGCTCGCTTTGGACCCTGTGGCGGAGACCACCGCGGACCCGAACTCCTACGGGTTCCGTCCGCGGCGTTCTTGCGCGGACGCGATCGAACAGTGCTTTTCGATGCTGACTCGATCGAATCCGCAATGGATACTTGAGGGCGACATCAAAAGCTGTTTCGACCGAATCAGTCACGAATGGCTCCTGTCTCATGTTCCGATGGACAAGGAGATTCTTCGTAAATGGCTGAAGTCGGGCTACCTGGAGAAGCAGGTCTTTTATGAAACGGGCGACGGAACGCCACAAGGAGGGATTATCTCGCCGGTGCTGGCCAACCTGGCACTGGACGGCCTTGAAAAAGGTCTGCGAGAGAAATATCCGCCGAAGAAGAGATTGCGCGGCGAATACCTCTGCGTGAACGTCGTCCGGTACGCGGATGACTTCGTTGTTACCGGCAGAACGAAAGAACTGCTGGAGCGGGAGATCAAGCCACTCATCGAGCAGTTTCTGCGCGAACGAGGGCTCGAACTTTCGCCGGACAAGACGGTCATCACACATATAAAGGATGGCTTCGACTTCCTCGGACAGAATGTGCGCAAGTATAGAAATAGAAAGCTGCTCATTAAGCCCTCGCGAAAGAGCATTCGCGTGTTCTTGGAGGGTGTCCGTGGAACTATTCGGGACTCGCCGTCGCTGACAGCGGCCCAGTTGATAGCGCGCATTAATCCCAAAATTCAGGGATGGGCAAACTATCATCGGCATGTTGTCAGCAAGCAAGTCTTCGGTCAGGTGGATGACGCCATCTTCAGGGCACTATGGCAATGGGCACGTCGAAGACACCCCATGAAGACGAGCGACTGGACGATGCGCAAGTACTTCGGTCGGCGCGGGAATCGTTCGTGGTGGTTCTTTGGCACGAAAAGCGAGACCGGTTCAGACCCGGAAAGGGTCTGGCTCTTTCGCGCTGTATATGTGCCCATTCGGAGACACATCAAGGTTCAGAGGGACGCGCATCCTTATGACCCTGTGTGGAAGGCGTACTTTGTGCAGCGCACTCGGGGTCGCACCCGTGCCCGCTGAGGTTCGACCGCTCCGTCCTCGAACGGTCTGGCTTTCGTTCGAGGTGTTGGGTTCCACCGTCGCCTCCTTATTACTAGTATCGTTTCCGCGTCTCGTCAGACAGGCGTTTGAAAGGCTTGAGCCGTGTGAGGGGAAACTCTCACGCACGGTTCTTAGAGGGCTGGGCGGGAGCAATCCCGCCCGGCTACTCGACCGGGGTTGGTGTTTGTTTGGCGCGAAACCGGCGCAGTCCGAAACGCCTGCCCGAGCCGCGGCCAAGCGGCGTCCACGCGGATGAAGGCGTAGTGGAACGAAAGCCGCGTAGCGACCGTTGACCAGGTTCTAGAAACGGCTATTAACGGGCGCTTTTACCGAAAGATACTTTGGGAGGTTACTTAGACAACTACTGCCTAAGCCAGTCAAATACTTCTATTTCAAGCGCCACAACCCCCTGAACGTATCGCCGTTCGAGAATGGGGTCGCCACCTCTAGCAGCACGAGGAGACGCTTGGGG
>JBAVAR010000155.1:0-110851 GCA_049585815.1 Solirubrobacterales bacterium
CGCGGGCGCTGGAGCTGCTCGAGCGCATCCCCAAGCACGCGTAGCCACGAACGAGACAGCTGCCGCGGCGGGGATCCTCAGTGTTTAAGCCTAATTTGCGCTGGCGGTGGGGGGTAACTTCGGACTAAACGTTCTTGAGTTGACCAAGCCCTCCTCGAAGGGGATCAGGTCGAGGTCGTCCCACCTGACCGACCGCCCCGTCGGCTCGACCACCAGCTCCCCCCGGCGCATCGTCTTCACATGGGTGGCGCTTGCCGTCCACTTCTGGACCACCAGCCCCTCGCGCACGTAGAGGCGACGGCTGGTGAACTCGATATCGGGTCAGGCCTCGAAGATTGCGGCGATGTGGTCGCGCACATCCTCCCCGCTCGCGGACTCACCGGCACTGTGGTCGGCGAAGACCATCTCGTCAGCATGCATCGCGAGGATCGCGTCGAGGCCGTGGGCGTTCCAGGCATCGTTGTATTTGGCGATCGTCGCCCGCAGCGCCTGCTCGGAGCTCTTATCGACGGCGTTCATCCGCTCTCCTTGGGGGGAGGTAGAAGTATGTATGGTCGCAGCCAACCACGACAGCGCACGGGGAGGATCGAGATGGCTGATGGCTACACGATCAAGCACCGCGATGAGTTCGAGGTGCTCGAGGGATCCGGAGACTCGACTTGGAGGTTGGCCCGCCGGGCGCTCGGCACCTCTGCATTCGGTTTCAACCTTGTCGAAATCGACCCTGGAGGTCAGATCCCCGACCACGACGAGGCGGGAACCGGCCAACTCGAGCTCTACGTCATCCTCGACGGCGAGGCGGTCCTGCGGATCGATGGCGAGGACCATCCGGCGCCGGCCGGTACCTTCGCCTCGATCGAGCCACCGGTCAGCCGCACCATCCTCAACCGCTCCGCGGAGAAGGTGAGCGCGCTGTTGATTGGCGTTCACCCCAGCGGGGAATACACGCCGCCGTCCTTTGCCTGAGCCGACCCCCTGGGGCGGGCGCGGCGCCCTATAATGCGGAGTTCTCGTCAACCCGTCGCGCGCCCGCTCGGAGAAGGCGTGGAACCCGGGAGGTCAAACATGTCCGCACCCCAGTCCCCTGAGCTCCACGGCGAGGGCGGTCCCGTCCGCTACTCGCCCGAGCGGCCCTATCGGCCGCTGGTCTCCCCCCCAAGCGTCGAGGACAAGGATGCCTGCGCGATCTATGCCTCGGTGCGCAAGGACGCAACCCCGAGCCATGCACCGATCGAGCTCGCCGTACCTGCCCTGCAGAAGATGCTGCACCGGGCCGGAAATGTCGACGGAGAGGGGGACGGATGTGGGCTGCTGGTGGATCTGCCTCGCCGGATCTGGGCCGAGGAGGTCCGCGCCGGCGGGCACGATCCCTCGCTCACGCTCGACGACGCCTTTGCTGTCGCCCATGTCTTCGTCGAGCGCTCCCAGGATCTCGAGCGGATCCAGCATGACGCTCGCGAACTGCTCGGTCGGGGCGGCTTTCGCATCCTCGCCGAGCGGATCGGCGTCGTTGACTCGACTGCCCTCGGCCCCACCGCGCGCGAGGAAGAGCCGCACTTCTGGCAGATCGCCGGGCTGCTCGCCACCGCGTCCAGCCGCGAGCGCGCCCTCTTCGAGCTGCTGATCGAGCTCGAGCAGCGACTCGACCTGCACGTTCCGTCCTTCTCGGCGACGACCTGCGTCTACAAGGTGATGGGAGCGCCGCAGGTGCTCGGCGCCTACTACCCGGATCTCCGCGACGAGCGCTTCGAGACGATCGGCTGCTTTGGCCACAATCGCTACTCGACCAACACCTGGCCCTCCTTCAAGCGGGTCCAGCCCTTCTCGGTTCTTGGTCACAACGGCGAGATCAACACGATCGCTCAGCTGCGCCAGGAGGCGGTAATGCTGGGCGTCCCGATCCAGCCTGGCTCCTCGGACTCCCAGGACCTCAACCGAACGATCGAGACCCTGGTCAGCCGCGACGGCCTCAGCCTGGCGGAGGCGATGGAGATGGTGTTGCCACCGATCGCCGAGGAGATCCGCTCTTTCCCCGACCAGCTGCGCCCCTTCTACATGTACCTGCACCAAGCGATGGGTCCGTTCGCGCAGGGTCCCGTGGCGCTGATAGCCCGTCATGGCGAGGAATGCGTGTTTTCGGCAGACGCGCTCGGCCTGCGGCCTCTCTGGCAGATCGAGACCGGCGAGGACTTTGTCTTCAGCTCCGAGCCGGGGGTCGTCTCCCTTCACTCGATGGTCTCTGAGCCTAAGCCGCTGGCGCCCGGGGAGAAGGCCCTCGTGGCGATCGATCGTGAACGAAAGCGCTCGACCTTGCACCCCCACGACGAGATGCTGCATCTGGTTCGCAAGAGCTGGCTGAGCCGCAACGGCGCCGAGGACGCGGGGCCCTATGACCGAGCCCTTGACCCCGGCGGGCCACTGGAGGGCGAGGACGTACCCGGCTACTCCGACGCCGGTCCAGAGGAGCCGGTCAAGGTCGCCGATCGGATCCTCGCCGGGTTCGGTTGGCAGCGCGACGACGTCAAACTGGTCCAGCAGATGGCGTCCAACGGCGCCGAGCCGATCGGCTCGCTCGGCTACGACGGACCGCTCGCCGCGCTCTCCCCCGAGCGGCAGAACCTCGCCGACTACTTCAAGGAGACGGTTGCCGTTGTCACCAACCCGGCGATCGACCGCGAGCGCGAGGTCGAGCACTTCTCGACCCGCACCGTCTTCGGCCGTCGCCCCTCGATCGATGCCGCCGGGCAGGACACCGGCACAGTCGAGGCCGCGCTACCGGTGATTCTCGGTGGCCACCACGGGATGGCGCCGCTTTCCGACCGGACGTACCGCAAGATCGCGCGCGAGCACCAAACCTTCCTGCTCGAGGACCTCTGGGAGGAGTTTCGCGGGAGGGCCGACGCGGTCGACATCTCCCTGCTTGAGTCGGAGACAACTCAAGGTGCGGTCGAGCGGATCAAGCAGGAGGCGGTGAAAAAGGTGCGCGACGGTGCGGAGCTGCTTGTCCTCACCGACCGCACCGTCTATGACGGCGACCGCCGCTACCTCGACCCGCACCTGGCCACATCCGCCATCGACCAGGCGTTGAAGCAGTTCCGGGTCGAGCCGGGCGAGGAGAACCTGCGCCGCCGCTGTGGTGTCGTTCTGCGCTCGGCGGCGATCCGCAACGTCCACGACACGATGCTGGCGCTGGGGCTCGGCGCCAACGGCGTCTGCCCGTACACGATGGTCGAGGTGGTCTGCGTCGAGGACTACGAGACCGACGTATCCAATCTCTGTGCCGCCCTCACCAAGGGGATAGAGAAAGTGATCTCAACGATCGGGATCCACGAGGTGCGGGGCTACGCTCGCCAGTTCTCCTCGATCGGAGTCAAGCCAGAGCTGGCCGAGATCCTCCTGACGGAGGCCTTCGCCGCCTCTGAGTCAGGTGGCGTGGGCTTCGCCGTCCTCGACGGCGACAGCAACGCACGGGCGCGGGCGCTGTCTGGAGACGAGGAAGCCAAGCCGGCAAAGACCTTCCGCTTTTACCCGAAGGTCTACAAGGCGGCGATCGCCACCGCCAACGGTTCGGGCTCCTACGCCGAGTACTCCGAGAAGGTCCGCGAGCTGGAGCGCCAGAGCCCGATATCGCTGCGACATGTCATGGGCCTCAAGGGCGACCGCGCCCCGGTGGACCCGGAGTCGGTCGACGCCGGCGTGGGCCATCACGACTACCCCGTCGTGATCTCCTCGATGAGCTTCGGCTCCCAGTCTGAGCCGGCCTTCCGCGCCTACGCGGAGGCGGCGCGGGCGATCAACATCCTCTGCGTCAATGGCGAGGGCGGCGAGATTCGGGATATGTACGGCCAATACCGCAAGTGGCGCGGCCAACAGGTTGCCTCGGGACGCTTCGGAGTTTCGGCGGAGATGATCAACTCTTCCTACGTCGCCGAGATCAAGATCGGCCAGGGAGCCAAGCCGGGAGAGGGGGGGCATCTACCGGGCAAGAAGGTCTCCGAGAAGGTCGCCGCGGCGCGCAACGCGGCGCCGGGCACCGATCTGATCTCGCCCTCAAATAACCACGACCTCTACTCGATCGAGGACCTCGCCGAGCTGATCGACGAGTTGAAGACCGTCAATCCAGACGTGCGCGTCTCGGTCAAGGTGCCGGTGGTGCCGAACATCGGCACGATCGGACTGGGGATCGCCAAGGCGGGCGCCGACATCATCACCCTGTCGGGCTTTGAGGGGGGAACGGGTGCGGCCCGCCAGCACGCTCTGCGCCATGTTGGGCTCCCCTCAGACATCGGAACCCGCGCCGTGCACCGGGCATTGATGGAGGCCGGGATCCGCAACCGGGTGGAGATCTGGGCCGACGGCGGCTATCGCCATGGCTATGACATCGTCAAGCTCCACTGCCTCGGTGCAAATCGAGTCGGTTTCGGCACCCTGGCGATGGTCAGTCTCGGCTGCACGATCTGTCGCGGCTGTCAGCTCGATACCTGCCACGTCGGGATAGCAACCCAGATCGAGACGGTCGAGCAAGCCCAGGAGCACGGGCTGAAGAAGTTCACCCCACAGGAGGTGGACCGGGCCGCAGAGAGCTGCGCCCGCTTCTTCGGTGCGATGGGCGAAGAGGTGAAGCAGGTCGTTGCCTCGCTCGGCTACGAGCGCGCTCAGGACCTTGTCGGTCGCTATGACCTGCTTGAGCAGGTCGGCGCTCACGACAGACTCGATCTGGCGCCTTTGATCACTCCCTTGGAGGAGTTCCTCGATCTCGAGCCTCTCGATCTGCCCGTCGCGGATGAGGTAGTCGAGTCCCGCGCCGAGGCCGGCCTGGTCGCCGCTCGCCCAATCAGGATGCAGGCAAAGCAGGCCTCGGCGCAGATCGCCGCTCTCGCTGGCGACATCCGCCCCGGCCGCACGGTCCACAACGAGTTCCCACGTCCCACCGATGCCAATGACCGCGTCCTCGGCACCGAGCTGGCCGGCGCGATCGCCAGGTCGCGCATCTTCGATGATGGCCCGGAGCCCAGCGACGAGATCCTCGCCAGTCTTGAGTTCAACGATGGCTCGGTGGCCGGCCAGGGGCTCGGTGCCTTCAACGCCTATGGCGTCTCGATTCGGGTCGAGGGCGGCGCCCAGGATGGCGTCGGCAAGGCGATGCTGGGTGGGAGCGTCGCCGTGCTGAAGGGCAATGGCGCGAAGGGGAGACGGCTCAACGGCTCGGTCGGCAAGTCCTTTGCCTACGGCGCCCAGCGCGGCCGTCTCTTCGTCCAGGGATCCGCCGACTCGCGCTTTTGTATTCGCCTCTCGGGCGCCGACGTCGTTCTCGGCGGGGAGCCGGCGAATGACCTCGACGACGATCGCGGATGCATCGTCGACCGCGCCAACGCGAAGGGATTTGCCTTCGAGTACATGACCTCGGGCCGAGCGGTCGTACTCGGCGACATCGGTCCCTGGGCTTGCGCCGGGATGACGGGTGGGCGCGTCTACGTTCGCCAGAACGCCTTCGGCATCGACCGTGCGGCGGTCGAACGCCGCCTCGGCAGGGGGGCCAAGGTTGAGTTGAAGGATCTCGACGCCGAGGGACTGCTTGACCTCGACGATCTGCTGAGCGGCTACGCCGCCGAGCTCAGGGCGACCGGTCAGGACGAGGAGGCCGGTCGGGTCCTCACTCTGGCGGCAGATGCCGCGAGCAATTTCCTCATGGTCGTCCCACATAAAGTCCAGGCGGATCCGAGCATCTCGACCGAGTAGACGCCTCGGGCCGAGGCGTCTAGCGCAGTCTCGTCAGGAGGTCGGCGATGGCGCGAACCTCACGCAGGAGGCCGTCCAGCATCGCCTCTGTGTTGGTGTGGATCCGCCACTCGGCGTAGCGGCGATCGTTATCCACCGCATCGATGCGGTGCTCCAGCTTTGCTAGGCGCTTCTCGGTGCGAGCCTCGCTCTTGCGTATGCGCCGCTTGACCAAGCGCCTGGTCTCGGCGCGGATCTCATCGAGTTCATTACGGAGCTGGGTATCGCCGTCGTCTCCCTGTTCGGCCAGCATCTCCTCGACGCCGACCCGGACCCGCTCGATTTCCTCGTGCAGGCGTTCCCGTGCCTGGTCGGCGGCGGCGGAGATTCCCCCGCCAGGCGGGATGGAGGGGTCGGCTGGGCCGGGGGCAGAACTCATCGCGCAATCCTAGGGCGGTGGGTGGCCGGAACCGGCACCGCTGAAGGTTCTGCTCAGCGTTCGAGCGCGTAGAGGCGGTAGCGGCCGATCGTCAGCTCATCACCCTCGGCCAGCCGACCCCACTCGATCAGCTTGCCGTTGAGCAGGACACCGTTGAGACTGCGGTCGTCCAGCACCCTGGCCTTGCGACCAGGCTCGCAGACGATCAGGGCGTGGCGTCGGGAGACACTCGGATCGTCGAGTCTGATGTCGGCGGTGACGCTGCGGCCGATCCGCGTCCAGCCGTCCTCGATGGCGAAAATCTGAATACCGTCGCCGTCCTCGCGACAGGCGAGGTAACGGCCCGGTCCGGGCAACAGGTCGCGTGCCTTGACCAGCCAGCCAGGCGGCTCGCTCGGCGTCTGGGCGGCGAACTCCGCGGTTTGGTGGCCATGCTCCTGCCTCGGCTCGAAGATTGAGTCGCGCAGAAAGCCCGAGCCGCTACAGCGAGGGCACCTGGGCAATCGATCGGTCTCCCGCAGTGAAAGCTGGGAGCCGCAGGTGAGGCAAAAAAAAGTTCCCGAGCCAGGCGATTCTCCCGTCTCAAGGCGGCCACTGGTCGAACTGCTGACACTGGTGAAGATGAGATGCTCCTTCCCGGCGCCTCCAACAGTCATCCTAGCGCCATTCCGTCTCACCGGGGAGCCAATCTCTAGAATCGCGCCGGCCGATGGGTCCAATCAGCTGCAATGTCGAGATCGATGCCCCGCGCGAGGTCGCCTTCGAGCTGATCAGCGACCTCTCCCGCCGTTCGGCGTTCACCGATCACTTCATCTCCGACTTCCACCTGACCCGGATTGAGGCCAGCGGGGTCGGCGCTGGAGCACGTTTTCGGGTTCGAGTGCCGCTCAACTCAACCTGGATGGAGACGACGATCGCCGAGCTGGATGAGCCCTTCCGAATCCTCGAGCACGGTCGCGGTGGGCGCGACAATCGTACCGGAGCGGTGACACTTTGGGAGCTGACAGAGGGACCCGGGTCGCTGACCACAGTGCGCGTCTCCCACTGGACGGAGCCTTCGCACCCCCTTGACAAGGGCAGGGAGGTGCTCACCGGCGCCTCTTTTTGGACGGAGCGCAGGTGGCGCGAGGCGCTGCGAAGGCTGCGCGATCTGCTCGAGTCCGAGCGGGAGCTGGGTGACCGGATCGGGGTCGGCGGGGGCAACCGCTACGCGACTGGCATCCCTTAATAGACTCTCGCGCGCTCATGCCGGCCTCCCGCAGATTCGTCCTGCCGCTGCTCGCCTCCCTTTTGCTCGGGGCGAGCGCGCTTTTGGTCTCGGGATGTGGCTACTCGAGCAGTTCCAAGAACGTTGTGGAGGGGCAGACGGTGAGCCTCGGCAAGCTTCAGTACACGGTCGTCTTCTCCCGCTACCTAAACCCCAGTGACACTGAGGATGCCTCCTACCTCGTCGGCCAGCCCGCCCCGCTGCCCGCCACCAACTACTTCGGCGTCTTCCTCCAGGTCCAGAACGAAGACAGCCGGCCTCACCGGCTGCCGAAGTCGTTGAAAATCACTGACGTCATCGGACGGGTCTTCAACTCGATCCCCAGCAAGAGCGTCTTCGCGATGCCGCTGGGCGGCACGGTCGAAGCCGAAGAACAGGTGCCCGTGCTCGACTCCCCCGCACAGCAGGGGCCGATTCAGGGCTCCCTCGTCCTCTTCCGACTTCCCGCCGAAGTCTCCTCCAACCGGCCGCTGACGCTGTCGATTCCCGGTCCCGGAGGACCCGCCAAGGTCACGCTCGACCTCTAGACCCCTGCCCTTCAGAGACCGGCGGAGAGGACCCTGGCCGCCGCCGGAGCAGCGACTTCACCCCCCGCGGCTTCGGCATCGATGAAAAGGACACCGATCGCCAATTTGGCCTTGCCGGCGGGAACGAAGGCGGAGAACCAGGCGTCCTTGTACTGGACCGGGTTGGATGAGTTCTGTTGGCCGGGTTTGGGCCCGAGCTCGGCCGTTCCCGTCTTGCCCGCAACCTGACCCTGGGGGATCGCTGCTGCGGTCCCGGTCCCGTTCTGCACCACTCCGATCATCAGATCTGTCAACTCGTTCGCCGTCTTCTTCGACATCACCCGCACCGACTTGGCGTCTGGGCGCAGCCTCTTTTCGCTGACGACAGAGGTCGGCTCGCGAACTCCCCCGGCGGCAATTGTCTGCGCAACGCTCGCCATCTCCAGCGGCGTGGCCAGCACTTCGCCCTGTCCGATTGCGCTCACGCCGAGTTCGAGTTCGTCGCCGATTTCCTTCGGGATGCTTGGTTTTGGCGGTTCGACAGCCCGCACGATCTGCGGCGCGTAAAGAGTTGGGTATGAATTAAAGCCAAACCGTTCCGCCGTTCCGACCAGATCGGCGCTTCCGATCTTTGGCCCGAGCGGGACGAAGTCGGCATTGCATGACTCCGCGAAGGCCTGGCGTAAGGTTCCTCCGCAGTACTCGCCGTTGGCGTTGTTGATGAATCGCCCACCGACGTTGACCCCGTCGACAACGGGAAATTCGTCACTCAGGGAGACGACGCCCTTTTCCAACGCGGCGGTGGTGGTGATGATCTTGAATGTCGAGCCAGGCGGCTGGGGGGCAGAAAATGCCTGGCCCGCCAGGGCGCGGACATCGCCGCTGCTGGCATCGAGAACGGCGATGCCTCCGGAGTGGTTGCCCAGTGCGGCGACGGCGGCGGACTGCAGGCGCGGATCGATCGTCGTCTTCACCGGGGCACCTGGCCTGGGGGGCGATGAGGCGAGGGTCCGGGTTGCGCCGCCCGCCTTTGCGACGGCGAGCAGCGAGCCGCCGGGCTTGCCCGCCAGGCGGGAGTTGAAGGCCTTCTCGAGGCCGCTGATCCCGACCGGGGTGTAGGGGGCAAAACCCTGGCGCTCGAGCGTCCGCAGCGCGGCCGCTTCGGGGGGCCCGACTTCGCCGGTGACGTCTATCGCGGCGCTGCCGATCGGATGCGAGCGCGCGTCGGCTGGCCCCTCGGCAAGGGGCGTCCCGTCAGCGGCGAGGATCGGCGCCCTCGCCGCCAGTTCGATTCTGCTTTGCAGACGCTCGCCGCGGCGCAGCCCGGGGAAGACGAGATTCGGTCTCCATGCGACCCCGCCTTCAGCGAAGGGGAGGTCGAGATCGGCGTCAAGGGAGCCGAAGGCGACGGTCTGCGCGGTGATCGCCACCGGCACTGTAGTTGCGCCGCCAAGGGAGATCGGTTCTCGGGCGGGACCGGGTTGCAGGGAGCGCAGCGTCGCCGTGCCTTCGGCTTCGCGGTAGGCCCTGGTGAAGTCGTGCACCCCGATCGCCCGTTTGGAGGCCGGATTTAGGTCACCGTACATCGTGGCGAATTCGTGATGGGCCCAGGCTTCGGCGAACCGCTCGGCGGCACCCTTCTCCGGCGATTCTGCCGGGGTTCCCGCAGACGCTCCCAGGATGAAGGCGGCCACTGCGATGATCGTGAGTGGGAGTGCGCGAGTGGCGAGGCGACGGCGCCGTTCCACCTCAGGGGAGAGGCGATTCATTTTGGTGAAAGGTAGTCGAGGAATCCCACGCCTGCTTCTATTTGAGCTGTGACCATGTTGGATTGGGGAATAGTCGCCTTCACCCTTGCCCTCGCCCTCTGGGGCTACAGGCAGGGTCTGATCGTCGGTGCCCTCACACTGGTCGGGTTTGCCCTGGGGGCGTTCCTGGGAAGCCGGATTGGGCCCCTCGTCCTGGGCCAGGGGGCAGAGTCCCAGTACGCGCCGCTGTTCGCCGCGCTCGGAGCACTGCTCCTTGGCGCAATGGTGGCGGTGGCCCTGGAGAGCTTCGCCTTGGGATTGCGGGCGAAGGTGGTGCGGCGAAAGGCCCTCCACCTCGCCGATGGAGCCGGGGGAGCTGCGCTGATCGCCTCGGTCGCGCTCGGTCTCGTCTGGGTCTTCGGCGCCCTGGCTCTGCACGCGCCGGGGACGGCGCGATTGCGGGCTGACGTCCAAGGCTCCGTGATCCTGCGCAGCCTCGACAACGTGCTGCCGCCCTCGGGGCCGGTGCTGAATGCTCTCAACCGCGTCGATCCGGCCCCATCAATCTCCGGGCCAACGACGGCGGTGGCGCCCCCAAACCGGGCGATCGCCTCCGCCGCAGGGGTGCTTCGAGCAAGTCGTTCGGTGGTGCGAGTCCTTGGCACGGCCTGCGGACTTGGTATCGAGGGTTCGGGCTGGGCGATCAGGCCGGACCTGATCGTCACCAACGCCCACGTCGTTGCCGGCGAGAGTGACACCACCGTGATCACGCCGACCGGCGCCTCGCTCAGCGCCACGCCCGTTCACTATGACCCCCACAACGACCTCGCCCTGCTGCGCGTCGGTGCCTCCATACCACCTCTTCGGATCGCCCCAGGGCCGCGCCTGGGTGCCGCCGGTGCTGTCCTTGGTTATCCCGAGAACGGCCCCTACACGGTCGCCCCGGCTCGCTTTGGTGATACCCGCGAAGTGATCAGTGAGGACTCCTACGGCGACGGGCCGATCCACCGTTCGATCAGTTCGCTTCGCGGCACGGTCCGCAGCGGTAACTCAGGGGGCCCGGTCGTCGATTCTCAGGGTCAGGTCCTTGGCACCGTATTCGCCGCAACGACCAGCGGCCCCCCCGGTGGATTCGCGGTCCCCGACTACCTCGTCCACGCCGCCCTGCGGGAAACCTCTCCCTCGGTGGAAACCGGTCCTTGTGCCCGCTGAGGAAGCCCGTCACTTACGTTCAGTAAGCTCGCTGGGCGTGGGTGCTGCCGCCGCTACGAGCGAAGATCAGATTGTCCGGGGAGTCTGTCCGCACTTCCACGCTGCGATTGAGCTGATCGGCAAACGCTGGACCGGGGCGATCGTCTGCGCTCTGACCGAGCGGCCGCTTCGTTTCGGCGAGCTTGCCAAGGCCGTCCCGGGCCTCTCGGACCGGCTGCTCTCCCAGCGTCTGCGCGAGCTGGAGGAGGAGGGGCTGGTCGAACGGGAGGTCGAGGCCGGCACTCCGGTTCGCGTCACCTACTCGCTGACGGAGAAGGGCGCCGAGCTGCGTCCGGCGATCCGCGAGCTGGGGATCTGGGCGCGACATTGGCAGCGCACCGGCTAGCTGCCCGCGGCGTGGAGGGGGAGGGGAGATCGGCGGCTGTGGGGGCTGAGAAACCCGGATCGGACCTGCCGGGACCCTTTGCTGTTGGGCGTTACGCGCGCAGACTGCAGGAGGAGATGCAAAAACGGGCAAGGGTGCTGCTGATCGGCGAGCTCACGGATGTCGGGCAAAGCAAGGTCCAGGTCTACTTTGAGCTGAGGGACGCCGAGGGCGCGGTGCCGTGCGCGATCTGGCTCAACGACCTGGAGAGGTCCGGGCTCCCGGAGGGGGCGTTGCGCGACGGCGCCGAGGTGGTGATCGGTGGCGGGCCCGACTACTACCCCGGTGGTGGCCAGGCGTCCCCGAGTTTCGCCTTCCGCGCCACCCATCTGCGCCTCGCCGGAGAGGGGGATCTCCTCGCCCGCCTCGAGGCGCTGCGCAACCAGCTTCGAGGGGAGGGGCTGTTCGAGCTGCAAAAGCAGCTCGCCCGCGCACCGTTGCCGAGGACGATCGGCGTGGTGACCGCGGAGTCCGGCGCTGCGCGACGGGACCTACTCGCAGGACTCAAGCGTCGCGGCTGGGCGGGGACCTTGGTCTGGGCCTTCGCGCCGGTGCAGGACCGCCACGCGGCACCGACGATCGCCGCGGCGATCCAGGATCTGGCGGGCCGGCCTGAGATCGAATCCATAGTCATCGCCAGGGGAGGCGGCAGCCTCGCCGACCTCTGGGCCTTTTGCGATGAGACCCTTTGCCGCACGGTGGCGATGCTGCGGGTACCGGTGATCAGCGCGATCGGCCACGAGCGTGACTCGACTCTGCTCGACGATGTCGCGGCGATCTCCTGCTCTACTCCGACCCACGCCGCCGAGGCTGTGATCCCCCTCGATTGCGTCGCGGCTCGCGGGCATCTGGACCGCGTGGTTGCCTCCTTGGGTCGGGCGGCCGATGCCGCCCTGCGCTCGCGCACGCCTCACCTGGCCTCCCTCGCGCGTGGTCCCGGGCGGGCGCTCAGCCGTGAGCGGCTCGCTCTGAACCAGAGGACTCGCGAGATTCGCGCCGCCTCCGAGCGCGGCGTCGCCGAGCGCCTCTCCTACCAACGCCGCCTCGCCATGGTGGTGCTGGAGCGGGCGCTCCGCCGCGCGGCGGGTCCGGAACTCGGCGGCCGGCGCGAGGCGCTGCGTAGTGCCGAGGTTGCCCTTCGTGCCCATCAGCCCGAGCGGACCCTCGAACGCGGCTACGCCCTGGTGGAGAGTGCCGACGGCGAGCCGCTGACCAGCGCCGCGGCAGCGCGCGCCGTCGATGAGATTAGTCTGCGCTTTGCCGATGGCCGACTCAGAGCGAGACCGAAGCGAGATGATTGAGGCCGGGTCCTATGAGGTCGCGGTAGAGCGGCTGGAGCAGATCATCGACCGTCTTGACTCTGGCCAGGCAGGCCTGCGAGAGACCCTCGAGCTCTGTCGCGAAGGGCGCGAGCTGGTTGCGTTCTGCGCAGCCGAGTTGGATGCGGTCGGTGAGGGGCTCAGGGAGCTGCGACTGGACGAGCTGGCTGCACAGCTGGAGCAGGGCCCGAACACAGCCGCCTGAGCGCCGGACAGCCGCTGCAAAGAGCCCAGCTGCGCTCCTGCGCCATAGCCACTGGGAATTGGCCTGCACCGATCCGGGTGATGGCTGCGGCGAGGCGCTTCCGGCCCGCCTCCATCTCCGTCGGGCCGAGTCGCGAGAGGACCGGCTGATCGGGACGCTCTAGGAAGACATATGCGACCTCCACCTCCGCGGCGCCGCGGGATTGGGCCACGGCGAGGGCATAGATGTCGCGCTGCACCCGATAGCGCTCGGAATGCTCACCGGGGCTGGAGCCATTGAGGCGGTCGGTCTTGTAGTCGACAACCAGCGGTGCTGAGGCCTCGATTTCGACCAGCAGATCGATCGAGCCACGCAGGACCGCGCCGGCCACTCTGAGAAGGAAGGGAACCTCGGCGCGGACGTTTGCCCCCACGGCGCCAATTCGCTCGCGCATTAGCTCGGACCCGAGCCAGCCCCGCACCGGTGACAACAGAGTCTCGGGATCGAGGTGGGAGACGCGATCGCGGCCCGCGGCCAAGGCGTGGCGGCGCGCCAGCCCAACGGGCGGCTCCCGCCAGCCATTAGCTTGGCTCCACTCCAGCAGTGCGTGTACGGCGGCGCCACGCGCCTCCCCCCGCCCCCGTCCACTTGCCGCGGTTTCGCCCTCGTCGGAGATGCGGGCCCCGTCGCGATCTCGTTGACCAAGATCGAGGACCCGCTCCATGTAGAAGCGGTAGGCACAGTCCCCATAGGCCGATATCGCGGTGTAGGAGAGCGGTCGGCTTGCCACCGCCGGAGGACGCCGCTCAACCAGCGGGGGCGGTCCCTCGCCCAGCGCGGACTCGGGCCGCCCCCCAACCCGCGTCACCGCTAGTTCGGCCGCCCGCTCGGGCGTGGGGAGATTTGCCCGGACCGCAATCTCGGAGGGATCGAAGGCCGCCTCGAGACCCTCGCGTGGGGCCGGCGCCGGCACCGGGATCGACGAGTCGCCGTCGCGCACGATCGCCAGGCCATCCACGATCCGCTCGATCACGGGCGTCCCTGGCCTTGTCTCCTTCCCCGCCTCCGGCTTCACAACGCCGCTGAGGATCAGTCGCTCGCGGGCTCGGGTGGCGGCGACGTGAAAGAGCCGCAGCCCCTCCTCAGCGTCGCGCTCCTTCGACTCCTCGCAGAGCTCCGCGTAGTCGTAGAGGTCGACCGATGCGGCACCCAGCCGACGCAGGCGCAGGCCAACCCGCGGCGGCTCTCCGCTGCGGCCGATCGCCAGCAGCGGCTGTCGGGTGCCGGCCAGCAGGCCGCGCGAGAGGTCAGGCGCGGCGACGACACCGAACTCAAGTCCCTTGGCGTTGTGGACGGTCATGATCCGCACGCCGTCGTGGCCCTCTAGCGCGGTCGCCGCCTGCGCCTCGCTGCCCGCCTCGGCGCGGGCTGCGAGGAAGTCGAGCAGACCGCGCAGGTCCCTACCCTCGCGTGCCTCAAACTCGGAGGCAAGGCGCATCAGCTTGCGCACGTTCGCAAAGCGCGCCTGTCCGGACGGGCGCATCAATACCGCCAGGTCATAGCCGGTCTCCGTCACCGCGACTTCGATCAGGCCCGCGAGGGAGAGGCGCGAACCGCGCTCACGCAGTTCGCGGACCGTCTTTGCAAAACGGCGAAGCAACTCCAGCTCCGTGGCGGGGATCTGCGCCAAGCGCTCGGGCTCGGTGAGCTCGGATTCGCCCTGTTCAACCGCCCGCTCCACCGCGGGCCAGGCGTGGCGGCCCTTTCCAGCCGCCGTTCGCAGCAGCCAGAGGGTGTCGGGCGCTAGGCCGCAGGCAGGAGAGGCGAGGGCGCCGAACAGTGCCTGGTCATCGAGCGGGTTGGCAATCACCGACAGCAGAGCGCAGACATCGGCGACCTGTTGCTGGGACCAGTAGCCACGCCCGCCGACCACATAGGGTCGCAGCCCGAACCGCTCCAGCGAGTCCTCATAGGCATCCAGGTGGGTAAAGGCCCGCAAAAGCACGACCATCTCCCCGCGAGGCAGCCCTGCATCGACCAGCTCGCGCAGTCGCGCGGCGAGGAAGCGTGCCTCGGCGAGGCAGTTGGGGGGCGTTCGATCGTCGGTCGTTGGTGCCAGATCGATTTCCTGGGCATCCCAGCCATCGCGGGCGGTGAGCAACAGCTCCACCGCGGGCCCTCCGCCCGCGGGGGCGTTTAGTCGCGGCACGGCGCCCACCCTGAGCGGCCGGTAGGCGTCCCCGAGGAGGATTGCGCCAAGTGCATTGACGGCCCCGATCAGCTCGGGACGGGAGCGAAAGTTGCCGCTCAGCTCCATCACTCGGGCGCCGGGGTATGCCTCGATCGCCTGCCGCTGTTCGCGAAAGACGTCGAGGTCGGCGTGGCGGAACCCGTAGATCGACTGCAGTTCGTCGCCGACCGTCATCAGCTCGCTACCGGGACCGCGGAGCGCTTCCACCAGTCGCAGCTGGAGACGGTTGGTGTCCTGGAACTCATCGACCATCAGGTGGCTGAACCGCGAGCGGAAGGCGGCGCCGATCTCGCCCCGCTCCAGCAGCCGTGCGGCGATGATCTGAAGGTCCTCGAAGTCGATCCCCGAGCGCTTCTCCTTGGCCCTCGCGAAGCTGGCGGAGAAGAGTTTCAGCAAAAGCGCGATATGCCGGTATGCATCTCTCCCGTCCCCGTCCTGGGGAGAATTTGTCTGCGGCGGCTCGGGCAGCCGGGGCTCGGGGTCACCGCGGCTGCGAAGTTCGGAGTGGGCGGCCGTGATCATCGTGCGCAGTCCGTCGATCTCAAATGCGGCGACCGTCTCCTCCCGCCCCTCATCTCCATCGGTCAGGAACGCCTCGAGGGCCTCATCGAACGCCTCCCGGGCCGCCCGCTCGGCCTCCGAAGCATCGAGCACGCGGAAGCGCGGGTCGATGCCGGCGGCGACCGGGTGGCCTCTCAGCAGGCGGTGGCAGAAGCCGTGGATCGTCATCACCCAGGCGCCGCCGATTCCCCCCAAAAGCTCCCGCGCCCGCTCGGAGCCGGCCTCGGCCCGCCTGGCCAGCTCCGCCGCAATTCGCTGCTGCAGCTCGGTCGCCGCGCGGTCGGTGAAGGTGATCGCGAGGATCGCTCCGGGCAGTACCCCCTTCTCGCAGATCAGGTGGCAAAAGCGGTCAACCATCACCCCGGTCTTGCCGGTCCCTGCCCCGGCCTCGACCAGCACATCGCCGCCAAAGGCGTGGATTGCCGCCTCCTGTTCGGGGGTGGGCTTTCGCCTGCTCAAAGCTCTCGCCCCTCGCTGTTCTCCTCACCGCGGGGCGCTCGGTCGCGCCGGCAGATCGGAGCGAACTCGCAGAAGGTTGGGCAGACATCGTGGCCGCGTAGCCCCATACGGGGACCGGGATCACGGCGGATATCGCCGGCTCCAATGCGGGCGACGATCTGCGCAGCCCGACGACGCGCATCGGCGAGCAGCTCCTCGAGGCCACCGGCGTCGAGCAGGTCATTGCTATAGAGCCCGTAGGAGGCGAGGCTCTCGGCCGCCTCATCCAGGACCACGCCCCGCGGTCGCCGCGTCGAGGTGCCGCGCAGCGGGTGGTAGAGGCCACCGATCGGCGCCGCGCCCCACTGCTCGGCCACGGCGATCAGGTAGAGCTGAAGCTGGAGTTTCGCCCGCTCCTCGAACTTCTCGCGAGGGGTGACCCTGGTCGCAAGCTTGTAGTCGAGCACCAGGGCACGGCCCTCGCCGTCTCGATCGACCCGATCGATTGCACCGTGCAGGCGCCAGCCGTCGATCTCCAACGCCGGGCGTTGGCTGTCCTCACCCTCGCCGAACCCCGCCTCCAGCAGCCAGGGCTCAAAGCCACCCGGATCGCGTTCGGACTCCTCCTCCAAGAAGCGATCGAGCAGTCGCTCGACCCGGCGGGCGATCGCCCGCTCGGCGGGTCGGCGGCCCATTTCGCGCTCGGCGGCGATCTCGACCACCAGCTCACGCCCCCGCGCGACCCAGGCGTCCAAAGACCCAGGACGGGGCAGGGGATCCCCGCCGGGACGCTCGCTGTAGAGCCGGTCCAGCGTGGCGTGCATCAGGCCGCCCTGAACGAGTGGGTCGGGCCTGGGGCCGAGTGGCTGGGGGTCGAGCTCGTGCCCGGCGAACCAGCGGTAAGAACAGAGGTCAAATTCCTCGAGGGTGGTTCCGCCAAAGGCGGGAATATTGGCGAGCGACTCGATCACCGCTGGATTGGAAAGCGGACCGGGTGCGCGCGCCGCGGCCGCGGCCGTCAGGGCGATCTCTAGCCGATCCTCGATGCGTTGCCGAAGATCCCCAACGACACCGGCGCGGTTGAGCAGGGTGTCGAGATCCGCACACTGCACCTGGACGGCGACCGCCCGTGCCAGCGCATCTTCTGAGGGAGACTCGACGATGGGGGATACCACCTGCGCCAGGTCGCGGCTACGGGTGATCGCCTCCTCGAGATTGCGTGCCCCTTCGCTCGCCGGCGGGTTGAGCAGGCGCAAAACGGCGTCGACCATTGGCGAGCGGGGCTCGGCGAGGCCGTCTTCGTCACTGTCGCGGTAGGAGAGGAAGAGTCTGCGGCGGGGGAGGGAGAGGCAGACGTAGAACAGATAGCGCTCCTCGGCCTCGGTGTCGCGCCGCGGCTCCAGGCCGAGCGCGGCGCGCTGCCCTTCCGAAAGAAACGGGTCGCCGCCGCTGTCGTGGCGGGGGAATTCTCCGTCTTGGAGGGAGCTGACAAAGACATGATCAAAGCGCCCTGCTCGCAGCCGGTAGGGGCTGGCAATCCTCACCCGCCCCTCAACCGGACCGCTCCAGGCGCGGAACTCGATGCTCGCGATCGTCGCCGCGAGATCCGTGGGGCTCTGTTCAGCCCCGTCCATCTGGCCGAGATCGACGAGCGCGCCCGAGATCGCCGCAGCGGCCCGCAGCTCAAACCCTTCTCCGCGTCCCGGGCTCGGGCCGTCCCCCCGCCCGCGCAGGGGTCGGGCCGCAAGCCTCGCCGCGAGATGCCCGATCTCCTCCACTAGCGCCGCGCCTGAGCGCCGCGCCGCCTCCCGTACTCGGGTCAGGTCGTGTGGCGCCTCGCCGTCCCAGAGCTCAAGGGCCGCTGCGGCGCTCTCCACCCTGCCGCGAAGCACCGAGCGCTCAAACCAGTCGACCCGCCGCGGCGATACTCCCGAAGGTCCGCGCAGAAATCGCAGCAGATCGCGGGCGCGCGCGGATCCGAACTCGGCCTCGAGCAGGGCGATCAGCCCGCCGCCGACCGCCGTGCCCGCGACCGGAAGGTCTGCCTCCAGCGCGGTTGCGATCCCGTATGACTCGAGCACCGACGCGATCAGCGGCCCGCGCCGCGCCGGGTCCCGCAGGGCGATCGCGATCTCATCCGGCTCGACCCCGCCGGCGATCAGCTTCGCCACCTCGGTTCCGATCGCCTCGGCCTCACCCCGCGTGCCGGCCGAACGCAGCAGCGTCAGGTCCCCGTCCGGCGGGCGTCGCTGACCGCTGGGGCGACAGAAGCCGCGCTCAAGATGGAAGAGCAGCGCGCTGGGCGTGTTGGCCGGGTCCGCCTCTGTACGGGTTTCCGCGTCGACTCCGATCCGGTCGCGCAGCTGCACAAGGAGCGCACTACGGGCCCGCAGCGCTGCGCTGCCCTCCTCGTGGGGTAACGCCACGGTCACATCGGCTACACGTGCGAGGCCTTCTAGGAGCTCAAGCTGACTCGGGGTCAGATCGTCGAAACCGTAGAGAAAGACCGGGCGCTCCCTCCATTGTCCTCCCGAGCGCTGAAGCAAAGAGATCGCCTCGCGGGCGACTTGGTGCGAATCAACCAGGCAGAGCCGCCCGCGCACTTCCTCATATCTCGCAAACAAGCCCGCGAGGTCGCCCAGATAGGCGGAGCCCTCGAGGGTGCCGGCGCCGGCCTCCACTGCCTCGGGGCCAAGACCGGCTGATTGCAGCTCATCCAGCAGCCGCTCGAAGGCATGCGCGAAACCGGGATGTGCGGCGGAGTGGCGCAGCGGCCCCAGTCGCCCCCGCTGCTCTTGGATCGCGATCGAGACCACTCGTCGGCGCTGCGTCATCGTCATTTCCGCGCCCGGCGGTGAGCCGCAGGCTCTTGCGACCTCCCGCGATAGCCCGCCGAATGTCATCGTTGCTCCACCGAGTGCCGCGCCGCTCAGGCAGAGCTCCTGCTCGAAGGCAAATACGTCGTCGGCGTTGGGTACGACGAGCACCGGGTCGTGGTCCAGCGCCGCAGTGAACCGACGGCGGAGCAGGCCGGCCCGACCCGAGTTGGGAGGCCCGAGGATCAGACTCAGAGGCACCCTTCCCAGCTTATGCGTGCCCTCGGCGCGTTGGCGGCGCAAATTGCGCGCTGATCGCGCCGCTTTGCCGTCTACCGGCCCCTCTAGATTGGCCTACGCATGGCCCTATGCTTCGTAGACCCAGCCGACGCGATCCGTGCGATCTCGGACTCGGTCGGTCGTGAGGCCCGCCGCCAATTGCTAGGCGAGGCCGTCCGCTCGTGGGTCGACGAGATTCCTGACGCCGAGCTCGAGGTTCACTACGCCAAGGCCCTCTCCGAGCTGGATGAGCACGATCTCTCGATGCTGGCCGCCTGGCATGGCTCACTGGAAGTTGGCCACCCGCTTCCTAATCGCGATTTCCTGATGGGCGCCTTCGGCTCGCTCGGCGAGTACCGGCGGGAGGCACTCAAGCTCGCCGCCGGCTTCCGCGGGGAGGAGGCCGTCGACGCCGGCGTTACAGAAGACGACGCCCTGGAGCTGGTTCTCAGCCTTCTATCCCCGCCGCGCCTGATGGAGCTGGCAGTGGAGGCCGTCGACCTTTACGTCTGGGATCGCGCAGGTTCAGACAACTAATCCCACAGGCAGGCGGATTTCAGGCCTCCCCCGTGGTCCGGTTTCGGTGCTCGCACCATCCGGAGCTCTCTCAACCCGCTGCCTGCGCTCCCCTGCCTGGTTGGGCTTCAGGAGCTCCGAGGAGCTGGTTGATCTCGGCAATCGCCTGCTCGTTATCGCAGAAGTGGACCGCCCGCATCCCGGCGCGCCGCGCCCCCTCGCAGTTGAGGGCGACATCGTCGACGAAGAGGCAGGCCTCGGCGGGTGCCCCGATCCGCTCCAGCGTCAATTGATAAATCTGAGCTTCGGGCTTGCGGAAGCCGACAAAGCCTGAGTCGACAACAACCTCGAAGATCTCATCGACCGGCAGCATTGAGCGCCACAGCGGCTCCCACTCGCGCACGTTATTGGTCAACATCGCCATCCGGTGTCCGGCTGCCCGCAGCCCCCGCATCAGCTCGATCATCGGCGGGTTCGGGTCAAGTGCCTCGAAGTAGATCTCTTTGAAGCGGTGCAGGTGGGGGCGATGGCCCAGCAGTGGCTCCAAGCCTTCGCCGAGTCGCTCCAGGAAGGCGAGCTCTGCGATCTCGCCCCGCTCCAGCCTGTACAGGGGGTTCTCTCCGTCCTGCTCGGCGATTGCCTGCATCGCCTTGCCGAGCGCTTCGGTCGAGATTCCGGTCTCGTCCTGGAAGGCCATGAAGGAGCCGAGCAGTGGAGTTGTGAGCACCCCTCCGAAATCCGAGATCACCACCTCAATTTTCCGGTCAGCCATCAGATCGCACGACCTCATAGTGGCCGAGTCCCTCGCGCCCCTCAACCGACCAGCGGAAGAAGGCGAGCTCGGATCTGAGGGCGGGATGACGCACGGCAATTGAGCTGATCAGCGTTCCGGCCCCCCGCAGCGGCTGCCCGTCCTCGCCGTCAGGCCAGAGCTCCAACGTGGCCCGGCGCTGCACACCGTCGGGCCCGTACTCGGTCGAGAGCAGCGTTTCTGCGATCTCGGCGGGCGCGCCGTCGGCACCGCACATCACCGCCGCAACCTCCTCCTCGCCATGTCCCGCGGCGCCCCGCGGGCGGACCGCCGTCAGCGCCAGCAGGCCACCGTCGGCAAAGACGATCCCGATTGACCGCCGCACGATCTGAGCCTGCTCACCCATAGGTTCGGCAGCCTAATGAGTCCATCCACCGCCGGGCTGCTTCATTGCGCGAGTCGCAATATCGAGGGAACGTCAGCGTTTGGCTACCATGCCTTCATGATCGAGAACGAGATTGCGGCGGTGAGCGAGGACGACGTGATGGAGGCCCTTGAGGAGGTCATCGACCCCGAGCTGGGCCTCGACTTCGTTTCGCTCGGGCTCGTCTACGACGTCGAGATCGAGAGTTCGGAGGTCTACGTCACCTTCACCCTCACCACCCCCGCCTGCCCGATCGGCCCGCAGGTCTCCGAGCAGATGAAGGAGTTCGTCGGTGACCTCGAGGGAGTAACCGCCGTCCACCCGAAGATGGTCTTCGACCCAGCATGGTCCCCGGAGATGATGACCGAGGACGCCAAGTTTGCACTCGGTTTCTAGCCACGGTCTGCGGGGTAATGGAGGGCGGTTTCGTCTCCCTTCCGTCCCATGATGATGTTGTGTATCGCGAGGTCGACGACCTGGAAATCAGGGAGGTCAATGACCGGTTCGTCGTCCATGACAGCAAGCCGACCCCGCCAGATGCGGTCTTCCATGAAGCGCTCAAAGTCCGCACGTGTCTCCCAGAGGTCGAACACATGGAACCTTTCCTCGAACTGGCCCGCGCAGTGAAAGATCAGTCCACGCGGTGGATGATCTTGGAGGCCCGAGGTCCGAATCACGGTGTCATAGAGATCCGCGCTCATACCCGCAGAGAACCGAATGATTGTTCCGACCGCCATCTCTCCTCCTCCGTCGGGTCTCTTCGTGGCGACTCTATAGCCAACGCGCTGTTCCCGACGGCCGCTGACTGAGGCTGTTCGATCGATTTGCGCTCTCCCTCGACTCGATGCAGATCGGGCCGCACATGACCCTGGGTCCTGCCTGTATTAGCGGTGCCGAGGAGCGCTCCTGGCTGGCCAGATCGGCGGCTCCCTGAGGGCAAGGTGCATCTTGGGGGCAGAGCTAAAGGCTCCCAGGCCCCGTTATCGGTTCGCCAAAATGGTGGATGCCGAGCACATCCCTTGTTGCCTATCGATCGGGGGGAGCGCCGGTGCCCACCCGGTGTGGGAGCAACGGATCGACATGTCGATTCCCGCGCGGCCACTGACTCGACCTGCACCTCAGGTCGTGATGCCTCGGGTGCCTCTATGCGTTGGGGCCTGCGTAAGCGGCTGCGGAGCCCCGAAGTACCAACCCTGGCCGTAGTCAACTCCAAGCGTGAGGAGCGTCTCCATCACGTCCTCGTTCTCAACACCCTCCGCGATCGTTTTCTTCTCAAGTGAGCGGGCAATCTCCACAATCGACCGGACGATTTCCTTGTTCACCGGGGCCTCGTTAATCTCGCCAACGAACTCCATATCAATCTTCACGTACCGGGCGGGTAAATTCTTCAGATAATCGAATGATCCAAAGCCTGTACCAAAATCGTCGAGTGCCAAATCACACCCAAGCTCGCCAAGGGCCAGGACGAACTCCAAGGCCCGATCGAAGTCGGTCACTACAGCTGTCTCGGTTATCTCAAAAATCAGATTGCCGGGGTTCAGACCCGTGGCTATCGCTCTGGTCACCGCTGCGAGGATTCCCGGATCGCCGATTGAGCGAGCTGACAGATTCACCGTGAAGGGCTCGCGCCTGGCGAGGTCAAGCGCTTGCCCAACCACCCAGCGGTCGATCTGACCGGTGAGTGAGAACTCCTCTGCGATGGGAAGGAAGTCAGATGGCGGAATAACCTTCCCGCTCTCTGAGAGCATCCGAATTAGCAGCTCCCGGCGAACAACCCTCCCGCCAGGTAGGTCGACAATCGGCTGGGCGTAGAGCACGAACCGCCCTTTGTCCAGGGACTCTTGGAGGCCTCGCACCTGTGTCAGGACGTTTCCAACCTCTCCCTCATACACTGTGGATTGGGAGCCGCCGGCGTCCTTGGACCAGTACATTGCCGCGTCGGCCGCAGCTAGGACGTCGTCTCCAGTCGGCCTCTCGGCGCCCCCCAAAAGCGCGATTCCGGTACTGACCTCGACCGGTGGCCCGATTGGGCGCTCATTAAGTTGAGCACGAATCTCAGTTGCAACACCGAGTGCCTGGCTCCTTGAGGCCTCTGGCAAAAGAACCGCGAACTCATCCCCTCCAATGCGCGCGACGAAGTCTGTCTCGCGCAGTCTGCTTGTCAACACTTGGGCGACGGACTTCAACCGAGCGTCACCGACACGATGTCCATAGGAGTCATTGGTCAATTTGAAATTGTCGATGTCAATCACCAGTAGGGCACCGCCGTGGTCATAGCGGGCAACGTGGCGGACAACCCGCTCAAGCTCGATGAGGAACCTGCGGCGGTTGGCGATGCCCGTCAACGAATCATGTTCGGAGATCTCCCTGAGACGGCGCTCCATTTCTTTGCGCTCGGTGATGTCGACGACGATGATGCCAATTCCAATTACCTCACCGCCGAGGCGAACGGGGTAAAAACTGGTCAGCCAGGTGTGCTCGCGCTCGGGGTCGCCCGCAAGCACTCCGGATGCTTCCGAGTTGATCACCGGCTGCTCGGTCTCAATCACCCCCTTGTATAGGGGCTCCAACCCCGGCCAAAGCTCCGGGACGATCTCCGCCACAGTGCGCCCGATCTGTTGGGCGGGCGGAATCCCGTTGGTGGCGGCGAGTGCGCTGTTCATGCGAATCACCCGGAAATCCCTGTCGCAGAAGCCGAACCCCACTGGCGCTGTGCTCTGCAGCGTCTCCAGGAGAGAATCCGTCTCCGCTTGTTGGCGCTCTGAGTCCTGCAGGCGTTCCTCGAGTAGGTAGCGATCCTCCACATCAATCGCCGAGCCAATCCATCCCACCCACCCGCCGTTGTCATCTCGTACCGGAGATGCGCGACACATGTGCCTCCGGTATCTCCCATCGGCACCACGGAGCCGCACATCCACCGCATAATCAGCGTTGTTTCTCGTGGCATCTCGCCAAGCAAGTTTGGCGCGGTCCACATCCTCTGGATGGACAAGATCGATCAAATGCCAGCTTGAGCGCTCATCCTCCGGGAGTCCCGTGTATTCGATGCCCCGCCGATTGAGGGAGCGCGGCGTGCCATCGGGTTCGGCGGTCCAGACGATTTGCCGTAGCGAGTCAACGATTGTCTCGAAGTCGACCTCGGGTGAATCTTGGGATCGATTGTTATCTGATGGGTGCATGCAGGCGGCACATAGGATCTACTGAATCACGCAGTCCAAATTGCGGCGCGGAGGCCTATCAGCGCCTTGGCGTGAAGTTGGTGCCGTCATTGCGGGCCCACCGCTTGACCGGGGCACAGAGGCTTGCCCCCCCAGTCCCCTTGGCACAATGACCTACGACAGGTAATCGGCTCAGGCACCACCTCATCCATCCCCGTCTTGGGCAGACTAATTTTCTGGGCAGGCGCCAAAGGTGGGCGGACCCAAATCCGGGCAGTTGGGTGGCGTCCGCCATCCGCGGTGAGCGGGCCGTGTGAGACTCTGTGCGGTACTGCGACCGGAACGGCCTTAGGCATACTCTCCGCCCGTACGCTGTGCAATCTCTTGCTACAACCTCGTTGGCAACCGGGCCATGTCGAACCCGATTGGCGGGGCCAGATAGTCGGCCAGTCAAACGCGCAGCGCCAGTCGACAAACGAGCGACCGCTTTCCTGAATCTAGCACGGTTTCTCTTGACTAAAGAGATATTTCCAAATCTTTATCCACCGGGTTAGTGCCACCGAAATACAGTAGGACCTTGTCAATCAATCGCAGTCAGCGGACGATCACCTCATACGCTTTCTCGATTCCATCGAGGGACCTCGCTCCAGCCGGCGCCCAATACACCACCACCTGCGAGAGCCGGTTCCCCGACGCCTTGCTGGACCAAACTTCGCTTTCGGCTCATCAAGTTGCTTGGAGCCTGTCTGCATCCGAGACCCCCAAGAAGGCCCCAAACAAGTTTGAATCAATCGCAGACCAGCCTGGGGGAGGTGATGCGGAAGTCGAGAGCTTGCTGAATCCATGCTCGTTGAGCTTCATTACTATGATTCGCTGCACGGTCGAAAGTCGGTTGGCCGCCCTGATCGAATGTCGAAACTCGCAGCAAAGTCCTCGCTGGTCCTCTTCTGCAGCGCGGTCACCATCCTCGCGACGATCGCCCTGGCTGGGGCCAGCCGGGCCGCGGCCTCGAGCTGGACGCTGCGCCAGCTACCACCCGTGTCTGATCAAGCGCAATTGGGGCCGGGGTTGAAGGGGGTTTCCTGTCCGAGTGAATCCCTCTGCGTCGCGGTTGGCGGCGCCGACACGGAGGGCGAAAGCGCTGGAGCGCTGGCTTTCTCCCAGGCGCCGACCGGCGGCCTCGCCAAGTGGAACGTCGGCAACCTGACGCCACCGGCCGGCGAGGGGGAAATCCGCAGCCTGGACGCGATCTCCTGCGCCTCACAGAACCTTTGCGTCACGGTCAGCGCCAGCGGCGAAGGATTCATCTTCGTATCGACAGAACCAACGGGCGGCGCCGCAACGTGGTCGCCGACGGCTCTACGCGAAGATCATGGCCTGGTCGCCGTCTCCTGTCCTTCGCAGTCCTTCTGCGCGGCCGTCTCCGAGGGCGGCAAGGTCCTCACCTCAACTGAACCCATCGCGGGTCGCTGGCAATCGACCCAGCTCGTCGGCTCACCTGACCTCCGCGGCGTGTCTTGCGGCACCCCTTCGCTCTGCGTCGCCGTCGGCGGCGAAGGGCAGATCTTCGTCTCCACCGACCCAACCGGTGGCCCTTCGGCATGGCAGGAAGAGGGGACCCCGGGCGGGTCGGGTGCCCTGCAGGGAGTCTCCTGCGTAGCGACCTTGCTCTGCGCCACCGGCAACCTGACCGGAAACGTCCTCACCTCGACCGATCCGACCGGCGGCGGCGCCAGTTGGAATGAGGCGAGCACCCCCAGCTCGCTGCGGATTACCGGCATCGCCTGCCCCACTGCGAGTCGCTGTGTGGCGGCAGATGACAACGGCGATGTCCTCACCTCGACTGATCCGACCGGTGGGGCCAGCCACTGGAGCTTCGAAAACCTGGTTCCGTTTGTTAGGCCGGCCGGCGGAAACGGAACGCTACCGCCGCTGAACGGTCTCTTCGCGGCCTCCTGCTCCTCAGCCTCCCTCTGCGTCCTGACCGGTTCCGATGGTCGCATCTTCACCTCAATCGAACCCTTCTCGGCTCCCGCCCAGGCACCGTCCGTAGCCGTCGAACACCACCGTCGTCACAGGGCTCACCTGCGTCCTCGCACCATTCTCCTTCCCGCTGAATGGCGCATGTCCCAGGCCATTCAACGCCGAATCCGCGTCCACTCTCGCTTTCGCTCGCCGACCCGGGTCAGGGGGTTTGAATGCAAGCTCGACCGCCGCCCCTATCGCCGCTGTCACTCACCACTGCGGTACTTAGTGTCGCACGGGTCCCACGCGCTGCGCGTGCGCGCAATCGGCCCGACCGGGCTGCGTGGGCCGGCGGCGGTCGTTCGCTTCCGCATCGGCCATTTTCGCGTCATCCACGCGCCCGGGAACGCTGGGCAGTAGCTCACACCTTGGGCGAGCTCAGCGCTGGCGGTCGTGCTGATAATGGTCTGGGATTTGTGTCGTCCCATTGTGTCGTCCCCTATCACCTAATCCTGTGGCACAGGGACGAAAACTCCGGACTGGCATTAACTTCAGACAGGCTCTAACGTTCTTTCATGCCCGGTGAAAGCGGTCTCGATGCTTTCGAATCGCTGGTTGCAGACGCGATCGATGCTCTGCCGCAAGAGTTCCAGAAGGTGCTGGAGAGCGTCCCGGTAGTCGTCTCCGATCTAGGCGCCGAAGCGAGCGCCTACGGCCAGTACTTTGGCGACGGGGTGGCACGGGGGCGTTATGAGGACCGGATCGTGATCTACCGCGACACGCTCGAGCGCGACTTCGGCCACGATCGGAAACTCCTGGCTCGCCAGGTAGAGCGAACTCTGCGCCATGAGCTGGCCCATCACCTTGGCTGGAACGAGCGCGGGGTCGGTGGTCTTGGACTGTGAGTTGCCTGGCGCGGGAGCTGGGCCAGGATTCGGGCGGGCTGACGGGAGGCGTGAGGCCGCATGCGGAGCAGCTGGCTAGGTGCTGTTGAAGACGCCGGATCATTCGCCACCTTTGACGGAGGCGAAACCGAGCACACCACGTATCTACTGAGGCATGATCGACCTATTTTGGCTCCTGGCCCGGCCGCGGGACATCCGACGCCTTCCTCGTGGGGATGGATGTGTAAGCGAGTCTGGAGGCCTGGGGGTGGGGCGGACCTCCGGGGCGAGCCGGCGTGAAGCCTTTCTAGGCCTGCCCGCACGATCACCGATCTAGTTGAGGCATCTCCCTCGTGAGCACTACAAACCGTCAGTCGAGCTCCTCAGCGCGTCCTTGCCGAGGCCATTGCTCAGGTCACAATCATTGAAACTGTGTCGACCGACGACGCCAAGGTCACGGCCAACACGATGCCCCTGTTTCTCGCTGGTGCAGTGGTCGTCTGGACCCTCTACTACTCCAAACGCAGCCAGCGCAAGGGGGGCCTTGCAGCCAGGAAGGCTCGAGCCCGCGGTGAGGTTCCCCCCGCAATGCCAACCTAGCCAAAGGACCGTGATCTGTGTGTCCGCGAGGAATGTCCCTCGCTCAAGAAATGCGGGTTGCCGCTGAACTTCGCCAGCCTTCAGGAGACTGGCGAACAACACATTCCAGACAGCTGATGGGACCAAAACAACTTTGGCTATGTCGAGCGCCAACACCAGGTCCGCAAGCCTCGGTTAGGGCTGCATGCCTCTTCTCGTGTGGTGAGCCGGCTTGCTACTTGAGGTACTTGACGGGCATCGCTCCGAACCCCAGCATGCCCGGTCCCGCGTAGCATCCACCTACCGGGCCGACCTCGGACACAAGCAAGGGAGGGCTACCCATGATCTCCTGGGCAGCTTCGACAAGTAGTGCCGCTTGGTCGGGCGCCTGGATGTGCTGCACGAGCCACGCTTCACTGCCGTCTGCCTTGCGCTCCTTCGCGAAGTGAATGAGCCGCTCGAGTACGCGGGCATGGGTGCGGACCCGCTCCACTGGAGTTACCTGTTCTTCCAAAGTCAAGATGGGCTTGACCTTGAGCACCGACCCAAGCCAGGCTGAGGCGGCGCCGATTCTCCCGCCGCGGCGTAGGTACTCGAGTGTGTCCAGTGCGAACCACATTTTCATTTCCTCACGTGCTTCCTGGGCGCGCTGGGCGACCTGCTCGGCGTTGCCATCGCGGGCCGCGGCGTGCGCTGCGCCAAGCACGACCAATGCGAGGCCGCCGCAGATGGTGGCCGAGTCGATCACCGAGACGCGAGCAGAACCCCAGCGCTCCGCGATCTGCGCCGCAGCCTGTCGCGCAACCCCAACGGTGCCTGAGATCCCGCCAGAGAGGTGAATTGAGACAATGTCCTGTCCCGTCTCAAGCAGGGGTTCATAGACCGCGAGGAAGTCCCCGATTGACGGCTGAGAGGTGGTGGGCAGCCGCCCGGCTTCTTGGAGTTTGGAATAGAAGGCATCGAGATCAGACATCTCGGACTCTCGCTCGGAGCGATCCTCCCAGCTGACATAAAGGCTGACCAAGCCGATGCCTTGCTCGCGCATCAGCTCGCGCGGCAGGTAGGCGGTGGTGTCTGTCACTACCGCCACTCGGGGGGCGATCAAAGATTTTTGCGAGCTAGGGGAGTGCATCTCGTGCCTTGAGTCTTTCCTGCGATGGTCCGTCGACCGGGGCCGACAGTTGAAAGTTAGCCGTTGTTTTGCTGCGCCGGGTCGACCAATAGGGATGCAACCGATCCTCCTAGCGCCTCCTTGGCGGGAAGTGCGGCTGATCAGCGTTTCGCGCCGTCCTCGAACGGCTCACGCAGCCGCCTCGGTTAATCGCGGTGCCCTGCTGTGCTCCAGCTTTGTCGCTACTGCGGTAGATCGGCAAGCGGCTGTGCGGCTTCCGCTAGATTCAGCTCGAGATGGGAATACTGCAATCCATGACGACTAATTGTCCCCCTCAGATTTTGACCGAGGACACCAAGTTCGCGTCGGGCTCTTAGCCTCGAATGGAAGCGACCGGCCAATCCGATGCGCTGCCTCTCCAAGCGGGGCCCGGGTCGGGTGGGATTGGGAGTCAGGATGGACATGGCGGTCGCGAGGTCATCCGCACGACGGGCCTGACAAAGGTCTATCCCGGCACCGACTTCGCCGCAGTCGACAGCCTCGACCTTAGCGTTAGTGGCGGCGAGATTTTCGGCCTGTTGGGTCCAAATGGCGCTGGGAAGACGACGACCGCCGGGATGCTGACCACGCGGGTTGTCCCCACCTCTGGGACCGCCCACGTCGGGGCGATTGATGTCGTCGCCCACCCGGCGCTGGCCAAGCAGCTGATCGGGACCGTCTCACAGACCAACACCCTGGATCGCCAACTCACGGTGTGGGAGAACCTCTATTTTCACGGCCGCCTATTCGGGATGGGTGCTGTGGTGTCGCGGCGCACCACCGACGAGTTGCTCGAGCAGTTTCAGCTCTCCAAGTGGGCGAACGCATCGGTCTTCGCCCTCTCCGGTGGGATGGCACAGCGACTGATGGTGGCGAGGGCGATCTTTCACCGCCCCGCCGTGTTGTTCATGGACGAGCCGACAGCGGGCCTTGACCCCCAGAGTCGCCTCGCGCTCTGGGAGATACTTGGCGAGCTCAATCGTGAGGGCCAGACGATCCTGCTCACCACCCATTACATGGAGGAGGCCGATCAGCTATGCGACCGGGTGGCGATCATGGACCACGGCCGCATTCTGGCCCTTGACACGCCGGCGGCGCTCAAGCGATCGGTGGGGGCCGAGGAGATCGTCACCGTGAAAGCTGCCGGCGACGGAGAGGCGCTCGCAGCGCGGCTGGCCGCTGAAATCGAGGGGGTAACCCGTACCCGCGTCCTCGACGGCGGCGTCGAGCTCCATGTGCAGGGGGGCGAGCGACTGGTTCCGCGGGTCGTCGCCGCCGCCGAGAGCGGTGGCTTTGATGTCGCCGATCTCTCGGTCTCTCAGCCCAGTCTGGAGACGGTCTTCATCAATCTCACCGGGAAGGCTTTGCGCGACTGATGAGCGCCCTTGCCGAGAGCAGCGCCGCCAGTGGCGGGCTGGCCCTGCGGCCCACTCGCTCTACCGCGCAGGCAAGCCGCCTGGCCCTGCGGGCGCTGATTCTGCGCGATCTCCTGGTGTTGAGGAAGAACTTTGCCGAGTTCCTGGTCCGCACCCTGATCCAGCCGTTCCTGCTTGTCTTCGTGTTTCTCTATGTCTTCCCTTCGATCGGTCAGGGGGTCGGCGGAGGGGGAGGACCGGTCGCGGAGTCGGCCTTCGCGACCGTGTTGGTTCCCGGTGTCGTGGCGATCTCAATCATGTTCCAGGGAATTCAGGCCGTGGCCCTACAGCTCTCCACCGAGTTCGGCTACACCCGTGAGATCGAGGACCGCGTCCAAGCGCCGTGCCCGATCTGGCTCGTCGCGGTGGCGAAGGTTCTCTCCGGGTCCGTTCAGGGAGTCCTCGCGGCGGTCGTCGTTTTCCCAATGGCGGCCGTGGTCCATGCCCCGGGTGTGGAAGCGCACCTTTCTTTTCACTGGTGGATCGTCGTGACCCTCATCCCTCTCGCTTGCGTGGCGATGACATCGCTCGGTCTGCTGCTCGGGACGACCTTTGAGCCGCGCAACATCGGGCTCATGTTCGGATTCGTGGTGCTGCCGCTGACCTTTCTCGGGGGCACTTACTACCAGTGGACCAAACTCTCGCCGGTCCAGGTCCACGGCATCCACTGGCTGCAGATCGTGGTGCTAGTCAACCCGCTCATCTACGTCGCGGAGGGCATGCGGGCTGGGTTGACCGAAGCTTCTCACATGCCACTTTACGTCGTCTACCCGGTGCTGATCGGGTTCTGCACCGTGTTCCTTTCGCTTGGCCTGCGGAACTTTCGCCGCCGGGTTCTCTCCTGACGGTGGCCACCAGGTGAGCCGCTATCGCGGGAGCTGGCGCTCATCGGGTCCAACCTCCTCGGCCGTCGCCTCGAAGTCATAGGCGCGGGTGCCATCATCCTCCCCGCGACGCTGGGTGGTGCGATCTGTCATCCCGACCACAACGAACCGGCGCCCAAAATAGGCACGCAGCAGGCGTCTGGCGATCGCTCGCGTCGGCGGGATCAGGAGGATCAGGCCGAAGACGTCGGTGATAAAGCCCGGAATCAGCAGCAGGGAGGCGCCCGCGGCAATCATCAATCCGTCGGCAACCTCGCGGCCAGGGAAGCGGCGCTCGGCAAGGGCCAGGTTGAAGCGGCGCCAAGCTCCTCGCCCCTGGTGGCGCAGCAAGATTACGCCGAGTATCGAGCCGGCGAGGAGCAGAGCCAGCGTCGGTGCGACCCCGATCAACTCGCTGACCTTGACGATCACGAGAAGCTCTGCGATCGGCAGGGCGATGCACAGGACGATCAGCATTGCCACCCGCCAAGCCTAGCCCCGCCGCGGGCTGGGCCCAGGGTCTCAGGCCGCGGCAGCGGCGCCAGCAGCCGCCTCGAGACGGGCCAGCGACTCACCAATCCCGCGGCCGATCGCCTCTACGTCCTCCATCGAGTCGTAGTCGGCCAGCAGACCGAAGCCGATCCGCCCGTTGTAGCTCATGATCGCGACCGCCAGCGCGTGGTTTTGGGGCAGGAAGGCAACCGGGAAAACCTCCTCCAGCTCCCGCCCAAGCACGTACAGGGGGATCTGCGGGCCAGGCACGTTGGTGACGATCAGGTTGAACAGACGCGTGGAGAAGTTGATCCGCGATGCCTGGGCCAGCAACGTAGGAGGGGCAAAGTCGTTGAAGCGGGATATCACTTCTGCTCCCAAAGCCTGCTTGGAGCGCTTCAGTCCCTCCATCTCCTCGCTGACAATGCGCAGTCGGCGCACCGGGTCCTCGACGTAGACCGGCAGCGGCCCTCGCATCGCAGCGATCCGGTTACCGAGCTGGCCATGCTCGTCCTCGGCTCGGATCGAGACCGGGACGAGGGCGCGCAGCTCGAGCCCCTCGGTGCGGATACCGCGTCCGTGCAGCCACTCACGCAGCGCTCCGGTGACCACAGTGAGCACGACATCGTTAACCGTGCCGCCAAGCGCATCCTTGATTCGCTTGAACGTCGCCAGCTCCGAGCGGGCCCAGACGAAGCGTCGGTGGGGCCCGATCGGTTGGTTCAGCGGTACGTCGGGAGCCGGGTCGGCGAACGCCCCGACCACCTCGGTCACCCCCTCTAGGGCCGCGACCACCCGCTTCGCCGCGGCCTCAGGGTGGATCACCGCCTCGATCGCCCGCTCGGCCAGCCTCACCGGCGCCACCGCGAGGTCGACTGCCCCGCGCCCCACAAGCTCCGTGGTGCTCGGGGAAGGCCGCGGCACCCAGTCGTCATCGACCGGTGCCGGCTCAGGCACCGGCTCGAGGTCAAACAACACCGTGCCAATGTCGACGCCGGAGGTCCCGTCGACCATCGCGTGATGGGTCTTGGTCAGGATCGCGAAGCGGTCGCGCTCCAGCCCCTGCGCCAGCCACATCTCCCAGAGCGGCTTTGAGCGGTCGAGCTGCTGGGAAAAGACGCGGCCTGCCAACCGTCGCAGCTCCTCCTCGCCGCCTGGCGCGGGGAGCGCTGTGTGGCGGATGTGGTAGGTGAGATTGAAGTTGACGTCGTCTGCCCACAGCGGCCGGCCGGCCTCCAGCGGCGGCACCACCAGCCGCTGGCGGAAACGGGGCACCTGACTCAGTCGCCCCCGCACATGCTCGACCAAGTCGACGTAGCGGGGTGGGGGGCCCTCGAAGATCAGGATCGCCCCAACGTGCATGTGGCTGGTGGCGCTCTCGTTGGTTAGAAACGAGGCGTCTACGGCCGTCAGTCGGTCGAGCTGGGCTCCGTTGGTGATCACGGCCCAACGGTACCCTGTCCTGGATGGCCGCCACGATCGCTTCCGGGCCCCGCAAGGTCCTGCTCGCCGCCCCGCGCGGCTACTGTGCGGGCGTTGATCGCGCCGTGCAGACGGTCGAGCGGGCCCTCGACCTCTACGGCGCTCCGGTCTACGTTCGCAAAGAGATCGTCCACAACAAGCATGTGGTCGAGGAGCTGGCCGAGCGCGGCGCAATCTTTGTCGAGGAGGAGAGCGAGGTGCCGGAGGGAGAAATGGTCGTGTTCTCGGCTCACGGCGTCGCCCCCGCCGTGCATGACAACGCAGCCGCTCGACGCCTGCGCACGATCGATGCCACCTGTCCGCTGGTCACCAAGGTCCACGTCGAGGCGCGCCGCTTCGCCGCCCAGGGCTACACGATCGTGATGATCGGCCACGAGGGTCACGAGGAGGTGGAGGGGACGACCGGCGAGGCGCCGCAGAGCATCGTTTTGGTGCAGACCGTCGAGGAGGTAGCCGACCTCGAGGTGGCTGATCCAGAGCGCGTCGCCTTCATCACCCAGACGACCCTCTCGGTCGATGAGACCGCCGAGATCATCGCTGCTCTGCGCGCTCGATTTCCCGCGATCGTCAGCTCCAAGTCAGACGACATCTGTTATGCGACGACCAATCGCCAGATCGCGGTCAAGCAGCTGGCAAGCGAGTGCGAGCTGGTCCTGGTGATCGGTTCCACCAACTCCTCCAACTCCAACCGCCTGGTCGAGGTCGCGCGCGAGCACGGCGCCGCCTCGCATCTGATCGACAATCACGACCAAGTCGAGGAGGAATGGCTTGAGGGAGTTGAGACTGTCGGCATCACCTCCGGCGCCAGCGCCCCGGAGGAGCTGGTTGAGCGCCTTGTCGCATTCTTCCGCGATCGCGGTGCGGGTGAGGTGGCGGAGCTGCGGACCGTCCACGAGGATGTCCGCTTCATGCTCCCCAAAGAGATCCGCGAGGAGCTTGCCTCGCGAAGCTGAGTTTCGCTCCTGCCAGGGCTCGCCTTTGAACCGGGGAGCGGAGGTGGTGCCCCGCCTCGGACGCTTTGCCGCGGCCTCCCCAGCGCAGCGCGAATCGGCTCCGCTGGCTCGCCGTGGTTGGGGGAAGTCTCGGCTGTGCGCCAGGCCGCGGGTCCTCGCGGGGGGAAGGCAAAAATGAGCACGCCGGCCCGCTGGGGACTCCTCCAACCCGTAGTGCGGTTGGAGGTCGAGCCAGCGCCTCCCGCTGCCGAGCCCGTCGCTCACCCCGCTGCCCGCCGGATACCGGCGTCCGGGTCCGCCCGTCTGCCTGATGAGGCTGAGCTGGCCAGCGGGCGGCCAAACCGACCAGAGCACTTCGGCCGTGTTTGGCAGGGGATCCGGGCAGCAACGGAGAGACCGAACTTGCTGAAGAAATAGCGGCGAGGGCTCGCAACATTTGGCGAGGAATGTGTTTAGCGCTCTTAGAAGCTAGTCTCATCTGCCCGCCGGTATTGAGAGCCGGAAATCAGAACTATCAGGGGGAATGTCGATGGCGCCTCGAGCCAATCCAAGTGCTGGTTTCAGCAGGAGAAGCTGCGCGCATTGGTTGGCTCCCGTGGCCCTGGCCGCAGCCGGCGCGCTGGCGCTCCTGGTCAGCGCAAGCGCGCAGGCATCGACCCTCACAGTCGGCAGCGTTCTGCCCCCGGTCACCACCTCCAAGCCGTTCAAAGAAGTGATGACGCTCTTCAATACCACCTTGCCGGAGAAGGGCGCCAACCTCACCTCGCCGGTCAGCGGCGCGATCGTCCGCTGGCGCCTCCAGGGTGCTTCCGGTGGGCCCTTCTACCTGCGGGTCCTGCGCCCCAACGGCTCCGGTGCCTATACGGCAGAAGGGACCAGCGGCGCCGCCACGGTGTCCGGTACCGGGCTGCAGACCTTCACCGCGAATCTGCCAATCAAAGCTGGAGACCTGATCGGTGTGGATCCGACCAGCGCCACCGACGAAATTGGATTCGCGACGGTTGGCGGGTCTGCCTACGCCTCGATCTTCCCAACTCCGTTCGACGGCGCCACCGTGCCGCCTCGGCCGACTCAGTCCGGTGAAGAGATCGAGCTCAGTGCCGAAGTCGAGCCGGCCCCCACGATCTCCTCGGTTGCTCCCAGCGCCGGCTCGATCGCCGGGGGCACGACGGTTACGATCAGCGGCACGAATTTCACCGCGGCCAATGCGGTCAACTTCGGTACCACGCCGGCCTCCAGCTTCACGGTCGAATCGGACTCCAAGATCACCGCGATCGCACCCCCCAGCTCAGTGCCTGGCATGGTGGATGTGAGCGTGAGTTCCCTCGCCGGAACCAGCCCGGCCGTGAGGGAAGAAGACAAGTTCACCTACACGGCCTGCGTCGTCCCCAGGCTGAAGGGCAGGGGTTTGATCCCTGCTCGGCGAGCCCTGACTAGGGCCAACTGCAAGCTCGGCAAGGTCACGGGGCATCGGAGGGGGTCTGCCAAGGTGGCAAAGCAGAGCCCAAACCCCGGCACGATTCTGCCCGCCGGCGCCAAGGTGAACCTGAAGGTCCGCTGATGCGGGCGGCCGCGTGGCTTCGGGTGCGGGCCGCACCCTGATCGGTGTTTGGCCGTAGCTCCTCAGCGGGTCCCCATCGGTGGGATACGAACACAGGTCAGAGATTGAGGTCGAAGGACGGCGGCTGGCTTGGCGGTCGGTTGGGCGCGGGCCGCGGCTGCTGCTCCTCAACGGCTACGCGGCGAGCAGCGAGGACTGGGACCGCGGCTTCCTGACCAAGCTCGGTCGCTCCTTTGAGGTGATCTGCCCCGACAATCGCGGCATCGGTGCATCGGAGTTGGGGGAGGGGAAACTCACGATCGAGGGAATGGCAGCCGACTTTGAGGTTCTGCTCGACTCCCTCGGCGTCGAGCGGACAGCGGTCGCCGGATGGTCGATGGGCGACTTCATCGCCCAGCGCCTCGCCGCGCGCTCGCCAGCGCGGATCACGGCACTGGCCCTGCTCTCCACCGACCCGGGAGGGCAGCGGGCCGTTCTGGCCGAGCCCGCAGTCTGGGCTGCGCTGACCGACCACACCGGTTCGCCCCGGCTGCAGGCTTGGCGGTTGATCTCCCTGCTTTTTCCCCCGCAGGTGGCGGAGGACATCTTCCGGCGCTTCGGCGATCTGGTGGCGGCGGCTAGAGCGGCGCTATCGCCCGAGTCCCTGTGCGCGCAGGAGCGTGCGATGGCGGCGTGGCACGCCGAGGAGCAGCCTCGGCTCGAGCAGTCCGCGAGCCCGCCGGCGCTGATCGCTCACGGCGGCGCCGACGTAGTCATCCCTGTCGCCAATGCCAGGGCATTGATGGCCACCCGGTCCGCCAGCCGGGTCGAGCTCTTTGAGGGTTGCGGGCACGCCTTCATCGCCCAGGAGTCGGAGCGTGCCGCCGACCTGCTCGGCTCCTTTCTGGCCGCCTGAACGAGCGCTCCCACGCGGCGCCGCCCCCAGTGCGCGCCAGTTCGAGACCAGCCCTAAAGCCGTCGTGCCCTCGGTCGATCACGGGTTCGTGAGGGGTTGGAAGACATTGGCCACGCCGAGCGCTACGGCGAGTCAGGGCGAAGCGGGATTCACCCTGATCGAGCTGCTGGTCGTGATGCTCATCCTCGGCATCCTCGCCGCATTCGCGTTGCCGGCCTTCTTTAATCAGACCGAAAAGGCGGATGACGCCGCGGCGAAGGAGGCCGCGCATACGGTCGAGGTTGCGGTTGAGACCTGCGCTACGGAAAACGGAGGCACCTACACCAACTGTAAGAAAGGGGCGACGCTTGAACAGATCGAGCCGAGCCTCAGCAGTGGGCCGGCCTTCAAGGTGAGTGCACCGGCAAAAGGTGGGTACACGATCATCGTCACCGCGGAAAAGACAGAACACAAATTTGAAATCATGCGTGATGCTGAAGGCCAACTTGAATTCACATGTTCACCCAAAGCCAAGGGCGGCTGTCCCGCCAGCAAAAACTGGAAAAGCGGCTAAATCGTTTGCTGCGCTGAACTCCCGCCCCGGCGGATCGTAGACTGGCTCGCATGCCAAAAGGACGCCGCTTCGCGAGCGCCGCCATCGGCACCGGCGTTGCCCTCGCACTGGCGTTGCCGACCTGCGCGCTTGCCTCGCCCGCCCTGCGTGGCTCGACGCCGCGCGGTGGGTTGGCGCAGCTTTCGGGTCCAAGTGGTTGCCTCGTCGCCAGCTCAAGGCCTCTTGCGGGCTGCGGCAGGGCCCGCGCCCTCGAAGGGCCCGGTCCGTTCATGGGCTCGCGGGCGATTGCGCTCAGCCCGGACGGCAGGAACGTCTACGTTGCCTCCTCGAAAAGCGACGCGATCGCAATCTTCGCGCGCAACCAGAGAACCGGTGTCTTGACCCAGCCGACCGGCGCCAAAGGCTGCATCGCAGCCACCGGCGCCGGTGGCTGCGGGCCCGCCGTCGGCCTCAACGGGCCGAACTCGGTCGCCGTCAGCGCCGATGGTCGCAGCGTCTATGCGACCTCGCGCGAGAGCAGCTCGATTTCAAGCTTCCTCCGCAACCCCAAGACCGGCGCCTTGCGCCAGCTTCCGCCCCCAGGCGCCGGCTGCATCTCGACCCTGCCGACCCCCGGCTGCACGCAGGGCCGAGCGCTGCAAGGTGCTGATGTGGTCGTGGTCAGCCCTGACGGCAGGAATGTCTATGCGGGCTCCTTCTTCGGCAATGCGGTCGCAGTCTTCGCCCGCAACCCCAAAACGGGCGCCCTCTCTCAGGCGAGCGGCAGCGCTGGCTGCATCGCCGAATCAAGCTCGAGCGGATGCTCGCCCGGCCTCGCCCTCGGGGCGGTCGAGGGCCTGGCCGTCAGTCGCGACGGGTCGAACGTTTACGCCGCCTCCGCGCTCTCAAACGCGCTCGTCGTTTTGACGCGCAACGCCTCGACCGGGGCCCTGACCCAGGCCACCGAAGGCGCCGGCTGTATCGTCGACAGCGCCCTCGCCGGCTGTGCCACTGGGGTCGAGCTGAGCGGAGCCAACGCGGTCGCGACCAGCCCCGGAAATGACGTTGTGTACGTGACCTCCCTGTTCAGTAACAGCCTCACGACGTTCGGACCCACGAGCTCATCGGTGGGTCTCAGGCAAAAGGAAGGAACGGCCGGGTGCCTGGTCTGGCTGCGCGCAGTTGGCTGCTCCTTCGGGCAGGCGATGAGCGCCCCGGAGGGTCTCGCGGTCTCCCCAGATGGCTCCAACGTCTACGTCGCCGCCTTCCTCAACGGTGCGATCGACGTACTCAATCGCAACCGGGAATCCGGCTCGGTCGCCCAGAAGCCCGGCAAGGCTGGCTGTCTCGCGCTGAAGTCAGTTCCGAACTGCACCCGTGCTCGGGCCCTGCGGGGGGTGAGCTCGATCGCGCTCAGTCCCGACGGGCGCTATCTCTACTCGACCTCGTTCGCCAGCAATGCCGTCGACATCTTCAGGAGGAGCAAATGAGCCAAACCGACAATGACGAAGGTGGCCTCACCCGCAAGGAGCTGATCGGGTCTGGAGCGAGCGTCGCAGCCGCCGCCCTGCTGGCCCAGGGCGGCGGCGTCGAACGGGCGCTCGCCGCCACGAAAGGCAAGCGCCGCGACGTTGCCGGGATGAACGTCATCCTCTTTCTCACCGACCAAGAGCGGGCAATACAGCACTTCCCCCCCGACTGGTTGCGGAAGAACCTGCCGGGGATGAGGCGACTCCGCCGCCACGGGCTCAGCTTCGAACGCGCCTTCACCAACGCCTGCATGTGCTCGCCCGCGCGCTCGACCCTGATGAGCGGTTATTTCCCCGCCCAGCACGGGGTCAAATACACGCTCGAGGAAAACATGCCGGCCTCGGAATTCCCGCAGGTAGAACTGCCGACCGAACTCGAGAATCTCGCCACAGTGATGAAGGCCGCCGGCTACAACGTCATCTACAAGGGCAAGTGGCACTGCTCCAAGCCCGCCACTCCCGAACACGCGGTTCCGGCCGACCTCGAAAAGTACGGCTTCAAGCGCTGGAACCCGCCCGACGCGGGAGCAAACCAGACCGTGCCCGAGGCGGGCGGAGGTTTCGTCGACAACGATGGCCGCTTTGTCGATTCCGAGGGCGAAGGGGCGAGCGAAGGAACGCTCGAGTATCTGGACTCCCACGCGGCCGATGAACAGCCCTTCTTCATGGTGGTTTCACTTGTCAACCCCCATGACGTCCTCTTCTATCCGAGCAGGACCTTCGAGGAAGCCGGCTACGACGACTCCTGGCTATCGGGGAGCGTTGGCGCACCGGAGACAAATGAAGAAGACCTCTCGACCAAGCCCACCGTGCAGGAAGAATTCCTCAAGATCTTCAACCTCACCGGGAAGCCGAGAACTGAGGCACAGAAGCGCAGCTACCTGAACTTCTATGGCAACCTGATGCGCTCCTCCGATAGCTACTTGGTCAACGTCCTTGACAAGCTGGAAGAGACCGGTCTCCTCGACGACACGTTGATCGTACGCACCGCCGACCACGGCGAGATGGGCCTGGCCCATGGGGGCCTGCGACAGAAGAACTTCAACTTCTATGAGGAGGCGATCCGGGTGCCGCTCGTCTACTCGAATCCGAAACTCTTCCCGCAGCCCGCCCAGACCGATGCGCTCGTCTCCCATGTCGACTTTCTTCCGACGCTGGCGAGCCTGGCGGGGACACCGAAGAGCGCCCGCGCCGACTGGCAGGGAGTCGATTACTCGAGACTCGTCCTCAATCCCTCCTCGAACCGCTCGACCCAGGACTACGTCGTCTTCACCTACGACGACTTCCAATCAGGGCAGAACAGCCCCCCCTATCCGAAACCACCGAATCACATCGTCAGCATCCGCGAAGGCCGTTGGAAGCTGGCCAAGTATCACGACGTCGAACACAAGAAGCGCCCGCAGTGGGAGCTGTATGACCTGCAGAGCGATCCACTGGAGAAGGTGAACCTTGCCTTCGCTGGCCATAGGCGCACTCCACACCAGGACGCGGAATTCAAACGCCTCAAACGGAAGCTCGCCCGGGTCGAAAAGACCCGACTGCAGCCGCTCTAGCGCTGGGCGGCGGTTTTCGAGTTCACCCCTCGGGCACGCCTGCGGCGAATCCGATCGACCAAATCCGAACCCCCGGGGTGGGGCGAAGGAGGAGAGCGTGTCGCTGGTGGTGCAGGTGCTCGGCGATTGGATAGAGCGCCGGTCCCTCGACCTCGATCCTGGCGCTGCTCACTCCATCCAGCTCGACCGCGATCGCACCGTCTCCCTCGAGCGTCGCGTAGGCACCGCCAGATTCGTAGTCGACCGCCAACTCCTCACCGTCCTCGCCCGCGGTCCACGGCCGCTGCCACGAGCCTCCGGGGAAGATCTCCGGAGTGGGGGGGAGGACGCGAACGCCCGGTCCATCGGTGGGGCGCCGGGGAGCCAATGGCGACGGCAGCTCGCGCAGGGCATCAATCTCGCGCAGCTCGGCCTGGATTGCCTCCTCGGTTGCCATGTATTCGCCCTCGCCGAAGTGAAACCAAGAGAGGGCGCCGCCGACGCTCCAAAGGAAGAGACTCGGCCAGCCCTTGCAACCGTAGGCGTGCCAAAGCTCACGCTCGGCGTCGATCGCCACCGGGAAGCAGACGCCGAGGCGCCGCAGACCGACTGCGACGGCGCCGGGGTCAGCGCCGAACGGGAAACGATGGGCCTGCACGCCGATCGTGCTGAGGCCAAGGTCGCGGTAGCGTCGGTCCCACTCGGCCAGATATGGCATCGTTCGCACGCTGTTTAGCTGGGAGAAGTCGATGAAGTGAACGAGCGCCGGGCCCGCTGCGGTTAGCGCCGGCATTGACTCCGCCCGCGCGCCCACCCACTCGACCCCCTCCGGCAGATCCGGCGCGGCGATATTGTCCCGTTCTGGGCGCACCCGCGGGCTAGAGAATCTCGGCCAGCCGGCGCTCAAGGGCGGCGGAGACCTCATCGCGCACCGGTCCTTCGGCCAGCCGCTCGACCAGGGACTCAAGGAATCCCTCGACGATCAGTCTCTTCGCCGCCGCGCTATCGAGTCCGCGCGAGCCGAGGTAGAAGAGCTGGTCACGGTCGATCTGGGCAATCGCAGCGGCATGCGTGCAGCGGACGTCGTCGGCGAGGATCTCAAGACCCGGGATCGCGTCGGCGTGGGCGTCGGTGGATAGCAGGAGGTTGCGGCACTCCTGGAAAGCATCGGTTTGCTGGGCGCCCGGGTCGACCTCGATCATTCCCCGCCAGACCGCGGTTGCGCCAGCGGCGAGGACGCCGCGGAAGGCGAGGTCTGAATTCGTGTTCGGTGCTGCGTGCTCCTGGGTCGTGTCATAGTCGAGGTGCTGGCCGAAGCCGCCCGCGTAACCACCGGTGACCCGCGCCTCAGCGCCTTGCCCGGCGAGCTTTGTCTCCATCCGTACCTTGCCGCGCGCGGAGCCAAAGCCAAGGGCGGCCCACTCGAGCCGCCCGTCACGCTCCACCTGCGCCCGTTGGGAGGAGAAGATCCAGGCGGCCTCAGAGATGTCCTGGGTGGCGACGTAGCGCAACCTCGCCCCCTGACCCACCCCAAGCTCAACCACCGAGTTGAGCAGCGCGTCGATCTCATCGGTGGGGGAGGAGGCATGCTCCCAGACCTCGGCCTCGGCACCCTCATCGAGCACGATCAAGGTGCGCTGGTTGACGGCCACGCCGGCTTGATCGATTTGCGCCTCGATCCGGATTGGCTCGGAGAGGCACACGCCGGCCGCGACGTGGATCAGCACACCGCCGCGCCAGGCGGCCTCGTTGCGGGCGACGAAGGGGTCCTCGATTCCCACCAGCGAGCCGAGTCGCTCGTGGATCAGCTTCCCGTGGGACTCGATCGCATCGACCAGCGGCAGCACTGTCGCACCATCGGGCGCCTCGATCGTGGCATTGACCGTTCCCTCCGCATAGGAATCGAGATCCAGCTTTGAGAGGTCGGTGAATTCCCACCCCTTGGTCCTTTGGGTGGGCAACGGCAGCTCCCGCGCGAGAGAGGCGCCTCGCTGGCGCCTCTCCAAAAGCCAAGCAGGTTCCGTCGCAACCTCAGCCAATCGAGCCCTCCATTTGCAGCTCGATCAGCCGGTTGAGCTCGACCGCGTACTCCATCGGCAGCTCTTTGGTGACCGGCTCGATGAAGCCGTTGACGATCATCTTCGAGGCCTCCTCCTCGCTCAGCCCCCGGCTTTGCAGGTAAAAGAGCTGCTCGTCGCCGATCTTGGAGACGGTTGCCTCGTGACCGACGTCGGCGTCGTTCTCATCGATTCGGATCGTCGGGTAGGTGTCTGAGCGCGAGTTCTCGTCGAGCAGCAGCGCGTCGCAGACGACCTTTGAGCGCGCCTCTGTTGCTCCATCGGCGACTTCCAGCAAACCGCGGTAGGTTGCTCGACCGCCGTCCTTGGAGATCGACTTGGAGAAAATCGAGGAGGAGGTGCGGGGCGCCGCGTGGATGATCTTGCCGCCGGCGTCCTGGTGCTGTCCCTCGCCGGCGAAGGCGATCGAGAGGATCTCACCGTGGGCCTCCGGGCCGAGCAGGTAGATCGACGGGTACTTCATCGTCAATTTCGAGCCCAGGTTGCAGTCGACCCACTCCATAGTTGCGCCCGCCTGGGCGATCGCACGCTTGGTGACAAGGTTGTAGACGTTCTGTGACCAGTTCTGTACGGTCGTGTAGCGGACCCTGGAGCTTGGTTTGGCGATGATCTCGACCACCGCCGAATGCAGCGAGTCGCTTGAATAGACCGGCGCCGTGCAGCCCTCGATGTAGTGGACGTCGGCGCCCTCCTCGGCGATGATCAGAGTCCGCTCGAACTGGCCCATGTTCTCGGTGTTGATCCGGAAGTAGGCCTGCAGCGGCATCTGCACCTTGACCCCCGCCGGCACATAGACGAACGACCCGCCAGACCATACGGCGGAGTTGAGTGCGGCCAGTTTGTTGTCATTGGGCGGGATCACCGTGGCCCAGTGCTCGCGCACGAGGTCCTCGTGCTCGCGCAGCGCCGTGTCCATGTCGGTGAAGATCACGCCCTGTGCCTCGAGCTTCTCGTTGACCTGGTGGTAGACGACCTCGGACTCGTACTGTGCCCCCACCCCGGCGAGGAATTTGCGCTCCGCCTCAGGAATTCCAAGTCGGTCGAAGGTGTTCTTGATGTCCTCGGGAACCTCGCTCCAGTCGCGGCTGTTGTTCTCCGCGGCGCGGACGAAATAATGGATATCGTCGAAGTCGATCTGGCCAAGGTTGCCGCCCCAGGTCGGCGTCGGACGCGCGAGGAAGTGCTGCAGTGCCTTCAATCTGAAGTCCCGCATCCATTGCGGCTCGTTCTTGTACTCGGAAATTGATTCGACCACCTCGCGGGAAAGGCCCTTGGGGGCCTTGTAGGCGTAGCCGGTCTCGGGGTCGTGGAAGCCGAACTTCTCCTTGTAATCGGCGTTGATCCCAGCGAGCTCTTTTTTCTCTGCAACTGCCTCCGGCGTAGCCATGGTCAATCGACCTCCAAGACGATGGTGTCGTCCTCGACGGTTATCGGGAACGTCTGCACCGGAGCATAGGCGGGGAGCGTTCTCGGCCTGCCGGTGGTCAGGTCGAACAGCGAACCATGTCGCGGGCACTCGACCGTGCAGGTCGAGGCGTCGAACTCGCCCTCGGCCAACGGCCCGTCATCGTGGGAGCAGCGGTCCTCAATCGCGTGCACTGCTCCATCGCAGTTGAACACCCCGATCTTGAGTCCCTCGTGCTCGACCAAGCGCATCTCGCCGGGCGCGAGCTCGTCAAGTCGGCACACGGGAATTGATGTTCCGGCGGTATCTGGCAAGGAAGGGAAGCTCCTTCAAGGTGGGATCGTGCAGGTTGAAGCTAATCCTACCTCTACAGTCGGATTTTAGCGGTTGGCCTCCGCCGCCGGAGCCCCATAACAAGCGCTTGACCACATCCGACCTCCGCATGCGAGTATCGGCAGGAGAATCCGCCGACCAGCCGCAAGGTGATCTTTGCGCCCGCATCGGCGGGGTCGGGGAAGAAACAGCGAGGAGAGGAAGAGCGATGAGCGAGAGAGACACCTACACGGCGGGGACCCCATCCTGGGTCGACCTCGGCACGCCTGATCAGGACGAGGCGGCCGAGTTCTACGGCGCGCTATTTGGCTGGCAGGTGGAGGAGAGTGAGAACCCTGAGCAGACCGGTGGCTACCGCACCGCGACGCTGCGGGGGAAGGCGATTGGCGGCGTAATGAAGCTGATGCAGGAGGGCCAGCCACCGGCCTGGATGACCTACGTCTCCGTTGAGGACGCTGACCAGGTAGCGGCCGCCGTGCGCGAGGCTGGAGGCAGTGTGATGTTGGAGCCGATGGACGTTCTCGACATCGGGCGGATGGCGGTCTTCGCCGACCCGACGGGTGCGGTGTTCGGGGTCTGGCAGCCTCGAAAATTCGTTGGGGCGGGCTTGGTCAACGAGCCGGGGGCCTTCACCTGGAACGAGCTCAACACCCGTGACCCCGATGCCGCCAAGGCGTTTTATGCGGCCGTCTTCGGTTGGGAGCCGAGCGAGCACGACATGGGCGAGTTGGGTTCCTACATTGAGTGGAAGCAGGGCGAGGACTCGATTGGTGGGATGATGGACATGCGCGACAGGGTCCCCGATGAGGTCCCCGCCAATTGGCTCACCTACTTCGCGGTCGATGACACCGACGCAGCGGTCGAGAAGGTGAAGGAGCTGGGCGGAGGTGTGGCCTTCGGGCCGACTGACATCATGGCCGGCCGTTTCGCCGTGGTCCACGACCCCCACGGCGCGATCTTCGCCGTGATCAAGATGGCCGAGGACGGGGCTCCGGCTTAGCGCCAGCCCGGGCGGCAGGGCCGGGCAGAAAAGCTCAGATCCTCGTTGCCTCGGCCGGGTCGCCGGCCTCGCCCTCATCCTCCCATTCAGCGGCCTTGCCGAGGCTGGCGCTCTTCACCACCTTCAGGCCCAGCATCGCGCACTTCATCCGCGTCGCTGAGATCTCGATCCCGAGCAGGTCGAGGACGAGCTCCTTCGGCAATCGCAGCAGTTCCTCGCGTGTCCTGCCGGCCAGCTCGTCGGTCAGCAGTGAGGTTGCCGCGGTGGAGATCGCGCAGCCCCTTCCCTCGAAGGCGACTTCGGCCACCCTTCCCTGCTCGTCGAGTTCGATCGTCACGTGCTGCTCATCGCCACAGAACGGATTGGTGTCCTCGAACTCCAGGTCGGGGTTCTCGAGGCGCCCGAAGTTATGTGGCCGCTTGTAGTGCTCGAGGATCTGATCTCGATAGAGCTCATCCAAGGTCGAAGATCCTCCTGGCGTCATGCAGGCCCTCGACCAACCGATCGATCTCCGCGGTGCTCGTGTAGACGCCGAAGCTGGCGCGAGCGGCAGCGGCGATGCCGAAGCGGTCCATGAGAGGCTGAGCGCAGTGGTGGCCAGCGCGGACGGCGATGCCGTGACGGTCGAGGATCTCCGAAACGTCGTGGGCGTGGATGCCCTTGAGCTCAAAGGAGACAGGACCGATTCGCCGCGGACCGCCCTGCCGACCGAAGATCCGCAGGCCCGGTACCTCGGTCAGCCGCGCCAGCGCGTAGTGGGTGATCTCGCGCTCATGCGCGAGCACGCCGTCCATTCCCAACCCGTCCAGCCAGCGCAGCGCAGAGGCCATCCCGATTGCCTGTGCGATCGCCGGCGTCCCCGCCTCAAAGCGGGCGGGGGGGTCCGCGTAGGTTGACCCCGCCCGGGTTACCTTGCGGATCATCGAGCCGCCGCCCATGAAGGGAGGCATCTCGCGCAGCAACTCAAGCCGCCCCCAAAGCGCCCCAATCCCGGTCGGCCCGTAAAGCTTGTGTCCGGTCAGCGCGTAGAAGTCGACCCCGAGTTCGGCCATGTCCAGCGGCAGCTTCGGCGCCGCCTGGGCACCATCGGCAAGCACAAGCGCGCCCGCATCGTGTGCCAGTCGCGATATCTCCGTCAGCGGGTTCTCTGTTCCCAAAACATTGGAGACATGGGTGACGGCGACCAATTTCGGGCCGCGCACCAGCAACGTCGCAAGCGTCTCCATATCGAGCAGACCGTCGGAGTCGATCGGCACCCAGTCAATCGCCGCCCCGGTCCGCTCGGCAAGCTGCTGCCAGGGAACGATGTTGGAGTGGTGCTCCATCTCGGTGAGAACGATGCGGTCTCCTGAGCCGAGGTTGGCGTCGCCCCAGGCTCGCGCAACCAGGTTGATCGCCTCCGTCGCGTTGCGGACGAAGACGATCTCGCGCCGCTCGGCGGCGCCGACGTGATCGGCGACCGTCGCGCGTGCTCCCTCGAAGGCATCGGTTGCCTCTGCGGAGAGTGTGTGCGAGCCACGATGGACGTTGGCGTGGTGGCGGCGCTCGTAGCGGTCTACCGCTTGGATCGAGGCCAGCACCCGCTGGGCGCTCGCACCGCTATCCAGATAGGCGATGGGCCGCCCGTGCACCTCACGCTCCAGCGCCGGGAAGGCGGCGCGGACCTTCTCAAGCGGCAACAATGAGGTCGAAACGTTCACGCCGCGGCCTCAACCTCCTCGCGAATCCAGCCGTAACCCCTCTCCTCCAGCACCCCGACCAGCTCCGGCCCGCCCTCCTTGACAATCCGCCCCTCGAACATAACGTGTACGAAGTCCGGCTTGACCATGTGCAGGATGCGCTGATAGTGGGTGATGATGAGCACTCCCATATCGGGACCGGCAAATTTGTTGACGCCTTCGGCAACAGTGCGCAGCGCATCGATGTCGAGCCCCGAATCGGTCTCATCGAGCACCGCGATCTCCGGCCTAAGCATGGCCAGCTGCAGCAGCTCCATCCGCTTCTTCTCGCCCCCCGAGAAGCCGTCGTTGAGGTAGCGGCTGGAGAAATCCCTGGGTATGTTCGCCAGCTCCATCGCCTCCTGGGCGAGCAACGCGAAGTCTTTGATCTTGATTGGCGCTTCATCGCGGGCTTCGCGTTGGGCGTTGATCACCATCCGCAGGTACTTGCTGACCGAGACTCCGGGGATTGCGACCGGGTATTGGAAGGCCATGAAGAGCCCGGCCTGCGCTCGCACATCGGGGTCGGCCTCGGTTACGTCCTCACCCTTGAAGGTGATCGTCCCCTCGGTGACCTCCAGCGCCGGATGGCCCATGATCGCGTTGGCGAGGGTTGACTTGCCCGATCCATTGGGACCCATCAGGGCGTGCACCTTTCCCTTCTCGACGTCGAGGTCGAGGCCGCGCAGAATCTCTTTATCCTCCGCGCTCACATGCAGGTTGCGAATCTCCAGCTCAGCCAATTTCACTCCATTCCTGGGTTTGAGAAGGTCAGACGGCGCTTCCCAGCGCCTCGATCTCACGGCGTCCCTCGGCGCCAGCGAACTCCACCAGCTCGGCCAGCGTGGTGCCGGCCAGCGCCTTGCTGACCCCGCCCTGCACGCGCATCCAAAGCAGCTTTGTCGCACAGGCGCGGTCGCCGTCGCTCTCGTGCGAGCACAGCACCTTGCCCTCGGGCGTCTCGTGGAAGCACTCCATCGGGGCGATCTGGCCCTCCAGCGCCTCAACCACCGCGTCCATTCTGATCTCCTCCGCCGGCTTGGCCAGCCGATACCCGCCGTGGGCGCCACGTGTTGATGTGACGAGACCAGCCTTACGCAGCTTCGCGACCAGGTGCTCAAGGTAGGAGAGCGGCAGCCGCTCGGCCTCGGCTACGGCGCTGAGGGAGACCGGGACCGAGCCGGGCTGTCGCCCCAGCTCGACCATCAGTCTCACTCCGTACTCGGCTTTGGTCGAGAACAGCATCACCCTAAATCCTACTGAAGCGGTCGGTTATGGGCCCGGCCAGGTCCTTCGTCATAATCGAAGCCACCGTCTGAGGAGGAATTGAGCAGCAATGAGTACCACCAAGCAGTCGAATTTCGGTGCGACGATCCGCACCACGATCCTGATGGCCTCGCTCTCGGGGCTGCTCGTCGTGATCGGCGCCCTGATTGGGGGCGCCAGCACCGCGCTCCTCTTCCTCGGTATCGCCGTCCTGATCAACTTCTTTTCCTACTTCTTCAGCGACAAAATGGCGTTGGCGATGAGCGGCGCCAAGCCGGTGAGTGAAGAGGAAGCGCCGAAGCTGTACGCGACCGTGCGGGAACTGACGACCCGGGCCGGCCTGCCGATGCCCCGCCTATATGTGATCCCGCAGGACCAGCCCAACGCTTTCGCCACTGGCCGCAATCCAGAGCACTCGGCGGTCGCCGTCACCCGCGGCATCCTCAATCTCCTCTCCGACGAAGAGCTGCGTGGCGTGCTTGGGCACGAGCTGACCCACATTCGCCACCGTGACATCCTGATTCAGTCGGTCGCCTCCAGTATCGGCGCCGCAATCACCTATCTCGCCTACATGCTGCTCTGGTTCGGCGACGAAGACAACTCACCGTTGGCCCTGGTCGGCCAGTTCGCAATCTTCCTCCTGGCGCCGATCGCTGCGTCGATCATTCAGCTGGCGATCTCGCGGCAGCGTGAGTACGCGGCTGACGCCGGCGGAGCGGAAATCAGCGGCAATCCGGAGTCCCTCGCCAGCGCCCTTTTGCGCCTCGAGCAGGGGGCAGCTGCGATGCCGATGCAGGTCAATCAGGCCGCCGAGCCGCTTTACATTGTCAAGCCCTTCTCCAGCAAGGGGCTCGCCGGTCTCTTCTCCACCCATCCGCCGATCGAGGAGCGCGTCAAGCGCCTGCGCCAGATGCGGCCCTCGCTCTGACCGGCCCTTCTCCTGATCGCGCCCAGCGGCGACGGCTGTCCATCTCAATAACGTAACGGGGGTCCGATCCCGAGAAGGGGGGAGGCAGGCGTAGCTCGCCAAGCGTTGTTACTATACTTTTTGAAGTAAAGCCGATCCGGATTTAGGAGATTCAATGGCGACCAGCGCCGAGGTGGGCACCCAGACTCAGATCGAGGAGATCGAACCGTTCGAGGCGGCGGAGGAGATCGCGGGCGGCAACGTCGTCCTGATCGATACCCGCGAGCCGCACGAGTATCAAGAGGCACACCTCGAGGGTGGCAGGCTCATACCGCCGGCGCTGCTCACCGACGAGATTGGCGCAGCCGCCCCCGACAAGTCGGCCCGCACGATCCTCTATTGCCGTACCGGCAACCGCTCCGCGATCGCCGCCGCCCAGATGCAGGAGTTGGGCTATGAGGACGTCGCCTCCATGGTCGGCGGGATCATCCTCTGGCAGGAACAGGGGCTGCCGGTGGTCGCCGCGCAGGGGATGACCGCCGAGCAGCGCGATCGCTATTCCCGTCACACGCTTCTCCCCGAGGTGGGCGTCGACGGGCAGCTGAAGCTGCTGAACGCGAGGGTCCTGCTGGTCGGCGCCGGCGGCCTCGGCGCCCCCACGGCGCTCTATCTGGCGGCAGCCGGCGTGGGCACGATAGGCCTTGTTGACGACGATCTGGTGGACGCCTCCAACCTGCAGCGCCAGGTGATCCATAACACAGAGCGGATCGGGATGGCGAAGACGCAATCGGCTCGGCTCACGATCGAGGCGCTCAACCCTGACGTCGAGGTGGTCGAACACCAGATGCGTCTTGACTCCTCCAACATCATCGAGACGATTGGTGGCTATGACGTGATCGTCGACGGGGCGGACAATTTCCCCACGCGCTATCTGCTCAATGACGCATCAGTGCGCCTGCGCAAGCCGGTTGTCTCTGCCTCGATTCTCAGCTTCGACGGCCAGATCTCCACCTTTGTCCCCTTCGAGGGGCCCTGCTACCGCTGTCTTTACCCGACACCGCCGCCGGCCGAGCTGGCGCCAAGCTGCTCCGCCAACGGTGTGCTCGGGGTGATGGCTGGGACGATGGGAACCCTGCAGGCCAATGAGGTGATCAAGCTCGTGCTCGGCGTCGGCGAGCCACTGATCGGCCGCCTACTTCTCTATGAGGCGCTCAGCACTCGCTTCACCGAGCTCAAAGTTCGTCGCGATCCCGAGTGTCCAATCTGCGGGGAGGACGCGACTGAGATCGCCGACGCCGATCTGGGCAAGTTCCCCGACTACGAGCTCTTCTGCGCCGGTTAGCCGGTAGGTTTCCGGCGCAGATGGCAACGGTTCGCATCCCACCGGTTCTGCGCGCCCAGACTGCCGGCCTGGCCGAGGTCGATGCCGTCGGCTCGAACGTGGGCGAGGTGCTGCGGGCCCTCATCGCCGAACACCCGAAGACCGAGGACCAGCTCTTTGGCCCCGACGGTGATCTCAATCGCTACTTCAACATCTACTTAAACGATGAGGACGTGCGGGTGCTTGACGGTCTCCACACCGCGGTTGCCGAGGGCGATACGGTTGTGATCCTGCCGGCCATGGCCGGCGGCTGAAAGCCGCGCCTGCCGGCAGGCGCTGTCGCTTGCCGGATTCGGCATGCCGAACCTCGGAGTCCTTGGCGTGATTGATTTTCGCCGCCCGATCCAACCGGGCTATACTTTTTGAAGTGACGCTGGAGGGCCTTCAGAAACGACCCTGCGGGGGGCGCTTTGGCAACATTGTCGAATCGATCGGCAACACTCCGCTGGTCGAGCTGCCCCGGCTCTCTCCGAAGCCCGAGGTGCGGATCTTCGCCAAGCTCGAGGGCCGCAACCCAACCGGCTCGGTAAAGGACCGCGTCGCCAGGGCGATGATCGAATCGGCCGAGGCCAGCGGCTTGATCGAGCCGGGGCAGACGATCCTGGAGCCGACGTCAGGCAATACCGGAATCTCTCTGGCGATGATCTGCAGCCGCAAGGGCTACCCGCTGAAGGTAGTGATGCCTGACAACGTCACCAAGGAGCGCACCCAGTTGCTGCGGATGTATGGGGCGCAGATCGTCTACTCGGAGGGGGCCAAGGGCTCCAACGGAGCGGTCGAGGTGGCCTTGGAGATGGCCAAGGACTCCGCCTACTACATGCCTTACCAGTACGGCAACGAGGCCAATCCGCGCGCCCACTACGAGGGCACTGCGGTCGAGATTCTCGAAGAGCTTGACGATGTGACCGCGTTTGTCGGCGGTCTTGGCACCGGTGGCACGCTGATGGGCAATGGCCGGCGGCTGAAGGAGGCAAATCCCGCGACCCTGATCGTCGCCGCCGAGCCGATGCAGGGGGAGATGGTGCACGGCCTTCGCTCGCTTGAGGACGGTTTCATCCCGCCGATCATCGACCTCTCCATCCTCGACCGCAAGATCATGGTCTCAAACCGCGACGCGATCCTTTGGACCAGGCGTCTGCTCGATGAGGAAGGGGTCTTCGCCGGCGTCTCCTCCGGGGCGATTGCCGCGATCGCGGTGCGGATCGCCGGCGAGCTCGATGGTGGCAACGTCGTCTTCCTGATCCCCGACGACGGCTGGAAGTACCTCTCCTCGGGTGTCTACACCGAGCCGATCGAGGACATCGAGAATCTGGACTCCACTGTCTGGTGGTAAGCGGAGCACCGGTGCGGATCTCGCAGCAGCTTGTCGACGAGATGTTCGCCCATGCGCGAGAGGACCTGCCCAACGAGTGCTGTGGGCTGGTCGGCGGTAGGGACGGCGAGGCGGACGCCGTGATCAGGGTGGAGAATGCCGCGGCAAGTCCGCTGCGCTATGAAATGGATCCGCAGGAGCAGTACAACGCGCTGAAGAGGATCGAAGGTAATGGGGGGGAGCTGCTTGCGATCTACCACTCCCATACGAAGAGTCCCGCCTATCCTTCGCAGACCGATGTCAACCTCGCGGCCGCCTGGCCCGAGCAGATATACCTGATTGTCTCGCTTGCCGACGAGCAGGCGCCCGACCTGAGGGGTTACCTTCTGAGGGATCTGAGGATCGCCGATGCCGAGGTCTCTGTCTCATAGCCAAAGCCGTGGTTCCCGCGCCCAGGACGCCGGCGATGGGGGTGGCGGAGGCGGCCAAGACGAGGGCGGCGGGGGCGGCGGGGGCGGCGGCAGGTTGGTCAAAGTCGCCTTCGCCCCCAGCTTGGTGGAGGCCGAGATGATCCAGGGCTTGCTCTCTGAGCACGGCATCCCCAGCCTGCTGAAGCGCGGTCCGGGATTCGACGTGCCGGAGTTCATGCCGGTCGGGCCCCGCCAGATCTTCGTCGCCGAGGAAGCCGCTGGCAGGGCACGGGAAGTGCTCGAGGGGACTCCGGGCGCAAGCTAATCGATGTTGGGACGGGCGATCGCCCGCAGGTAGCCACGCCAGGCCTCCTCAACCTCACCGATCCTGGCTTCAAAGGCGGCTTCCAGGGTCGGCTTTGCGCCGCCGGGCAGCAGGCGCATGGCGAGCTGCCGACAGGCATCGGCGCCGCGCTCGTTCTCGAGAAGGTCGAAGATCGTGCCGCCGAGGATCACCGCGTCTCGGCGCGATGGGGGGAAGGAGGGGCGGGCGCTCTCGCGCAGGCGACGGATCACCGCGGCCCTGTAGAGGCCCACCTGGCGGGAGAAGTACTGGGCGCCGCCCTCTGCCAGCCATGCCCAGCGCAGGTAGCGGGCGAAGCGACGCGGCGTCCATGAGGGGGGAAGGTCCGGGTTGTTTGCGGCGATCACAAGCTGCGCATAGAGGCGCTCGGCGGTCCCTCGCAGCGCTTCGCGTGAATCCTCACCGGCGGCGCGGCGCTCCATGTGGGGATCGTTGAGGACATGCAACTCGGTCGCCATCGCCCAACCCGCCAGGTAGCGTCGGCCGGCCGGTGCCGCCGACCAGCGCGCAGCCGGCAGGAATGGATGAGCCATCGTCAGCCAGGCCGGATTGGTGTGGATGACGACAGTGACGTCCCCGGGTACCTGCTCGAAGTCGTCCTCGAGCCTTAGCCTCAGGTCCTCCAGCCGGTCGAGAGTGCGCTCAGCGAAGGCCCCGTCGTCGCTGTCGTGGCGAGCGGTAAAGCTGAGCGATTTTGTCTCGACCCAAGGCACCGGGGCCGAGCGTACTAACCGCCGTCTAAAACGGCCTTAGACGAGAACTGGTTCGGCCTGGCCTGCGCAGACCGATTGGATCTCTTGGCGGGCACGGTCGAACTCCTCATCCGCCATTACGGGGGTACCCTCGAAGGGGAGGTCGCGGTCGATCTCCACCCAGGAGCGGCAGCCGTGGTACTCGTCGCGAACACGCACGGTGACGGGGCGGGGGATGCGGTGGACGCGCAGCAGGAGGACGTGCAGCGGGTGGCGACGCTTCCAGTTGAGCCGCTTCTCGGCGTAGTCGGGCGTCCAGACGTAGAAGGGCGAGAGGCTGTCGAGCGCCCGTCGATCGGTGATCGTGAAGTGATCGGTCACCTCGGCCCAGGCGCGCAGGCGGACCCGCTCGGGCTGAGAGATCCCGCCGTCTTGGATCAGCGCCCTCGGAGGTGGCTCCTCGTCGGGCCAGACCCCCTCTTCAAGCGCCCGGCGCAGCTCGGGGTGATGGGACTCACGCACCAGATCGTTCTGCTGGTGGTCGAAGGTCGGGTAGAGGAAGAAACGCTCGTGCTCGAGCTCGAAGTGCTTGTTCTCCTCGCGGATTCCGCCCTTGCGCAGGGTGAGCAGCTGCTCACCCTCGGCGAGCGCACGCACCGTTACGGCCCATTCCTTGAAAGCGATCGGCATTTGGAAGCTGTACCTGAGAAGGTCGTGTGAATCGATGACTGAGAGAGGCGCCTCTGCCCCTGTCTGGACGGTCGGTCCGCCCGGAGCCGGGCATTTTAGACCAGCCCGGTCCAAACGCCAAATTAAACCTTCTTAAAACATCTCGGTCGAGCCTCAGCGCTCACTCCCACCGCTCCCAGCGTGACGCGCCGGCGGGGGAGAGGACGAGGTGGACGCCGTCCAGCTCAGGGTCGATGGCCGGAAAGTCCGTGCGCAGGTGCCCGCCGCGGGACTCGCGCCGCTGAAGGGCAGCCGCGGCAATCCCGCGAGCGAGGGGATAGGGATCGCCGGCCAGCGCACCCAGACATCGAGCGCTCCGCAGTGGGCCGGCAAGGCGCCAGACAGCATCGCGCGTCTCTTCAGTCGGCGGGGTGAAGCGCCACCCAGGGGGGGCCGGGCGCCCGGCGCCGGGCGCCTCTCCCAGCGCCGCCAGCGCCGTCCGGGCGCCGAACACGAAGCACTCGGTGAGCGAGTTTGAGGCGAGGCGGTTGGCGCCATGCAGTCCGGTGCAGGAGCACTCGCCGACCGCGTAGAGCCCGGATAAGGACGAGCGCCCCTCGAGATCGACCGCGATCCCTCCCATCACGTAGTGGGCGGCCGGTGCTACCGGCACAGGCGCCGAGCGAGGATCCAGCCCGGCCTCGGCCAGAGACGCAAAGACGCTCGGGAAGCGAGCCGGGTCCACCGCGCGCAGGTCGAGTCCGAGATGGGCCGTGCCCTCCCTCTCGGTGCGGTCGAGGATCGCAGCGGTGACCGCGTCCCGCGGGGCGAGCTCGTCGGTGAAGCGTCGCCCGGCCGCGTCGAGCAGGGTTGCGCCCTCACCGCGAACGGCCTCAGTGATCAACATCCCGTCAAAGCGAGTCCCGGGCAGCGCCAGCGCGGTCGGATGGAACTGGCAGAACTCGAGATCGGCAAGATCGGCCCCCGCTCTCTGGCCGACCACCGGTCCGGCGCCGATCGCCCCGCGCGGGTTGGTGGTGCGTCGCCATAGTGCCGCAGCCCCGCCGGTTGCAAGCACGGTGGCTGGCGCTGCGATCGGCTCGGCCTCGCTCAGCACCCCGTGACAGCGCTCGCCGTCGCTCCAAAGCGCCGTCGCCGAGGTTCGCTCACGAACCTCGATACGCGACTCAGCGGCGACCATTGCGGCCAGTTTCGAGGTGATCTCGTGTCCGGTTTGGCTACCGCCCGAGTGCACGATCCGCCGCCGCGTGTGGCCGCCCTCAAGCCCCAGGGCCAGCCCCCCCTCCTCGTCTAGGTCGAAGACAACGCCGCGCTCGCGCAACTCCCGCACGGCAGCCGGAGCTTCATCGACCAAGGTTTGGACAGCCGAGGGCCGACACAGCCCACGGCCCGCTGCCATCGTGTCAGCGGCATGCTGGGCGGGGGAGTCGCCCGGCTCCAGCGCCGCGGCGAGCCCACCCTGCGCCCAGAAGCTGGCGCTCTGGGAGAGTGGCGTACGGGAAATGAGGCAGACTGAGCCGCCGTTCTCGGCGGCTCGCAGCGCCGTCCAAAGCCCGGCCGCGCCGCCACCGACCACGGCGACGTCAAACTCGACCGCTTCGGCTATTGCCGCTCTGCCTCTCGGCGGATCGACTCGACCTGTCCTCGCAACCAGGCGGCTGCCGCCTCCCGGGCGCGCGCTCTGCCGTCGTCGATCGCCCTCTCGGCCTCCGCGGCGCGCCGCTCCGCCGCCTCGACGCGATTCTCAGCCGCCTCGGCCTGGGCCTCGATCTCGCCGAGACGCTCTTCGGCGGCGGCAATCGCCTTCTCCTTTGCCTGGCGCTCACGGCGCAGCTCTCCCTCGGCCTCCGCGGCGCCCAGGCGCTCCTTCTCGAGGTTGGCTTCCAGGGCGCGGACCTCGGCAATCGCCCTCCGCTCGGCCGCCTCGGCCGCATCCATAGCTTCCCGCAACCGGCGCTCGGCCTCCGCCACCTGCGCGTCAAGGCCCTCGCCACTCGCTCCGCTCATCCTCTCGCTCGCCATCTCGCCGGCTCAATCTATTACCGGGCCGGTGCTGACGTCGCGGTAGGCCTCGACAACCCTTTCGGCCATCCGCCTCGCCGAGAGCGAAGCGGCGCGCAGCGCCCCGGCAATACGGGGGTCCGCGGCCTCAAGATGAGGTCGGGCTGCTGCGCTCCAGGCTGCGATGTCAAAGGGTGCGCATAGACATCCCGCGATGCCAGCCAGTGCGTAGGGGGCGATGCCCACTGGAGTGGAGAGCACGGGCACGTCGCAGGCCAGCGCCTCGACGCAGGCGAGGCCGAAGCCCTCATAGTCAGAGGTGATCACCACCGCGTTGGCGGCGTTGATCCAGAGCGACATCTGATCGGGTTCGATCGCCCCGCCATTGAGCAGCTGGACTCCACAGGTGTGCGCCAGCGCCACGGCGCGATCGTGGCGCTTCTCGGGTCGGGCCGGATCGGCCGGGAAGAGCAGGTAGCGACCGTCCGGATCGAGGTCAAGCGCCAGGCGCGACTGGCGCCGCGACTGCGGCCGAAAACGACCGAGGTCCGGGCCGCAGGGAAGCACAGCCGCCCCCGGGATGCGCGGTAATCCAGGCCTGCCGTCCTCGGGGGCAAACAGAGCCCGTGAGACGGCCGAGGTTAAGTCCACCCGCCAAGCCAGTCGCCGCGACAGCGCGCCAACGACGCTGTGGCGAACGTCGGTCCCATGGAAGGTGACGACCAGCGGCCGCGCGCCGGCCAACCGTGCGCACCAACCCACCAGCCCATAGTGGGCGTGGACGAGGTCAAAGTGCTCACGGCGCAACAGCGCTCGCAGCCGTCGCGTCGCCGGCAGGTACTCGTCCCTCCCTCGTGGGAAGGCGAACAAATCGACCTCGACACCCAGCTGTCGCACCTCATCGATCTGGTCGCGCACCCACCGCCCCCGCTGGGGCGCGGTGGCGTCAGGGAGGAAGTTGGTTACAACCAGGACGCGCACAGGTGGCGAGCGTATCCCCGGAGCGATTGCGCGGAGGGCTGACTCAACCCTTCAGCGAACGTATCCAGCTGCTTGGGCCGATCAGAATGCGTACCCCCGGTCGCATCCACCGCAGTACCGAGAGCAGATCGGCCTGGCGCAGCGAGACACACCCGGCGGTTGGCCCGCCGGTCTGCTCGTGCAGGAATATCCCCGATCCCCGTCCAAAGACGGGATGGTTGTAGTTGAAATCGATCACGGCGGCGTATCGGTAGGCGAGCGCGTGGTTGCTCCAGAGGTCCTCGTCGGCGGGTGCGCAGGGGCGGCGCACCACCCAGCGGTTGTAGGCAGCCCGCGTTCCCGACCAACAGGATCCGGGCACGAGGCGGCGCCACCGAAATCCACTTACGCCGGGGTCGGGCTGCGATCCGAAGTCATAGACGAAGCCGTAATTGCCGATCGGGGTTGTGCCGTCTCCGGCGTGTCGTCGGGCCGGCATGGAGAGGCCGTTGTAGCCGATCCTGGCCTCCATCGCCCCGCGAACGATCTGCCAGCGCTCGCCCTCCAGCCGGTAGGTCGAGGCTGTCGCATATGTCGTCTGCATACCGGTGGTCCCGATCTCGATCACCTGCCTGGCTGTGCCCAAACCCCGCATCCCGTTGGGGTTGATCTCGGGCGCCAGCGATCTCGCATGGGCGACCGGTGCAAACAGAACCGACCCGCAGAGTGCGAGCGCGAGACCGGCAAGTGCTCTTCCCTGGACGGCGCCAAAGCGGACGCGGGGCCTGCGGATCATCTCGTCGCTACTGGGCGACCGTGACCAGGGTCCCGATCGGTGTGTATGGCCAGACTTTGGCGGCCTCTTCCAGTGGCATCTCGACACAACCGAGGCTTTGCGGGGTGCCATAGGAGGCGCGGTCGAAGGAGTGCAGAGCATCGCCGCCGTTGAAGTAACTCACCCATTTGATTCCGGGGTCGCTGTAATGGGAGCCATCGGGGTTGGTGCCGGTCATCGTGGTTTCGGAGAGGTGCTCGAAAACCGGATAGGTACCGAGTGCAGTTTCGGCACCCGGAATCCCGGTGTTGGCGGCGGTGCTGAGAACCTTGTGTCCGTTATGCCATAGCGTCAGCGTCTCGGGGACGGTCTCGCTCACGTAGACGTAGCTGTAGCCCGGTTCTGACCTGCGCCTGCCGGCGATCGCGTCTCGCAGCAGCGCCGCCCAGACCGCCGATCCGGCTTCGCCGTCGGGTTCCATTTCCTGTTCGTTCTCGAAGGCCATGACGGCGCCGCGAGTGATCGTGTTCGGCCTGCCAGAGGACCAGGCCGCCCGCAGGGTAGAGGGGGTGTTGGCGTAGCGCCAGGTGAACCTGCCCCGCGGGGGTTCGACCGCGGCGCGAAGCTCCCCCGAGGGATTGCGGGGCACTGCGGCACCGGCCGGCTTCCATTCAAGGGGCAGGTAACCGGCTTGGGCGAGGAGCTGCTGCAGGCGCAGGGTTGAACCCGGCGGGATCGTCCAGCCGATTTCCCGGCCGGCCTGCAATGAGCCGTTCGCCTGAATGATCTCGACCTGGCGCGGAAGCTCGGCGTGCAGCGTTGTAGCTAGGCCAGCCCCGTAGCCCCTGGGGGTGAATAGGAGCGTGTGACTGTCGGTCTGCCGCCATTCTCCGGATGACGGAGAGGAGACGGTGGGGCGGGCAGAGCCGAGTACGTCCGCGACGGGCTTTGAGAAAGTCAGTCGCAGCGGGGTCGCAGGGGAGACGGTGGCACCCGGGGGAGGGCTGGCGGCGACACTCGGCGAGCGGCTTGCGGGGAACCAGGTGACGGGCTCGGGCTGGCTCAGCCGCTCCCAAGAGCGAGGGGCGCTGGCGACCAAAACCGTCCCGGCAGCCTGGCGGGGGCCGAGGCTCACCGTGCTGTGAGGCTGGAGAAAGCTCTCGTGGTGCAGGTGCCCGCTGGTGCCGTAGGCAACCTCGCTCACCGGTTGGCTGAAAGAGATGCTGGGTGCGGCGGAGTGGACCGTCACCCAGTGGGTCTGCACCCGGGCCGCCGGTGCCCGAAAGGTGAGATTCTGGTGTTCTTCCCCGCCGACCAGCCAGCCGAGCCATCCGGGCGTGCGCACGACGAGATCAACCGAGACCCGCTCGCCGGGAAGGATCGGTGTTTTCGGTTCCAGCCTGCCGGAGTGAACGACGACGGGGATCGGCCGACCGTCGGGGCCAAAGGCGTGCACCTGCTTCACGATCCCCCCGAAGTCCCCCAATTCATAACGTGCGAGTGCAGCCGAGTCGGTGCTCAATGTGGCGCCGGAGAGCGCGAAGGCGCCGACGGCGAGCCCGATGATGACGACGCCCACGGCCCCCAGCCCCAGCACCGAGCGACGGCGCCACCAAGATCTGCGCCCCTGTGAGGAGCTGGGATGAGGAACCTGATCCTCGCTCACTCAAAGGAGAATAGGGAGAAGCTGCCTTGCCGGCGCATTTTCGGTCTCAAGCTCGACCTGCGGGGGGTTTGGTGGGTGCGATGGCAGAACCGGGCCTTGGCCCGCGGGCGCAAGGGGAAAGGTCCGGTGCCGATCGGCGCGACAGGCACCGTCGCGGGGCGAGGCTATGTGAGACATCGGCAATGAGGTGCGCGGGCTGGGATTGGCGCCAATCTCGGTTTGATCTCTTTCGGCTCCCCGTGTATTGCGGCGGCGAGGACGAAGTGAAGATCCAGCCGGGAATGGAGATTGCCGGGTGAGAAATCACCAAATGAGGAGGCCGTCGACAAGGTTGCCGTCAAATGAGGGAGACTCGCGGCGATGCCCGCTTCCCGTAGCTACGATCGCGCAGCGGCTGACAGCCGCCCGGTGACGATCGACCCTGGGTTCGTCGCCACCGCCGACGGGTCGGCGCTGATCTCAGTGGGCAAGACCAGGGTGATCTGTACAGCTTCGATCAGCCACTCCGTGCCGCGCTGGATGCAAGGGCGCGGTCGCGGATGGGTCACCGCCGAGTACGCGATGCTGCCGGCCTCGACCGGAGAGCGCAAGGCCCGTGACATCTCCCGCGGCAAGCAGGATGGTCGCGGGGTGGAGATCCAACGGTTGATCGGCCGCTCGCTGCGCGTCGTCGTTGATTTCGAGGCGATGGGGGAGCGCAGCGTCTACGTCGACTGCGACGTGCTCCAGGCAGACGGTGGCACACGGTGCGCCGCGATCACCGGCGGATACGTGGCGCTGCACCAGGCCTTCCAGAAGTTGGTCGACGCCCGTGAGATCGCGGCGATGCCGCTGAACGGTTCCGTCGCGGCGATCAGCGTCGGCATGGTCGGCGGACGAGCCGTCTGCGACCTCGACTACTCAGAGGACTCTGCCGCTGAGGTCGACGCCAACGTCGTGATGACGGGGGACGGCGGCCTGGTCGAGGTGCAGGCCACGGCGGAGCGCACACCTCTTTCCCGAGCCTCACTCGATGAGCTGCTCGCTCTTGCCGAGGGCGGCATCGCCCGCCTGCGGGAGGTGCAGGAGCGGGTCGCTTGATCCTCGCCACTCGCAACGAGCACAAGCTGCGGGAGCTGATCGAGATTCTGCCGCAGGTGGGGCTGCACGCCCTCCCGCCTGATCTGGAGCTACCGCCAGAGGACGGCGACAGTTTCGCGGCAAACGCGTTGATCAAGGCGCGGGCGGCGCGCGCGGCGTGCGCCGAGACGGCGGTCGCCGACGACTCGGGGATCGAGGTGGAGGCGCTCGGTGGCCGGCCGGGGATCTACTCAGCGCGATACGCCGGTGAGGGGGCCAGTGACGAGGAAAACCTGGAGAAGCTGCTGGGCGAGGTTGCAGACGCCGGTGGTGAGCGCCGCGCCGCCTACGTCTGTGTCATCGCTCTTGTCGACGAGGGGGGCGCCGAGCGCACCTTCGAGGGTCGCTGTGAGGGCCGGCTTGCGATGACGCCACGCGGCGCAGGTGGATTCGGCTATGACCCCGCCTTCGTTCCTGACGATACGGGGCCAGCCGACGAGCGGACGATGGCCCAACTCAATCCTGCCGAGAAGCACGCGATCAGCCACCGGGGCAGGGCAGCCCGTTTGCTCGCCGAACACCTCGGGTCCGCCGAGCGGGACGGGTCGAGGTGATCCGGACCAAAAGCGGCGCCGCGGCACTCTCGATTGGCTCCAACGCGCTGCTGATCGCGATCAAGTTGGCGGCCGGAGCGATCACCGGCTCGATTGCGATCGTCACCGAGGCGGTCCATTCGCTGATCGACCTCCTGGCCTCCGTGATCGCCTTCGTCTCGGTGCGCAAAGCGGACGAGCCGGCCGACGCCGGACATCCCTATGGCCATGAGAAGGTCGAGAGCCTGGCGGCGACAATCGAGGGGATGCTGATCTTGGTCGGGGCCGGGATCATCGTCTACGAGGCAACCCACCGGCTGGTGGTGGGGTCGACCGTGCAGTCCCTCGGCGTCGGCATGGTGGTGATGGGGTTCTCGGTTCTGGCAAATCTGGGTGTTTCCACGGTCATCTCCCAACAGGCGAGGGCACACGATTCGCCCGCCTTGGAGGGAGACGCGGCGCACCTTCGCGCCGACGCCCTCACCTCGGCAGGGGTCCTAGGGGGACTCGCCCTCGTCAAGATCACTGGTGACGCTGCTTTCGACTCGATTACGGCACTGGTTGTCGCGGTGGCGATCGTCACCGCGGGATTGAGGATCATCAGACGCTCGTCTGGGGTACTCGTCGATGAAGCGCTTCCCAGCGGCGAGATGGACAGGATTGAGGCCGCGATCGGCGCCTCGCGAACTGCGGAGGTGGCCGGGTACCACAGGCTGCGCGCCCGTCGCGCAGGCGCGCGCCGCTATATCGACCTCCACGTTCAGTACCGCTCGGGCACCAGCCTTGAGCGCGCCCACCAGCTGGCCCACAGGATGCGCGACGAGATCGAGGCCAAGGTGGACGGCGCCGAAGTCCTGATTCACGTCGAGCCAGAGACCTCTGTGCGTGAGTCCGACGCGGCTGCCGGTGGCCCATATCGCTCCGGTTAGCGGCCGCTGAGGAGGGCGAGCGGCCGCCCTCCCGGCGTCCCCGCCGTCGAGCCCGCGCAACGCTCCGAATTCCAACCGCCCCGCCGGAGTCCAGCGGTGAAGCGATGCTCGACGGCTGCTGTAGCCCGACGCGGTGGGGTTAGGGGGGCGGCAGCAAGTTGACGGCGGCGGCGATGCCGACGGCGCCGACGGTGATCGAGTAGCCGGTGTAGCCGCCGATCGCAAACAGAACCACGGCGATCGCGCAGATCGCCACCACGGTGATCCAGGAGGCTCTGGCCAGGGACACGGCCCGGTATTTTGGCCGAGATGCCCGACGCCGCCACATTGGCCCCTTCCGGCGATGCCGCAGAACATGCACTTGCCTTCCTTGACGAGATGTCACCCGATCTGCGCGGCGCCGCGATCCTCGACGCCTCCGGTGCCGTCCTGGCGGGCACCGGAGGCGTCGATCGCTGGGGCGAGAACTGCGGTGCGTTGCTCAAGGTTGCCGACAACGCCGGTGCCGAGCCATTCGAACAGATCCACGTTGCCACCGAGCAGGGGGAGGTCTTCGCTGTGCGCGGTGCGGGAATGGTCGCCATTGCCGTGACCGAGCGCTTCGCGCTCGCCTCCCTGATGCTCTTCGATCTCCGCTCCATCCTGCGCGATCTGGCCAGCGGCTCAGCGAGAAGGACGGCATGACTCCCAAGCCCCACCGCGTCATCCTTGACCGTGTCTCCGGCTACGCCGACGAGGCCGCCGCCTACATGCGCCGCCGCCGCGTCGCTCGCCGTCCCTTCGCCCGCCTCTATTACGCGGGTGGGCGCAGCGTCGATCACGCGACCGACTCCGCTGTTGGCGGCGAGCTTTTCCTTGCCGCGGGCAACCTGATCGAGGTCGCCGGAAAGCGGCCGAAGCCGTGAGCGACCTGCTCGATCCCGCACTCGCTGAGCGCACCCTCACCCGGGCCCTGGCGGCAGGGGGCGAGTTCGCCGAGGTCTTCGCCGAACGTCGCCGCGGCTTTTCGATGTCGATAGATGAGTCGCGGATCGAGTCTGTGCAGGCCGGCGCCGAGGAGGGTGCCGGAGTTCGGGTAATCGCCGGAGGTACCACCTACTTCGCCCATGTCGACGGGCTCGCTCCCGCCGACCTGGAGCGCGCCGCCGGGGAAGCCGCCTCCGCCCTGCGGGGAAAACGCGTCGAGCCGCGCCCCATAGAGGCCCCCCGGCGGGCAATCCCACAGGTGATCGAGCAACTCCCCGAAGAGGTTCCGGCTGAGCGCAAGGCGGAGCTTCTGCGCGAGCTTGATGAGCGCGGTCGGGCCGCGGGGGGTGAGGTCGCCCAGTTCTCGGCCTCCTACGGGGACGTCCGCCGTGAGGTCGCTGTCGCCAACTCCGAGGGCCTTCTGAGCGGCGATGACCGCATTCGAGTGCGGCTCGGTGCCCAGGTGGTGGCACGCCGCGGCGATGTGGTCGAGACCGGTTTTGAGACGCTTGGCGCGCATCGCGGCTTCGAGCTGCTCGACGGCGATCCGGGCCGGATCGCCGAGCAGGCCGCCGCTAAGGCACTGACCCTGCTCGACGCCGATCCGGCGCCGGCGGGCTCGATGCCGGTCGTCGTCGGCGGCGGTTTTGGCGGTGTCCTCTTCCATGAGATGACCGGCCACGGCCTGGAGGCAGATCACGTCCAAAAGGGGGCGAGCGTCTACGTGGGCAAGCTGGGCGAGAGGGTCGCCCAGCCCTTGCTCAGCGCCTACGACGATGGCCGCCTGCCGGGCGAGTGGGGAACCGACGGCATCGATGACGAGGGCACCCCCACCCAGAAAACCTTAGTCATCGAGGACGGGCGGCTCGTCTCATATCTCTATGACCGTGTGCGCGCCGATCGCGACGGGGTCATCTCGACCGGCAACGGCCGTCGCGAGAGCTTCCGTCACCTGCCGATCCCACGCATGACCAACACCTACATCGCCCCGGGAGAGGGGGACCCCGAGGCGATCATCGCTGAGGTCAAGAGGGGCTTTTACGCCGTCTCCTTCGCCGGTGGGCAGGTCGACCCGGCGACCGGAGATTTCGTCTTCGGTGTCTCCGAGGGATATCTGATCGAGGCAGGTAGACCGACCCGGCCCTGCCGCGGGGCGACCCTTATCGGGAACTGCCTCGAGGCCCTGATGGGGATCGACGCGGTCGGAGATGACTTCGAGATGAAGACAGGGTTTTGTGGCAAGGGCGGCCAGAAAGTGCCGGTCGGCACCGGCCAAGGCCATGTCCGCATCCTGGCGATGACGGTCGGGGGGACCGAGGTATGAGCGAACTCGCAGCCGCGGCCGCGCGGGCCGTTGAGGCGGCCCTGGCGGCGGGGGCTGGTGAGGCCGAGGCCTACGCCTCCGAGGATGCCGGGCGCGAGGTGCGGGTCCACGGAGGAGAGGTGGAAAGCCTGACCGCAGCCACCCAGCGCGGTATCGGCGTGCGAGCCTGGCTCGGAGGGCGGGTTGGTTATGCCTATGGGACCGATTCCTCTGAGCAGGGCGTCGCCGCAATCGCGGCTCGGGCGGCGGAGGCCGCACAGGCGGCGGACGAGGACGAGTTTGCCGGCCCCCCGCGGTCCGCGCCGCCGCCGCCGCTGGAGGGGCTGCGCGACCCTTCGGTCGAGGAGTGGCCGACCACCAGGGTCGTCGAGCTGGCGCTCGAGGTGGAGCGGACCGCGCTCGCCGCCGACTCAAGAATCGCCGCAGTGGAGACGGCGGTGTATGCGGATTCGGCCGAGCGGGTCGCGATCGTCTCTTCTGCCGGCGTGAACGGTGAGTTTGAGTCCTCGAGCGCCTACGCTTTCCTGCAGGCGTTGGCCGCTGGTGATGGCGGCCGCGAGAGTGGCCTCGGCTTTGGCCTGGCCCGCGGCCCCGCCGGCCTTGACCCCGCTGCGATCGGGGTTGAGGGGGCAGAGCGTGCTGCCGCGATGATCGGGGCCAGCAAGCCCGCCTCGCGCTCTTGCCCTGTGGTCCTCGACCCGACCGTAGCCGCCAGCTTTGCCGCCCTAATCGGCTCGACCCTCGGGGCTGACGCGGTGCAGCGGGGCCGCTCCCCGTTTGCGGAGCGGCTCGGTGAGGAGATCGCGGGCACCGCATTAGTGCTGCACGATGATGGGCTGGATCCCGACGGGCCCGCCTCCTCGCCCTTTGACGGCGAGGGGATCCCCCGCCGTCGCAGCGCACTGATCGAGGATGGACTGTTGCGGGCCTACCTGTATGACACCTACACCGCTCGGCGGGGGGATACCAAATCGAGCGGCAACGCTGGACGGAGCGGTTACCGTTCATTGCCTTCGGTCGCAGCCTCCAACCTGATCGTAGCCCCCGGTCCGCTCTCACTTTTGGAGCTGATCGACGAGGCCGGCGAGGGTATCTACGTGACTGACGTCGCTGGTCTGCACTCAGGCATAAACCCGGTGTCCGGCACCTTCTCCGTGGGTGCCTCGGGGCAGGCGATCCACAACGGCGAGACGGCCGAGCCGCTGCGCGAGTTCACGATCGCAGGCGACCTGGTCTCGATGCTGGGGGCGGTTCGCAGCGCCGGGGCGGATTCCCGCTGGGTCCCATTCGGTGGCTCCGTCTGCACCCCCGCGCTGCTGATTGGCGAGATGACGATCGGTGGCTCATGACCTCCGATGCGCAATGTCTTCACGCGTGCCCGGCGTTACGCCGAGTCCACTGTTAGATTGCGGCCGTCTTCAATCCCGAGGAGGAATTTCGACGTGACCAAGGCTGAGTTTCTCGATCAACTGGCGGGCGACGAGCGGGTGGGCAGCAAGAAGGGCGCAGCCGACGCCGTGGACGCCGTGCTGGATGCGATCACCGACACACTAAGCGGGGGTGGCGAGGTTAGCTTCACGGGTTTCGGCAAGTTCCACGTCGCCGAGCGCGGTCCTCGCCAGGGGGTCAACCCGCGAACCGGCGAGCGGATCATGATTCCCGGGGGCAAGGTCCCCCGCTTCTCCGCTGGCTCGGCGCTGAAGGCCAAGGTCAAGGGCGGCTGATTCCCTGAGCGAGCCCTTCGCCGATCGGCTGGAGGCGCTGGTTGAGGAGCGCCGCAGTCAGATCTGCCTCGGTCTGGACCCGGACCCGGCGAAGCTCGAGCTGGCGGGAGTGCCCGCCGCTGTCGGCACTCGGGCACCGCCCGCGGAGCTGGCCGCTCGCGCGGTGTCCGCACACTGCCGCTCGCTGATCGAGAGCGCCGGCCCAGCCTGCGTGGCGGCCAAGCCGCAGCTCGCCTGCTTTGAGCGACTCGGCGCCTGCGGATGGGAGGCGCTCGAAGAGGTCTGTGCGGCGGCGCGGGCGGCGGGCCTGCTCGTCGTCGCCGACGGCAAGCGGGGCGACGTTCCTATCACCGCCGCCGCTTACGCCCAGGCCCTGGTCGGCGAAACGCCTACCCCGTGGGGGCCGGTGGCGGGATTGGGCGTCGACGCCTTCACTGCCAATCCCCTCCTCGGCCTTGACGCGCTCGATCCCCTTATCGAGGCGGCCGCGACACATGGGTCTGCAGTCTTTGTCCTGGTTCGCACAAGCAACCCCGGGGCCGCGGATCTCCAGGACCTGCCCGCTCCCGAGCGGCCGCTCCACGAGCGGTTTGCTGCGATCGTCAATGACCTCTCGGATCGCCTGGCGGGGAAGGGAGGGCTGAGCGGAATGGGCGCCGTGGTTGGCGCGACAGAGCCCGAGCACCTGGCAGGCCTGAGAGAGCTGATGCCGCGCTCGATCTTCCTCATACCCGGAGTCGGCGCCCAGGGCGGGCGGGTTGAGGACCTCGGTGCCGCTTTCGCGCCGGGCCCCTCCGCGGCACTGGTGGCCGCCTCGCGCGGGATCGCCTCTGATCCCGATCCGGCCGCGGCCGCCGAGCGTCTGCGGGCTGCGGTTTGGGACGTTTCGACCGCTTGAAAGGACCCTGAGCGGTTATACGATCAGCGGCGCTCATCCGATCCGCCGCCCCCTCACATGCAGAAACGAAAATCAGCCCCGGCCCGGGTCCTCGCCACGATCGCCCTGCTCGGCGCCCTCTTGGTCTTCATTCTGGCGATCTCCTCCTCGCTAGGGGGAGGGGGTTCAGGAAGCTCGAGCCGACCTATCCCGGCCGGGAAGGCGAGGCGGGCGGGTTTTGGCAATGCGCACGCCCCGGCTGTATACGTGGTCAAAAACGGCGACACCCTGACCTCCATTGCCCACAAGACAGGAGTCTCGGTGGTCCGCATCCAAACGCTGAATCCCCGCGTCGACCCGCAGATCCTGATCTCCGGCGAAAGGTTGAGACTGCGGTAGGGCCGTGGCGGCGGATCGGGCTGCGCCTCGGCACCCTCTTGCTCGCCACATTCGCCGCCTTCCTCCTGCTCGGGATCGGCACGGCGTCCGCCGGGCGGCCGCGGCCGCCGCGAGTCGAGGCTCGTGCCTGGGCCCTGATCGACGCCCGCACCGGCGAAGTGCTGACCTCCCACGCGGCGAGCCGGCATCTGCTGATCGCCAGCACGGCCAAGCTGATGACCGCCTGGGTGGCCCTGCATGAGCTGCCCCTCGGAAGGATCGTGCGGGCCGCGCCCTACCATGCCCCCTATGGCGAGTCCCTCCTGGGGCTGCGCCCGGGCCAGCGGATCAGCGTGCGCGATCTCCTCTACGGAATGGTCCTGGTCAGCGGCGATGACGCCGCCTATGACCTGGCGCTGGCAGCGGCTGGCTCGGAGCGTCACTTCGTGCGCCAGATGAACGGGCAGGCATCCTCGCTCGGCCTTGCCAATACGCACTACGCCAATCCGATCGGACTCGACCAGCGTGGCAACTACTCAAGCGCCCGCGACCTGACGACTCTGGCGCAGCGGCTGCTCCGCATACCGGCCTTCGCCAGGATCGCCGACTCGCGCAGCGCGCTGCTGCGCAGTCTGCGCCCGCCACGGCGGATCGTCTCGATCAATGAGCTGCTGCGCATGGCCCCCTGGGTCAACGGCGTTAAGACCGGACACACCTCCGGGGCGGGCTTCGTCCTGGTCGGCTCGGGTCGTCGCAAGGGGGTCGAGCTGATCTCAGCCGCGATCGGTGCCCCCACCGACGAAGACCGCTTCACCGACAACCTGAAGCTGCTCGACTACGGCTTCTCGCTATACCGGATCCATACGGCGGTTCGCAGCGGCCAGGCCCTCGCCGCTCCGGCGATCCGCTACGTCGGGGGCGAGCTGCCGCTGGTCTCCCGGCGCACGGTCAAGGTTGCGGTCCGCCGCGGCCAGCGGTTGACGGTGGAGGTGAGAGCGCCAAAGGAAGTTCAGGGTCCGATTCGCAGCGGATCGGTGATCGGCCGGGCGAGGGTCCTCCTCGGCGGCAGCCTGGTGGCGAGTCTGCCGCTGCGAGCAGAGCGCTCGCTCCCACAGAGCGGCGCCTTCGAACGGGCAGGAAGCTTCGTCTCGGCGAAGGCGATCCCGTTTGGCTCGGCGGCGTTCGTGATACTGATTGGGGCGGCACTCCTGTGGCGCCGTCGGCGCCGCTGGGGCGATGGAGAGGAGTGGGTCCTGGTGAGTCGCGAGCAAGTGCGTTCCGCCGGCGATCGAAGCCGAGGGAGGAGGTGGGCCGGGTGATACTGACGGTGACGCTCAACGCCGCAATTGACCGCACCGTCGCGGTGCCGAACTTCCGCCTCGGCCGACGCCACCGGGCGGTCGAGAGCCGCACGGTGGCTGGCGGCAAGGGCATCAACGTTGCCCGGGCGCTGAGCCTGCTGGACCGCCCGGTAATCGCAACCGGCTTTGCCGGCGGCCCGACCGGGGCCCGCGTCCTCGAGCAATTGAGCGAAGAGTCGGTGCTCACCGATTTCACCCGGATCGCCGGTGAGACGCGAATCAACCTGGCCGTGATCGATCCCACCTCAGGCGAGCAGACCGAGATCAACGAGCGTGGCCCGGCCGTCAGCCGGGAGGAGGTGGAGGCCTTCTCAGAGCGGATCGGCTACCTGGCTGGCGGCGCGAAGATCTGCGTGCTTGCGGGAACCCTGCCCCCGGGAGCAGGAGATGATCTTTATGCGCGCTTGGTCAAGGACCTGCGCGCCCGCGGCATCGTCGTCATCCTCGATGCGGAGGGGGAGGCGATGATGGCCGGCTTGCGAGCCGGTGCCTCGGTGGTCACTCCGAACGAGCGCGAGGCCGAGGAGCTCGTGGGCCAGGAGTTCGCAGATCGCGGTGACCTCGCCCAGGGCCTCTCCGAGCTGGTTCGCCTCGGCGCCGGCGAGGCGGCGATCACCCGGCCGGATGGCTGCGTCGCTGTAATCGGAGAGGGTTCGGAGCGCCGCTTCCTCGAGGTCCGCACCGAGCCCCTGGATCCGGTTTCGACCGTGGGTTCCGGTGATGCATTCCTGGCCGGCTACGTGGCGGCCCGCTATGAAGATCGCCCGCCTGGAGAGTGCCTCGCCTACGGAGTTGCCTGCGGTGCCGAGTCGACCCAGCATTTCGGCGCCGGAGTCGTGGACCGCGGCCAGGTCGAGCGCCTGCTGGGCGAGGTGGCGGTGCATGATCTGGAGGTCCCCGCGGAAGTGTAGGCTGGCTATTCAACGCCACCCTGGAGGACCTAATTGGAGATCGATATTGGTCGAGGCAAGAAGGGGCGGCGCGCTTACGGATTCGACGACATCGCGATCGTCCCGTCGCGCCGCACCCGCGATCCCGACGACATAGACATCAGCTGGACCCTCGGCCCCTATCGTTTTGACCTGCCTCTAGTCGCCTCGGCGATGGACGGCGTGGTCAGTCCCGACACTGCGGTGCTCGTCAACGAGTTGGGCGGCCTGGGGGTGCTCAACCTGGAGGGGATCTGGACCCGTTTCGAGGACGCCGAGGAGCAGCTTGAGAGAATCGCCGCCGCGCCCAAGCACCACGCGACTCGGACCATGCAGGAGATCTATGCCGCGCCGGTCATTCCCGAGCTGATCGGTAGGCGCGTGGCCGAGATCAAGGAGCGCGGCGCGGTCGCTTGCGGCTCACTCACCCCGCAGAAGGTGAGAGAACACTACGAGGTCGCGATTGAGGCTGGGATTGACATCCTCGTCATCCAGGGCACCGTGATCTCGGCCGAACACGTCTCGACCACGGTCGAGCCGCTCAACCTGAAGGAGTTCATCTCCGAGGTTCCGGTGCCGACGGTGGTCGGCGGCTGCGCCTCCTACTCGACCGGATTGCACCTGATGCGGACCGGTGCCGTCGGCGTCCTTGTCGGGGTCGGCCCGGGAGCGGCATGCACAACGCGCGGGGTGCTGGGGATCGGGGTGCCGCAGGCGACGGCGATCGCCGACGTCGCCGCGGCTCGGGCCCAGCACATGTTGGAGACCGGCGAGTACGTGAACGTGATCGCCGACGGCGGCATGCGGACCGGGGGTGATGTATCAAAGGCGATCGCCTGTGGCGCCGATGCCGTGATGGTCGGCTCGCCGCTTGCCCGCGCCAAGGAGGCGCCGGGGCGAGGCTTTCACTGGGGGATGGCTACATTTCACCCCTCGCTGCCGCGGGGCACCAGGGTTTCCACCAGACAGGACGGGACGATGGAGGAGATTCTGCTCGGGCCCGCCCAGGAGAATGACGGCACCTTCAACCTGATGGGGGCGCTGAAAACCTCAATGGCCACCTGTGGATATGAGGACATTCGTTCCTTCCAGCGGGCCGAGGTGATGGTCGCTCCGGCGCTGATGAGCGAGGGAAAGAAGCTGCAGAACGAGCAGTCGGTCGGGATGGGCTCCAACGGCAGGGCGGCTGTGTCCGCGGGGGTCGCGGTATCGGATGACTGACGCCTCCAGTGCGCCAGGGCCGGTGGGTTCTGTCGCCGCAGGGGCCCCACTGCCCCCGGCATTGGCCGAAGCCTCCTCGGGGTCTTTCCCCGCTGTGGCGCCCACTGGCGGAAGTGTCTTAGAGGAGGTTCTGGTCCTTGATTTCGGGGGGCAGTACTCGCAGCTGATAGCGCGGCGGATCCGTGAGTGCGGAGTGTTCGCCGAGCTGCTCCCGTCGACGACCTCAGTGGAGAAGATCCGCGAGCGCCAGCCCAAGGGGTTGGTGCTCTCCGGCGGACCCGCCTCGGTGTATGAGCCGGGGGCGCCGCCATTTCCCACCGGGCTGTTGGAACTGGGGATCCCGATACTGGGAATCTGCTACGGGATGCAGGCGATGGTCCAGGCGCTGGGGGGGAGGGTCGAGGCGGCCCCGGCAGGGGAGTTCGGCCGCACCGAACTGGTCCTGCGCGACGGCGGCGGAAGACTGCTCGGCCGCCTGCCGGAGGAGCAGCAATGTTGGATGAGCCACCGCGATGCGGTCTTTGAGCCGCCTGAGGGTTTCCGAGCGCTCGCCTCCAGCCCCGGATCCCCGGTAGCCGCCTGTGAGCTCACAGAACGCGGGCTCTACGGCATCCAGTTTCACCCCGAGGTCATCCACACGCCCTATGGGACCGAGATCCTTACTCGCTTTCTGCGCGACGTTGCCGGTTGCGAGGGGCATTGGTCGCCGCAGTCGGTGATCGCAGAGCAGGTGGCGAGCGTCGGGGCCCAGGTCGGTGAGGGGCGGGTGATATGCGGGCTATCGGGTGGGGTTGACTCCTCGGTAGCCGCCCTGCTCGTGCACCGGGCGGTGGGGGAGAGGTTGACCTGCGTCTTTGTCGACCACGGCCTGATGCGGATGAACGAGGCCGAGCAGGTGGTCGCGGCTTTCGCACAGTTCGGCATCCCCCTCGTGCACGTCGACGCCGAGGAGCGTTTCCTCGCTCGGCTTAAAGGGGTGGAGGAGCCCGAGCGCAAGCGTAAGGTGATCGGCGAGGAGTTCATTCGCGTCTTCGAAGAGGAGGCGGCGAAGCTCGAGGACGTCCGCTATCTGGTCCAGGGCACGCTCTACTCGGACGTGATTGAGTCCGGAGGAAGCGACGGCGCCGAGACGATCAAGTCCCACCACAACGTCGGCGGGCTTCCCGAGGATCTCGAGTTCGAGCTGGTCGAGCCGCTGCGAATGTTGTTCAAGGACGAGGTGCGGGCGGTGGGTGCCGAGCTGGGTCTGCCCGAGCGCATGGTCTGGCGCCAGCCATTCCCAGGCCCCGGCCTGGCGATCCGCATCGTCGGTGGCGAGGTGACAAGGCAGCGGCTCGACATCCTGCGACAGGCTGACGCGATCCTCCAGGAGGAGATCCGCGCCGCCGAGTTCTACCGCCAGCTCTGGCAGTCCTTCTGCGTACTCCCGGTCGTGCGCTCAGTCGGCGTCCAGGGCGACGGGCGCACCTATGCCTACCCGATCGTGATCCGCGCCGTCACCTCCGAAGACGCGATGACCGCTGATTGGGCTCGGCTTCCCTACGACCTCCTCGAGCGGGTGTCCAACCGGATCATCAACGAGATAGAAGACGTCAACCGGGTGGCCCTCGATATCTCCTCGAAGCCTCCGGCGACGATTGAGTGGGAGTGAGAACGAGTCTCACTATTGTGTAGGCTCCAGCGGTGACCCCTGGCCGCCCTGCGAGCCTGGGTTAGAACGAGGTCGGGGAGGCCGCGGTCGGTTCCGGTTCTGCCCACCGAGGTCCAGGCACGCGCCGGCTAGGATCGAACGATGGGGTCGAAGGGTCAGACGAGCTGGGCTCAACACGCACTTTCTGCACTCGCCGGTGCCGGCTACCGACGGGGAGGCGCGAGGCTCGCGGTGGTCGAGGCTCTGGCGCGTCAAAATTGTGCAGCAACTGCGCTGGAGATTGACGAGGACCTACGCCGCCGCACTCCCGGCGTCGGCCGAGCCAGCGTTTATCGCGCCCTCGAGCAGCTCGAGCAACTTGGCTTGATTCAGCGGATCGAGGTCGCCCGTGGCACGGCGGGCTATGAGCGGATCGAACCGAGCGGTCGCCATCACCACCACGCGATCTGCCGCCATTGCGGGCGCCTGATCCCCTTCGAGGACTCGGGCTTGGAGCGGGCGATCGACCGAGTCTCAGACCGCGTTCACTTCCAGGTCACCGAGCACGATGTGGTGCTTCGCGGTCTCTGTGAGCGCTGCGCCAGCCTCAAGAGGCCCGGTTCCCTATCATCCGCGGGCTCTTGAAGACCTATGTAGCAACACCCGCCGACCGCCAGCGCGACTGGTACGTGGTCGACGCCGAGGGTCAGACCCTCGGGCGATTGGCAACGCGGATCGCCGATGCCCTGCGCGGCAAGCGCAAGCCCGAGTACACCCCCCATATAGACACCGGCGACTTCGTCGTCGTGGTAAACGCGGAGAAAATCCGGGTCACCGGCGACAAGCTGGCGCAGAAGATCTATTGGCGACACAGCGGCTATCCGGGTGGGATCAAGTCGCGCACCCTGGCGGAGATGCTCGATCGGCGTCCGGAGGAAGTGATTCGTAAGGCCGTCAAGGGCATGCTCCCCCGCAACCGCCTCGCCCGCCAGCAGTTGACGAAGCTGAAGGTCTACGCTGGGCCGGATCATCCCCACGCTGCCCAGATGCCAAAGACGATGGAAATCGAGAGATGACAGACGAGCCAAAGAAGGACGAGAACTCAGAGCCCAACGCCGACGAGGGCTCCGCCGCCGAGGCGGCGGCTCCCCTGGAGGATCACGCTGGGGCGCCCTCGGAGGAGGATCTGCCCTCACCCTCCGCGGAGGAGCCGACCGAGGAGCCCTCGCCGGGGCCCGAGGTGGAAGGGGCTGAGGAGCCGACTGAGGAGTCCTCGCCGGGGGCTGAGGAGCCGACTGAGGAGCCATCCCCTGAGGCCGAGGTCGCGATCACCGAGCTTAAGGTGCCCGCGAAGGCGGCTGAAAAAAGAGACGTAATCCCCGGTGCCGACCTAGAGCCGATCGCGGTTGAGCCAGAGGCGCCACAACTCAGCGCCGAGGAGCAGGCTCGACTCGAAGCCGAGGAGGAAGAGCGGTTGCGGCGAGAGGCCGAGCTCGCCGGCGAAGGAGAGGAGCCTGAGGCGACCAGCCGCGCACCGGCAAAGATGGAGAGCGGAGCGCGCTACCTCGCTACCGGCAAGCGCAAGAACGCGATCGCGCGCGTCACCGTGACCCCCGGCGACGGCAGTTTCGAGGTCAACAAGCGCGCCCTCGAGGACTTCTTTCCCCGGCCCCTCCACCAGACGATGGCCCGTCAGCCGCTGGTTACGACCGGTTATGAGGGCAGCGTGGACGTTCGTGTCCTCGTCCATGGTGGCGGTGTCAGTGGCCAGGCTGGAGCGATCCGTCATGGGATCGCCCGAGCGCTTACCGAGATCGATGCCGAGCTGCGCGGCGACCTCAAGCGCCGCGGTTTCCTGACCCGCGACGCGCGGGTGAAGGAGCGTCGCAAGGCGGGGCTGAAGAAGGCCCGCAAGCGGCCGCAGTTCAGCAAGCGCTGAGCGGATCCCATGATCGCGGAGCGCAAGCTCTTCGGCACCGACGGGGTCCGAGGAGAGGCGGGGACGTTCCTCACCGCGGAGCTTGCGACCGCACTGGGTCGAGCGGCTACAGCTTCGCTGGAGGCCGAGCGACCACAGGTCCTGATCGTCCGCGACACACGTGAGTCGGGGCCGATGCTGGAGGCCGCTCTGGCCGCCGGAATCGCCGCCGCCGGCGGTGACGCATTGCTCGGCGGCGTGCTGCCCACCCCGGCGGCAGCGATCCTCGTCAAGCGGCTCGGTCTCGACCTGGCGGCGGTGGTATCGGCCTCCCACAATCCCTACCGCGACAACGGGATCAAGTTCTTCTCGGCCCGGGGTACAAAGCTTGACGACGATGCTGAGGCGCGGATCGAGCTGCTCTTGGGCAGTGAGGGACCAAAGGTTGGGCCTGGCCGCGTTCGCGAGCTCAACGGGGGACTCGAGGACTACCTGCGTGCCCTGGAGTCGGCCTTTCCACTCGGCCTTTCCGGCCGGAGGGTGATGCTCGACTGCGCAAACGGGGCGACCTTCCGCGCGGCTCCGGCGATCTTTCAGCGGCTCGGGGCTGAGGTCGAGACGATCGCTGTCGAGCCGGACGGGCAAAACATCAATCGCGACTGCGGCTCGACCCACATCGAGATTCTCGGCGAAAGGGTTGCCGCCTCAGATGCCGAGATTGGATTTGCCTTCGACGGCGACGGCGACCGGGTCTTGGCCGTCGACGCTGCTGGCCGCCCCCACGACGGCGATGAGTTGATCGCCCTCGCCGCGCTGGAGATGGCCGCTCGTGGTGAGCTCGGCACCGGCGTCGCGGTCACCGTGATGAGCAACTTCGGCTTTCACCAGGCAATGGATGCGGCTGGGGTCGATGTCGCGGTGACGAGCGTCGGCGACCGCTACGTCCTTGACGAGATGAGCGGCAGCGGCCGAGCCCTCGGCGGCGAGCAGTCTGGCCATATCATCATCTCCGCTTACGCCCTCACCGGGGATGGAATTGCCGCTGCGCTGATGACGATGGGCGAGCTGGGCCCGCGCGATCTTGCTGAGGCGATCCCGATGCGCAAGCTCCCCCAGGTTCTGGTCAACGTCGCCGTGGCCGACCGCAAGGCCGTGGCCGGCGCTGCGGCTGTCTGGGAGGCGGTCGAGGCGGAGAGCGAGGCCCTCGAGGGCCGTGGGCGGGTACTGCTGCGCCCCTCCGGCACCGAGCCTCTGGTCCGGGTGATGGTGGAGGCACCAACCGCCGAGGAGGCAAACGCAGTGTGTGAGCGCCTGGTCGCCACCGTCAGAAAAGAGCTGAGCTGAGTGGGGCGGCATAAAAAACGGAAAGATGGGCCCGGCAGCGACCCCCGCGCGGGGTAGCGGCGCCGGGTCTTTAGGCTTAGGTCATCATGTGCGGCATCATTGGATACGTGGGCGCCCGTCCCTGCCGGGACATCCTGGTCGCCGGACTGGAGAAACTCGAGTACCGCGGATATGACTCTGCCGGGGTGTCGGTGATCGACGACGGAAGGATCGATAGCGTCCGCGCGGTCGGCAATCTCGCCAATCTGCGCGCCGCGGTCGCCGAGCACGACGGTGAGGGCGGGGTTGCGGTCGCTGCGCCGCCGGCCACCACGGGCGTCGCCCACACTCGTTGGGCCACCCACGGCCGGGTTACCGAGGAGAACGCTCACCCCCACGGCGACTGCTCCGATCGGATCCACATCGTCCTTAATGGGATCGTCGAGAACCACGCGACGCTGCGCCGCGAGTTGGAGGGCGAAGGTCACTCCTTCAGCTCGGAGACCGATGCCGAGATCGTCGCCCATCTGATCGAGCGCAACTATGAGGGCAACCTGACCGCCGCCGTTCGCGCCTCCTTTGCTGAGCTGCGCGGCCACTACGCCTTCGTCGCGATGCACGCGGATGAGCCCGGCCGGCTGGTCGGGGCTCGCAAGGAGTGCCCGCTGGTCGCGGGGGTCGGCGACGGCGAGACGTTCCTCGCCTCGGCGATCCCGGCCTTCCTTGCCGAGACCCGCAAAGCGGTCCAGATCGAGAACGATGAGATCGTCACCATCGACCCCTCAGGGCTGTCAATTCTCGACGCCACGGGAGCGCCCGTCGTGCGGGCCGCTGAGGAGATCGCCTGGGACGAGGACGCCGCCGAGAAGGGTGGATATGAGACCTTCATGTTGAAGGAGATCCACGAACAGCCCGACGCGGTCGCCGAGACGATCGCCGACCGCCTGCCGGCCGATGACGGCGTCGATCTCTCCGGGGTTGACCTGGATGACACCTTCCTTACCGGCCTGCGGCGCATTGTGATCGTCGCCTGCGGTACCTCCTACCACGCCGGCCTGGTCGGCCGCTATGCGATTGAGGAATGGGCCAGGGTGCCGGTCGAGATGGACATTGCCTCCGAGTACCGCTACCGAAACCCTGTGGTCGGGCCTGACGATCTCGTGATCGGAATAACCCAGTCGGGCGAGACCGCGGACACCTTGGCGGCGATGCGGCTCGCCAGCGAGGCCGGCGCCAAGGTCCTGGCGATCACCAACATCATGGGCAGCCAGGCGACCCGGGACGCGGACGCCGTCCTCTATACACGGGCGGGCCTCGAGATCGGCGTCGCGGCCACCAAGACCTTCGTCGCCCAGGTTGCCGCCATGTACCTGATCGGATTGCGCCTTGCCGAGCTGCGGGGGACGTTGGCGCCACAGAGGATCACCGAGCTGGTCGGAGAGTTGAAGGCGTTGCCGTCGAAGATCGAGACAACGATCGCGGCGGTTGAGGACCGTGTGCGTGAGGTCGCCTCCAGCCATCACACTCAGCAGTTCTTCCTCTATCTCGGCCGTCACATTGGCCTTCCCGTCTGCCTGGAGGGGGCGCTGAAGTTGAAGGAGATCTCCTATATCCCGACCGATGCCTACGCCGCCGGGGAGATGAAGCACGGACCAATCGCGCTGCTCGACGAGTCGACCCCGGTTGTCTGCGTTGCCACCGACAGCCCCGTACTCGACAAAGTCCTCTCCAACGTGGAAGAGGTGCGGGCGCGCGGCGCTGAGACGATCGCGATCGCCACCGAGGGCAATGACCGGGCCGGCGAGGTCGCCGACCAGACGATCGCGGTTGCCCGCACTGACTGGATCTTGCAGCCAATCGTCGCGATCCTGCCGCTCCAGCTCCTCGCCTATGACATCGCCTGCGCCCGCGGTCTCAACGTCGATCAGCCGCGCAACCTGGCAAAGACGGTGACCGTCGAGTAGGTCGGCGGGATAGGCTCTGTGCAATGAAGGCTGGTCTCGTCCTCCTGCTCGCGGCGATCGCTGCCCTCTTCGCATTCGCCGCCTGCGGCGGCGGCAGCTCCAGCCCCAGTCCGGCGACGCTCGCGCCCCCCGATTCGCCGCTCTACGTCGAAGCCGTCGTCCGGCCCAAGGGGGAACTGCAGTCAAATACCGAAGAACTCTCCAAGAAGGTCACGGGAATTGCCGATCCGGGAGCGGCAATCGTCTCCAAACTGGAAAGCGCCCTCGCCGAACAGGGCGAAAAGGTGAGCTACGCCAAGGACATCGAGCCCTGGCTCGGCGAAAGGGCGGGAATCTTCTTCGAGCACTATGACGGCGCTAACTTCAGCGGACTGGGCGCCATTGTCCAGAGCACCAACACCGGCGCCAGCAAGGAATTCGTCGAAAAACTGGCCGGCTCCAGCAAGACCCCGGTCAAGTCTGCCTCATACAAGGGCGTCGAATACAAGGTCGACAACTCCAACGGCACCTCGATCGGGGTGATCGGCAGCTTCCTCGTCTTCGGCCAAGAAGAACAAGCGTTCAAGGACGCGGTGAGCGCTTCGCAGGGCGAATCGCTTGCCGGGGCCGACCGTTACTCGAGTGCGATCGCTGCCGAGCCCAGCGAAAGCCTCGCAAACGTCTACGCCGATATCGGCAGCCTCCTCCAGCAGAGCGGGTCTCAGGTCAGCGAACAGGACCTCCAGGTCCTCAAGTCGCTGGGACTCAATCTCGGCGACGCTACCGCCGTGGCCAGCGTCTTGCCGGCCTCCAACCACCTTGAGATCGACCTCAGCACGAACGCGGCCGGGGCGGACGCCTCCACCGGCAGTGCCGCGAGCCTGCTTGGCTCGCTCCCGTCGGGATCCCTGGCAGCCTTTGCCGCGTCCGGTTTCGGCGCTCAGCTGAGGAAGGCCTTTGACGGCCTCGACGCCTCCGGTGTCCCACCGAGCCTGCCGCCGCACGAGCTCAAGGCGACGATGGCGCAGGCGGGGCTCGACCTCGACAAGATCGCCGGCTCAATTGAAGACGCCGGAGTGTTCGCTGAAGGCGCGAGCAGGTCGAGCCTCGGCGGGGCGCTGGTGCTGACCACAAAGAGCTCCGCCGATGCGGGTGAAACGGTCGCCAAGGTGGGCCTGCTGCTGCGCAGGGCGGGCACCGCTGGCATCACCGCTGTGAGCGGCAAGGCCAGCGGCTTCTCCATCCACAGCCCCGAACTCGGCAAGAATCCACTCGTCGTCGCCGCCGAGGGGGATCGGATCGCGATTGGCTACGGCCTACCGGCGACATTGCGTGGTCTCTCCACTGAATCGGGGCAGACCCTTTCTGGGGCGCCGAGCTACAAGGAAGCGGTTGCGGCGCTTGGTCCAACGCCGATCAGTGGTTATGTCGACGGGCCGGCGGCTTTGAGGCTTGCCGATTCCCTGGTGCCCACCTCCGAACAGGGCTTTCAGGAAGCGAAGCCCTACCTGGCAAAGATCGCCTACGTCGCCGTCGGCAGGGGCAGCTCGGGCGAATTAGCAACAGCGAAGCTGATCGTCGGTTTCGGCAAGTAAGCGCTGCCTGGCTAGGCTGCGTCGAATGGAGACGTGGCTGAGGCCGTTGTATGACGCTGATGGAATGCGTGCCCTCGATCGCTGGGCGATCGAGGAGCAGGGAGCGCCCTCGCTGGAGCTGATGGAGGCCGCAGGGCGGGCCGTGGCCGAGGCCGTCGCTGGGCTTGCGCCCTCGGGGCCGGTGCGCGTCGTCTGCGGCAAGGGAAACAACGGCGGGGACGGGCTGGTCGCCGCCCGGCTCCTGGCCGGGATGGGGTATGAGGTCGAGGCGTTGCTGCTTTGGCCGCGTGAGGAGCTGAGAGGGGATGCTGCGGCCAACCTGAGGCGCCTTGAGGCAGAGCAGGTGAGCGAGGACATCCTTGAGCGCCTCGCTGGCTCCGGGGTAGTGATTGACGCAATTTTCGGTACCGGCTTCTCCGGGGTCCCGCGGGACCCCGCCGCGTCGGCAATCGAGGCGATTGGCCGTAGCGGCGCGCCCGTGGTCGCCTGCGATATCGCGTCCGGAGTTGACGCATCCAGCGGAGAGGCGGAAGGGGAGGCGGTCGAGGCCGACCTCACTGTCACCTTTCACGCAGCGAAGCTCGGGCATTTCATCGCTCCGGGCAAGTGGCTCAGGGGCGAGCTGCGGGTCGCTCCAATCGGCATCCCCCCGGGTGGGCCTGGTGAGCCCACGGCGGGAGTGATCGAACCCTCGGTGCTGGGCATTGCGCCAAAGCGTGGCCCGCGCTCGACCAAGTTCACCTCGGGTCAGGTCGCGATCGCCGGCGGATCACGGGGTCTGACCGGTGCGGTGCGGATGTCCTCGGAGGCGGCGATCCGTGCCGGCGCCGGTTACGCGACGGTCGCGGTCCCCGCCGATCTGGAGGCGATCTTTGAGCAGGGCCAGCCGGAGGTGATGTCGGTCGGTTGTCCAGGTGGCGACGGGTGTCTCGCGCCCGGGTCGCTGAAGGCCGTGCTGAGGGTCTTCGAGCGCGCCTCGGCGGGAGTTCTCGGTCCCGGCCTGGGGCGGAATCCTGGCTCGGTCGAGTTGGCGCGCGAGGCGGCCGCGGCGATCGAGGTGCCGCTGGTGATCGACGCCGATGGGCTCAATGCCTTCGGCGGTCGCCCAGAGCGGATCGCCGCCCGCAAGGCGTCCACCGTCCTCACTCCCCACGCCGGCGAGCTGGGCCGCTTGCTCGATCGCCCCGCGGCGGAGGTCGGTGCCCACCGCCTCGCCTCGGCACGAGAGGCCGCCCGCCGTGCCGCGGCGATCGTTGTCCTCAAGGGCGATGACACGATTGTCACCGATGGCGAGCGGGTCGCAGTCAATGCATTCTCCGCGCCGGCCCTCGCCACCGCCGGTACCGGAGACGTCCTCTCGGGAATCACCGCTGCCCTCCTCTCCCGCGGCCTCGAACCGTTCGCCGCCGCCTGTGCTGCGGTTCTCGCGCATGCCCATGCAGGCCGCGATGCGGCCCGGCGCCTGGGTGGAGCGGAGTCGGTGATCGCATCCGACGTGATCGCTTCGATCCCGGTGGGGATGAATTTCAGGGCGGAGCCCTGATGCGAGCGGTCGCTCGGATCGACCTCGCCGCGGTGCAGGCCAACTGTGCCCAGCTGAAGGCGGCATTGAGCGGAGGTGCCGAGCTCTGTGCGGTGGTCAAGGCCGATGGTTATGGCCACGGTGCCGACGCCTGCATCTCCGCAGCGCTGGCGGGGGGGGCCACCAGGCTGGCGGTGGCGACCGCGGCCGAGGCGGCGCAGGTCGGCCGTCGTTTCCAGCACGTCCCGCTTCTGACGATGGGGGCGCTGAGCGCGCAGGAGGTTGATGTGACGCTCTCCTCCGGTTCAGAGCTCGCCGTCTGGCGGGAGGGATTCCGGCTGCTGGTTTCCGAGCGCGCCCGCGCCCAGGGCAGACCTGCCCGCGTCCACATCAAGTACGACAGCGGCATGGGCCGCCTCGGTACTCCTGACCCCGCCGAGGTTCTGGCGCTGGCCCGCGCCAGCGCCCAGGACCCCCACCTTGAGCTGGCCGGCATCTGGACGCACTTCGCCACCGCCGATGAGGCGGGCTCAGAGTTCTTTGACGAGCAGCTCGACCGCTTCGCCACGGTGGCGGCGGCAATCCGGGCGGAGTTCCCCGGGGTCACCGCCCACGCTGCCAATAGCGCCGCCGTTTTCCGCGATCCGCGCTCGCACTTCGACATGGTCCGCTGCGGCGTCTCCATCTATGGCCTCGACCCATTCCAGGGCGATCCGGCCGAGCGCGGCCTTCTCCCGGCGATGTCGCTGCGCTCCTATGTCGCCGACCTCAAGCGCTTTGCGGTGGGCGACAGCGTCGGCTACGGACAGACTTGGCGTGCCGGGCGGGAGACGATTATCGGAGTGCTGCCGCTCGGCTATGGGGACGGCGTGCGCCGCGGCCTTTCCAACAATGCCGAGGTGCTGATCCGCGGCCGTCGCCACCCCCTGGTCGGGACGATCTCGATGGACAACGTGACCGTCGATCTCGGCGCGGGAACGGAGATCGAGCCCGGCGATGAGGCGGTCCTGATCGGCTCCCAGGGGGCGGAGGCGATCCTGGCCGAGGAGGTTGCGGCTCGGCTCGGCACGATCAACTACGAGGTCACCTGCGGGATCTCCGCCCGCGTCCCGCGACTCCCGGCCCAGCCATGATCTTTCGCCTCTGCTCCCTCGCTCCCCCGGTCGCTGCAGAGGGACAGCGCCGCTGGAGATGAGCGGGAGCAGTGCCGATCGCATCAGGTCGGCGGCGCCGGTGAGGCTTGCTAGGCAGGCGCTGGGGGGCGGGGAGGGGGCCTGGATCGTCGGCGGGGCGATCCGCGACGCGGTGCTTGAGCGCGAGGTCACCGACCTCGATCTCGCTTTTGCCGGCGACCCCGCGGTTGCTGCCAGGGCGATCGCCAGGGCGGGGGGTGGGCATTCCTTTGAGCTCTCGGCCGAGTTCGGAAGCTGGCGCGCGGTGGCGCGCGACAGGTCATGGCAGGTCGATGTCACCGCGCTTCGGGGCGAGACGATCGAGGCCGACCTGGCGGCGCGAGATTTCACTATCGGTGCGGTCGCGGTTCCCCTCGGCGGCGGCGAGCACCTTGACCCCTACGGCGGCCTTGCCGACCTCGAGAATGGGGTCCTGCGCGCTATCGGTCCCGGAAGCTTCGCCGCGGACCCGCTGCGCCTGCTCCGGGCGGCGCGGCTTGCGGCCGAGCTGGATCTCGCGGTCGATCCCGGGACCGTTGCTCTGGGTCGGAGCGAAGCTTCGCGAGCCGCCGAGCCGGCGGGTGAGCGCCAACTGGCGGAGCTGGGTCTGCTGGTTGGCGGCCCCGACCCATTGCGCGGCCTCGCCCTGCTCGATGAGCTGGGCCTGACTCCCGTGGTCCTCCCCGAGCTGGAGGCCCTGCGCGGCGTCGGTCAGGGCGCCAATCACCACCTCGATGTCCACGGCCACACCCTGGCGGTGCTCGGGCGCACGCTGGAGATCGAGACCGATCTTGGGCGCTTTGCGGGCGAGCGGGCGGGGGAGGCCGCCGCGCTCCTCGCCGAGCCCCTCGCCGACCGGATGACCCGGGGGGCGGCCCTTCGCTTCGGCGCGCTGCTTCACGATGTCGGCAAGCCGGCCACCCGCAGTGAGCGGGGGGGATATGTCACCTTCATCGGCCACGACGGTGACGGGGCGCAGATCGTCGGCGGGCTCTGTGCCAGGCTGCGGGCCAGTCGCCGGCTGACCAACCACCTGCGGGCGCTCACCCTCCATCATCTGCGCCTCGGCTTCCTCGTCCACGAGGTACCGCTCCCCGCTCGCCGGATTCATGAGTATCTGCGCGCGACCGAGCCGGTCTCTGCCGACGTCACCCTGCTGACCGTCGCCGACCGCCTCTCCGCCCGTGGAAGTGGTCCACTCGCCTCCCCGCAGGCCATCGAGGCCCACCTCGACCTGGCCAGGGAGATGCTCGCCGCGGCACTTGACTGGCGCCGCGACGGGCCGCCCGCGCCGCTTCTGCGCGGTGACGAGCTGGCGGGGGCCTTGGGTATCGGCGAGGGACCGGAGCTGGGCGAGCTGCTGGCCGAGCTGGAGGCGGCCCAGTATGCGGGCGAGGTGAGGACCCGCGCGGCAGCGGTCGAACTCGCCCGGCGGCTTCGGCGGTAGTCCGCGCGAAACTTGGTCAGGTACGCTCCCCGCCGCATGGCCAAAGAGGAAAAGATCGAAATGGAGGGCGAGATCACCGAGGCCCTCCCCAACACGATGTTCAGGGTCAAACTCGACAACGGCCACGATGTTCTGGGCCATATCTCCGGCAAGATGCGCCGCCACTACATCCGCATCCTTCCGGGAGATCGAGTCAAGATCGAGCTCTCGCCCTATGACCTCGATCGCGGCCGGATCACCTACCGCTACAAATAACTGGCTGCAGCGGCGGGATCGGGCTCTGCCAGCTCGGCGATCAGCGCCGACCAGGCGAAGTCCTCCGCCCCCAATCCCCTCCCCGTGCGCGGGTCGTAGTACTCGCGCAGTCCCTCGCGCTGAACCGCGTCGAACAGGCCCTGTGCCATGCGCGTCGCCTCCATCTCATAACCAAGGCGGCGCAACCCCAGCCACACCATCCAGGCGGAATTGACCCAGGTGGGGCCGCGCCAGTAGCGGCGGATCGGACCGCGCCCACCGCCGGGCTGATAACTGGGCTCAGAGGCGGCCACCGAGGGGGGCGCCACCGCGGTGAGGAACTCGCGTCCGTTCAGCAGGTGCTCCTCGATCAGGCGGCGTCCGATCGCCTCCGGCAGGTCAGGCAGGGCGAGTGGGGAGAGGGCCGCCCAGGTGAGAACGGCGGGCCTGGCGCCGCCGGGCTGCGCTTCGTCGATGAACAGGCCACGGCGCTCGTCCCAGAGCCGCTCGACCAGCGCTGCGGTAACCGAGGGTCGCCCCAGCGCCTGGAGTGAAAGCGACCACATCGTGTTGACCAGGGTCTCGCAGAGCACGGGACCGCCGCTATCGCGAACCCGCTGCGCGTCCCATCCAAGCCGCCGGTTGCGGTGCACCAGCCAGGGGAAGCCGATCCGGGAGTTGGCGCGCAATCTCCAGACCGGGTCGAACTTGGGCGAGGCATCGAGCCCTGACTCATCCGGCTGGACTATCCAAAGCAGCCCGTCACGCTCGAGATCGCGGTGGCGGGCGAGCCAATCGAGCTGGGCCGCAATGCGCGGCTCGGCGCCAGGGTCCCCGACGGCGATCTTCCAGGCCCAGGCCAGGAGCGGTGGCTGGATCGTCTCGGTTTGCAGGGCCTCGCGCGAGCCGACGTTGTAGAAGGGGAGGCGGTCCAGGGAGACCGGCCGGTGCCAGAAGACCGTATGCCCGACGAAGCCATCCGGGCGCTGGGCGGCGAGCAGGCTCTCCAACTCGGCCCGCGAGCGAGCGGGGTCAAAGTGGCGCCAGACGATCGCGGCGAAGCAGGAGTCCCAGTACCACTGCCAGGGATAGCGGCCGGGGCTCGGACGGGTGTAGGCGAAGCGCACTCCATCGCGCTCGCCCTCCAGCCAGTTCCCGCGCAGCACGCCCTCGGCGATCGCGGTCACCGTTTCGCCCACACCGCTGCCTGGGGTCTCGCTCACCGGGCAATCCAGAGGGGGGCGCTGGCAGCCGCCCTGCTCAATTCGCCGTGCGTCGCATCTCGCGCAGGGCGAGCGTGCCGAGGAGGACGAGCAGGCCGACCAGCGCCAGCAGCCCTGGCCATGTTGCCGTCCAGGTGACGCCGCCAAGAAAGCCCTGCCGCGCCGCATCGATCACCCGGGTGACCGGGTTCACCTGCGCGGCGCTCTTCAACCAGCCCTGCAGGAGGGCGATCGGCGCGTAGGCGGTGGTGGTGAGGATCAGCGCCATCATTCCCGCCTGCATCAGCGGTGCTGCCGACTGGCTCTTGAAGTGGAGCGCAAGCGTCGATCCCCAGCAGGCGGCGACGGCCGCCATGGCGGCGACCATGAAGTAAGCGACGAGGAGCCCATCGATACCGGGGAAATTGGCTCCGAGCAGCAGCGCGACGATCAATACGAAGGTGGCGGGGATCAAGGCACGCGCACTGGCCGCGAACACCGTGCCGGCGAGCAAGACCCAGCGCGGGGCCGGGGAGACCAGCAGCCGGTCAAGCCAACCCTGCTCGATATCTCGGGCCAGGTTGACGCCGGCGGCAGCCCCGGTGAATCCCGCACCTTGCAGCATGCTGACCGGCACGATGAAGCTCTCATAGCTGCCAGTGGTGAAACCTTTGAGGTGGGTGAGGGCACCGAAGACGCCGTTTAGACCAAGGAAGAAGATGGTTGGCGCCAGCACCCCGGGGATCGCCGCTCCGGGCACCCGCAGCAGCTCGTTCTTGGCGCGCACCATCAGCGCCCCGATCGTCGCCAGGTTCGCCCGCCAGGCGGAGATCGGTCTCGTCGCCGCCGAGGCCTCCATCATCCGACCCTCAGCCGGTGGCGCAGCGCCCGCGCGCTGAGCACCAGACCCAGGACGACGATGCCGGCGATCGCCAGCACCGCCTGGAGTGTCTCGGATGCGCTGATCCCGGAGATCATCGGGCCGCGAATTCCGTTGACGACAAGGCTGAGCGGGTTGTATTCGGCGATCGTCTGCGCCGGTTGGATCATCAGGTTCTCGGGGAAGAAGGCGGAGGAGAGGAAGAGCACGACAAGCACCAGGGGGAAGAGGCCCTGCACAACGCTTGCGCTGCCGGTCCGCAGTGCAATCGCGGCGCCGATCCCGCCGACGGCCAGGGCCGCCGAGGTGACCAGGAAGATCGCGATCAGCGCACCGGGAACACCGCTCTGGATTTCGGCGCCGAAGAGCAGCCCGATGGCCAGGAACCAGAGCGCGGAGAACAGGCCGAGGGCGGCGGTTCCCGCCAGGCGCCCGAGAACAATCGTGAAGCGCGAGATCGGTGCCGCAAAAAGCCGGTCGGTGAACCCCATCTCGATGTCGACGGCCAGCGCGATGCCACCGCTGTTTCCGGCCAGCATCAGCGACTGCATCATCGCCCCGGCCAGCATGAATTGAAGAAAGCTCTGCACCGGGGGGAATCCGGGCAGGTTGACCGCTGCTCCGGCTCCCCCTGTCTGGATTGCAAGCAGCAGGGTGGGAAAGACGACGATCGGCGCGATCAGCTGTGGCCGGCGAAAGGTCTGACGGATCGATCGCATCCCCAGGGCTCGGATCACCCTCAGGTTCAGCGCCAGGGAGCTCAAGCCTCCACCGGTTCCGTCTCCGCTTTTTCCTCGCTCTCCTCCGCGAGGTGGTAGCCGGTCTTCTCAACGAAGACGTCATCGAGCGTGGGTCGGACCAGCTCAAGCGACTCGACCGCGATCCCTGCGTCGTCGAGGGCCCGCACCACGCGCGGGATGTCGGCAGCGCCGTTCTCGACCTCGACCAGGACCGCCTTGCCGTCCTTGGGGGGTAGCAGCTTGCCGATCCGGGCGCAGATCTCCTCCGCCTCCACAATCGAACCCTCGGCCAAGTGGAGCTGGATATGGGGGTGGCCCACCTCGGCCTTCAGTGACTCGGGCGTTCCTTCGGCGACAATCTTACCGCTGTCGATGATCCCCACGTTGTCGGCGAGCTGGTCGGCCTCCTCCAGGTACTGGGTGGTGAGAAAGACGGTGGTGCCTTCTTCATTCAGTCCCCTCACCTCCTCCCAGATCGTCTTGCGACTGACCGGGTCGAGGCCCGTGGTCGGCTCGTCGAGGAAGAGGACACGCGGCTCGTGGACCAGCGCCGCAGCGAGGTCCAGCCGTCGCTGCATCCCGCCCGAGTACGTACCCACCCGGCGGTCGGCGGCTGCGGCGAGGTCGACCCGCTCCAGCAGGTCATCGGCGCGCCTCCTGCCCTCATCGGTCCGAATGCCCTGCAGCGTCGCCTGCAGGCGAATCAGCTCGCGGCCGGTCATCAGCGGGTCGAGCGCGGCTTCCTGCAGGGCGACGCCGATCGACCCCCGCACCGCGCGCGCTTCCCCGACCACGTCGTGACCGGCCACGGTGGCGCGCCCGCCGGTCGGCAGCAGAAGGGTCGTAAGCATCCGAACGGTGGTCGTCTTCCCTGCTCCATTGGGCCCGAGGAAGCCATAGATTTCGCCCTCGCCGACGAGCAGGTCGATCCCCTGCACGGCCAGCACCGAATCGAAGGCGCGTTCCAACCCCTCGACGACGATTGCCGGCAATCTCCTAGACCTCCGAGGGCTCTGCCTCGGCGACGGGCGAGAGCGCCTCAACCCAGCGCCGCCCATTTGCACGCTCGAGGGCCTCCGCCGCGTCGAGCAACAGATCCTCACGTCCCCAGGCGGCCTGGAGTTGGAGGCCGATCGGCAGGCCCCCGGCGAATCCGACCGGCACACTGATCGAGGGAATTCCGGTGAGGTTGGCGAGCCCGGCCCCTCGTACGTTGGCCTGGTCGGCGCTGAGCGTGCCGGAGGGCAGCTCGACCAGCGGCGCCTCCAGCGGCGGCGCCACGGCTGGAACGGTCGGCCAGGCGATCAGGTCGACCTCCTCGAAGGCGGCGGCCAATCGGTGGCGCATCAGGGTGCGAACGCGCTGCGCCTTGACGCTCGCCGCCGCCGGCAGCAGCATGCGGTACTTGGCAAATCCTCTGGCGATTGGGCTGAGCTCGGGGTTGAGATGGTTGAGGCGTTCGGGCGAGACGTCGCCGAGGCTCTCGGTGTTGGCAATCAGGACAGAGGCCAGGGACCCCTGCTCAATACCCTCGACCTTGACCTCGAGCACCTCCCCAGCGGTCTCGGTGCGCAGCGCCTCGATCCCCTCCTCGCAGGCTGCCCGCACCTCGGGCGCGACGTCCTCGGAGACGGTGTCCGTGACGATTCCGATCCGAAGGCCGGCGGCGCCTCCGGCCGCCAGCCCCTCCCCGAACAGCACCGAGCCCAGCAGGCGGCAGTCCGCCGCGTCGGCGCAGAGCGGGCCGGAGACGATCGTGCTTGAGATCGAGGCGAGGTGGTGACCGGCCATCGCCGAGCGGCCGAAGGTGGGCTTTAGCCCCGTCAGCCCGCAGTAGGCGGCGGGAAAGCGGATCGAGCCGACCCCGTCGGCACCGACGGCTCCAGCGACCAGCCGTGCCGCAACCGCTGCCGCGGGCCCGCTGGAGGACCCGCCCGGGCAGCGCTCGGTGTTCCAGGGGTTACGAGCGGGCCCGTAGACGGATGTGTTGCCGGTGCTGCTGGCGCCCAGCTCATGCATGTTGGCGACGCCGACAATGACGGCTCCGGCATCGCGCAGGGCGCGGTATGGACCGGATTCCCCGGGCGCCGTCACGGCGAACATTTCGGCGGCGCCGAAGCGTTGAGCGCGCCAGGGTAGCGGCCACTCGTCCTTGATCACGACGGGGACGCCATGCAGCGGCCCCTTGGGCGCTTTCGCGAGCATCTCGCGCGAGCGCTCCGGGAAGCTATCGACCACGGCGTTCACCGCCGGATTGCGCTGCGCGATTCGCTCCAGCGTTGCCTCGAGCAGCTCGGCGGCCTCAACGCTGCCGGCGGCAATCGCGGAAGCTTGCTCGCGCAGCGGCAGGTCGAGAGCGCTCATCCATCTCCCGGGGGTCGGGAGAGGTCGGGGCAGCGCTCCGCCTCAAACCCGCTCGTGTCAAGCGCGAGGAGATCTCTGATCGGCGGCCAAAAGAGCTGGTGGGCGGCGGCCATCACTGCCAAATCCACTTCGTCGGGGATAATTCCGAGGGAGGCGAGGCCGGCGGAAATGAAATCGTCTGCTCGGTTGGAGGCCTCCATCTGGCGGTGGCCAACCCTACAGATGCGAGGTGGCCGGGATCGTGCAGGAGCGGTACCGGCGCCGCATCCGAGCGGCGCGGCCGGCACAATCCCCGCCGCAACCGGGGAACCCGCCCCGTGTTGCCTAGTAGTCGATGGCTTCAGAAGCAGCGAAAAACCGATCCCGCGGCACCCCTGCGCTGGCAACAGCCACGGCCGCCGCCTGCCTGCTCGCGGCGTTGATCGGCGCTGCCTGGCCCGGTGCGGCCGTCTCCGCCCCCCTGCGGGTCCTAGTCCTCGGCCAGACCCCCTCGACCCCAGCCCCCTCCTGCCCGGGCAAGATCGTCAAAGGAGTCGCCATCACCCCCTGCAGGGTCGAGGGCCACATCACCGGCTTCCAGACCTCGGCTGGAGGGGTTGCGAAACCCTACGTGGCTCCGTTCGAAGGCAAGATTGTCGCCTGGTCCATCACCCTCTCAAGACCCTCCACCAAGACATCTGCCACCACTACCAACGAGGTCGGTTTCTTCGACGAATTCCTCGGCAAGCCGGCGGAGGCGCGGATCGGCGTCCTGCGGGCGGTCAAGGGCAGCAATCCGCCCCAGTACACCCTGGTTCGAGAGAGCCCCGTCCAGGTTCTCAATCCCTATTTCGGCGGGACCGCGATCTTTGCCCTCGAACGGCCCCTCACCGTTCTCCAGGGCCAGACCGTCGCCCTAACCGTGCCGACCTGGGCGCCGATGTTCGCCTTCAACGTCTCGGCTGGGGAAACCTGGCGTGGCAGCCGCCTGCCCAAGCACTGCTCCTCCAAAGAAGACATCAAAAACGGCCACCCCCAGCAGGTGCTCGGCAAGACCAAGACCTATGGCTGCTACTACTCCAGCGCCCGCCTGCTCTACACGGCGACGCTGGTCAAAAAGCCCTGATCAGGGGAGCGCTCTGGCGCAGGCCGCAGTAAGGGCAGTCGCTGACGTCGACCCCGATCAGCTGGTCGCAGCGGCGGCATGCGCGGAGGTACTCCGGCGCTCGCGGCAGGGCCGAGTCTGAGGGGGCTAGCGGCAGCACCCGCGCCACCGGCTCCATCTCCTCTCCGGTCTCCCGGTCGACGTAGACGATTCCCGGCTCGGCATGGGCCAGCGCCTCACGGCCGGAGGCCGGGGCCCGCATCCGGTAGAGCTGTCTCGCGTTCACGGCCACGAAGACTAATAGCTTGGGCGGCACCGATGCGCGTTCTCATTTTTCATGGCTACATGCTGCGCGGCACCGGCAGCAATATCTACAACGCCAACCTCGCCCGCGCCCTCGCCTGCCTCGGGCACGAGGTCCACCTGCTCTGCCAGGAGCGCGAGGTCGAGCTCGAGGGCGTGCAGATCCACAATCCTGACATCGGCGGCCTGCTGCCGGTCTATGTGAAAGACCCCTACGAGGGCTTCGAGGTAAAGGCCTTCCCCGAGCTGACCGACGCCGAGCTCGGTCGCTATCTCGCCGCCAACGTCGAGGCGGTGAGGGCGGTCGCCGCCGAGGCCGGGGGAATCGAGGCGGCCATCGCCAACCACCTGATCATGGGCCCCGCGGTCCTCGCCCGCGCCGATATAGCCCCCTTCGCCGCCAAGATCCATGGCTCGGCCCTCGAGTACACGGTCAAGCCAAACCCTCGCTTCCTCCCCTACGCCCGCGAGGGCATCGAGGCCGCATCGGGGGTGCTTGTCGGTTCAGGGCACACCGCCGAATCGCTGTGGTCAACGCTTGGAGATGTTCGGGGCCTGGAGGCGAAGACCCGGCTCGGGCCGCCCGGAGTCGATCTGGAGGAGTTCCAGCCGCGGTGCGCCGACCAGTACCCGCGGAGGATCGTCTTCGTGGGGAAGCTGATCGCCTCGAAGGGGGTTGACCTGCTGCTCGCAGCGTGGCCGTTGCTCAGAGCCGCCCACCCCGACCTCCTGCTCCAGATTGCGGGTTTCGGCGAGTTCGAGGAAGGATTGCGGGCTCTGTGGGGGGCACTTGAAGCAGGGGACCTCTCTGGTGCCCTTGAGATCGCCCGTTCTGGCCGGGCCCTGGAAGGTGGGAAGGAGGAGCCGCTGAAGATCCTCACCCAGTTTTTGGCGCATCCGCCGGCGGGCTATGCCCAGGCGGGGAGGGATGCCGGCGGTTCGGTCGAGTTCATCGGGCGCCTGGAGCACGAGCAGGTCGCCGGGCTGTTGCCCGGGGCTGCGGCATTGGTGATGCCGAGCACCTTCCCGGAGGCTTTCGGGATGGTCCTCGCCGAGGCGGCCGCTTGCGGTGTGCTGCCGATCTCGGCAGGGCATTCGGGCATGTGGGAGGTCTCCCGGGAGCTGGCGGCGGCGTTGGCGCCCCCGGTCGCCGAACTGCTCTCCTTCCCGGTCAGGGCGGGCGCGATCGAGGCGATTGCCGACCGCCTCGATCGCTGGCTGGCGCTACCTGAGAGTGAGAGGGAGCCTGTCCGAGAGGCGCTGGTGGCCACCGCTAGTCGATTGTGGAGCTGGGAGGGAGTGGCACGAGGAACGCTCGCCGCCGCGGCCGGAAGATTGGACGAGCTGGCGGCGCCCGGATAGCTCGTGCCGAGCGTCATTTGGGCCTCAAAGCCTCCCGCCGAAGCTTCAATAGAATGCCGCGGCGCTCATGTACGGCCGCCTGCCGATAGTCAAGATGCTCGCCGCGACGATTGCGATGGCCGCGGCGATCTCGGCGGTGATGCTCTCGATCAACTGGAACGGCCAGGAGGCTTCCACCGCGGCCCCCAAGATCGACGACCTCCTCAACATCATGATCGTGCTCTCGTCGATCGTCTTCTCGCTGGTCGTCGTGATGTTGTTCTACGCGCTGTGGAAATTCAAAGCCAAACCCGGCGATGAATCCGATGGCGAGCCGATCCACGGCAACACGCGGCTGGAGGTCGCCTGGACCCTGATCCCGACGATCATCGTCCTCTTCGGCGGGGCCTATAGCTGGAAGGTGCTGAACGAAATCGAACAGCGGGGCAAGGACCCGATGACTGTCGACGTCTTCTCCCAGCAATACGCCTGGAGCTTCGGCTACCCGGGCAAGAGGGACGTCTGGTCACCGGGCGAACTGCGGGTACCGGTCAACCGCCAGATCGTCTTCAGGATGCACTCTCAGGACGTGATTCACTCCTTCTGGGTGCCCGAGTGGAGAATCAAGAAAGACAACGTGCCCGGAATCACGACGACGGCTGTGATCACGCCCGACCGGATCGGTACCTACCAGTTGATCTGCACCCAGCTCTGCGGCTTCGGTCACTCCACGATGCGGGCCAAAGTCGTGGTCGAGTCGCCGGCCGGATTCCGGAAATGGGTCTCGGGCCTCAAGGAGAAGGTTCCGCCCTCCTACCAGGAATCTGTCAGGCAGGACACAGAAACGAACCCGCCGCCGCTGACGGCGGGAGGGGCATAATGGAGGCGATCTGATGGCGGCTGCGATCAAGCGACCGGGGTGGGTTCGGGGGGCGATCGGCGCCGTGCTCGCCGGAGCGTTCGGCTTTGGCTTGGTCATCTCATTGCGGGCGATCTCCGGCCTGCCCATTTACCAGACCGAGCAGACCGGCTATCCGCAGGTGATTGTTCCCCTGATCACCTCGCCGCTTGGCTTCCTTCTCGGCTTCGGCTGCTTTGACTACTGGCTGCGATGGGCGGTCGGGATGCCAACCATTCCCGACGATCACTCCCAGCACGGGGCCAAGAGCTGGCGTGATTACTTCCGCTTCAACACCGATCACAAGGTGATCGGCATTCAGTACATCTGCAACAGCTTCTTCTTCTTCTTCGTGGGGGGGCTGCTGGCGGAGCTGATGCGGGCTCAGTTGGCGCAGCCGGGCAACCAGATCGTCGACCCCAGTACCTTCAACAGCCTTTTCTCGACGCACGCGGTGCTGATGATCTTCGTATTCGTGATCCCGGTCTTCGCCGGGATTGCCAACTACGTGCTGCCGCTGATGATCGGCGCTCCGGATATGGCATTCCCGCGCCTCAACGCGCTCAGCTTCTGGATGCTGCCGATCGCTGGGCTGCTCTTCGTCGGCAGCTTCCTGGCCCCCGGCGGGGCCTTTGATGCCGGCTGGACGGGCTACGCTCCGCTCTCGACCGGCGCGCCGCTCGGCCAGTCATTCTTCAACCTCGGCGTGCAGTTCGCGGGCGCCTCCTCGATCGCGACGGCGCTCAACTTCCTGGTCACGATCATCACCATGCGCGCGCCGGGGATGAACTTCTGGCGGATGCCGCTGCTGGTCTGGGCGAACCTCTCAACCTCGCTGCTGGTGGTCGCCGCGACGCCATTCATCGCCGGGGTGCAGTTCATGGTCCTCTTCGACCGCCTCCTTCACACCAACTTCTTCCAGTTCACCGGTGGCGGCGACGTGATCAGCTACCAGCACATCTTCTGGTTCTATTCCCACCCAGCCGTCTACATCATGATGCTGCCCGGCTTCGGGATCATCAGCGAGGTCATATCCACCCATGCCCGAAAGCCGATATTCGGCTACCGGCTAATGGCGCTGGCGCTGCTCGGCATCGTCGTGCTCAGCTATTCGGTATGGGCGCATCATATGTTCGTTGCCGGGATGTTCAGTTGGCTGCGGGTGCCGATGATGTTCACCACCCTGCTGATTGCGGTGCCGACCGGGATCAAGATCTTCTCCTGGCTGGGAACCCTTTACTTCGGCAAGATCCATACCTACTCGACCGCGATGATGTTTGCGCTTGCCTTCATCGTCACCTTTACGATTGGAGGCATCAGCGGGGTGATGCTCGGCATGGTGCCGATCGACATCCACGTTTCCCAGACGTACTTCATCGTTGCCCACATCCACTTTGTCTTGTTCGGCGGCTCGGTCTTCACGATCTTTGCCGGCATCTACCACTGGTTCCCCAAGATGACAGGGCGGATGTATGACGAGAGGCTTGGTCGCGTCCACTTCTGGGGCACGCTGGTCTGCACCTGGGGGACCTTCCTCCCGATGCACTGGATCGGGATGGACGGGATGCCGCGCCGGGTCGCCACCTACGCCGCCCAGTTCGGCGACTGGAACCTGCTGATCAGCTGCTTCGCCTTCCTCCTGGGAATCTTCCAGCTCGTCTTCCTCTACAACATGATCGTCAGTTGGCGCTTTGGTCCCCGCGCTGTCGCCAATCCCTGGCGGGCGAACTCGATCGAGTGGCAGGTGTCCTCACCGCCGCCGATCTTCAATTTCGACGAGATCCCACGTGTGGTCGGCGGTCCCTACGAGTATGGCGTGCCGGGGGCCCGGCACGCGATCATGGGCGGCGAAGGGGCTGAGGCTCCCGCGACACAGCCGAGCGTGGTGGGGAGCACGTGAGCGAGCGGATCGAGGATCGGCCGCTGCTGGTCTTTCTCAACGAGGTGGCGGGCGGGCGCAAGCTGCTCGCCGCCGTGCGAGAGCGAGCCGAGCGGGTCCCCTATGTCGCCGTCGCGGCCCCCCAGAATCAGCCGGCGGTCGGCCAATTGATCGATTCAGGGGAGCTGCGCGACGCCGCCCGAGCGCGGGTCGAGGTGACGATGGCGGTGCTCTCGGAGTTCGGGATAGGCTCGGTCGGAGAGGTGATGGACCCGCATCCGGCGCTGGCCCTGGACGACGCGGTGCGAGCCCACGAGCCGCGCGAGGTGCTGCTCTCCTGCATGCCGGAGACTCGCTTTGGGTTTACCCGCAAGGACCTGGTCGAGTGGGCGAGAGATCGTTTTGAACCCGAGACCGCGGTAACCCACATACCGGTGCGGATCGAGGACGACTCGATCCGCTGGGACGTGATCCACACACTGGTGGTCGCCACCAAGACGGTGGCCACCCCCGATCTTGTCAATCGCCTCAAGGAGCGGGCGGCGGAGCGCCCTCACCGCTACACGATCATCTGCCCACGCTCTGAGGATGTTGCCGAGTCCCAGGTTGTCCGCGACCTAGCCGCGACGATGGCCGAGCTCTACCGTGCCGACGTCGACGCGACCGGACAACCGATGAGTCCCGATCCCTTCCACGCCGTCAAGAACGCGATCGAGCACTACCGGATCGACGAGATCCTGATCTCGACCTTTGCCGGCGAGGGTTCGCGCTGGCTTGATCATGGCCTCATCGGTCGCGTGCGTGAGATCACCGAGAAGCCGGTCGAGCACATCGAGGTGGGCCGTCCGGCAACGGTGGTCGCCGCCGCCGTCGCCGAGGGGGAGGCGGGCTAGATGGAGAGCGCGACCGTCAGGCTGGGACATGGTCACGCCGAGGAGCACCACGGCCCGCCGGAGGCCAACAAAAGCTCCCGCATCGATCGGCAGACACTTGGGATCCTGCTCTTCATCGTCTCCGAGGTGATGCTGTTCGGGGCCTTCTTCGCCTCCTACTTTTTCCTGCGGATCGTGGTCAACCCACCCGCCTGGCCGCCGCACCCCTACGAATTGCCAGTCGCGATCGCCGGCGTCAACACCGCGATCCTGGTCTCCTCGAGCTTCACCGTCCATTACGCCCTGGAGTCGATCCGGCGCGGCAACCGCAACGGGATGAAACTCGGCCTGATGCTCACCTGGATGCTCGGCGCCACCTTCCTCTTCATCCAGATCAACGAGTATGTCCACCTCGGCTTCAGTGCGCGCGATCTCTCCTTCGGCTCGATCTTCTATTGCCTCACCGGCCTGCACGGCGCCCACGTTTTCGTCGGGCTGATGCTGCTCAGCTTCGCCACGATCCGGGCCTTCCGCGGCCACTTTGGGCCTGATGGCAAGGACCATATGGGGGTTGAGATACCGGGCATCTACTGGCACTTCGTGGACATCATGTGGATCATCGTCTTCACGACGGTCTACGTGCTCTGAGGAGGACCGCCGCGGAACCTCCTGCGGCGGTTGACGGAAAACGGGATTGCGATGCGGATTTCAGAGGAGGCCGTCTTCCGTTGGGTGGTGATCGTAGGGGTGGCCGCCGCCTCGATCATCGGGCTGACCCTGCTGACGCGGCCGCTGTTCGGGGCGATCTGGGGCGTGGTACTTGTGTTTGCCGGTGCACTCCATGCCTACCGCTGGTTGGCGAGCCGCTAGGGCGGACCCTGAGCCCAAACCTCGCGGCGGCGATCTAACAGTTTGGCCTGCTCTCAGGCGAGTCTGCGGCAGATCTGAGCTGGCGCGGCGGCGGATGATGAGGCGGAGCGCGGGTCGACGGTCTCGCCGCCGTCTCGAGAGCGGTGGATCGCGCCGGCGAGGATCTGGGCCCGGGCCGGCCAAAACGCCGCAGAGGGCCAGTGCGGATTTTCCCGCTCTGAGATCGGCCCAATTAAGCCGGCGGGGGCACCGACCATTTCGATCCAGCCCTCGATGCCCGCAGCCGCCGTCTGGGGCGGGCTAGGCGGCGACTCACCCAAGAACCGGTCGGCGAGGACCTCGGAGTTGTATGAGGGCCAGCGTGAGGGCAATCGGGACGGTCGCCGGCAGCTCGTCGACCGCGAAGAAAAGCAGATCGAAGCCGAGGGCAAGGATCGCGGCGAGAGCGGCGCCAATCAGCTGCAGACGGCGATTGCGGGCCAGCATCGCGCCCAGGGTGGCGGCGATGAAGAGGTCGCCAAAACCCATCGCGGCGGAGCCGAAGGAGACGAACTGAAGCCTCGGTAGGCCGCCAGGAGAGACCGAGTTCAGCACCGCGTTTGGGCCCTGGAGAAGGTCTGAGGCGACCAGCCAGGTATCGATCACGGCCATCGCGTAGATCCCGAGGCTCAGCCAGCGGGCGGGAACGACGCAGGCGAGCAGCCAACCGAGGCTGACGCAGGCAAGCGCGTCGAGCGCAAGGACAGCCATCTGCCCGAGCAGGGAGCCCTGCAGGGCCCAGGCGAGCGCAAAAAGGGGAATGACCGCCGCGGCAAGCGCCGGGTTCCCCCCGCGGATGACGGTGGCCAGAGCGAGTGCTGCGAGGGGCGGGACTGCGAAAAGCGCAAGGTATGTCAGCGCCTGCGCCGAGAAGGAGTCGAGCGCGACCACCGCGATCACGACCGCGATCGAGGCCGGAGGCACGAGCGCCCACCAGCGGCTGCGAAAGCCAGCCAGGATCGGCTGCACAGCAGGCCGGGGAAGGGCGACCAAGATTGCCTGGACCAGGCTGAGAATGCTGATCGAGAGGGCGAAGGGCAACATTTGAGCGATTCGGTGAGCTCTGTCTTAGGTTGGGCTGACAGCGGGTCTCAGCGCCTAGGCCTGCACGCTCAGTTCCCCGGCCGCCGGCTCGCCTGCGGAAATGGCCCTCGCCGCATGTGGCTCGAGCCGCCCCGCGGTCGCGACCGTCCAAAGCATCGCGAGCCAGGTGAAGGTGGCGAGGGCGACGTGGACCCAGACAAGCTCAGTCGGCAGCTTGGAGTACCACTGCACGCCACCCACGATCCCCTGGAGCGCGAGCAGGCCGATCACAACCGTGAGGGGCCTGAGGGCACGGCGGTCGCCCCCCGCGCGGCGCAGGAGGAACCAGACCGCGATCGCGGCAAGGCCGAATAAGGCGGCGATCGCCGCGTGACGCTGGACGACCCATTCCAGCGTCTGCGCGCCCTCAAAGGTGAAGCGGTGGACAATCTGGCCGGCGTGGGCTCCGGCGTGAGGCCCCGAACCAGTCGCGACCGTGCCGGCGGCGATTGTCAACTGGCCGAGGGGGATGAGGCCCCGCACCGCCCACACGCCGAGCCGGTCGGTGGAGCGGCGCCGCTCACAGGGCTCATATCGCGAACACCAGGCCAGGGCGAACGCCGCATCGAGCAGCATCATCGAGACAATGAAGTGGAGCATCACCAACCCCGGCGCGAGGTGGTCCTCGACCACCAAGGCCCCGAGGATCGCCTGGGCGATCACCCCCAGTGGCAGCAGGGCCCCAAACACCGCCAGGTGCCAGCGGTAGGGCTGGCGGTAGAAGGCCAACACGCTGGCGGCGATCACCGCGATCCCCACGAACCCGGTCAGCACCCGGTTGCCGTACTCGATCACCGCGTGAGATTCCAGCGGTGGCACTGTCTGTCCGTAGCACTTGGGCCAATCGGGGCAGCCGAGGCCGGAATCGGTGAGGCGCACGGCGGCGCCGGTAAGGACGATCAGCGAAAGCGCGATAAGGGCGACGAGGGTTACCTGCGCGTAGCGCGCTGGCGATATCTCGAGGAGCTCTCGGAGGCGCTTCCGCATCTTCTGCTTGAAGATGATGCCAACGGCCCGGCGGCCGCGAGCCTCAGCCGCCCTTGCTCTTGGAGGTTGAGGCGATCAGGTATTCGACGAGCTCGTTGATTTCGTTTGGTTTGAGGATCGTGCCGAAGTCCTGAGGCATCACGCTGGCCGGGTAGCCGGGAGTTATTTTCGCGTTGGGGTCGACGATCGATTCTTTGATCATCGGCGCCGTCTGGCCGGGCAGAACCTTGTTGAAGTCCGGCCCGGTGGTTCCACCGGACTTGGCCGCGGCGAGGGTGTGGCAGCCACCGCATCCGTTGTTGGCGAAGACCTGGGCACCGGGGCCTCCCGGGACCCTGGGTGGCGCCGCGCCCGGGACCCCGGCGTAGGTGCCCACGTAGGCAGCGACGTCATCGAGATCTTGCCCGGTGACCACGTCGCGTGGCATCGAGATGTTGGGGTCGGCGTTGCTGGGGCGGGGGAACTGGACCTGGGCTTTGACAACCCCTTCAATCGTGTCCCCGCCCTCTCCCGCCGCACGGGCTGCGGCGAAGGCATCATCGAGGTTGGGTCCCACCTGTGCGGTTGTGCCGGCCTGCGCGAGGGTGTGACAGACACCGCATTTCTGGATGAAGAGAACCCGTCCGCGGGTGATGTCGGCGGTGCTGGTTCCACAACCGGATGCGCCCAGTGCAAGCGCCGCGAGGGCAGCAAGGACGAGCGCGGGACGGATGAGGTTGGGCGGCTTGGGCATCGGGCGCGAGGCGGGCGGGATTCTATATGTCGAGGCCCCGGTGGAAGCTGTTTGCCAGGCACGTCAATGCGGTAGTCTTGCGTCGATCCGCACGATCTCAGGAGGCCGGAAGGAGAGGTCCGATGCAGGTACGGGAAGGGATGTCGGAAGTGGTACTTACGGTGGGCACATCGCACACCCTGCGAGAGGCGGCGGAGAGAATGGTGGAGAAGGGGACGGGGGCCGCGCTGGTCGCCGACCCCGAGTCCCCGGCGCCTGGAATCGTCACCGAGCGTGACATCCTGATCTCGGTGGGAGGTGGCCAGAACCCCGACGTCGAGCTTGTCGCCGACCATATGAGCGCCAGCGTGATCGCCGCAGCGCCGGACTGGAGCCTTGAGCGCGCCGCGGCGGAGATGTCCCATCGGGGTGTTCGCCATCTGGTCGTCTTCGAGGACAGCGATCTGGTTGGCGTCCTCTCGATGCGCGACATAGTCCGCGTCTGGACTTCCGAGGGTGCGACGTCGGCGATGACACCAGATTGAGGCCCGCTCGGAGTGTTAGGGCTGGGGCGGAGAAATTTTTTCTACCGGAAGCACGGCGCCACGCACCTTCTGCGTGCGGGGCAGGCGGTAGTAGTCACGGACAGCTCCCTTAACGAGACTGCGGAACGCGGCGAGGAAGAAGATCGCGCCGACGATGGCATAGACAGTGGAGGGAAAGATGAACCCGTTGGCGTAGATCCCGCAAAGCATCGCCCCGATCCCAGCCGCGAGGAACGCGGGCGCCCAGGAGGGGCGGGGCAGGTAGACCATCTCGCCGGGCTCGGGGATATCGCGGTGCTCGCTCATCCTCGCCTTATGAGGCAATGTAGAGGAGGGCGGCGACAAAGGTGAGGGCAAAGACGGCCGCGGCAAATCCGCCCGCCACCAGTCCCGCTTTCATGCTGCGCTTTGCGCTCTCGCGATCCACAATCGGATTTCTATCAGGCGAGCCTGGCGTCGATCGCCATCGCTAAGAAGAGCAGCGCCAGGTAGGAGAGGGAGTAGAGGTAGGTCCGCAACGCCCAGCGGCGCTCGGCGCTGCGCAGTAGACGTACGGCGCAATAGATGAAAATGGCCCCCAGCGTCATCGATGCGGCCAGATAGGCGAGGCCGAATCCGCCCGCACAGAAGGGCAGCTGTGTGACCGCATACAGCAGCACCGTGTAGAGGAGGATCTGGCGGCGGGTCTCCGTCTCGCCGCGCACCACCGGCAACATCGGCACGCCCGCCTTCTCGTAGTCATTCTTCATCAGCAGCGAGAGGGCCCAGAAGTGGGGGGGCGTCCAGAAGAAGACGATCGCGAAGAGGTAGAGCGCGGTGCCGCTGAGGCCGCCGGTAACAGCCGCCCAGGCGACCAAAGGCGGCACCGCCCCGGCGGCACCACCGATCACGATGTTCTGCGGCGTGGCCCGCTTCAGCCAGAGCGTGTAGACGCAGACGTAGCCAAGCAGGCCAGAGAGCGAGAGGGCCGCCGCCAGCGGGTTGACCGCGAGCGCGAGCAGGGCAAAGGAGGCGCAGCCGAGCAGCACGCCGAAGGTTGCGGCGGCAGTTGGGGAGACCCTCCCGCTCGCCACCGGCCGGTCGGCGGTACGCGCCATCTTGCGATCGATGTCGCGGTCGATCGCGTGATTTATTGCCCCCGCTCCCCCGGCCGAGAGGGCACCGCCGAGGCAGGTCAAGAAGACGAGGCCGATCGACGGGTCGCCCGCCACATACATCGTTGTGACCGTGATGAAGAGCAACAGCGACTGCACCTTTGGCTTGGTCAGCGTCAGGTAATCGCGGAGAACGACGACCGCTGGAGAGCGCCCGATACCTCCCGCCGTGCTCGTGGACGGGACGGTCTGTGCTCCGGCGCCGGCGGCCATGCCGCTCAGGCTACCGGCTCAGGCTCGCGAACGGGCAGCTCGGCACGATCGACGCGGTGGGCGATCGCAATGCGGATGTCCCGCATTGGGCGGGCGCTGCGAACATCGGGGAGGATGTCGAAGTTATGGGGGTCAGGCGGCGAGGGTGTCAGCCACTCCAGGGTATCCCCGCCCCATGGATCATGCCCCGCCTCCGCGCCTCTACCGCGGCTGAGGATCGCGTTGGCCAGGGTCAGGACAATCCCGATCGCGAGCAGGAAGGCTCCGATCGATGCGATCAGGTTGTAGGTGTTTACGCCGGTGTGGTCGTAGAACTTGTAGGCGTCGGCGACCTCACCATGTGTGGCGCCGGCCAAAAAGAGCGGCACAAAGGCAACCACGACCCCGGCCGTCATCGTCCAGAAGGAGATCCGGGCCAGATTCTCTCCCATCGTCCGTCCGGTCATCTTCGGATACCAAAAGTGCAGCGCCGCGAAGCCCCCGAAGACGCTGCCGCCAATTAGCGCGAAGTGGGTCGCAGCGGTGGCTGCCGTCGTGTCCTTGATATCCCAGGCCGCCGCGACCATGGACTGCTGGATCTCGGCAGCAAGGCCAATCGAGATCATCGATATCGCCCCCACCGCAAACAGAAGGGGCGCTCGCATTCTCAAGGTTCCGCCGACCATCGTCGCGATCAGGTTGAACGCGACCAGGCCAAAGGGCACGACCAGCGCCAGCGACATCACCATCGCGAAATACATCCAGCCGATTCCAATCGGCGCCGTCAGCATGTTCTGCATCCAGGCCAGCGTTCCGATCACGGCAATCGCTGCCAGCGAGCCAATCACCGCCCCGCGGTTAAACAGCGGCTTGCGGGCGAAGGCGGGGACAATCTCCGCGATTGCGCCGAAGGCCGCGATCAGGATCAGCATGTAGGCGCCGGTGAAGAAGATCCAGCTGAGATGCTGCCAAAGCAGCGCCGACCCGCCTGCGCTGCCCTCGAAGAAGGTGCCGCTGAAATTGCGGTCGATGAGCAGCATCGCGATCGCAGCAAGGAACACCGGGCCGATCACCAGCATCAACCATGAACAGATCGCCGCCGTCCAGGCAAAGACCGGCAGCCGCCGCCATGCCATTCCCGGGGCGCGGACTGCCCGCAGGGTCGCCACCAGATTGATCGCGATGAAGACGAACCCCAAGGTCACCATCCCCGTCGCGGTGGCCCAGGCGTTGACACCGTTGTTGGAGAGGTACTGCAGTTCCGAAAGGGGCGCCAGCGGGTTGATTCCCGCCTCGGTCGGAGTGAAGAGGAAGCCGCTGTAGAGGACCGTCGCGCCGGCCACGTAGAGGCACATGCCGATCTGCCCGAGCCGTGGGAGCGCCATGCCCCGGGCGCCGATCTGTAGCGGTATGACGTAGTAGAAGAGACCGAATGCGAGCGGGATCGCGAAGAGGAAGATCGCCGTCGTTCCATATACGGAGAGAAGCCGGTTGAAGGTGACCGGAGTGAGAAATGTATTTTCCGGGATCGCCAACTGGAGGCGCATCAGCAACATCTGGACCACGGCGAGGAAGAGGAAACCAAGGGCGCCGACGACCATGACTCGCCCGACATCCTTGTGGTCGGCGCTGGTCGCAAGCTCGATCCAGCGGGGTCGACGCCGCGGAAAACCGTCGACGACCAGCTCGGGGCGGGGGCGTGAGCTCACGGGATCTTCCTGCTGTCGATCAGCCCGACCACCCGGTTCTGCGCCGCCTGAACTTCGGCTTTCTGGCGTCTGACGAAAGCAAGGTAGGCCGCGGGTGAGACTACATCGACCTCAGTCCTCATCGCCGCATAGCCCTGCCCGGAGAGAGTCGAGGATTGGCCCATGTAGGTGCCTTCCCGGTCGGCTCTGAAGACGACCTGGTCGGCCTTGCCTGGAACCGCGTCGCGCTTGGGGGCAAGGTCGGGTACATCCCAGGTGTGGACCACGTCGGTGGAGACCAGATTGAGGGTGACGGCGGTGTCGACCGGCACCACAAGTTTGTAGTAGGAGAAGGCCCCGTTGGGGTAGTTGTAGCGCCATAACCACTGGCGCCCGGTCGCCTCGATCGTCAGCGGTTGAGATCGGGCTGAGGCGAGCCCGGCCGGCCCGGTCGTTGGGATTTCCCGAGCTCTTTCGGTGAAGACGATGCTGAGCACGAGGATCACCGCAGCGAATGCGGTCAGCGCCGCGCCGACCCGGAACTGGATCCGCCGCCCGCCGCGCAGCTGACGCGGCTCGGCGCCGCGCTCAGCGCGGTACCTGCGGACCGTGATGATCAGAGCGACGTTGACCGCCACGACGACAATCGCGGCGGCGAGGTAGCCGATCCAAAGCAAAGTGTGGATCTGGTCGGTGCCAGGAGAGTGGGGCGCCAAAGCGCGGCCATTCTAATCACGCCGGGCGGCGCGCCGCCGCGCCCGGTAGAGGTCCTCGACCTATACTCGCCGACCCTATGCGGACCCGGTCTCGGCCATCTCCGGTGCTGCGCATGGCGGTGCGGTCCGGGGCGGCTCTCACCCTCGGGGCTGCCTTCGCAGTGCCGCTGGCGCGCCGCCGCCTCCGCATTCCCGCTCCGGCCACCCTGGTGGCCTGCGCCAGTGGACCCCTGGCACTAGCTGTACTGAGGCCCCGCTCCAAGAAGCGTGACGTGGCGCTATTTGCGCTGCAGATGTGGGCGTTCACAATGGCTCACGAGGTTCCCTATGACGACCGCGAGTCCCTGCGCCGGCGCCTTCGCATCCGCTATCCGATCGCGATCGATCGATTCCTCGGCGCCGGCGGTCTCCCCAACGCCCGCCTCCAGCGTGGACTTGCCCGCCTCGGCGCGGTCAAAGCGATCGACCGCGTTCTCACCTGGGTGCACTGGCTTTGGTTCCTGGAGCCATACTGCGCTCTCGCCTTCATCCTCGTCCGTCGCAACGAGCGTTTCCCCCGCGCTGCGCGCCAACTCGCCGCCGTTTTCGACATCGGCTGTGCCGTGTATTTCCTGGCGCCGACCGCTCCGCCCTGGTGGTCCTCCGAACAAGGGCTGACCGGAGAGGGGGTGCGGCGGATCATGGTCGAGGTGGGCGAGGAAACCTGGGGGTCGGCCTGGCCTGGGATGTACGGAGCACTGGGCGGCAACCCCTGGGCGGCGATGCCATCGCTGCATTTTGCGACATCGCTGACGATGGCTCTGGCCCTGGCCGAGGCCGGGCCGCTCGAGGGCGCCGCCGGCTGGGGATACGCGCTCGCCCTCGGCTTCTCCCTCGTTTATTTGGGAGTGCACTACGTCACCGATCTTGCCGCCGGCGCCCTGCTGGTCATCGCGGTGAGACGCGGTGAGCGTCTCGCCGCCCCGCTGGTGGTGAGGCTCAATCGGTCCCTGCAGGGCCTGGAGCGCCTCGCCAGCGGGTAGCTTCTCGGGGGTGTCTCAGGAGGACTCGGCGAACGGCGACGCAACCGTCGAGCTGCCGCTGTTTACGGTGCGGCGGGTGGTGCAGACGGTGATCGTCGTCCTCGCGCTGCTGATCGGAATCTATTTCCTCTTCCCGAAGCTGGTCGGCCTCGGCGATGCGCTGAGCAAGCTCGACGAAGCCGAGCCGGTCTGGATCGCCGTCGCGATCGGCTTCAACATCCTCGCCTTCGCCACCTACACCGCCCTCTTCAAGGCGGTGGTCGGCGGCCGGACCCTCCGCCTCACCTGGCCGGAGACCTATGAGATCAACATGGCCGGCCTGGCGGCGACGCTGCTCTTTTCGGCCGCCGGGGCGGGCGGGATCGCGCTGACCTTCTGGGCTCTGCGCAAGGCGGGGATGGGACGCCGCGATGCGGGGCGCAGGATGGTCGCCTTCCTCACCCTCCACTACGCCTTCTACCCGCTTGCCCTGATCGTCTTTGGAGTCCTGCTGCGGACGGGCGTCCTCGACGGCGAGCACCCGGTTGAGCTGACCGTGATCCCGGCCTCGATCGCCGGCCTCCTGCTCGTCATCGGCGTGCTAGTTGCCCTGATCCCATCGGATTTGGAACGTCGCGTGGCGCCGTTCGTGCGTGGCGAGCGGGGCCGCTCTATTGCCCGCATGCTGGCCCGGGTTCCGGCGACCCTCGGCGAGGGTTTCAGGTTCGCGCTGGGCCTCTTTGCCCATCCATCCCGTGGTGGACTCGCCGTCTTCGGCGCTGCCGGGTTCTGGGCCGCCAACATTGGCATCCTCTGGGCCTCCTTCCACGCCTTCGGCGTGCATGTGCCGCTGGCTGTGGTGGTCCAGGGATTCTTCCTCGGCATGGTCGCCAACCTGTTCCCGCTCGCGCCGGCGGGAGTGGGGGCGGTGGATGCGGGGATGATCGGTGCCTTCGTCCTCTTCGGCCTGCCCGAGGACGCAATCTTCCCGGCGATCTTGATCTACCGCCTGGTCGCATTTTGGATGCCGATTCCTTTCGGCATCGTCGCCTTCTTCCAACTTCGCAACCGGGTTCAGGAGTGGGAAACGGAGGGGCTGCCCATTGACCGAGGCGATACTATACAAAGTAAAGTAATAGACTTTCAGGCGGCGAGAAATGGCTGAAAAAAAGGTCGAGAATGTGATCATCGTCGGCGGTGGCCCCGCCGGCTACACGGCGGCGCTCTACACCGCGCGCGCCAACCTCGAGCCCGTCCTCTTCGAGGGATTCCATTGGGGTGGTCAGCTGCAAAATACGACCGACGTGGAGAATTACCCCGGTTACCCGGAGGGGATCATGGGGCCGGAGATGATGGGCCAGTTCCGCGCTCAGGCAGAGCGCTTTGGCACCCGATTTGTGAGCGATGACATCGACCGGGTCGAGATCTCCGATGGAGGCATCCAGAGGGTTTTCCTCGGTGAGGAGGAGCACCGGGCCAGAGCTCTGATTCTGGCGATGGGGGCAGAGCCACGCCGGCTCGGGGTCCCCGGTGAGATCGAGCTGGGTGGCCGCGGAGTCTCCACCTGCGGGGTCTGCGACGGCGCCTTCTTCAAGGACCGGCGGGTGATTGTCATCGGCGGCGGGGACTCGGCGATGGAGGACTCGATCTTCATCTCCAAGTACGCCAGCGAGCTGACAGTGGTGAACAGGCGAGAGCAGTTTCGCGCCTCGAAGATCATGCTCGAGCGCGCCAATCAGCGACCCAACATCAGCTTCAAGGCGCCCTTCGTGGCGGAGGAGTTCCTCGCCGGCGAGGACGGGAAGCTGGACCGCGTGCGGCTCCGCAACGCGGACACCGGAGAGGTTGAGGAGATGGAGACCGACGGCGCCTTTGTCGCGATCGGCCACATCCCGAGGTCGGAGATCATCGCGGGCCAGGTGGACACCGATGAGAACGGCTATATCGTCACCGCCGGCGGGTCGACCCGCACCAAACTGGACGGAGTCTTTGCCGTCGGCGATGTTGTCGATCACACCTACCGTCAGGCGGTAACCGCCGCCGGCACCGGCTGCATGGGAGCCCTCGACGCTGAGTGGTACCTCCGTGACACCCCGCCGATGGCGGAGGCGCACTGGATGCCAGGTGGGGAGCCGGCTGAGATCGCTCCAACCCCCGGGGCCTGAGGCACTGATCGGCTAAGGTCCTCGCACGGCCGCGGCCTGCACACATCTCAACTCGGTGGAGTTTCTCGAGGTTCCCCCCGGGGAGCTCGGCTGCGAAGAGTGCCTGGCCCTTGGGATGCGGTGGGTGCACCTGCGGATGTGCCAGAGCTGCGGGCATATCGGCTGCTGCGACAACTCCCCGGGAAAGCACGCCACAGCCCATCACCAGACAAGTGGGCATCCGATCATCCGCTCGGCGGAGCCGGGCGAGGATTGGAGCTGGTGCTACGTCGATGAACTGATGTTCGAGCTGCGCCCCTGATTCGTCGGTCGCGCTGGCGCATGGAGCGCCGGGCTGCCCCCTATGCCGCTCCCTTGGGCCTAGCGGGTTGCAGAGCGCAGGGAAACGCCCTGCTCGGCGGCCGCGCGCAGCAGGGGAGCGGGGACATAGGTTTCCCCGTACGAGCGCTCCAGCTTCTCCAGCAGCGAGAGCGCCGTGTCGGCGCCGATCAGGTCAGAGAACTCAAGTGCGCCGAGCGGCCAGTTGAAGCCGAGCCGCATCGCCGTGTCCATGTCGGCGGCGGCGCCGACCTCCTCCTCGAGGGCGAAGGCCGCCTCGTTGGCGATCTGGGCCAAAAGACGGGGGAGGACTGACGGACCGGAAGGATCTATCAGCCGCAGCGCGGCTGGATCCAGGGTTGGCGCTTCCAGGCCGAGTTCGGGGTCGGCTTCCCGTGGTGATCCCTGACCGTATTCATAGAAACCCTGTCCGCTCTTTCGGCCGAGCCTGCCTTCCCCGACCAGCGCCGCCTGAATTGGGCTGGGGCGCCAGCGCTCGGGTTTCCCTCCCTGAGCGAAAAAGGAGCGGGCGACGCTGAGGTTGACGTCGAGGCCGATCAGGTCGATCAGCTCGAAGGGCCCCATTCGAAAGCCGCCGCCAAGTCGGCAGACACGGTCGATCGTCGCCGCATCGGCGACCTCCCCGGCAAGCATCCGCAGCGACTCAAGGGTGAAGGGGCGGGCGAGGCGGTTCGCGATGAAGCCGGGGCTGTCCTTGGCGCGGATCGGCGTGCGGCCCATCCGCTCACCAGCATCTGCGGTTGCATCGAGGGCGTCCTCGGCGGACTGGGCCGTGGCGACCACCTCGACCAGCCTCATCAGCGCTGGCGGGTTGAAGAAGTGCATGCCGACAATTCGCTCTGGATGAGGAAGGCCGGCGGCGATCGCTGTCACCGGTAGGGATGAGGTGTTGGTGGCGAGGATCGCCTCGGGACCGAGGTTGGCAGCCAACGCGGCGAACAGTTCGCGCTTTAGCTTCAGATCCTCCGGGGCCGCCTCGACCACCAGGTCGCAGCCGGCCAGCTCGGAGAGGTCCGCGGCCGGGGATAGCCGATCCCTCGCCGCATCGGCGTCTGCCTCGCTCCAGCGAGCGCGCTCGGTGCCCTTGACCAAGTCTGCCTCGACCCGCTCGATGCCGGCGTGAAGCGCCTTGGAGAGGGGGTCATAGAGCTCCGTCTCAAAACCACCCAAACAGGCGATCTGCGCGATGCCGGCGCCCATCGTCCCGGCACCAATGACTCCGATTCGCTCGACCCTCAACGTCCCTTGAACTGCGGTTCGCGCTTCTCGAGAAAGGCCAGCATTCCCTCGACCCGGTCTTCGGTAGCCATCGCCAGCTCATAGAGGCGTCGCTCCCCGTCAAGGCCGGCGCAGAGTGCCGTCTCATCGGCGTAGAGGACGGCCTGTTTGGCGAGGCGGGCGGCGATCGGCGGCTGCTTTGCGACCGCGGCGGCGAGCTCCATCGCCTCCTCCAACCACCCTCCCTCCGCGGCGACCCGGTTGATGAGGCCCATCTCCAGTCCCGCCGCGGCGTCGAACTGGCGCCCGGTCAGGACCAGCTCCATCGCCCGCTGCTTGCCCAGCACCCGCGCCAGTCTCTGCGTGCCGCCGCCGCCGGGGATGATCCCCAGGTTGATCTCCGGTTGGCCGAACCTGGCCGTCTCGGAGGCGACGATCATGTCGCAGGCCAGCGCCAGCTCACAACCTCCGCCCAGCGCCCAGCCGGAGACGGCGGCGATCAGCGGAGTCTTGACCCTGGTGAGGCGCCTCCAGAACTCAGCCGCCGGGTGGTGGAGGGCCTCGGCAAAGGTGCGCTCGCTCATCGCCCTGATGTCGGCGCCCGCGGCGAAGACCTGATCTGAGCCGGCGATCACGATGCAGCGCACCTCGGGGTTGGGGTCCATCTGCTCAAGCTCGGCGCCAAGCCGCTCCATCACCTCGGGCGAGAGGGCGTTTCGCGCCTCGGGCCGGTTGAGGCGCAGCAGGGCGACATGGCCGTCGAGCGAGCTCTCGACCACCCCGGTCATTGCTCAGCTGTCCTCGAAGGGAAGCATCGCACTGATCCCGGTCGCAGCCCTCCCGATGATCAGCTTTTGGATTTGAGAGGTCCCCTCGTAGAGGGTTGTGACCCGCGCGTCGCGGAGGTAGCGCTCGACCGGGTAGTCGTCGACGTAGCCGGCGCCACCGTGCACCTGGATCGCCAAGTTGGCGCACTCGACCGCCGACTCGGTGGCGTACAGCTTCGCCACCGAGGTCTCCAACGTGTTCGGCTTGCCTTCGTCCTTGAGCGCCCCGGCCCGATAGACCAGCATCCGCGAGGCGTCGCGCTTGAGGATCATGTCGGCGATCATCTCCTGGACCAGCTGGAAGCGGGCGAGGGGCACACCGAACTGTTTGCGCTCCTTCGCGTAGCGGACTGAGGCATCGACGCAGCCGTCGCAAATTCCGACGCAGCCCGCCGCGACGCTGTAGCGGCCGTTGTCCAGCGCGCTCATCGCCACCTTGAAGCCGTCGCCGATCTCACCGAGCATCGCCTCGTCGTCGACCTCGACCTCATCAAGTGAGAGCGAAGCGGTGTCGGAGGAGCGCAGCCCGAGCTTGCCGTGGATCTCCTGGGAGGCATAGCCCTGACTGGCGGTCGGGACGAGGAAGCAGGCCAGTCCGCGGTGCTTCTTCTCAGGATCGGTCTGGGCGAAGATCAGCGCCACCTCGGCGAAGTTTCCGAGGGAGATCCACATCTTCTGTCCGCTGATCGACCAGCCCGAGTCGGTCTTCGTGGCTCGGGTGCGCAGATTGGCGGCATCGGAACCGGTGTCGGGCTCGGTCAGCCCGAAGCAGCCGAGTGCCTCCCCCGAACACAACCGCGGCAACCACCTCCGCTTTTGCTCCTCGGTCCCCCAACGCTCGATCGAGCCGGCGACCAGCGAGGTCTGCACCGATACCACGGTGCGGGCGGAGGAGTCGGCGCGGCCGACCTGCTCGACGATGAGGCCGTAGCCGATGTAGTCGAGGCCGCGGCCGCCGTACTCCTCGGCGACAGGTGCGCCCAGATAGCCGACTTCGCCCAGCTTGCTCGCCAGCTCGCGGTCAAAGCGCCCGGCGCGGTCGTTGTCGCGCACCCGGGGCACGATCTCTCGATCGGCGAACTCGCGCGCCGCTTCTGAGATCAATCGTTGCTCGTCGCTCAGCTGGAAGTCCATCTCAACCCCTGCTTTCTCGTCTTGATCATCGAAGCTCCTTCCCCAGCGTCGCGCCGAACGCCTCTTGCGCCTCGCGGGTTCGGTCCCCTGGGGCCTCGGGCAACTCGGTTCCGTCGATCGCGGACACCGCCTGGATCTCCCGCGTGGTCGAGGCGAGGAAGGCCTCGCGCGCGGCGCGCAGGTCGGCGACCGGCCACTCTCCCTCCTCGATATCAAGCGCCCCGATCAGTCGGTCGCGGGTGATCGACTCCAGCACCCCGGCATCCAGCGCCGGTGTTCGCAGCGAACCTTGGGGCGAGACCCAGAAGATCGATGAGGTGGGAGGCTCCAGGACCGTGCCATCGGGCTGAATCAGGACCGCCTCGTCGGCGCCCTGTGCTTTTGCCAGTCGCGTCGCCTGCATATTTGCGGCATAGGAGAGTGACTTGACTCCGTTGAGGATCACGGTCGGGCAGTAGGTGACGGTGGCGAGGCGCAGCGTCGCGGAGTGGGGCGGCAGCGGCTCGGTGGCGGCGATCCGGCGTCCGCCCCGGGTGACGATCAGCCGCAGCTGACCGTCGGCTTCGCCGAGACGGGCAAGAAGGGCATCGATCTCGCGCTCAAGCGCGGATCGGTCGAACTTCAACTCGATCGCTGCGGCCGAGCGCTGGAGTCGGTCGAGGTGGTCGCCGAGCGCGAAGAGCCGCCCTGCATAGATGCGAATCACCTCGAAGGCGCCGTCGCCCCGGTAGAGCCCGTCGTCCCGCAGCGGGATGGTTGCCTCAACGGTAGGGGAGATCGCCCCGTCGACGCTCGCGAGCTCTAGGAACGCACTGGTCATCGCGCGGCGAGGCTATCTCAGTCAGACGGACTCGAACACGGTCGCCAGGCCCTGGCCGACGCCAACACACAGGAATGTCAAGATGGGCAGGGCTTTCTTAACAAAGCGCCCTAATGAGCCTTCGGCTCTAGAAAGCCAATTATTGGCCCTTGACATTGCTTTTTCAGAGGCCCAGAGGCGGCTAAGGGCCATTCCGATATCGGAAGGCTCTTTCATTGCCCTTGCGTGGATCCTAGCTCTCCGACCTTTACGACAGTAACCGAAGCAGTCTTTTCATCGACAATTATCCCAGTTGTGCGCGGCTGAGTGCTCTGAATTTCCCCCGTCACATGTTCCGGAACGGCGACGCAGACAAATTCGTGTAGAGGGGGAAGGCTCACTGTTGGATTACAGGATCGATATTCCCATTCTTTGCCTGTCTGTTCCCGAAGCAGATTGATCCAATACACTCCAAGTTCAGGGGCCTCAACGGCATTATCGTGAGTCGTCAAGATATGACCGGGCTTTGCTGCCGGATCTGCGACTACCGGCTTTCCCTTGGAGCCTGTTGATCCCGTGCTGCTTCCGCTCGATCCGCAAGCCGTAAAAGCCAACAGAAGCAGGGGCACGATCCAAAGTCGCCTCATCGAAAGCGCATTATATAGATCCGATGGCATCGTAACGACCCCCGGTCACGTTTCAATACATGGAAGATGCTCTTAGCCGAGTCCGAAATCCGGACTCGGATCAACAGAAGAGATGGCGAGTACCGAGCAGATCTTGGCTCTACAGGTCAAAGTACCAAAGAGAACAATGCAATGTTCTCTACGGAACAATGCAAAGTACCGTACGGAACAATGGAAGGGTCAGATC
>JBAVAR010000156.1:0-1504 GCA_049585815.1 Solirubrobacterales bacterium
ACCGTGCACCGGGCGCGCGGGTTCGATTTCGACACGCAGCATCCCATCCTGAAGCGGACGATGAAAGGAATTCTCCGAAGCCATAGCGCGGGCCAGGAAGGCGCGCGGGCGCTGCGCGCGGAAGAGATCAAGGCGATCTGCGCGACGTTCCCTCTCGATCTGCGCTCGCTCCGGAACAAGGCGATCATTCTGCTCGGATTCGCAGGTGGCTTCCGCCGCTCTGAAATCGTGGCGCTCGATGTGGGCGATCTTGAATTCAAGGACGGCCCGCTCCGCGTAACGCTCCGCCGCTCGAAAACGGATCAGGAGGGAGCCGGGCGGACTCTTGTCATCATGCCGACCGAGACTCCGGAAACCTGCCCCGTCGCGGCGGTGCGGGCCTGGCTCAAAGAGGCGGAGATCGAGCATGAGGGCGACAATCCATTGTTCCGTCCGGTGGGCCGCACCGGCGCCGAGTCCACCCGCCTCTCGGACAAGACCGTCGATCGCATCGTCAAGCGTGCTTGCCGCACGGCACACTTAAAGGAAAATTACTCCGCGCACAGTCTACGCGCCGGTCATGTGACCGAAGCGCTCGCGAACGGCGCCGACCGCGCCGCGATCAAGCGCCAGACCGGACATCGCAGCGACGCCATGCTCGACCGCTATGCCCGCGAAACCAATCTTGCCGCAAACAACAGTTCGGCGGCTTTGGGTCTATGAGCATTAGCTATGCGGGCATACTGACGGGAAACTCCGCCGCGAACCTTGAGGCAGCGGGGATTGCTGTCACGGCTGACGGGCCTGAATTTATTTTCAACCAGCTTGAGGTCTGGGGGCCGCACCAGCTTCTCTACGATTTTATTGGCGCGGCATCCGGACCTGGTTTCATCGATTGGCGCCCGGAGTGGCACGGCATCTACGAGCAGATTTACTTCGGTGCGGGGAGGGGAGGCGCGCCCACGCGCCAAGCGGCCGAACACCTCGCCCGCAAGCTGCGGGACATTCTTTGGCGCAGGCACGAAGAGGAGCGCGTCCGCGCGGAGCTTGATTCGCATCGCGTGCCACTCGATCTCAATACGCTCATCCCGATTCCCCGTTCCGTCCTGCGCAAAGGCTTCGTCGAAGCCGGGCAGGAGTGGATGTGGGCGAATTGGGGCGTGCGCTGGCCGATCCGGCGCGTCACATTTGCGGTCGAGCGCCTGCGCCGCGACGGCTTCAGGCCGGTCGCCGTATTCCGGTTCCTCAGCGAAGACTGGTCGCCCTGGATCGCTCTTGTGCGCATGCGCGAGCGCTGGCCGGAGTTGCGGTTCGAGATGAAGGCGGGGTATTTGGAGATGGGAGAATGAGCGGAGAGCGGCGGGGCTCTAGTGATGCGTCGCTCAGCGTGAGGTTGGCGGGCGCTTTTTGAGTTAGGGATTGTGACGGCAGGTCAGGGCGAGGGTGATATATTTATTTCGGCAAAACACCCTCTAAAAGGGGGTTTTGTGCAAATAAATATTGACAGAGGCAAGCAACTTTTATA
>JBAVAR010000157.1:0-2828 GCA_049585815.1 Solirubrobacterales bacterium
AACTCGCCGGGTGCAATTTGCGCCGGATCTACCTGGCGAAGAGCGACAAGCCCTCTCTCGACATGATCCTGGAGATCCAGTCCGAGCTTGGCCGCGCGGACAAGCATCGTACCCAGCCGCTCCTCGAACTCGTAAAGCGCGCAATGCTCGCCACGCGCCGCTGCCGCGCAGATGTATTGCAAAATGAGGGTCGACTTACCCGCACCCGCTGGACCAGTCACCAGCATGCTGGTGCCTCGAAGCGGGCCGCCATCAAGCAATGCATCGAGTTCAGCGAGGCCACTTGATACCGGCTCACCAGGGAACGGAGCCACGTGCTCGGCTGCGACCAGGCTTGGAAACACCTCAATTCCGCCCGTGCGAACCCTAAAGTCGTGCCACCCCTCCCTATGCTGAGCGCCCCGCATCTTCGAGATCTCGACTCGTCGACACGCTCCGCCGTACTCCATGGTCGAGCGCTCCAAGCGGATTACGCCGTGGGTCAAGCTCAACAGCTGTACGTCCCGTCGGTTGCTCGGTATCAGCTCTTCGAGCAGCAGCACCGTCGCCTTCCGTGCCGCAAAGAACTGCTTCAAGGCGAGGATCTGACGGCGGAAGCGCAACGGCTCCTCTGCCAGCAGACGCATTTCCGAAACGCTATCGAACACTACCCGGGTTGGTGCCGTGCGATCCGCCTGATCAGTAATAAGCTTAATCGTCTCGCCAAGCTCAACCTCCCAAGGGTGCAACAGCGTCACTTCCCGATCCGGACTCGACAGATTCTCTGCTGACGTAAGCTCGAAGAAATCTATGCCGTCGAGGGACCAGCCATGCGAGGCCGCGACGGCCTCGAGCTCCTCGTTGGTCTCCGAAAGGGTGATAAAGAGACCGCGTTCGCCGCGCGCCCGGCCTTCCAATAGGAACTGCAGGCCGAGCGTTGTCTTCCCGGCTCCGGGAGTGCCCTCCACAAGGTAGAGCCGGCCGGGCGTCAAACCGCCGGCCAAGATACTGTCAAGGCCAGCGATACCGGTCGAGATCCGCGTCCCCTGGGCCGATGTTGGTGGCACCCCCGCCAAGTGACCCTCGGCGCTCATGATCTCATGTCTTTCCACCCTCTTCTCGCGAGCCCGCCTCGGGGGCAGGCTCGGGCCGCGCGAGGGCGTCTCTCGGCTGACACCCTACTTCTTCACGGCGTCTCGGATGGCATCCTTGCCCCCGCCGACGGCGTTCCGCAGCTTTCCTGCTACCTTCTCCGCCGCCCCGTCAGCCTGGATCTCCGCATCGCCGGCCACCTTGCCGGCAGCCTCCTTAACGGCACCCTTTACCTGATGAGCGGCCCCCGCAATGCGGTCTTTGTCCATGGCTAATTCTCCAACGTCGTTCACCATCGCTAACACTCGGTTTACCGCAAAGTCCGCGGCATTCCTTTGCGCTCGAGGAATGCCTGGTCATCGATGAAGGGCTGCGCGAGGACAAGCCGGCGGCCGAGGTACGCCGCCCGTGCCGCATCCCAAAGCGGGCGTCGCCGCGATGACGGCCCGTCAGGGTATGGTGAGCGTGATCGAAGAGTTGTTGGCCCCGGCGGTGTCGGAGCGGCCAAACTGGAACCTTGCCCCGCCTGGCCAATGCGATCGAGTAGCGGACCGGGCCGCGCTTATCACCATCGCGCCTCAGTGTGGTGATGAAAAAGGGGGCTTCTCCTGGCGCCGGCCGCACCAACCCAGCGCCGGTCTTGACCGGCGCCCGGCCCGGCGCCTTGCGGGCGCGCAAACCGGCCGTCCCCTCCCGGCCAAAAATCCAGAGTCCGCACGCTGTCCGGCTGCACGCAAAACGCCGCCGCGATGCCCCGGCTTGTCCACCCGGCCCCAGACAGCAGCTCGATCTCCGGCGATGGTGTACGAAGGGACCGGCGCTCTTGGTCACCGCCGCATAGAGAAGGTCAGTCCCGACCGCTATCGTAGGATGGACCCCAAAAATCAGCACGCGGAGCGGCGTCATCAACGCCGCCCCCTACACCCGTCAATCCGACCGTGGCCGAATTTGAAGAGCGCTTTGTCAAGCGGATGGAACATCCCACCGCCAGCGCCGCCTTTCCCGATTCAGCCAGCTTTGGCCAGTAATTTCTCCTTCTCGGAAACGAACGCCTCGCCCAGTTCCTGTGCCTTGGCTTGGTCCAAAATCTCGCGCGCCTTGGCCCAGATTTCGCCTTCCTCCTCCTCGACATGATGCTCGACGTTTTCCTTGAGAACGGTGAACTTCGCCGTCCATCTCTCGTCGCTAGGGGGAAGCCCAGAGATCTCGCGCATCAGTAAATCGGCGACGTGGTGTTCTTCGTAACCTTCAAGTGCGCTGTCGTGCGCGCTCTTCTCCTGCTTTATCGCGTCATAGAAGACCTTCTCCTCGGCCCGCACATGCGCGGTCAGCGCCACCTTCATCTCTTCAAACAGCTTTACCTTCGAGGTCGAGGCCCGAGCCGACATTCCCTCGATCCGGGTCATCATCTCCTGGACCTGATCGTGATCCTTTTTCAGTTCGTCGTAGATGGTCATGCGGGCCGCCCTCACTCCTGGTTTGCTGCTCTAACAAGACCGGCCCTCTCTGCGTTCCGCATTTACCGCCGCAATCGGTGCCTTGGCGCGGGCCGCACCCAGCTTCATCAGCAATTGCTCGCGCGTGATCTGCATTGCAGCGAGCCGGGTGAGGCGCTGCCACAGCCATTTCAGCTGCCGCCGGCGCATCGCCCGCTCCTTGAGGACCCGGTCGGCGCTTTGGGCGAAGACATAGAACTCGCCGTCCTGGGCCAGCAGTTTGACCTGGACACCCTTACGAGCCTCCTGCCAGGGCTGGTC
>JBAVAR010000158.1:0-2830 GCA_049585815.1 Solirubrobacterales bacterium
GCCTGGATGCGGGACAACGAACTGATCAAGGCGCTGCCCCCCGTATCCGAAGTGCTGAGCAACGCTTACCTGCCAGGAAAGATTGACGAATAGGGCGCGGCGGCCCCATCGCCGAGCAGGGCAGCGACCTCACCCGAAGGAAGGGCTGGGGAGAAGAGGTGACCCTGCGCGTAGTCGCAGCCAAGACGGCGGAGCTCGGAGAGCTGGGCCTCGTTCTCCACCCCCTCGGCGATCACGTCGAGGGAGAGGGCGCGGGCCATGCCGATGATCGCCTCGATGATCGCGGTCCGCTCCTGTTCGATCCCGAGCGCGTCGACGAAGGATCGATCGATCTTCAGGGCGTCAAAGGGGAAGCGGTTGAGGTAGGCGAGGGAGGAGTAGCCGGTGCCGAAGTCATCGAGCACCAGCCGCACCCCGATCTCGGTGAGTCCCTCAAGCGTGGCAAGAGCGGTCGCCGACTCCTCCACCAGGACGCTCTCGGTGATCTCCAGGCGTAGGTGGCGCGGATCGAGGCCGGTGCGGGCAAGGGTCTCGGCGACGATCGCGGGCAGGTCGCGGTGCGCCACCTGCCGGGCGGAGAGGTTGACGGAGACGTCGAGAGGGCGCCCGTCCGGGCACTGCTCGTGCCACTCCAGGATCTGGCGGCAGGCCTGCTCCTGCACCCAGCGCCCGACCGGCTCGATCAGGCCACTTTCCTCGGCAACAGAAACGAACTCCGCGGGATCCAGCAGTCCACGCTGAGGATGGCGCCAGCGCAGCAGCGCCTCCAGGCCGCAGACCTTGCCGCTGCGCAGCGAGATGACCGGCTGGTAATGAAGGACCATCTCCGCGCGCTCCAGGGCGTGCCGCAGGTCGCGCTCGATCTCAAGTCGGCGCAGGGCGCCCGCCCGCATCTCGGCGTCAAAGAGCTCACAGCGCGCTCGGCCCCTCTCCTTTGCCCGGTACATGGCAGCGTCCGCGTCGCGGATCAGAAGGTCCGCCTTGATCGGTTCGCGCTCGCAGGGACGGGCCACCGCGATCCCGATACTGGCCGAGATGAAGTGCTCGACCCCCTCAATCGAGTAGGGCTTGGCGAAGGCAGCAGCGACCCGGTCGGCGATCGCCACCCCCTCCTCCTCATCGGCGAGATGATCGATCAGGATCCCGAACTCATCACCGCCGAAACGGGCCACAAGGTCTCCGGGGCGCAGGTGCGAGCGAAGCCGGGGGGCGACCGCACGCAGCAGCGCATCGCCGGCGTGATGGCCCATGCTGTCGTTGATCAGCTTGAAGTGGTCGAGGTCGAGGAAGAGGATCCCGACCGGAGATCCCGAGGCGCTGGCACTCCGCAGCGCCTCGCTCAGCGCGTCGAGGAAGCTGAGCCGGTTGGGTAGCCCGGTCAGGGAGTCGTGCAGGACGCGGTGGCGCAGAGCCTGGTCGGCGATGTGGCGCTCGATCGCCTCGGCGAGCACGTTTGCCGCCGCCTGCAGAAAGTGGACGTCCTGCGGTCCAAAGCGCCCGGCGTCGGTCGAGTGGATGTCGAGCACGCCGAATGGATGCTCCTTGCCGTCGATCATCACGGCGAGGCTGCTGCCGAAACCAAGCACCCGTAGGACCGGCGGCATCGTGAATCGCCGCTCGGTGGACCAGTCACCGACGATCACATGCAGGCCCGATTCAAGCGTCGCCCCAGCGTGGGAATCGCGCGCCGCCGAGACGCGCCGGTTTGCCCCCGTCACCTCGCCCTCAAGCCCGGCGCGCAAGCGCAGGCGGCGGCCTTCGCGACCCACCTCCCAGATGCAGGCGCCGTCCACCCCTTCGACCCCTTCGATCAGGCTGGCAGCCGCCCGCATCAGTGAGTCTGGGTCTCCATCTTTCAGGGCCCGCTCGCCGAGTTGGGCCACAACGGCCTGCTGGGCGGCGGCCCGCTGCAGCTCCTGCTCGGCCAGCTTTCTCTCGGTGATGTCATAGAGGACGCCGTGCCAGACCGGCACACCATCTTCATCGGACTCGAGCACCGCCTCGTCGAGAATCCAGACGACGTCTCCCTCGCGGGTGATCATCCGATAATCGACCGGCGGCGGGTTGCGCTCGCCGAGCCTCTCCTCGTTCTCCTGGGACAGTGCCCGCTCCCGGTCCTCGGGATGCAGGAGCTTCGCCCAAAGCCTCGGGTCAGACTTCCAGTCCTCGGGGGTGTAGCCGAGAATCTCCTCGACCTGGGGGCTGACATAGCGCCAGCGGCCGTGTTCACCGAGCTCGGAGGTGTAGACGACCGCCGGGAGCCGCTCGACAAGGTGACGGTAGTCCTCGCCGCCGGAGGCGATCTGGTCGATGAACTCCTCGACCTGCTCCTCGGGCCAGTTCCTGTCTCCGACCACGCGCTCCATCTGCGCGATATCGACAAATCGACGGGTTCCTTGACGGCACCTTCGTCCAACACCTCTCGTCGAGATCGCCGAGCGCTCAGGCAGAGATGCGCAGCGGGGGTCCCTGGGCGACGAGCCGGTGCATGCCGGACAGGGTTAGCGCTCCGGCCAGCCCGCGGAAGGGGGCATACGGCGCAAACAGCTCCTCGACCTCCTCCACCGTGGCGCGGCGCCCGATGCAGGCGAGCCGACCGATGAGCTTCAGGTAGCCGAGGTCGGCTGCGGGTAGGGAGTCGGGGTCGCCGCGGCCGAAAAGACCGAGGCACTGGACCGTCCACGGGCCGATCTCCGGCACCGCGAGCAGGCGTCGGTCGGCGGCCTGCTCGGTCAGGTCGCAGCGCCCGGCTGCGACCTCCCGGGCGACGGCGCGCAGGGCGATCGCCCGTCGCAGCGCCAGTCCCATCGACTCGAGCTCAACCGGGGCC
>JBAVAR010000159.1:0-55192 GCA_049585815.1 Solirubrobacterales bacterium
CACCCGAGCACGGTGACCCGACCGTCCTCGGCCACGCCTACATCACCGTCCCGGTACCCAGCACCTACGTCGTCAAGATCGTGATCGAACGGATCCACGACGGCGTCTACGGCTACCGGACCAAGGCCACGATCCCGCCGATCGCCGGCGGCGCCGGTGTGCCGGTCTCCGGCCATCTGACGATCGGGCGCAAATGGACCTTCAAGGGCCACCACTACTCCTACGTCAACGCCCGCTGTGAAACCGGACACCTGCAGGCCAAAGGCGAATTCGAATTCCAGGGTGGGACCTTCCTCACCGGTGAATTCCTCAAATCGTGTCGGGTGCGGGGGTAGCGGTGGACCCCATTGTGGTCAGCCAGGGGCGTGGTCGCCCGGGACTGATGGGGGGCTCCCTCGCCGCGGCCACGATCGCGCAGCCCCCCGGTTCCCCCGAACAGGCACTGGCAACCTTCGTCGAGGCGCTTTGCTCACGCGACCTCGCCACCGCCGTTTCAGGTTTTGCGCGAGAGGCCTGCTTTCTGACCCCTGATGCCACCGTCATCCACGGACCCAGGGAGATTCGCGAAATTCTCGCCCAGCTGATCGAGATGAGGCCCAAGATCAAAGTTGAACTGCGCACCGTGCTGCCGATGGGAGATGTCGCCCTCGGCTCGGAGCGCTGGACGATGCGACTCAGAGCCCCAGGCAGGGCCTCCTTTGTCCGAACATCCAACTCGGTGATCTTGCTTCGCCGCCTGGAGCGGACCTGGAAGCTTCTGATCGTCGCGCCATGGGGGCTTGGGGGCGCCGCCCCCCTTTCCGCCTAGCCTGCCGCGCTCACCCACAGCGCAACGCAGCAGCTGAAAAGATCGCGGCGATGAAGCCCGTGACCGTTTCCATCACCGTGCCGAGGCCGGCCCCCGATGTCTTTGAGTTTCTCGACCTGCTCGCCAATCACGAGGGGTTCCTGAATCACATGCTCACCGATTGGGAGTTCTCCGGGCCAAAGCGCGGTGTGGGTGCCAAGGGTCGGGCGCGGGCGAACGTCACCGGCTCCCAGGACTGGACCGAGTTTGTGGTGATCGAGGCCGGGCCGGGTCGAATCGTGGAGGATGGCGTTGGTGCGAACGGCAAGCGACGCACCCGCGGCACCTATCTACTCGAGGGGCTGGGGGATGGCGGCACGAAGGTCTCCTTTGAGCTGGCCTGGCTTGAGGCCTCGCGACTGGAACGCATCGCCCCGCCACTGACCCGCGCCTTCACCCGCCGCGCCAATCGCAAGGCGATGCGCCGCCTCGCAAAGCAGCTGAGGGGGAAGTGAGTTTTCAGCCGCGCGATGTCGGTGCGACCCGGTCCAGCTCGGCGAGGTCCTCCGCGCTCGGCTTCCAGCTGAGGGCGGCGACATTGGCAGCGACCTGCTCGGGTTTAGTTGCACCGGCGATCACCGAGCCGACCGCCGGTTGGGCCGCCAGGCCGGCGATCGCGACGTCGAGCAGGCCGGCGCCGCGCGCGGCAGCGAAGGCTTCAAGGGCCTCGACCACATCAAACTGCGCCTCGGTGCCGGCGCTCTCGCCGCCACCGAGGCGGCTGCCCTCGGGACCGCGCTGGCCACGGCGGTACTTACCGCTGAGCAGCCCGCTCGCCAACGGGAAATAGGGCAGGATCGAGACTCCAAGACGCTCGCAGGCAGGTGCAACGTCTGCCTCGATCTCGCGCTCAAGCAGGTTGTAGCGGTTCTGGAGGGTGACAAAGCGCGCCAGCCCCCGCTCGCGAGAGGCGCGCTCGGCCTGCTCAAGCTGGGAGGCGCTGAAGTTGGAGCAGCCGATCGCTCCGACCAGCCCCTCCCCGACCAACTCATCCAGGGCCGCCAGCGTCTCAACCACCGGTGTTACCCCGTCGGGGCGGTGGTACTGGTAGAGGTCGATCCGATCTGTGCGGAGCCGCTCCAGCGAACCCTCGATCGCCCAGCGGACGTATTCGCGCGAGCCCCGCGGGGCCTCGGGAACGCCCTCGGCGCCGCTCATCTCCATCCCGAACTTGGTCGCGATCACGTACTCGCTGCGCCTGCCCTCCAGAGCCTCGCCGATCAGGCGCTCGCTGGCCCCAGCCCCACCGTAGATGTCGGCGGTGTCAAACAGGGTTATCCCCGCGCCAAGGGCCGCATCCAGCACCGCGGCGGTGCCCTCCAGTCCGAGCCGGCGGCCGAAGTTATTGCAGCCGAGGCCGACAAGCGAAACCTCAAGCTCAGATTCACCGAGTCTCGTGGTGGGGAGCTTGGTGGTGGGTGATGGGAAGCCCATTGCCTCTCCTCTCGATCGGGGCCCGATTTTCTCAGTTTCAAGGCCCACACCCAGGGCTGGTGGACCCAGCCCGCTGCTGGGCGGGGAAAAGAGGGAATTGGATCGCCGCCTACAATTTTCTGGGAATGACGACTAGTAGGCGAAGGCAACGCCGGCTGCACCGTGCAAGCTGGAAGAAAAAGCTGCTGCTCGGCGGGGCGATTTTCGCCGGCATGCTCGTTATCGCGGGCGGGGTGGCAGCGAGCTGGGCGATCAAGGTCTATGACTCCGCACCGCCGCTCTCCAGTCTCAAGCCGGTGCAGAAGGGGCGCTCGTCGGCGATATATGCAGCCGACGGCAGCCTGATCGGCTTCATCCCCTCAAGCAACATTCGCCAGCCGGTACCCTCGCGCGCCCTGCCCCAGCTGCTGAAGGATGCGACGATCGCGATCGAGGACAGGAACTTCTACCACCATGGGGGGATCGATCCGGCCGGTATTGCCCGCGCCGCCTGGAAGGACCTGTTGGCCGGGGGAAAGCCCGTGCAGGGTGCCTCGACGATCACCCAGCAGCTGGTTCGCGACCTCTACATCCAGCACCCCGAAGACACGATCAGGCGAAAGCTGATCGAAGCCCACCTCGCCGAAGAGGAGGAGGAAGCGCACTCCAAGAATTGGATCCTCACCGCCTACCTCAACACGGCGCCCTATGGAACCGTGGAAGGGGAGACCGCGGTTGGCGCTGAGGCCGCGGCGCAGACCTACTTCGGCAAGCCCGCCCGAGATCTGAACCTCAGACAGGCGGCGATGATCGCCGGTCTTCCCCAGGCGCCCTCCGAATACAACCCCTTCATCGACCCCAAGGCAGCCCTCGAACGGCGCAACGAGGTGCTCAAGGTGATGGAGGAACAGGGATACATCAGCACTGCGCAGTACGAGACCGCCGTCAACCGAGGGCTCGGGCTGCACCCTGGTCACAAGTATCAGACGATCAAGGACCCATTCCTGTTCGACCTGGTTGAGCAGGAATTGATCAACAAGTACGGGATCAACACCGTTCGCTACGGCGGCCTCAAGGCCTATACCGCGATCGACCCCAAGCTCCAGGAACGCGCCCAGGAAGCGGTTGACGGTTGTTCGGTCTGCTACTCCGGGGGTGGCCCGGCGGCGGCCCTGGCGTCGGTCAACCCGGTAAACGGCGAGATCGTCGCCCTCGCCTCGACCCAGAGCTACTCAAACGAAAGCCAGTTCAACTACGCCTGGCAGGCCCACCGCCAGCCCGGATCCTCGTTTAAGACCTACGTCCTCGCGACCGCGATCAAGCAGGGCATCGACCCCTACACCACCTACTACAACGGCAGCTCACCAAAGACGCTGTCGCTGCCGGGAGGAGGAACCTGGACCGTCAACAACGCGGAGCCCGGACAGGGGACGATGTCGCTTGCGAGCGCCACCTGGAACTCGGTCAACGTCGTCTTTGCCCAGCTTGACCTCGACGTCGGCCCCCGCAACGTGACCAAGACCGCACACGAAATGGGGATCGAAGCGCCGCTGGAATCGGTGCCGGCGGAGGCAATCGGCGGGCTGCGGGTCGGTGTGACGCCGCTGGAAATGGCCGATGGCTACGCGACCCTCGCCGACGGGGGCATCCACCACGACGCAACCGCGGTCAGCAAAGTCGCCTTCCCCAATGGCAAGGTCGACGAACCGAGCCCCAAGTCGGGCGAACGGGTGCTCACCTCCGGTCAGGCTTACGACGTGACCAAACTGCTGGAGGGGGTGATCACCCAGGGTACGGGAGCCGGCTACACCTCGATCGGCTGTCCCTCCGAGGCGGGCAAGACGGGAACCTCTGAGGGCGAGTCCGACGCGTGGTTCGTCGGCTACACGCCGCTTTACTCGACCGCCGTCTGGGTTGGCCACCCCGACTCGCGTGAATCGACCGGCTTCGGCGGTCCGACCGCGGGGCCGATCTGGCGCTCCTACATGCAGTCGGCCCAGGGCAGCAACTGCCCCGAATTCCCCGTTCCCCCCAGCCTTCCCGCGCTCTCGGCGCTGCACAGCGAACACACCGTGGGGGGGTCGGCCTCGACGTCTGGCTCGCCGAGCAGCGGCTATCAAGCAACGGGCACGGTGCCCCCGGGCAATGTAACCCCGAACAATGGCAGCGGCGAAGCGGGCAAGGCAACCAACAACGCTCCCAGCACGGCTCCCTCGCCCGCCCCGCATCCCAGTCCTGGCCCCGCGCCGGCCCCCACCCAGCCGGGTGGGGGCGGTGGCGTGCCGAGCGGTTGACGGCGCGGTGAACGACGATCTGGCGCTGCGCTTTCAGCAGGCACGCCGCGACCGGGAGTTGGTCGTATTGGAGGGCTTTCACGCGCTGAAGCACGCGCTGCGCTTCGGAGCGGAGGTGATCGAGGCAGTCGCGGTGGATATCGCGGAGCTCGAACGCCTTGCGGCTGAGCTTGCACCGGACCTCGCTGACACACTCTCCGCGCGGGTCAGCCCGGTGGCGGAGGGCGAGCTGGAAAAGCTGGTCCCGCGGGTACCGCGCACCGGGGTGGTGGCGATCGCCCGCCGCCCGGCGGTCGCGGTGGCGGCGCTGCTGGCGGAGGCGAGGCCGGCGCCGATTCTCCTGCTCGAGGACGCCCGCAGCATGGGCAACATGGGGGCCTGCGTGCGGGTCGCCGCGGCCGCCGGGGCGGCGGGGGTCCTCACCATCGGCAGAAACGATCCCTGGAACCCGGAGGCGGTGCGCGGAGCCGCGGGTCTGCAGTTCGCCCTCCCGGTGGCGGCGTTGAAGGGCCTCCCCGACTGCAGCCGCCCATTGGTCGCGATTCACCCGGGGGGCGAGGAACTGCGCCCCGCTGAGCTGGCGCCGCGCGCGATCCTCGCCTTCGGCAGCGAGCGCCACGGCCTCAGCGCCGAGCTGCTCGAACGCGCCGACGCTCGGCTTGGCATTCCGATGTGTCCCGGAGTCTCCAGCCTCAACCTCGCCACCTCGGTGGCGGCGGTTCTCTTCGCCCAGCGCCTGACGGGTATTGCCGCGAGTGGATAGCTGAAAACTACGGATGCGCCAAGCAGGTGTCGCGACTAGCGTGGTGAACCATCCGAGCGCGGCGCTTTCGCCGCTCTCTCGTTCAAACGAATCGAAAGGACGCCGTTTTGCTGCTCGCCAACTTTAGCTTCGGTGACGCGCTACTGCTCGCGCTGGAGATCTTCTTCTTCGTGATCTGGATCTGGATCCTGATCACGATCCTCAGCGACCTATTCCGCGATCACGAACTCTCCGGGTGGTGGAAGGCGGTCTGGGTGCTGTTTCTCGTCTTCATCCCCTTCATCACCGCGCTGATCTACCTGATCGCAAGGGGTGGCGGAATGCGCGAACGGGCGCTAAAAGCCCAGGCGGATGCGAAAAAGCACATGGATGCCTACATCCAGCAGCAGGCCCACAGCTCTCCGGCCGATGAGCTGCACAAGCTCAACGAGTTGAAGGAAAAGGGCGCGATCTCGGCCGAGGACTTCGAGAAAGCCAAGACCAAGCTGTTGGCCTAGAGGACTCCGAGCAGGCCACGCCCGATCAGATAGAGGCCGGCCAGGGTGGCGACGGCCACCACTATCTGGCGGGCGTGGTGGGCCATCCAGGCGTTCAGTTGCTCGACCCTGGCCCGCGTCGGCGCCGGGGCGAAGGAGTAGCCAAGCAGCGGCACCTCGGCGAGGACGAACATGATCAGGTTGAAGACGAGGATCGCGAAGACCTGGGTGCCGATGCCGTTCTGGCTCTCGGCGATGTCCTTGAGGGCGACGAGGTAGAAGGCACCGGGGAGGTTGAGGGTGATGCCGACGGCGAAGGCGATTGGGACGTTTCCGCGGTTGAGGACCCGTTCTGACCAGGGGTCACGCGGCGGTCTGGAGGCCCGGCGCTGGCGCCGTCGCTGCTCGAGCGGCGCGTCGCGATCGGTGGCCAACGCGTAGGCGACGATCAGCGCCAGCGCTCCGACCGTGAAGTTGACGATCGGATCGGCGGCGGGGCTGGGGCCGGCCAACAGCTTCGATTCGTTCAGGGTGCTGACAATGGCGATGCCGATTGCGACGCTCGCCAACATCCCGCCGAGGAGGTAGGCGAGCAGCAGCCGTCGCGGGTTGGGCCGGCTGAGCACGACGATAACGACGGCGAGAATCGCCGGCGAGATGGCGGAGATGATCGCCAAGACCAGGACGTTGATCACGCGCCGACCCTAGCCTGCGCGGCAGTCGACGCCTGTTCGATTTCTCCTCTTTGCAGGCACGATCTGCAACCGAAGTTGCAAGTTATTAGCAACTCCTAACATTCGGGCGGCAATTTCGCTAGCCTGCGCGACCTTGCCGAACCCCCTCCGTGGGGGCTGGCGGGGATCGATGCGCGCTCTCTTTGTTCACACACATCCGAGCTCGACCCGGCGTGGGTCGCTGCTGGCGGCGACCCTGCTGCTGGCGATCGTCTGCGCCCTGGCCCTGGCCGAGGCGAGCGCTCCCGCTCAGGGCCTCCAGCAGAGGCTGCAGAGCACCCAGGGCAAGCTCGCGCATGTGCGCGCCAGCCAGAACTCGCTCTCCTCGACGATCGCTGAACAGAACGCCGCGATCAACTCGATGATCGGTGAAGTTTCCGAACTGCGCCAACGGCAGGCCAAGGTTCAGGCCCAACTCGCCGCCAAGCAGGCCGAACTCGAAAAGGCGAGCGCCGAACTGCTCATCGAGCGGCGGCATCTGCAGAAGGTCAGAGCGCAGCTGAGCCGCGCTCTGGGCATGCTCCGCGGCCGGCTGGTGGCGATCTATGAGTCGGGTAGTCCCGACGTGCTCAACGCGATCGTCGAATCGGCGAGCTGGTCCCAGCTTGCGTCCCAGACCGAATACCTCAACCGGATCCAAAGCTATGACGACTCGGTTGTCGGACGCGTCAAATCGCTGCGCAACGAAGTGCGCGGCGTGGTCCAGCGGCTCGCCGCCGCCCGCGCCCGGATCCGCTCGGCCCGCGACGCGATCGCCGCCAACGAGCGGGAAATTGCCGCGGCGCGAGCCGCGGCGGAGGCTCGCTTCGCGAAGCTGAAGGCGGCCCAGGCGCAGCGTCGTCAGGAGCTCGAATCGCTGGAGTCACGCGAACAGGCCCTGAGCAACAACCTCGCCGCGATCTCCTCGCAGATGGTGACGCCCGGCGGACCGGTTGGGCCGACCGCGGCGCCGGCCCCCCTCAGCCCCGGCGAGAGCGCCCATTTCATCTCCGAAAGTGAGGCGAGCGCTCCGGCCTCCGCCCCGGCCGCCGTGCGGGACGCGATCGCCGCCGCCAACTCGATCGCCAACACCCCCTACATCTGGGGCGGCGGCCACGCCTCCTTCGAATCATCTGGCTATGACTGCTCCGGTGCGGTCAGCTTCGCCCTGCACGGAGGTGGCTTCCTCTCCAGCCCCCTCGACTCGACCGGCCTGGAGACCTGGGGAGACCCCGGGCCGGGGCGCTGGATCACCGTCTACGCGAATGCCGAACATGCCTGGATGACGATCGCCGGGCTGGCCTTTGACACCGTCGGTGGCCCGGGGCCGCGCTGGCACCCCTCGCTGGTCGACTCCCCGGCGGGCTTCATCGCCCGCCACCCGCCCGGATACTGAGCCTGCCTTTAGAAATCGCCGCATAGACTCCGCGCCCAGATACCGGCACCGGCGCGAAGGAGATCGAGATGGGCAACGGGTGGCAGGAGTGAGCGGCGAGGCTGCTCGAGCTGACGTGCGGCCGGTGGAGAACCCCGCGCTCGATCGTTTCGCCAGCGCGGTGGTGACGGTGGTACCGCCGCTGCTGCTGGCGCTCGGCGTCATCTTCGGCTGGGGGGGCCTGCTGCACTGGCAGGACCTGCTCGTCTTCACGGTCACCTACCTGTTGTTTGGTTTCGGGATCACCGTTGGTTTCCACCGCCTGCTCACGCACGGCGCCTTCAAGACCCACCGCTGGGTGCGGCTCCTCTGGGCCGTGCTCGGCTCGGCAGCGGTCGAGGGTCCGGTGATCGAGTGGGTCGCCACCCACCGCAAGCACCACCGCTTCTCCGATGAGGAGGGCGATCCCCACAGCCCCCATGTCGGGCGCGGCTCGGGGTTCCGCGGCGCTCTCGGCGGCCTCTTCTACGCCCACATCGGCTGGGTTTTCCGCGATGCCGAGGTCGCCGACGAAAACCGCTACGCGAAGGATCTGATGGGCGACCCGGCGATGCGCTGGGTCGATCGCCTGTTCTTTGTCTGGGTTCTGGTCGGCCTCGGCTTTCCCTTCCTCCTCGGTTGGGCGCTGACCGGCACCGTCCTCGGCGGCCTCACCGGCATGCTCTGGGGCGGCGCGGTGCGGATTTTCGTCCTGCACCACGTCACCTTCTCGGTCAACAGTCTCTGCCACTTCTTCGGCCGCCAGCCCTTCCCGACCGGCGATCAGTCGCGCAACCTCGCCTGGCTGGCGCTGCCGACGATGGGGGAGTCCTGGCACAACAACCATCACGCCTTCCCGACCTCCGCGCGCCACGGGTTGCGGCGCTGGGAGTTGGACGGCTCGGGCGCGGTGATCTGGGCGCTGGAGAAGGTCGGCCTCGCCTGGGACGTGGTGCGGATCAGTCCGGCGAGGATGGCGCAGAAGGCGGCGAGCGCCTGAGGGGCCCAAGGCCGGCCCGGAAGGTACGGTTAGCTCGATTTGATCAGCAAGCGCCGCAACCTGATCCTCCCCGCCGTCCTCCTTGGCATCGTCTTGCTCGTCATCGCGGTGATCTACTTCGTCCAGCCCTCGGGCTCGCTTCCCTCCTTCTTCCCGGGACACGAAGCCGGTTCGGCCCACCACCATGCCAAGCATGGGATCGCGGCCCTGGTGCTCGCCCTCGGCTGCTTCGTCTTTGCCTGGTTTCAGAGCGGCCCGGCCGAGAAGAGCTCCAGCTAGGCCGGCCGGCTCGCGATGGAACCCATCTCCTTTTTTCAGGCAATCGTGCTCGGCGCCCTGCAGGGCATCGCCGAGCCGTTTCCGATCTCAAGTCTCGGCCACGGGGTGATCGCCCCGCAGCTCTTTGGCTGGAACATCCACCAGAACGACTCGTTTTTCCTCGCCTTCCTGGTCGCCACCCACTGCGCCACGGCGGCCGTCCTCTTCTGCTTCTTCTTCAAGGATTGGATGCGGATCTTCCGCGGAATCGGCCGCTCCCTGCGCGACCGCCAGATCGGTGCTGAGGACTCAGACGCGCGACTGGGCTGGCTGCTCGTCGCCGGGACGATTCCCGCCGGCCTGATCGGACTGCTGCTCGAGAACCCGCTGCGCACCCTCTTCGCCTCGGCCGAGACGGCGGCGATCTTCCTCACGATCAACGGGGTGCTGCTGCTCATCTTCGAGCGCTTTCGGCGGCGACCGCCCCGCCGGGGCGATTACCTCGGTGATTCCGATAGCCGGATCTCGAAGATCAGCTTCAAGCAGGCATTCGCGATCGGGACCGCGCAGGCGGCGGCGCTGATCCCGGGGATCTCGCGCTCGGGCGTGACGATGGGCGGCGGCCTGCTCGTGGGCCTCTCCAATGAGGACGCCGCTCGCTACGCCTTCCTGCTGGCGACGCCGATCATCGGTGCCGCTGGGGTGCTGAAGTTGCCCGAACTGCTCGGATCGGCGGGGAACGGGGTGCGTGCCCAGGCGCTGGTTGGCGCCCTCGCGGCGGCGCTCACCACCTACCTGGCGGTCAGGTTCTTGCTCCGCTTCTTTGAGACCAACCGCCTGACGCCGTTCGGCATCTACTGCATCGTGATGGGTCTGGCCAGTTTCCTGATCATCGCCCTCTGAGCTGAGTCGGTCTCACCGCCACCCCGAGCCGCTGAGTTTCGGTTCGGGTTGCATGTTTTTTGCCCGAACGGGTATTGGGTCGTTGGCTAACCGGGTTCCGCCCCGTTGCATGCCCGAAGAGGGGCGGCTAGGGAAGGAGACAGCATGGAGTCAGCATCGATCCGCACCCCCGATCTGAGCCGCGGGGAAGATGGCCATCAGGCGCTCGGCAGCGCCCAGGTCAGCGCCGGCTGGAAACCGGCCGATCCGGGTCCACTTGGACTCGGGGCCTTCGCCCTCACGACCTTTGTCCTCAGCATGTTCAATGCCAATTTGGTCAACCGGGCCGGCGAGCCGGTTGTCCTGGGGCTGGCCCTCGCCTACGGCGGAATCGCCCAGGTCCTGGCCGGGATGTGGGAGTTTCGAACCGGCAACACCTTCGGCGCCGTTGCCTTCACCTCATTCGGGGCGTTCTGGCTCTCCTTCTGGGCGCTGGTGACGTTCTTTGCGCCCCAGATCCCGGCGGCGCACGCCGGCGATGCGATCGGTCTGTATCTGATCGCCTGGGGGATCTTCACCGCCTACATGTTCATCGCCTCGCTGCGCACAACGGCTGCGATCGCGATCGTGTTCTTCTTGCTCACCGTCACCTTTTTCCTGCTCGGCATCGGCAACTCAGGTGGCACCGAAGGCCTGATCAAGGCCGGCGGTTGGTTTGGGTTGGCGACCGCCGCCGCGGCCTGGTATGCATCGTTTGCGGCAGTCACAAACTCGACCTTCGGGCGCACGGTCCTGCCGGTCAGACCGTTGGGCCGCTGAGGTCTGCGAGAGGGAGAGGCGATGGCAGCAAAGCAACAATCAGCGAGTCTTGAGCAGGAGCTGAGCGCCCTCTTGGAGGTCGAGCGCTTTGAGCCATCCGAGGAGTTTCGCGATCGGGCTCTATGGAATGACCCGAGGATCTATCAACAGGCCGGCGCCGACCCCGAGGCCTGGTGGTTGGAGCAGGCCAAGGCACTGCTTGACTGGGATCGCCTCCCCGCCCAGGGGCTGGATGACTCCTCCCCGCCGTTTTACCGTTGGTTTGAGGACGGCCGCCTGAACGCTTCGGCGAACTGCCTCGATCGTCATGTCCACGCCGGCCGGGGCGATCGGGTTGCCTACCACTGGCGCGGCGAGGAGGGGGAGGAGCGCGACCTCACCTACGCCGATCTGCACCGCGACGTGCAGCGCTTTGCCAACGCCCTCAAAGATCTCGGCGTCGGCAAGGGTGACGTGGTCGGCATCTACCTGCCGATGATCCCCGAGGTCGTCGTCGCGATGCTGGCCTGCGCACGGATCGGCGCCATCCATAACGTCGTCTTCGGCGGCTTCTCGGCCGAGTCGGTGCGCGAGCGGATGGAGTTCTCCGCGGCCAAGGCGCTGGTTACCGTTGACGGCGCGCGGCGCAAGGGCAAGACGGCGCCGATCAAGGCCCAGGTCGACGAGCACATGGGGGACCTGGATAGCCTCGAGACGATCGTGGTCGTCCGCCACACGGGCATCGATTGCCCGATGCGCGATGGCCGCGACCACTTCTATGAGGAGGTGCTGGCGGCGGCCGAGCCCGAGTGCCCGGCCGAGCCGATGGAGGCCGAGCACCCCCTCTTCATCCTCTACACCTCCGGCTCGACCGCCAAGCCGAAGGGGATCCTCCACACCACCGGCGGCTACCTGACCGGCGTTGCCGCGACCCACCGCTACGTCTTTGACCTGAAGCCGGAGAGTGACGTCTACTGGTGCGCGGCCGACGTCGGCTGGGTAACGGGCCACTCCTACATCGTCTACGGGCCGCTCTGCAACGGGGCGACGAGCGTGATGTGGGAGGGGGCGCCGGACTACCCCCACAAGGGCATCTGGTGGGAGCTGATCGAGCGCTATCGGGCGACGATCCTCTATGCGGCACCGACCGCAATTCGCACCTTCATCAAGTGGGGAGCCGAGATCCCCGCAGAGCACGACCTCTCCTCGCTGCGGTTACTGGGCTCGGTGGGGGAGCCGATCAACCCCAAGGCCTGGCTCTGGTACCACAAGGTGATCGGCGGCGAGCGCTGTCCGATCGTCGACACCTGGTGGCAGACGGAGACCGGCGCGATCATGATCACGCCGCTGCCGGGAATCACCGCCACCAAGCCCGGCTCGGCGACGACGCCCTTCCCAGGAGTGGATGCCGAGGTGGTCGATGAGGGTGAGGGAAAGCCGGTCAGCGAGGGACAGGGGCTGTTGGTCCTAAGGCGGCCCTGGCCCTCGATGCTGCGCGGCCTCTACCGCGAGGACGAGCGCTTCCTCAGCACCTATTTCTCGCGCTTTGGCCCCGAGACCTACCTGGTCGGGGACGCTGCGCGCCGTGACCGCGACGGCTACTTCTGGGTGATCGGCCGCATCGATGACGTGGTCAATGTCTCCGGTCACCGGCTCTCGACGGCGGAGGTCGAGTCGGCGATCGTTGCCCACGAGAAGGTCGCCGAGGCGGCGGTGATCGGCCAATCCGATGAGGACACGGGCCAGGCGATCTGCGCCTTCGTCACCCTGCGCGGGGACACCGACGAAAGCGATGCGCTGGTCGAGGAGATCCGCGGGGCCGTCGCCGAGCGGATCGGAAAATTCGCCCGGCCAAAGCGGATCGTCTGGGCCGAGGACCTGCCCAAGACACGCTCGGGCAAGATCATGCGCCGGCTCCTGCGAGACATCGCCGAGGGCCGGGCGCTGGGCGATGTGACGACCCTGCGTGACCCGGAAGTGATGAAGGAGCTGGAGGCGAAGATCGACGAGGAGCGCGGCGAGGAGGGCTGAGCCCCCGCCCCCTCAGCCGCGGGAGGCCTGCGGCTCCCAGTGAAAGCGCCGCGCGGCGAGGAAGACCGCGCCAACCCCCCAGATCCCGAGCACGAGAACGTTGTCGGCGCTGAGGCCGAGTCCGCTGGCGCCGGGGACCAGTGTCCTCTGCAGGCCGTCGGCGAGGTGATAGAGCGGGAAGATGCGGCCGATCTGCGCCAGCCAGTTCGGCAAGGTGTCGATCGGGACGAAGACGCCGGAGATGAAGGAGAGAACGACCACGCTGAAGGGGCCGATCGCCCCGGCCGCGTCGGCGCTGGGGGTGAACACGGTGAGCGCCATCCCCATTGCGCAGAAGGTCGCGGCTCCGAGCAGCACGTAGATGATGAAGCCGACTGCGGTGCTGTGCGGCAGGGGGACGCCGTAGGCGATCTTGCCCACCGCCATCAGCATCGCGGCCATCGCGATCACCTGCACGATCGCCGCGCAAATCTGTCCCGCGACGAAGGTCCAGGGCGGCATTGGGGTGCCGCGGAATCGCTTCAGCTGGCCGCTCTCGCGCTGGGTGGTGAGGACCATCGCCAGGGTGGTGAAGGTCGAGAGCGCCGTGGCGTAGGCGATGATCCCAGCGGTGAAGTAGGCCTTCGGGTCGACCTTCAGGCCGCCGCCGAGATCGATCGGCCTGGTGGTGTTGAAGATCGAGTTGAAGATGACCAGGAAGAAGAAGGGGAAGGCGACGGTGAAGACGATCGCCCGCGGCTCTCGCGAGCGGGCGAGGAGGATGTAGCGGGCCTGAACGAAGACCAACCTGCCGACACTCATTGCTCGCCGCCCTCCGCGGAGGTCAGCTTGAGGAAGATGTCCTCGAGGCTGGGACGGCGGACCTCGAGCGCGCCGAGCTCGATCCCCCTCTCCTCGGCCCAGCCGAGCAGGCGGTAAACGTCACCCTGGGGCTCATTTGTGGCGAAGCTGGCCTCGTTGCCTGAAATCTCAAGCCCTGCCGAGACCCGCGAGCCGAGGTCATCGGTGCCGGCGCCGGGCGGGAGTTGGAAGCGGACCACCGTGCGCTGCCCGAGGGAGCTGCCAAGCTCCTCGGTGCTGCCTTCAGCGACCAGCCTGCCGTCGCGCAGGATCGCCACCCGGTCGGCGAGGTGCTGGGCCTCGTCCATGTAGTGAGTGGTGAGAAAGACCGTCTTGCCGAGTTCCTTCAGCCCCTCGATCATCTTCCATGCCTCGCGGCGGGCGGAGGGATCAAAGCCCGTGGTCGGCTCGTCGAGGAAGATCAGATCGGGATCGCCGATGATTCCGCAGGCGACGTCGACACGGCGTTTTTGCCCACCGGAGAGGGTGCCGATCCGTGCGTCGCGCTTCTCGGCGAGGCCGACCAACTCGATCGTCTCCGCGACCGGGCGGGGGGAGCTGAAGAAGCTTGAAAATAGGGTCACCGTCTCGCGCACGGTCAGTACTGGGTTCATCTCGCACTCCTGGAGAACCAGTCCGACCCGGTTTCGCCAGGCCCGGGTCGGCGCGCCCGGGTCGACGCCCAGCACCGAGACCCTGCCGTCGCTGCGCGGGCGGTAGCCCTCGAGGATCTCGATCGTCGTCGTCTTGCCGGCGCCGTTGGGGCCGAGAAAGCCAAAGACCTCGCCCGCCGCGACCTCGAAATCGATGCCGCGCACGGCCTCGTTCTCACCATAGGACTTGCGCAGCCCCTCGACGCTGATCGCCGCCTCGCTCATTCGCCCTCAACCTACCCGTCGCGCCGGGCTCCCAACATCAGCGCCGCGAATACGGTGAGGCCGAGGAGATTGAGGGCGAGCTTGTAGTCGAGCCCGACCGTGCCGAAGACCTCGCCGCGGCTGGGGCGGGCGGTCGGGATCAGCCCGGCGAGGCCGAAGACGGCGTCGATGATCAGCGCCGCCAAGACCATCGTGACGAACATCAGGGCGACGATGCGGATCGCGAACCGCCAACCGTAGAACTTGCCGTAGGCGAGCACGATCGGGATCACGATCAGGTCGGCGAAGATGAAGGCGATCACGCCGGCGAAGCCGATCCCCCCCGACCACAGCACCGCGGCGAGCGGGGCGTTACCCACCGAGCAGACGAAGCTGAGCACGGCAATCAGCGGTCCGACCAGCGCGTTCTCCACCGTCCTTGCCAGCGGCGGCGCGTGCTCGATGAAGAGGACGCTGAAGAAGTTGTCGCCGAGCAGACCGATGAAGCCGGCGAGGAGGAAACCGATCGTGATCTCCTTCCAGAGCATTCGCCAGTCCCCGCGGAAGTTGATCGCGACCTCGGTCCAGGCCCGCGGGGAGGAGAGCCGCTGGCGCCAGCTGAGGTGCCCGGCGCCGGCGTGATCGTGGTGGTGGTCGGCCTCGACCCCGCGCGCGTGGGCGCGGGCCTCCTGCTCAAGCTCGGGGGAGATGAAGAGGCGCAGCCCGAGGGCCATCAGGGCAATCATCAGGAACCCGCCGAGGAACTCGGCGAGGGTGAACTCCCACCCGATCAGAATCCAGATCACCAGACCCAGCTCCCAGACCAGGTTGGTCGAGGCGAATTGAAAGGCAAGCGCCGCGGCGGCTGAGGCGCCCTTCTGGAAGAGCGACTTGGCGATCGCGATCGCGGCATAGGAGCACGAGGAGGAGGCGGCGCCGAGGCCTGTCGCCCTGGCGAGAGGGGCGAAGCCCTGACCGGCGAGGGTGCCTTCAACCCGGGCTCGGGGCACCCAGGCCTGGACCATTGCGGAGATCGCAAAGCCCAGGACGAGTGCCCACCAGACCTCATAGGCCATCAGGAAGGACTGTTCGAGGCCTTGACCGATCGTGCTCAAGACCCCACTCATCGCGCCACCCTACCAAATACCCCCTAGGGGTATATGTGATTACCCCAACCCGAGTCGCCGCGCTCGCTCCAGGGCGTGGGCGAGAACCTCATCGGCGCCAGGTATCTCGCCGCCGCGCATCAGCACGCGGCCGCCGATCACCGTGGTGTCGACGATTGAGCCCGAGGCGGCGTAGACGAGGTCCTCATCGAGCTCGCCGAAACTGAGCTCGGACGCCTTCGGGCGCAGCAGCAGGAAGTCGGCGGGAAGACCGGGCGAAAGCGGCGTCGCGCCCAGCAGCGGGGCGCGGGCGCCGCTCGCGATCCCCCAGGCCTCCGCCGCGGTGATCGCGCTCGCGTCCCCCGAATTGTGCTTTTGCGAGAGGGCGAAGACCTTCAGGTCAGACAGCAGGTCGAGCGAGTCATTGGAGCCGGCGCCGTCGGTGCCGAGCCCCACCGCGACCCCCGCCTCGCGCGCCGCGGGATAGGGGAACACACCGCCGACCGCCAACTTCATGTTCGCCACCGGGTTGGCGACCACGACGCAGCCGCGCTCGGCGATCAGCTCCAGCTCCAAGCGCTCAAGCCAGACTCCGTGGGCGAGCACGGTGCGCTCGCCCAGCAGACCGAGCCGGTCAAGGTATGCGGCGGGACGCAGCCCGTGCTCGGCGAGGCAGCCTGCCACCTCCTCCTCGGTCTCTGAGAGGTGGATCTGGATCGCCAACTCCTGGGCGGCCGCCTCCTCGCCGGCCCAGCGCAGCAGCCCTTCGCTGACCGTGTAGATCGAGTGGGGGGCGAGGGCGCGGGTGATCTGGGCTCCGAACTCCGCCAGCTCCCCGAGGTCGGCAAGCGCCGTCTCGCGCAGCTCCTCTACGGCGCCTCCCCCGACGTCAAGCAGCGGTCCCCCAATCGTTGCCCGCAGGCCCGCGTCGCAGACCGCGCGGGCGCTCGCGGCGGGGTGCCAATACATGTCCCAAAAGCGGGTGGTGCCGGTGCGAATCATCTCCACACAGGCGAGACGGGTCCCCCAGTAGACGTCCTCGGGCTCGAGCCTTGACTCGACCGGCCAGACCCTCTCCCGCAGCCAGCGCATCAGCGGCAGCTCGCCGCCGCTGCCGCGAAACAGCGTCATCGCCGCGTGGGTGTGGCCGTTTAGCAGCGGTGGGAGCAGAGTGGCACCCCCCGCGTCGATCCTCTCCTCTCCCGGTCGCGGCTTGACCCCCGGGCCGAGCTCTGCGATCAGCCCCTTCGCGCAGCGCAGGCTCACCTCTTCGCCGCAAAGGACGGCGCCCGTCACCGTCAGCGGCGCCGGCGCGCCACTCAAGGGCCCACCGCTCCCAGGCGCGCCAGCACCGCCTCCAGGCCGTCTCGTAGGAGCGTCGCATTTGCGGCGCGGTCGGCCTCAAGCCGAGCGATGCTGAGCCGATCCGGTGAGAGTCCGTTGGCGAGGTTGTCAACCGCACAGATCGCCGCGTAGGCCAGTCCCAGCTCGCAGGCGATCACGCACTCGGAGGCGATCGTCATCCCGACGATGTCGGCGTGGGCGGCTATCAGGCGAATCTCCGCAGGAGTCTCGAAACGGGGGCCGATCGTTTGCCAGTAGACACCGCCATCGCGTGCCGCGCTCCCGCCCTGCACCCAGGCGTCGAGAACCTCTCGGCGCCAGCCGGGGTCAAAGCCCGCCGCGATGTGGGCGCGGGCGTCGGGCAGGGTTGAGAGGCCGGCGTGAAGGGCGATGAAGTCGTCTGGGCAGACGAGGCTGCCCACCCCCAGATCGGTGCGCAGCGAGCCGACCGACCCGATCGCCAGCACCCGATCACAGCCCTGCTCGGCGAGCGCTCGCAGGTTGGCGGCGTGGTCGATCTCGTGCGGGGGGACATATTCGCCCTCGCCGTGGCGCTGCACGATCGCGGCACCGTGCTCGGCGGCCGCCGCGGCGATCGCCTCGCCGCCCGGCCCGAGCGCGCTGCTGCCCAGCACCACCGCCAGCCGTCCCATGCCGCGATCCTACGCCGGGCGATCGCGAGGGGGAATCAGGCGCTTGGCGCCCCGGCTCTGGCGCGATCGGCCCGCAGCCCGGTGAGCTGGTCGGCCAGCTCACCGAGGAAGGGAAGCTCGGGGGCTTCGCTGCGGAGCATGGCGAGATCGGCCTCCCAAACTTTCAGCTTGACCTCAAGCGGGGCCTTCAGCTCCGCCCCGACCGCCTCGCCCTCGCTCGCGTAGACGCGGCGCAGGGCGCGCAGATTGGCGAGCTTATCGGCGGCGTAGATCGCCAGCGCATCCGGCCCCGCCTGCTTGACCCTGGAGCGGTGAGCGTCCTTGCGTTGCTCATAGGGCCTGATCTCTTCGGGGTCGGTGAGGGCTGCGACCAGGTCGCCTACCCGCCCGCCGAAGCGCGCGCGGATCTCACCAACCTCGGTCTCGCTCTCCTCGACCACGTCGTGAAGGAGCGCCGCCGCCAGCACCTCCTCGGGGAAGTCGTGGGCTGCGAGCAGCTCGGCAACCGCCACCGGATGATCGATGTATGGCATCCCGCCGCTGCCGTTGCGGATCTGGCCGTGGTGGGCCTCACGGGCCGCGGCCAACGCGTCAAAGACCAGCTCTGAGCGCTCGGCGATGGCCTCGATCCGCGGGGACGACGGCATCCAAAGGGAGCCTAGCGTGCGGGCCGCGGCGGCCGGCTCAGCTGACGGCAGCTGCTCTCGGCGCTCGCACCGGCAGCTCGTATTCGCCCCGCTCGGCGCCCAGCTCGATCGCATCCGCGTGCCCGCCCATCGCCTCCCACCGTTGTTTTGCCTCCTGGCCGAGGGAGTCGAGAAAGTCGTCGGTGTGCAGCGGGTCGTGGTGGAAGAGCACCGTGCGCTTGACCCCGGTGCGGCGGGCAAAGGAGAGCGCGTGAGAGAGGGAGGAATGGCCCCAGCCGAGGTGTCCGGGATACTCGTGGTCGGCGTATTGGCCGTCGTGGATCAGCAGCGAGGCGCCCTCGGCCAGGGCAAATCCGGAGATCCAGTCCTCATCTAGGTGGTCGAGATCGGCGCCAAGAGCGGGCTCGTGGTCGGGGATGTAGGCGAGCGAGGACTCACCGTCATCGATCCGGTATCCGAGCGTCGGGCCGCGGTGGGCGACCGAGGCGGCGCGGATCCGGGCCGAGCCGATCTCCCACTCGCTCTCCGGGCAGTGGCGGAAGGAGACGTCACAGGGCAGCTCGCGAACCTCGACCGGCGAGAGCGGGGCGGAGATATAGCGCGCGATGCGGTCCCGCAGCGAGGCCTCCGGCGACGCCGGCCCCCAGATCACGATCTCGGTCTGCGGGCAGAAGGCGGGGGCGAAGAAGACGAGTCCCTGGATGTGATCGAGGTGAAGGTGGGTGAGCAGGATGTTGAGCCGGGCCGGTTTCTCGGCCACCGCCAGCCCGAGGCTGCGGATGCCGGTGCCGGCGTCGAGCGCCAGCAGTGAGCCGTCAGAGAGCGTGATGCCGACGCAAGAGGTGTTGCCGCCGTAGCGGATCGTCTCTGGCCCGGGGGAGGGGATCGAGCCGCGCGTGCCCCAGAACTTGATCTGCATCAGGGGCCGGTCCCGTTGCTTGACGAGGCTGGCCAGAAGACCGCGATCGCTCCCTGGGAGCCGTGCGGGGTGAGGATCGGGAAGGCCGACACTTCGACTGAGTGACGCGCTCCGTCGGCGGAGCTGATCTCGAAGTTTGCATGCGCCGGGCGGCCGTTGCGGACGGCGGCAACCAGGGGCAGCTCCTCATAGGGAATCGGCTCGCCGGAATCATCGAAGGGCCCAAACAGCGATCCCCACTCCTTCGGTCCGACCGTCCCGAGCTCCTCAAAGCGCTTGCCCAGGAGCATCCCCGCCGCCTCGTTGTAGAAAACGAGCAATCCACCCTCATCGACGAGAAAGGCGGGGGTCGAGAGGGCCGACATCAGGTTGCGAGCGAGGATCAGCTCGAGGGGCCTCTGCGACACAGATGACACTTTAGATAGTTGGTCTGAGCTCAATGAGACGGGGTCCAAGCAGGGAGGAAGAGGCCAAACGTGAACTCTCCGCTCCATCTACCCGGCGCTACGTGATTTTGATCACTTTGGCTCGCCGGGGTGATCAGCAGCGATCGCTGGCATGGAATACGGTCCGCGGCCCGATGAAGGAGCCAAGCGCCATGTACAGGGTGGCGATGGGAGTCAGTCGGCCGGTTGCCGCCTGGGGTCGGCTGCGGGCGGAGGGACTCGACGCCCTGCCCGACGCCGGCCCGGTTCTGCTGGTCGGTAATCACGACAGCCACTGGGACCCGGTGATGGTCGGCATCGCGGCGCTCGGACGCCGCCAGATCAAGGCGCTGGCAAAAGCCCAGCTTTGGGAGGTGCGCGGCCTCAGCCCGGTGTTGAACGGGATGGGCCAGATCCCGATCGAGCGCGGCGCCGGAGACACGGGGGCGCTGTCCCGGGCGATCGAGGAACTGCGCGGGGGGTCGTGCATCGGGGTGTTCCCCGAGGGCACCCGCTCGCGCGGGGAGGTGCTGCGGGCGCGCAGCGGCGTCGGTCGCCTCGCGCTCGAGGTTCCCGAGGCGCGGCTGGTCTGCGTCGCGATCGAGGGGACAACCGGGTTCACCCGCTTTCCGAGTCGCCCCCAGGTGCGGGTCAGCTTCTTTTCGCCGGCGGGGGGCCAGGCAGCGCCCACGGAGGCGCCGGGTGAGATCGCGGCGCGTCTTTTGGCGGAGATCCGCGCGATCGTGCCGCCCTCGGCGCCCGGGCGCAGGCAACGCGACTGACGCTCACCGCAGGGCGGCAAGCCCGGCGCCGGCAATCAGCCGGCGCCGGGAGGCGGCAGCTTCAGGGACCGGCTCCTAGAGTTTGCCGATCTTGAAGATCTTCGTGCCGCAGTCGGGGCACAGGCCCTGGATCGCCGGGCGACCGTTCTTCATGGTCACCTGTTTTGCGTCCTTGATCTCGACCTTCTTGCGCTCTTTGACGCAGTAGCCCTCGGGCATGAGGGGGCCTCCTTTCGCTGCCGCTTCGCGGCAAAGCTCGCGCTTGCACGCGAGGTGGATTGAGGCGAATGTAACGCAGGAGGGGGACGATGCCCACGCACGCAAGTGCGTTTCGCTACAAGAAGCCCTACTTTGTGGTTCCTTTCTTGGTGCCGTTGCTCCCGGCGCCGGGGGACTGTCCCCCCAGCGCCTTGACTTCAGCCTCAAGTTTGCTCACTTCGGCTCGTGCTTCTTTGGCCGCCGTTTCCGCGGCCGCAACGCGGGCTTCCAGCCCGCCCTGCGGAGCGGCGCCGCCGAACTGCTCGAGCTGGGTCTGGAGCTGGTGCAGTTCGCTCTTGGTGGCGCTTTCGCTGGCTGTGTGCAGGGAGAGATAGATGCCGGCGCCGGCGCCGCCGACGGCGATTGCGACCAGCACGAGACAGACCCGCGTGCGCGCGCGGAGCTTGCGCTCCAGCTCCCCGATCCATGCCCGCAAACCGTCAAGCGGCATCGACCTAACCTAGCCGAGAGAGGCGCCATGCCGTCGCGTCAATTACCCTGGCGCCCGCACTTCCGCACCCCAGCCTCCAAGGAGACACCGCATGCCCGAAGCAGTGATCGTCGACACCGTCCGCACGCCGATCGGCCGCGCCTTCAAGGGCTCCCTCGCCCAGCTTCGCCCCGAGGAGATGGGCGCCTACGTGGTCGACCGGCTCCTCGAGCGCAACCCCGAGGTCGACCCGGGGACCGTCGAGGACCTCTTCTGCGGCTGCGGCATGCCGCAGGGCCTGCAGGCGTTCAACATCGGCCGCATCATCTCGCTGCTCTCTGAGAAGCTGCCCGAGACGGTCAACGGGTTGACGGTCTCTCGCTACTGCTCCTCGAGTCTTGACGCGATCCGCCACGCGGGCAACGCGATCAAGGCCGGCGAGGGCGATGCCTACATCGCCGCCGGGGTCGAGTGGGTGAGCCGCTACAACGAGCGCACCGAGCCGGCCGGCGCCGCTGACCAAAACGAGAATCTGCAGGGCCAAAACGGTCAGCCCAACGCCTACATCGAGATGGGCAAGACGGCCGTCAACGTCGCCGAGAAATACGAGGTCAGCCGCGCCGACATGGATAAGTTCGCGCAGCGCTCTCAGGAACTGGCGGTGAAGTCCCAGGAGGACGGGTTCTTTGACCGCGAGATCGTTCCAGTCTCCCTGCCGGACGGCACCGAGGTGAGCAAGGACGACGGGCCGCGTGCCTCCTCGACCCTGGAGAAGCTCTCCGAACTGCCGGAGGCCTTCGGCGGCGGAGGGGTCACGGCCGGCAACTCCTGCCCGCTAAACGACGGCGCCGCCGCGGTGCTGCTGATGAGCGACACCAGGGCAAAGGAGCTCGGCCTGACCCCGCGGGCGAGGATCATCACCGCCGCGACCTGGGGCAATGAGCCCGAGTACATGGGAGTGGCCCCGATCGGCGCGATCAAGAAGGTGCTCGAGCGGGCGGGGATGGGGATCGAGGACGTCGACGCGGTCGAGCTGAACGAGGCCTTCGCCGCCCAGGTGATCCCGATCATGGAGGAATGCGGAATCACGATCGACAAGCTCAACACCCACGGTGGAGCGATCGCCCTCGGCCACCCATTCGGGATGACCGGCGCCCGCATCATGGGCACGCTGCTGAACGTGCTGGAGACCGATGATCGCCAGGTCGGTCTTGAGACAATGTGTGTGGCGGGGGGTCAGGGCAAGGCGATGATCGTGGAGCGCCTCAACTGAGCGAGGGCGCTCCCCATCCCAGCTCGCTGATCACGCCGGAGTCGGTCCGCGGCTTCCTGCCGGGAAGCTTCCCGGGCGATCTGGGTATCGAGCCGCTCACGATCGAGGAGTCGCAATCGCGGGGCAGGATCGTCGTCGACCGCCGCCACCTTCACCCGGGCGGCTTCGTCCACGGCGGCGTCTGGACCGCGCTGGGCGACACGGTCGCCGCCTGGGCGACCTTTCGCGTCCTTGCGCCGGGTCACAACTTCACCACGATCGAGCTGAAGCTGAACGTCTTCGCCGCCGGCGTCGAGGGCGATGAGATCCACGCCTACGGCGAGCCGCTTCACACCGGCAAGAGCACGGTCGTGATCGAGGTGCGGATGGAGCGCCGTCGCCAGGGGGCCGAGCCGAGACTCGCGGCGAACCTGATCGTCACCCAGTTCGTGCTTCCCGCTGGCGCCTGATCGGTAGTTAGGGGAATCTAGGAAAGGAACTCGTCGGCCATCACGCCGACGAGGCGCGGCAATGAACCGAGTGCACGCGAGCGCTCCAGTTGGCGCTTGGCGCCGGTACGCTCGCTGAGGCGCATCGCGTCGTCTAGCTCCGCGGCGCATCCCAGGCACACGGCGTGTGGCGAGCAGGCGGCGATGAGATCCCCAAGTAGCTCACGGGCAGGCACTCTACGGCCCTGCTCGGGGTCGATCAGCTCGGCGTCCATCCCGTCACGGGCGGCGAGGAAGCGGTTCTCGGCCAGCACCTCCTGCGGGATCGAAGGCGCTGATGTGTGATTGCCCTCCTCGACCTCGAGCCTGACTATGCACTGGACCAGGGCGGCGAGTGCGGCGGCGTCGGCCAGGGTTGTCTGCGCGTCCATAATCCGCACCTCGATCGTTCCGAAGCGTGGCTGGGGCCTCACATCCCACCAGAGGAAGGTTGGCTCGGGAACCGCGTCGCAGCGGATCAGGACATCGACAGCCTCGACGTACTCGGCGTAGTCGGAGAAGGCGCGAGGGATGCCGACCCGAGGGAAGGCTTGGAAGAGGGGGGTGCGTGCAGAGGCCAGCCCGGTGTCGCGCCCCTGCCAGAAGGGTGAATTGACCGAGAGCGCCAAAAGGAGCGGAACGTGAGTGCGAAGGCGGTTCGCCGCCTGGATTGCAGCCTCTGCTGCGGGCACGCCGACATGGACGTGCAGCCCGAAGCTGGGCTCGCGGCGGGCCAGCTCTCGCATCGAGCCGTAGACAAACTGGTAGCGCTCGCCGGCCGAGACGACGATCTCCTGCCAAACGGCGAAGGGGTGAGTGCCGCCGACCGCGGCGCGCATCGAGAGCGGTCGCAGCGTGGCGTCGAGCTCCCCACGCAGTCGCGCCAGCTCGTCGATCGCCGCGGCGATCCGGGCATGGATTCCGGTCTGGATCTCCAGCGCAGACCCGTGGGTCTCCGCCGTAAAGCTGGCGCTGCTGGCGCGGGGAAGGCGAGGCAGGACGCTGTCTATCCGGTGTGCGAGCGCCCAAGTGAGCTGGTCGAGCAGCATCACCTCCTCCTCGATCCCGATCGTGTAGGGACCGAGTTCGTGTGCCGGGGCCCACTCCGCCCAGGCGGGCAAAGCTCTGGGCGCTGCCAGGGTGCTCAAGCGACCTCTCTACCGCTGCGCCGCTCAAACTCGGCGCCGTCGCGTCGGCAGGCCTCGACGAAGAGCCTGAACAGGGCCGCCTCCTGGGGACGATGTACGAGGGTCTCGGCGTGCCACTGGACCCCGATCAGGAAGCGTCGGGCGGGATCCTCAACCGCCTCGATCGTCCCGTCCGGGGCTACGGCTGAAACTCTGAGGCCCTCACCGAGCCGGCCAATCGCCTGGTGATGGAAGGAATTGACATCGATCTCGAGGGTGCCGATTACGCCGGCGAGCCTGCTATCGGGCTTGATCGCGACCGGGTGGCTTGTTTGATCACCGGGCAAACTCTGGCGGTGGGAGATCTTGGTTGAGATCTCGGGCAGGTGCTGGTTCAGGGTTCCCCCGCGGATCACGTTGAGCGCCTGGGTTCCGCGGCAGATCGCCAGGATCGGTAGCTCACGGCTGTCGGCCCGACTCGCCACGGCCAGCTCGAAGCGATCGAGGTCGGGCTCGGTTGGGCCCAGTTCCGGGTGGGGCTCGGCGCCGTAATTGTCGGGGTCAAGGTCAGGCCCACCGGAAAGGCAGATACCGTCGAGGCGGTCAAGCACCGGCTCGATCGCGCGCTTGTCCAGTGGCGGCATTACCACCGGCAGCGCACCCGCGGCCTCAAGGCCCTTCAGGTAGGTGAGGCCGAGCGCCATCTCCTGGCGGGGGGGCTCGCCCTCGGGAGTCGGCTCAAAGTTCTCGGCGCGCCTCACCTCTGAGGTGGTGACACCGATCAGGGGCCGCTCGCGTCGCGAGGCCAGTGAGCGGCGCTTCATCGTCGGTCCTCGCCGCCCGCGAGGACCCAGGTGTCCTTGCATCCACCGCCGCGCGAGCTGTTGACGATCATCTCCCCAGCCTGCGGTGCATAGCGGGTGAGCCCGCCCGGCATCGTGAAGGCGCCGGTGCGAGTGCTGATCACGAACGGTCGCAGGTCGACGTGGCGCGGGCGCAGGCGTCCCTCGCACACGGTCGGGTGCGTGGAGAGGGGAATTACCTCCTGCGCCACGAAGTGCTCGGGTCGACGGCGCACGGCCCCCAGCACCCGCCGTCGCTGTGCCTCGCTCGCCCGGGGCATGATCGTTACCCCGTGGCCACCAAAGCCGTCCCTGGGCTTAACCACCAGCTCGCCTAGGCGCTCGATCGCGTCCCCACCTGCGCGCTCGTCTGTGAGGTCAAAGGCGGGGACGGATCGCACCGTAGGTTCCTCGCCGAGGTAGAAGGCGATCATCTGCTCGACATAGGCGTGGGCGAGCTTGTCGTCGGCCAGACCTGTGCCGAACGCGTTCACGCAGCGCAGCCGGCCCGAGCGGAGCGCCGGCACCAGCAACTCGCCGAGCGGGGTGAGCTCGCCGGCTCGATCGCTGAGGCGATCCAGATCGAGCCGGCGGTAGATCACGTCGAGCTGGCGGCGATCTCGTCCGAGTCGGGCGAAGAGCCTGCCCCGAGTGCTTTCCAACTGCTTTGGCGTAAGCACCGGAGCTCCGAGGGCCGCGCCGAGTCGGCGGTGCTCAAACCAGGTGCCGCTCTCAGGGCCGTCGGAGACGATCGCGATCGAGGTCCCCCCGCCCCGACGGGAAGAGGCGCCGTGAAGCGCCTCACCGAGAGCCATCACGTAGCCGTCAAGGTGCCGAGGCGTGACGCTGGCGCTGAGCACCGGTGCGACGACCGAGCGCAACGCCAGGGCATAGGAGGCTCCCGAAGGCATCCTCAGATTGTCCTCAAGTACTCGCAGTTTGCCGGAAGCATCTCTGACCAAATCGAAACCGATGATCGTGGCGGCTGGCGAGCTGTCCTCTAGTAGTCCGCGCATCTGTGGCTCATAGCCGGCTGCGCTCTCCAACAGGTGCCGTGGGAGCGCTCCTGTCTTGAAGATCCGCTGGTCACCGTAGGCGTCCGCCAAGAAGGCGTTCAGCGCTCGTGCCCGCTGCATCAACCCGGCCTCGAGGGCCCTCCACTCCGCCGCCGCAATCACCCTTGGAACCGGGTCGACCTTGATCGGCCTATCCCGGCCGAAGGTAAGGCCAATCGCGTCGGCCTCGATCTGAACCCGGTTGCTGAGCTCGCCCAGGTCATGACCCTCCAGCGCTGAGATCACCTCCTCATATGGCTCGCGTGGGCATCGATCCGCGCCGATCGCCTCGTCAAAGCATCCCGCCCCAAGCCGGTAATCGGATACTGGGTTGGGCGGGGGCGTGGGTGGGACATGGGCCACCATGAAAAACAAGCTACGCCAGCCGGTTCGCGTTCAACTTGGCCAGCCGTCGGAAATCGGCGCCTTGCTGATGTACAGATCGGCGAGGGGGGCCGGCCCGCTCCTATCCTCCCGGGGTGTCGAGCGGCCCTGCGGGGGCCTCCAGACGTTCGATTTGCGGCAGGCGCCAGAGCAGGCTGGCGATGGTGAGGCCGATCGCGGCGGAGAGCAGGGCGAGGAACCACTGAGTGGCGCTGAGCAGGGTCATCTGGAAGAAATCGCGAATCGGGGCGGCGGCGAGGCCGAGGGCAAAGAGAGCTCCGAGCCCGGCGACGAGGGCGAGCATGTAGCTCTGGATCGCGATGTGCTCGCGCCCGGGGCCGCGCTCCAAGAGCAAGACGAAGCTGAGGCCGAGCACGATGAGCGTCGTCGTCGCGGCGGTGCGGCCGGCTTCCAGCGTCCCGCCGAAGACGGTATCGACGAGAAAGAAGGAGAGGATCGAGCCGAATGCCGTCGCCAGTCCGGCGGGAACCGCAAAGGCGGCCAGGGCGCGGATCAACCGTCCTCTGTAAAGCGGCCCGTCTGAGGGGGCGAGGGCGAGGACAAAGGAGGGGATCCCGATCGTGAACAGGCCCGCCAGGGTGAGGTGGCGCGGCAAGAAGGGGAAGGCGAACCCCGGCACCGCGACGAAGAGGATCAGCGCCGCCGCGTAGACGGTCTTGGTCAGGTAAAGGCGCCCGAGGCGGTGGATGTTGCGGGCGATCTGGCGACCCTCACCGACGGCTTCGGGCAATCGCGCGAACTCATCCTCGAGCAGGACGACATCGGCGACCCCCTTGGTCACCTGGGCACCCGAGCCCATCGCCACCGCCATCCGCGCGCGCTTCAGCGCGGGCACGTCGTTGACGCCGTCACCGATCATCGCCGTGTAGTGCCCCGAGTCAGAGAGCGCCGCGACCAGGGCCTTCTTTTGTTCGGGGCGGATCCGGCAAAAGATGGTGTTGCGCTGAGCCGCCGCGGCGAGCCCCTCCGGGTCCTCGGGGAGCTCGGAGCCCTCGATCACCCCCGCCTCCCGCGGCACCCCGACCGCGTAGGCGACCGCGGTGACCGTCGCCCGGGCATCGCCGGAGATCAACTTCAGATCGACGCCCTGTTCGCGCATGTAGGCGATCGTCTGCGCTGCGTCAGGTCGAAGCGTCTCTTCCAACACGACAAGCGCAATCGCAACCAGCGGCGGCGGTGCCTCCGCGGAGGGGTCGCCCGGCAGGCCCTGCCTCGATTCGCCGAAGGCGACGACGCGCCTGCCGGCGCCCGTCTCCTGCTCCAACCTGCGGGCAAGGCTGCGCGGCAGGGCGATCGCCCCCGCCTCCTCGAGCACGTCGGGTGCACCGAGCACGTAGCTCTCTGACCCCAACCTGACCCCGCTCCACTTCCACTCCGAGGAGAAGGGCACCTCGGCGCCCACCTTCCCGGCTTTCCCCGGAAAGCGCTCGGCGATCGCCTCCAGGGTCCGGTTACGCTCGCCGGCGCTCGCCGCAAAGCGCCCCAGCGCCTGGTGGGCGGCCGCCTCCTCCACCCCCTCGGCGACCTCGACCCCGATCAGCCTCAGCTCGCCGTCGGTCAGCGTGCCGGTCTTGTCGATGCAGATCGTGTCGACCGCGGCGAGGCTCTCGGTGGCGCTCATCTGCTGGACGAGGGTGTTGCGTCGGGCAAGTCGCACGGCCGCAACGGCGAAGGTGACGCTCATCAGCAGCACCATGCCCTCCGGGATCAGCGTCACCAAACCCGCCGTCGCCGTCTGCGCCGCTTCTTCGAGGGCGACGTTTCGCACCTTGAGGGTGAAGAGGAGGATCGCTGCCAGCGGCACCATCACGTAGACGCAGGCGACGATCACCTGGTTTACCTCTTCCTGCAGCGGCGAGGGAGGGTGGCGAAAGGCGCGCGCCTCTCCGGCAAGGCGCCCCGCGTAGCTATCCTCGCGCACCGCCTCGGCAACGTAGGAGCCCGAGCCCGAGATGCAGAATGAGCCCGAGAGCACCTGCTCGCCCGGCTCCTTTCGCACCCCGTCCGCCTCGCCGCTGAGCATCGACTCATCGAGGGTCATGCCGCGGGCCTCGATCACCTCCCCGTCGGCGACGAGCTGATCCCCCGGTTCGATGTGGACGACGTCGCCCGGCACCACCTCGGTTGCCCCCAGCTCGACCGTCTCGCCGTCGCGGAGGACCTTGGCGTGGGGGGCGACCAGCACGGCCAGCTCGTCCAGGGTCGCCTTTGCCTTCAACTCCTGGCGGATGCCGATGTAGGAATTGATCACCGCGATCAGCCCGAACAGCGAGTCCGCGTACAGCCCAAGCGCCATGTCGGCGACGAAGAAGGCGCCGATGATCGCGTTGAAGAGGGTGAAGACGTTGCCGGCGACAATGCTTGAGACCGAGCGCGAGGAGGTCTCCGGCGGAGGGCCGAGGCGGCGCAGCCGCGCCGCCGCCTCGGCGCTTGAGAGGCCGCGCTCGACGGCTGGGACGCTCGTGCTCACCACGAGTATTCAATAGGGTGCGAGCCGGATGTCTCTGAAGCTCGGACTCAACCTCGGCTACTGGGGGATCGGCCCCGCTGGGGAGGACGCCGTCGATGTCGTGCGGGCCGCGGAGGCCGGCGGCTTTGAGTCGGTCTGGGCGGCGGAGTCCTATGGCTCTGACGTTGTCAGCGTCCTCGCCTGGCTTGCCGCGCAGACGAGGTCGATCAACCTCGGCGCAGCGATCATGCAGGTCCCGGCCCGCCCGCCCGCGGCGGCGGCGATGGCCGGCGCCACGATCGACAAGCTCTCAGGGGGACGCTTCCTCTTTGGCTTTGGGCCCTCGGGGCCGCAGGTCTCAGAGGGTTGGTACGGGGTTCCCTACGCAAAGCCCTGGGGGCGGACCCGCGAGTACATCGAAGTCGTGCGCGAGATCATTGCCCGCGAAGGTCCGCTCGAACACGATGGCGAGCACTACACGCTGCCGGTGCCCGGTGGGGAGGGCAAGCCGCTGAAGCTCAACTTCCACCCCCTGCGCAACCGGATCCCCGTCTTCGTCGGGGCGATCGGGCGCAAATCGGTCGAGATGGCGGCCGAGATCTGCGATGGCTGGATCCCGATCTTCTTCAGCGTCGAGGCCTTCGAGCAGACCTGGGGCGAGCACCTGGAGGCCGGCTTCGCAAAGGGTGGACGCCAGCGCTCTGATCTTGAGGTATCTCCCTCGCTGCAGGTGGCGATCGACGGAGATCTCGAGGCGGCCAAGAGCGTCGTCAAGGCCGGGCTCGTCCTTTATTTCGGCGGCATGGGAAGCCGCAAAACAAATTTCTATGTCGACCTCGCCCACCGCTTCGGCTTCGGCGATGTCGCCGATGAGGTGCAGCGTCGGTTCCAGGAGGGCGACCGCGGTGGCGCCTTCGAGGCGATGCCCGATGAGATCGTCGAGGCGACCTCGCTGGTCGGCAGCGAGGCCGACGTCGCGGAGCGGATTGAGCGCTTTCGCGGCGCCGGCATAGACCGCCTGATCGTCTCTCCTGTGCACGTCGACCGCGGCGAGCAGCTTCATACGCTGGAGCGACTCGCATCGCTGGCGGGCGTCGATACGCCGGCCTAGCGGGATCGCGTAGGCTCCCGCGCCGCAATTCCAATCATGAAGATCGGAGTTCCGAAAGAGACCGCCGAGGGGGAGCGCCGGGTCGCGCTCGTCCCTGACGTTGTGCGCTCGCTGAAGAAGAACGAGCACGTCGATGTCGTCCTCGAGGCCGGCGCCGGCGAGGCCGCCGGGCACCCCGACTCCCACTATGAGGAGGCCGGGGCGGAGGTCGGGCAGGCAGCCCCCGCCTGGGGCGCCGAGGTGGTTCTGCGCGTCGCCCCGCCCTCCCTCGAGGAGATAGCGAGCCTGCACTCCAACCAACTCCTGATCGGCCACCTCAACCCGTGGACCTCGACCGAGACCAACAGGGCGCTCGCCGCCGCCGGCGTCACCAGCTTCGCAATGGAGGCGATTCCGCGCACAACCCGCGCCCAGGCGATGGATGCGCTCTCCTCCCAGGCCGCCGCCGCCGGCTATGCGGCGACGCTGCTCGCCGCCCGCGAGTCGGGTCGCTTCTTCGGGATGATGACCACCGCCGCCGGGACGGTGCCCCCGGCAAAGGTTCTGGTCCTCGGCGCCGGGGTCGCCGGCCTGCAGGCGCTCGCCACGGCAAGGCGTCTGGGCGCGATCGCCACCGGCTTTGATATCCGCCGCGCTGCCTGGGAGCAGATCGCCTCCCTGGGCGGGCGTCCGCTGGAACTGGACTTCATCCCCGACGCCGAGGGAGAGGGCGGCTACGCTCGGCCGCTGACCGAGGAGGAGAACCAGCAGGTCCGCGACGCGCTTGGCGAGAGCGCCGCCAAACAGGACGTGATCATCACCACCGCTGCGATTCCCGGCCGGCCGGCGCCGCTGCTGATCACGGCCGAGGCCGTGCGCGCCATGGCGCCCGGATCGGTGATCGTCGACGTCGCCGCGGAGACCGGCGGCAATTGCGAGCTGACCAAGGCTGGTGAGACCGTGGTCGAAGACAACGTGCGGGTGATCGGTCCGCGCAACCTGCCGAGTGAGATGCCGGGGCCGGCCTCCCAGCTGTATGCGAAAAACCTGGAGAACCTGCTGGGCCTGCTGATCACAGAGGAGGGTGAGGTGACGGTCAGCTTCGACGACGACATCCTCGCCGCAGCCTGCATCACCGAGGGCGGCGAGGTCCGCAACGAGAGGGCGGCCAAGTGACGCTGATGACTGAGATCACGATCTTCGTGCTCGCCGCGTTTGTCGGTTTCGAGGTGATCTCGAAGGTGCCGACGACCCTGCACACACCGCTGATGTCGCAGACCAATGCGATCCACGGAATCGTGATGCTGGGGGGGCTGATCGTGGTCGGCTACGCCAATGATCCGCTCGAGTACGTGATCGGCACGATCGCGATCGCCTTCGGCACGATCAACATCGTCGGCGGCTTCCTGGTCACCGACCGGATGCTCGGCATGTTCTCCAAAAAGCCCAAACCCAAAGGCGACGAGGACAAGTCGTGATCGCCGAGGCGGTTCTGAAGCCTGGCGGCAGCGCCGCCACGGCGCTCTACATCGTCGCCTTCTCGATGTTCATCATCGGGATCAAACGCGGCACCCACCCGACCACCGCGAAGCAGGGCAACATGATCGCCGCCGCGGGCATGTTCGTCGCCGTGGCGACGACGCTGCTGCTCAACGGGATCGGCAATTGGGGCCTGATCGCGCTCGGGATCGCGATCGGAGCCGCGATCGGCGTCATCGCCTCGATCCGGGTGCAGATGACCGCGATGCCGCAGATGGTCGCCCTCTACAACGGAGTCGGTGGCGGCGCGGTGGCCCTGATCGCCTGGTCAGAGATCCGCCACGGCATCTCGGTCGGGGGGGCGATCCCGCTTGAAACCCTGATCCCGACCCTGTTCGCCGCGGTGGTCGGCTCGGTCTCCTTCTGGGGCTCGAACATCGCCTTCGGCAAGTTGCAGGAAGTGATCCCGACCCAGCCGCTGAAGATTCCGGGTCAGCAGGTGATAAACGCCCTCCTGCTGATCGGCATCCTCGCCGCCTGCGTGGACATCGCCACCAATAACAGCGATCCCTCGCAGGGGATCTTCATCGCGATCCTGGTCGCCGCGGCACTGCTCGGCAACCTTGTGGTGCTGCCGATCGGCGGCGCCGACATGCCGGTCGTGATCTCATTGCTGAACGCCTTCACCGGGCTCTCGGCGGCGGCGGCCGGCTTCGCTCTCGACAACGTCGCGCTGATCGTCGCCGGGACTCTGGTCGGCTCCTCGGGAACGATCCTGACGATGGAGATGGCGACCGCGATGAACCGCTCGGTCGGCAACGTACTCTTTGCCGGGTTCGGCAGCGCGCCGGCAACGGCGACCGGTACCACCGAGGAGCGCCCGGTCACCTCGATCAGCGCCCAGGATGCGGCGATCAAGCTCGCCTACGCCGATTCGGTGGTGATCGTGCCCGGCTACGGTCTCGCCGTTGCCCAGGCCCAGCACGCGGTGAAAGAGATGGCCAACGAGCTGGAGAAGCGGGGGGTCGAAGTCAACTACGCGATCCACCCGGTCGCCGGTCGGATGCCGGGGCACATGAACGTGCTCCTGGCCGAGGCGGACGTCCCCTACGAGCAGTTGAAGGAGATGGATGAGATCAACCCCGAGATGCCGCGGACCAGCGTGGCCGTGGTGATCGGGGCCAACGACGTCACCAACCCCGCGGCGAAGAATGACCCCAACAGTCCGATTGCCGGGATGCCGATCATCGAGGTGAATGAAGCCCAGCAGGTGATCGTGATCAAGCGCTCGCTCAGCCCCGGCTTTGCCGGCATCGACAACGACCTCTTCTATGAACCCAACACCTCGATGCTGTTCGGCGACGCCAAAAAAGCGGCATCAGACATCGCCGCCGAGATCGGGAAGCTTTAGGGCTCGGGGCGGCTGGCTGGCCGCTCGCTAATGCGCTGCCTCCAGTTCTGCCTCCAGGCGCGCCGTCCAGTCCTCGGCGAAGCCGAGAAAGTCGGCAAGGAAGCGCGCCGATATCGCCAGGTAGTGGATTCCCCCGGACTCAAGTGCCTCGGCCCGGGGGAGGATCTCGGTTCTCAGTTCCTGCACCAGGTCATGATTTCGCTGCCGCAGCCTGCGGACCAGCTCGAGTTGGTCCTCGCCGTCAAGCGCATCGGCGAAGAAAAGTCGCAGCAGTCCAGGATCGCGCATCTGGGGACGGGTCGGAATCGGTGAGCGCAGCCAGTTGCGCAATGCCTCCTCTCCTCGCTCGGTGATGGCGTAGGCAGATCGTGCCCGCTCGCCCCGGGGGTTGCTACGCCTGCTCAGGAGCTCGGCTTCCTCCAATCGCGCCAGCTCCGGATAGACCTGAGCCAGCGAGGTCGGCCAGAAGTTCTGGGTCGACTGATCGGCGACTTTCTTGATCGCATACCCGTAGCCGATCCCGAGGCGAACCATGCCGAGAACGAGGTAGGAGGTGGGGGTCAGCTTGATCACCGGCGGCGGGGAGCCTGGGACCGGTCCTGCGGAACTCATTGCGCCAGGATGAACTATCGGCTTCGATACATCAAATCTGTCTCATTCATCGGCAGATTTGAACTTGGCCGAAAGAAAGAAGGGGTGCGGGAGATGCGCAGGCACTTGAACTTGACATGGATGCTCGCTCTGGTTTTGGCAATCGCGGTCAGCCTCACCGCCGTCGCGGTGGCGGCGGCGGAAAAGCCGACCGTCGTACAGGCGGGCAATGTGATCCTCACCTTCAACAGCAGCATCTCGCCGAAGAAGCTGCCAAAGCAGCAGTTCGCGCCGATCGCCTTTCACGCCAGCGGCACGATCGCCACCACCGACGGCTCCCAGCCTCCCGCCCTGCGGGAAGTCGTCGTCGATGCCTACAAGGGTGCCGAGGTCGACGTCAGCGGTCAGCCGGTCTGCAGTGAGGGCAAGCTGCGGGCCGAGGACACAAAGCAGGCCGAAGCGGCCTGTCCAGGCGCGATCCTCGGCAGGGGAACGACCACGGTGCGGGTCGCCTTCCCCGAATCGACCCCGTTTGAGGCCACCGGCCCGCTGCTCTATTTCAACGGCGGCAGTCGGGGCGGAGTGACCACGCTCTACATCCAGGCCTATGTCGCCGTCCCGGCCCCGACCGCGATCGTCAGCACAGTGCGGATCACCAAGGAGGACAAGGGGCCCTACGGCCTGCACCTGGTCGGCTCAATTCCGCCGATCGCCGGCGGCAGTGGATCGGTGATCAGCTTCGCCTTCGGCTTCCCGCGCTCGGTCGGCTACGGCGCAAAGAATCACAGCTACCTGTTGGCCAGATGCGCGACCGGTCTCCTCTATGCCCGCGTGCAGACGATCTTCAGCGACGGAACCGATGTGACGGGCAACGTCGTGCGAACCTGCAAGCAGGAGGGCTGATGGCCCGCTTGCCGCACGGCCGTTGAGCCAGCCGCGCCCGAGCCCACCGGATTTCATTCACGGCAGCGGCGAGATCCACCCCTGATTTGTTGCCCCCCGAGAGGAGGCGGCATCCGGCGCGGCCTAAAGCTGGGGCAGATTGAGCGGTTCTGTAGGGTTTTCGCATCGCCACCGAGGTGAGGGCAAGCTCCAAGGAAGCGATCGCGCAGCGTCTCGCTGAGGCGCGAGAGCGGACCCTCGAGCTGGTCGAGGCGCTCGACGACGAGCAGCTAAACCGCGTCTACTCGCCGCTGCTCAGCCCGCTGGCCTGGGACCTTGGCCACATCGCCAACTTCGAGGAGCTTTGGCTGGTCCAGCGGATCGGTGGCCGTGAACCCCTGCACGGCGAGCTCGGTCGCTTCTATGACGCGATCGAGAATCCGCGCAGGAGCCGTGGCGAGCTGCCGATCCTGCGCGACGCTGAGCTGCGCGCATATCTGGCTGACGTGCGCGGACGAACGCTTGCCGTGCTGGGCGAGGTGGAGCTCGATCGGGAGGCCGAGGACCCGCTGCTGCGCGGGGGTTTCGTCTATGAGATGTTGCTCGCCCATGAGCATCAGCACAACGAGACTATGCTCCAATTGCTGCAGATGGTTGACGGCTATCAGTCGGCGGCGATCAACCCAGGACCGGCCGTCGTTTCGAATCCAGCTGGTTCGGAGATGCTCGCTGTTCCAGGTGGGGGCTATGAGATCGGCGCGCCGGGGCGGGGTTTCGCCTACGACAACGAGCGTCCTCGCCACACGGTCGAGCTCGCAGACTTTGAGATCGATCGATCTCCGGTCACAAACGGGGCCTACACCGAGTTCATCGAGGCAACCGGTGCCGAGCCGCCGCTTTACTGGGGGGGCGACGGCGAGGGGGGCTGGCTGAACACCGCGATGGGCGGACGCGAACCGATCGATCCAGCGGGCCCCGTGGTCCACGTCTCCTGCGAGGAGGCGGAGGCTTTTGCCCGCTGGGCCGCCAAGCGATTGCCGACCGAGCAGGAGTGGGAGGCCGCCAGACCCGGCCTGGAGGGAGTCGGCCAGGTCTGGGAGTGGACCTCCTCGCACTTCCTTCCCTACCCGGGCTTTGAGGCGTTTCCCTACCGTGAGTATTCCGAGGTCTTCTTCGGCGATACCTACAGGGTGCTGAGGGGGGCCTCGTGGGCCACCCATCCCAGCCTCATTCGTGCCAGCTTTCGCAACTGGGATCTGCCGCAGCGGCGCCAGATCTTCGCCGGCGTCCGCTGCGCCAGGGACGCGGGCTGAGCGAGCCAATATCGAGCCCGCGAGGACGTGACGAGAATGGACTACGAGACAACCGCAGACCGGATAGAGATCGAGGTCCACCTTGCCGCCGACGGCGGCGCGGCGATGGAGCGCGACATCCGTGCCGGCCTCACGGCCGAGCCCAAGGAGCTGGCGCCGAAGTATTTCTATGACGAGCGCGGCTCCCAGCTCTTTGAGCGAATCACCGAGCTCCCCGAGTACTACCCGACCCGCGCCGAGCGGGAGATCCTCGCCGAGCGCTCCGCCGAGATCGTTGCCGCCGCCGGCGAGCCCGAGGTGCTGGTCGAGCTCGGCTCAGGATCGGCGGCGAAGACGCGCCATCTGCTCAGCGCGATGTCCGAGCTCGGCTGCCTTGGCACCTACGTCCCGGTCGACATCTCCGAAGAGATCACCCACGGAGCCGCCCAATGTCTGGTCGAGGAGTACCCCGGCCTTGCCATCCGCGGCCTCGTCTGTGACTTCGAGCACGATCTCGAGCGGATCCCGAGCGCAGAGGGCGGCAGGCTGATCGCCTTCCTCGGCGGGACAATTGGCAACCTCTATCCGCCGGCGCGCCGCGACTTTCTCACCCGCCTTGGAGGGTTGCTCGGCCCCGGCGATCGTCTCCTCCTCGGCACCGACCTGATCAAGGAGCCCAACCGCCTGGAGGCTGCCTACGACGACGCCGCCGGTGTCACCGCCGAGTTCAACAAGAACGTCCTGGCCGTACTCAACCGCGAGCTGGGCGCTGATTTCGACCCCAGCGCCTTCGAGCACATCGCCCGCTATGACGCGGGGGAGGCGCGCATGGACATTCGCCTGCGCTCGCTCATCGACCAGACGGTCCGCGTCGATGGCTTGGAGCTCGAGATCTGCTTCGCCGCCGGTGAGGAGATGCGGACCGAGATCTCCGCCAAGTTCACCCGCGAGCGGCTGGAGGGGATCTATGAGGAGGCCGGTCTGCGCTTGACCGGGTGGTTCACCGACGCGGCCGGCGACTACGCCCTAAGCCTTGCCCAGCGCGTCGATTAGCTCGCCGATCTTGTCGGGCGTGGTGATCGGGGTGAGGATCGGCAGGGTGATGCCGCCCTCGATGAAGGCGCCGATTCGCTCCTTCATCTCCTCCGGGGACCCGAAGATGAACATCTCCTCGATCAAGCTCCAGGGGGCGGCGGCAGCGGCGCCCTGGCGATCGCCGGCTGACCAGGCGCCGAGCATCTCCTCGATCTCCGCGCCGTAGCCGAGCCACCGGTAAAAGGCTGCATAGACCGGGACCGTGATGTAGGAGGAGAACATGAAGCGCGCCAGCGGCTCGACCGACTCCCGCTTGCCCGGTAGGCAGAAGAAGCGACAGAGCAGCTCGAATCCCTCGGGCGCGCCGTCCAGCTGGGAAACGATCTTGGGCAGGCCGCCGAGGGGCAGGAAGTTGGTGAAGGCGCCGTCGGCGCGCTCCAGCGCAAGGTCGAGCATCCTGCCGCGCAGGGCGGCGAGCACGATCGGCACCCTCTGCGCGGGTGCGCTCTCCAGCTTGAAGCCACTCGCAGTCCGCCCTCCCTCAAGTGCGGCCCGAAGGAAGTCGAGCGTTTCGCTCACCCGGCTGAGCGGCTTCTCGAAGGGGATTTCATTCCAGCCTTCGACGATCCGGTCTGAGGAGGAGCCGATCCCGAGCACGAAACGCCCTCCCGAGGCGTCCGCCAGCGCCGCCGCCTCCTGGGCAAGCAGGGCCGGGCCGCGCTGGAAGACGCCGACGATTCCGGTCCCGAGTCGCGCCCGCTCAGTCCAGGCGGCGCTCAGCGCCAGCGGGGTGAAGCCGTCGGGCCCGTTTGTCTCGCCACTCCACAGGTCGGTGTAACCGGCGGCCTCGGCCCGCCGCACATGCTGCTCAAGCTCGGCGAGCGAGATCCCCGGTAGCGGTAGCGTCAGTCCCCAGCGTTTCATCCTCAGCCGGGACCCTACCTTTGGTGGTGGCCGCGGTGGCGAGGGTCTCGGCGCCGTCGCGGACCTCGAAGCGGCGGGTCTCGGGCCACTGGCGGAAGAACGAGTCGGCGTCGTGGGCGCTGAGCGGGCGGGTGAAGAGGAACCCCTGGCCGTTGTCGCACTCCTTTGACTTGATCAGCGAGAGGTCCTGCGGCCGTTCGATCCCCTCCGCGGTCGTCTCGATCGAGAGGGCTTTGCCCAGCTGGATCAGGGTGTGGAGGAGGATCTCCCCCTCACAGCCCTCGGCGAGCTGGGAGATGAAGGAGCGATCGATCTTGAGCACATCGACCGGGAACTGGCGCAGGTGCGCGAGGGAGGAGTAGCCGGTGCCGAAGTCATCGACGGCGATGCGGACGCCGATGTCCTTGAGCGAGGCAAGCCGCCGGGCGGTCTCCTCCGCGTTGCTCATCAGGGTTGTCTCGGTGATCTCGATCGTCAGCACCTGGGCATCCAGGCCGCTGGAGCTGAGCGCGTCGTCGACGTGAGCGAGGAGATCGTCGGTGTCGAGCTGTAGCGCGGAGACGTTGACCGCCAGGTTGAGCGGGTGACCGGCCCGTTGCCACTTGACGCCCTGGGCGCAGGCCTCCCTCAGAACCCAGGCGCCCACCTCGACGATCATCCCTGACTCCTCCAACAGCGGGATGAACTCCTCGGGCTGGACGACTCCGCGCCCCGGTCGTCGCCACCGAATCAGCGCCTCGACCCCGGTCGGCGACATCCGCTGCAGGTCAAAGGTCGGCTGGTAGACGAGGAAGAACTCCTCGTTCGCTAGCGCCGCCTGCAGATCCATCTCGATCTCCATCCGGGTCTGGACTTCCTCCTGCATGCCGGACTCAAAGACCAGGTAGCGGCTCTTGCCGCCCCACTTGGCCCGGTACATCGCGATGTCGGCGTCGCGCAGCAGCTCCTCGGCGGTGGATCGCCCGTCGGTTGCGATCCCGATGCTCGCCTTGACGAACACCTTCGTCTCCTCGGCGCCACTCAGCCTGAAGGGCTCCCTGAATGCTTCCAGGAGGCGCTCGGCGATCAGCTCGGGACCCGCGGCAAGCGAAAGACCGTCGGCGATCACCACGAACTCATCGCCTCCGAGTCGACCCAGCGCGTCGGTTTCACGGATCACGCCATCGAGGCGGGCGGCGACGGCACAGAGCAGCTCATCGCCGACGCTGTGGCCAAGTGAGTCGTTGATCGCCTTGAAGTTGTCGAGGTCCACGAACAGCGCCGCAACCGGCTCCTGCTTGAGCCGCGCCCGGGTAAGGGTCTGCTCGATGCGGTCAAGGATCAGGGTCCGGTTCGGCAGGCCCGTGAGGGCATCGTGCGTTGCCAGGAAGACCAGTTCCTGCTGGCGTTTGGTCAGTTCCTCGTGGGAGCGCTGCCGCTCCCCCTCAAATGACTGGCACATCCGCACCAGGGTGACGTCGAGGCTGCGCTGCAGCATCCGCAGCGCCTGGCCCAGCACCGGCGCCTTGACCTGCAGCTCGCGGGCGCTTTCGCTCAACACCTCGGCGGCGGAATCGCGCCAGCGCAGGCAGCGTTTGGTGACCTCGTTCAGCGGTGCCTCGCGCTGGGAGGCGAGCTGGGCAAAGATTCGCCAGGACTCCTGGCCGACCTCGCGCGCAACGTCCTCCCCCTCGCCCGCCATCCAGCGCGCGACCGCGACCGTGGAGACCGCGCCGACCTCTTCGAAGCTCTCTTCGACCACCCGGTCGAGGACCTGGCTCGAGCGGGCCGAGCGCTCCATCATCCGCTCGACCACCTCCGAGGTGCGCTCGTTGAGCGCATCCCCGAGCCGGCGAAGCGCGCTATCGGTTGCCTTGTCCTCCGATCCTCCCGCCTGCTCAACGCTGGACCGGCTGCCCGTCATTGGCGCCCTATCGGTTGCCGTCTGGCTCGGCTTAATGCCATTTGAGCAAATTCGACAAAATGCACAGATTCGGCCTCGATCGCGGCGCTCACGGTGAGGGGGTCTGCCGCCGCCGACATCTCCTCCATTGGGTTTCTCACCCCCCACCCGCTGCCCGGATCCCCGCAAGGCAACCCCGGCGGGCACGACCAGCGGCTCTGGGCGATCGCAACTCGCGGGCCCCCACCCGGGTCACCGGCCCGGTGAAGTTGGCGCCCGGGCTCAGCGAGAATCAAGACCCAGGAGCTGGCGGTTCATAGATAGGCTGGCGGGCGATGGCCGGGGACGCGCAAGAGAAGCCCGATCGCAATTTGGCGCTGGAGCTGGTGCGGGTTACCGAGGCCGCGGCCCTGGCCTCTGCTCGCTGGGTCGGGCGCGGGGACAAGATCGCCGCCGACCAGGCCGCGGTCGATGCGATGCGCCATGTGCTCGACTCGGTCTCGATGGACGGGGTCGTGGTGATCGGCGAGGGCGAGAAGGACGAGGCGCCAATGCTCTACAACGGTGAGCAGATCGGCGACGGCTCCCCGCCCGTGGTCGACATCGCCGTCGACCCCCTGGAGGGGACTCGCCTCTGTGCGCTCGGCATGCCGAGCGCACTCGCCGTCATCGCTCTCGCTGAGCGCGGCACGATGTTTGATCCCGGCCCCTGCGTTTACATGGAAAAGATGGCCGGGGGAGAGGAGATCGCCGACCTGCTTGACCTGGACCGCCCCTTGCCGGAGATGCTCAAGCTGATCGCCGAGCGCAAGGGTGCCACGATCGGCGACGTCACCGTTGTGATGCTCGATCGCCCCCGCCACGAGGAGGCGATGCGCGAAGTCCGCGAGGCCGGCGCCCGGATCCGGCTGATCATGGATGGCGACGTCTCCGCAGCACTTCTCGCGGTCAGCGACCGCTCCCCGGTGGATCTGCTCTGGGGGATCGGCGGTACCCCGGAGGGGGTGATCTCCGCCGCCGCCCTGAAGTCGATGGGTGGCGAGCTGCTCGGGCGCCTCTGGCCCCGCGAGGAGGGCGAGCGACAGGCGGCAATCGACGCCGGCTATGACCTTGAGCGCATCCTCAGCGCCGATGAGCTCTGCTCGGGCGAGGACGTCTTTTTCTCGGCCACCGGCGTCACCGACGGCGACGTCCTGCAGGGCGTCCGCTATCGCGGTCCGGGAGCCTCCACCGAATCGCTCGTCATGCGCTCGCGCTCGGGCACCGTTCGCAGAGTCCAGGCTCGCCATGACCGCTCGAAGCTGCGCGCGGTGATCGGCGAGCGCTACGGCTGAGCGCGGGGGGCTCTCAGCAGCCCGCGCAGGGTTTGTCTTTCCTCGCCCCTCGGGAGTAGGGCATCTCGCCGGTGTCGTCGAGCTCAAAGCGCAGCGAGTTGATCACCGCGCCCAGCATCAGGGCCAGGCTGAGTAGGTAAAACCAGAGCAGGGCAATGAGGACGAAGCCGAGGGTGGAGCCGAGGCGGGAGAGGCTTGAGACGTTGTCGAGGTAAATCGGAAAGAGCCAGTTGGCAAGGCCTGCAGTCAGCGTGACGAAGAGTGCTCCCGGCCAGACCGCCCGCCAGGGCATGTGCCCTTTCGGCACCGCCCAGAAAATCACGCAGCTGATCAGGAAGGTGATCAAAAGAGCGGCGCCGAGCAGCAGCGCGGTATCGATCGCCTTGATGTGGGAGAGCCCGAAGGGCAGCCGATCGGTGCCGGTGGCGATCGCGCTCTCAAAGGCGGGCAGGAAGATGCTGGCGGCGATGAAGGCGACGACGACGATCAGCATTGCGAAGGAGAAGCGCTTCTGCTCCACCCAGCCGCGGCATTCGACGTGGTAGATGCGACAGAAGGCGGTGTCCATCGCCCCCCAGAAGGAGGCTCCGATCCAAAGCGAGCCGAAGAAGGCCGCGATCCCGATCGTGGTCGAGTTGTCCTCGATCCGGTTGAGGACATCGGTCAGGGTTCCCTGGTCGACATTGGGAAAGAGGCGGCGCAGGTCGCTGAGGACGCTGGCCTCGACCCCGCCGATGCGCAGTACCTGACCGAAGACGAAGAGGACCAGCAGGGCGAAGGGGAAGATCGCCAGCATCAGGTTGTAGGCGACCATCGCCGAGAGCCCGGTGACATTCTCCTGGTAAGCACGCTGCCAGAAGGCGCGCAGCCAGGGGCGGGAATGAGGCGTCGAATTGGGCATTGACTTCACAAACTGAAGCGACTACCATACGAACAGACGTTTGAGAGGAATCCCTACGCCCATCTTCGGGCAATCGCAGTGCAGACTTACCTTCGCGGACCAGGTCGTGGGTCCGCTTTTTGTCGGTTGCCGCGACTTTTGGCGCGCGGCCGCATTTCAATGTCAGGACTAAACCATCTAGCGCAAGGGAACGAGTAGAAACGAATGCTGGTAGCAGAGCTTCAAGAGATGGAGGAGGTCAAAGGCCTCATCACACGCGGGCAACAGCTCGGCGTGCTCACATTCGGTGATATCGCTTCGGCGGTCTCCGAGGTCGACCTGGACGAGTCCGACGTCGAGGATCTTTACGGGCACCTCGAGAAGTCGGGGATCGAGCTCGTCGAGGACATGGACCCGGCCCAGAAAGCGGCCGCGGACGCGATGCCGGTCGATACCGGCAAAAAAGGCCGGCGCCGCCAGAAACAGGCGCTTGACCTAAAGCCGGACATGACCACGGACTCCCTGCAGCTGTTCCTCAAGGACATCGGCAAGGTGCGGCTGCTGACCGCCGCGGAGGAGGTCGAACTGGCGAAGCGGATCGAGCGCGGAGACCTCGACGCGAAGCAGAAAATGGTCGAGTCCAACCTGCGCCTGGTCGTCTCGATCGCCAAGAACTACCGCAACCAGGGTCTGCCCTTCCTCGACCTGATCCAGGAGGGAACGCTGGGGTTGGTTCGAGCGGCGGAGAAGTTTGACTACCGCAAGGGGTTCAAGTTCTCCACCTATGCGACCTGGTGGATCCGCCAGGCGATTGCCCGCGCGCTCGCCGACAAGGCGCGGACGATTCGCATCCCGGTCCACGTGGTCGAGAAGCTGAACAAGATCGGCCGCGCCGAGCGCAAGTTGGTCACCGAGCTGGGCCGCGAGCCGACCCCGGAGGAGATCGCCGAGGTGACGGGGATCGACCCCGAGGAGGTCGACTCGATCAAGCGCTCAGCGCAGGCGCCGGTCTCCCTGGAGAAGCCGGTTGGCGACGAGGAGGAGTCGGAGTTCGGCCAGTTCATCGCCGATGAGAAGGCCGAGTCCCCGTTTGACCGCGCCGCGGACCTGCTCACCAAAGAGGCGCTGAAGGAGGCGCTGGAGAATCTCTCCTACCGCGAGCGCCGTGTGCTGGAGCTGCGCTACGGGCTCGGCGGAGAGCACCCGCGCACGCTCGATGAGGTCGGGCGTACCTTCAACGTAACGCGTGAGCGGATCCGCCAGATCGAGAACCAGAGCCTGAAAAAGCTGCAGTCCCTGGGCGAGGCTCAAAAATTGCGAGAGGTCGCCTAAGTCCGCGGTTTAAGGCGTTGAACATCCCGGCCGATAGTGGTCGGGATGTTCGACATCGACTCAGCTCTCAGCACGCTCGTAGAGCGAGAGGGGTCTGACCTTCACATCAAGGTCGACTCGCCGCCGATCCTGCGTGTCCACGGCCAGCTCACCCAGCTCGAAGGGCACCCGGCGCTCACGGCTGAGGACACCGAGAAGGCGTTTCACGACATCGCCGAGGTGCGCTCGCTGACCGAATTCGAGGAGGACGGCGAGGCCGATTACTCATACGCAATCCCCGGCCTCGCCCGCTTTCGCGTCAACACCTTCAAACAGCGTGGTTCGATCTCAATCGTCTGCCGCGCGATTCCCTTTGAGATCCGCTCGATCGAGGCTCTCGGCCTTCCCCAGGTGGTCCGCACCCTGGCCGAAGAGGCGCGCGGGATCGTCCTCGTCACCGGCACCACCGGCTCGGGCAAGTCGACGACGCTGGCGGGGATGATCGACCACATAAACGAGACTCGGGGTCGTCACATCGTCACGCTCGAGGATCCGATCGAGTACCTGCACTCCGACAAACGCTCGATCGTCAACCAGCGCGAAGTGGGGGCCGATACCAAGAGCTTTGGCCGAGCAATGCGCCGCGTCCTGCGCCAGGACCCCGATGTGATTCTGATTGGCGAGATGCGCGATGAGGAGACGGTGCGCACGGCGCTATCTGCGGCCGAGACCGGTCACTTGGTCCTCTCCACCGTTCACACGCTCGACGCGACCGAGACGATCAACCGAATCATCGACTTCTTTCCCCCTCACCTCCAACAGCAGGCGCGAGTGATGCTCTCCTCGACCCTGAAGGGGGCGATCGCCCAACGCCTGGTGCCCGACGTCACCGGTTCGGGGCGGGTCGCGGCCGCCGAGGTAATGGTCGTCACCGGCCGCGTCCAGGATCTGATCCTCAGCCCCGAGGAGACCGGCAAGATCACCGAGGTAATCTCGGAAGGCGAGTACTACGGCATGTGCACCTTTGACCAGTCGCTGCTGCGCTATGTGATGGAGGGCCGGGTCAGCGAGGAGGTTGCGCTGGGCTACGCCTCAAGCCCCCACGACTTCAAGTTGATGCTCGCCGCCCGCGGACAGCGGGCCAGCGGGATCGAGCAACTCGCCGGGGAGCCGGTGCGCCAGTGAGGGAGAAACTCAACAGCAGCCCGATCGCCCAGATCGGCGTAATCGCGGTGCTTGTCGCTGCGGCCGCATTCATGCTGCTCAAAGGCGGTGGCGGGGAAAGCTCGAGCGAATCCACGGCAACGACGACGACAACTCCCACTGAAGTGACGGCAAATGTAAACGGCGCCACCGCGACGGCCGCCACCCCGGGCGCGGCGGTTGAAGGCGCCGTCAGTTCACTCCAAGCAGGCGCGGCCACCGAAGCCCCAACTGCGCTCCCCACCTCGGTGCCGGCGCCGCCGCTTCCACACGCGGTCTCCGCCGCCTACAAGGCGAACAAGATCGTCGTCTTGCTGATCGTGCGCAAGGGCGGAATCGATGACCACTTCACCAAGTACGAAAGTTCGCGCTACACGAAAATCTCAAGCCTCTCGCCTGCGAGCCTCACGCTCGCCCTGCAGAAGGAACAGAAGAGGTTATTTCCACACGTAGCCCTGTTCGTGGTACCCGCGAAGCGGATCTCCAGGTATGCGGCGATCACCGTCGGGGTCAACGTGCAGAGCGTGCCGGCGCTGATCGTCGTGCGCCCGCGCCACCTGAACGGCCACGCCAGCCCGCAGGCCTACGTGAGCTACGGCTTCCAGACCCTGCTGGACGTGGTGCAGGCGGTGCGCGAAGCCACCTACAGGGGCCCTGAAACCACCGCCTACCACCCCAACTGAGAGCGCCCGGATGAGCTCCGATTACCACCCGAGTCACCTCCGCCCGGTTCCTACCTCCGGCGATTCGACCGCGCCGGCAATGGCGCCAACGGACGAAGGCGCCACTCCGGGTCTGACGCCTCCCAGGCACCGCGGTCACTCGCGCGGCTTCACCACCGATGTCCTGGTCGAGCTCGGCTATACAACGCAGGAGATTGTGCAGGGGGTTCTCGACGCGGCCCGCACCTCCGGGCGCTCGCCCGAGGCGCTCTTGCTCGAACAGGGGGCGATCAGCAGTGAACAGCTCTCGCGAGCAATTGCCGAGCGCTACGGCCTCGATCACGTCGATCTTTCCATCTTCAGCGTCGACGTTGCCGCCGCCGCCCTCTTCCCGGTGACCATGGCCCGTCGCTACATGGCGGTACCGGTCGGCTACGTCGATCCACACACCCTGTTGGTCGCCGCAGCCGATCCCGCCAATGTCCTCGCGGTGGATGACATTCAGATCGCAACCGGCCTGGACTGCCGAATCGCGGTCGCCGCCGAGGAGGATGTGGAGGCTCTGCTGTCTCGGCTCGGCACCTTGCAGAGCGCCGCGGCCGAGGCGATCATCGAGGAGCACGATCGCAAGGATGAGGCCGAGGAGTGGGGGCTCGCCGAGGTCAGCGAGATGCAGGCGAGCGCCGAAGACGCGCCGGTGATCAAGCTCGTCTACAGCATCCTCGCCCAGGGTGTGAGTGAAGGTGCCTCTGACATTCACCTCGAGCCCGAGGCTGAGGAGCTGCGAATCCGCTTCCGCGTGGACGGCGTCCTCAAGGAGGCCGCACATGTACCGAAACGGATGATCAGCGCCGTGATCTCGCGGCTGAAGATCATGAGCGAGCTCGACATCGCCGAGAAGCGGGTGCCCCAGGACGGGCGCGTGAGCGTCGCGATCGAGGATCGCCGCATCGACCTGCGCGTTACCACACTGCCCACCCAGCGCGGCGAGGGGGCGACGATCCGAATCCTTGATGAGGGCAACGCACAGCGCTCACTTGATGACCTCGGCATGGACGGCTCCGCCCGGGCGCGCTTTGAGGACGCCTTCGGCCGAGCCTACGGAGCAGTGTTGGTAACCGGTCCGACCGGCTCAGGTAAGTCAACGACCCTCTATGCGGCGCTGGGCGAGTTGAACTCGATCGAGAAGAAGATCATCACGATTGAGGACCCGGTCGAGTACCGAATCGATGGCATCAACCAAATCAACGTCAACCGCCGGGCGGGCCTTGATTTCGCCACGGGGCTGCGTTCGATCCTCCGCGCTGACCCTGACATTGTCATGGTCGGTGAGATCCGCGACGCCGAGACCGCGCGGATCGCAATTGAGGCGGCCCTTACAGGCCACATGATGCTCACTACGCTGCACACCAACGACGCCCCCGGCGCGATTGCCCGCCTCAACGAGATGGGGATCGAGACCTTCCTCACCGCCTCTGCCGTTGACTGTGTGGTCGCCCAGCGACTGGCGCGCAAGCTCTGCCCGCACTGCAAGCGGCGGGCGATCATCCCCGCAGCGGCACTCACCGAGGGGGGAGTCGCCACCGCCGCCGACCTCGAGGCCTATGAGCCGGTTGGCTGTCCACGCTGCGGCCACAATGGCTACCGGGGCCGGATCGGGGTCTACTCGGTGATGAGCCTTAGTGAGCGGTTGAAAGAGATGACCGTCGCCCGCGCCTCGGAGACCGACATCGCCGCGGTCGCTCGTGAAGAGGGCATGCTGACCCTGCGCGAGGACGGGATCGTGAAAGTCCGTGGGGGAATGACCAGCTTCGAGGAGGTGCTCCGTGTCACAACCTGAATTCGATTTCTCCGCAGTGCTTGGTCACATGGTCCAGGCGCGTGCATCCGATGTCCACCTCACCGCCGGGTTCCCGCCGGCGATCCGCGACAAGGGCAAGATCGTCCCGATCGAGGGCTTCCCGGTCCTGACCGGGCAGCAGACCCGCGAGGTCATCTACAGCATCCTCAATGACGACCAGCGCAAACGCTTTGAGAACAACAAACAGCTCGATTTCGCCTACGCGATTCCCAGCGTGGCCCGTTTCCGCGTCAACTGCTTTTTCCAGCGCGGCTCGGTGAGCGCTGCCTTCCGGCTGGTGCCCCAGGAGATCCCCGGCCTTGACACCCTTGGGGTTCCACAGGTGCTGCGCGAACTGACCGCCAAACCGCGCGGCTTCGTGCTGGTCACCGGCCCGACGGGCTCGGGCAAGTCGACGACCCTGGCCGCGATGCTCGACGTGATCAACACCGAGAACCAGGACCATATTCTGACGATCGAGGACCCAATCGAGTTCCTCCATCACCACAAACGCTCGATTGTCAATCAGCGCGAGATCGGCTCCGATGCGCCGGACTTCGCACTTGGCCTGCGAGCGGCCCTGCGAGAGGACCCCGACGTGATCCTGGTCGGCGAGATGCGCGACCTGGAGACGATCTCCACGGCGCTGACTGCGGCCGAGACCGGACACCTTGTCTTCGCCACCCTGCACACCCAGTCCACCGCGCAGACCGTCGACCGGATCATCGACGTATTCCCGCCCTCCCAACAAGACCAGGTGCGCACGCAGCTCTCGATCGCCCTGCAGGGGATCGTCACCCAGCAGCTCTTGCCGACCGCCGACGGGCGCGGTAGGGTCGTCGCCTGCGAGGTGCTGATCCCCACCCCGGCGATCCGCAACCTAATCCGGGAAGGCAAGACGCATCAGATCTACGCCGCGGTCCAAACTTCGGGATCGGTCGGGATGCAGACGATGGACGCCGACCTGGCCCGGCTGGTGCGCGCCGGACGGATCACCCGCCAGCTTGGCGAGCAGCGCGCCTCGGTTCCCGAGGAGCTCAAACGGCTGCTCAGCGGTGCCGCTGTAGCGATGCCCGGCAACGGTCTGGCCGGCGGCGGCGGGACGAGCGTTGCGCCTCCGGCGGCACCCGTATACACATCCGGAGGGTAGGACGATGGCCGTCGCATCGACCTACGCCTTCAAGGCAATCGACCTCTCCGGTGCCTCCTCAACCGGGGAGCTTGAGGCCGAATCCAAGGCGCAGGTCTCCGATCAGCTGCGCCAGCGCGGGCTGATTGTCCTCGATGTCTCAGAGAAGCGTGAGCCGTTCAAAATCGAGGATCTCTTCAAGCGTTGGCAGGGGGTCGACATGCGAGCGTTGGCGGTCTTCTCGCGCCAGTTCGCGACTCTGGTCGCCTCCGGGATGCCGATGCTGCGCACCCTGCACACCCTCGAAGAGCAGACCCAGGACGAACTGATTCGCGAGGCGATCGCCGGGATCCGGGAGGACGTTGAGGCGGGAAGTTCATTGGAGCAGGCGATGGAGCGCTACCCGAAGGTCTTTGACCGATTGTTTCGGGCGATGGTGCGCTCCGGCGAGCAGTCGGGGCGGCTCGAAGAGGCTCTTGACCGCATCGCATTCCAGGTCGAGAAGGCAGACGCGCTGCGCCGTCAGATCAAATCGGCCCTGATGTATCCGGCGTTGGTCTTCAGCTTCGCCCTGATCGTGCTGGTCGCGATCGTCGTCATCGTGATCCCAGTCTTCGTCAAGATCTTCAAGGAACTTGCCGCAGAACATCCCGGCGAAAGCGCAGCGCTGCCGGGGCCGACCCAGCTCTGCGTGACTGTCTCCAATGCGCTGACCGGCTACTGGTACATCATCATCCCCGCCTTGGTTCTTGCCTTTGTCGGGTTCTTCAAATGGAAGAAGACGACCCGCGGCCACGCTTCCTGGGATCGCTTCAAGCTGAAGCTCCCCTTCAAGTTGGGGGACGTGATTCAGAAGGTCGCCCTGGCGCGCTGGTCGCGAACCTTCGCCGGCTCGGTCTCCTCGGGGGTGCCGATGCTGCAGTCGATCACCCTGACCGGAGAGACTGCCGGCAATATCGTGGTCGAGGAGGCCATGCAGGACGTCTATGCCTCGGTCAAACGTGGTGGCTCGATCGCCGGGCCGATCGAGCAGAACTCGATCTTCCCACCGATGGTCGGCCACATGATCTCCGTTGGCGAGGAGACCGGCCAGCTCGAGCACATGCTGAGCAAGGTCGCCGACTTCTATGAGGCCGAGGTCGACGCCAAGGTGAAGGCCCTGACCTCGCTGATCGAGCCGATCATGATCGTTTTCGTTGGCGGCATCGTCGGCTTCATCGTAATCTCGATGTACCTGCCGTTGATCGAAGTCTATGAAAAGATCCGCTGAGGACCTTACTCTTCTGGCGGTTCAAGACTCTCCGATCACCTGGTTGCGCATCGCCGGCACCACGAGATCCAGATAGTCATCGGGGTGGCGTCGGATGTAATCGATGACAAATGGGCAGAGGGGCACGATGCTAAGCCCTCGCGAGCGCGCGTCATCCAGGGCGAAGCGAATGAGCTGACTGCCTAGCCCAGCGCCCGCCTGTTTGGGCTCGATCTCGGTGTGGGGAAAGCTGATCTTTCCGGGGCGAAGGCGGTACTCAGCGAAGCCCGCGAGTTGGCCATCGACATGGATTTCGTAACGGTCATCGTTTTGGTTATCGCGCACCGCAACGTTCATGGGATGTTCCTCATTGCGCTCTCATCAAAAGGGACGTTTCCGTGGCTCCGGGATCCGACCCTTTGCGATGTTAATTAGATAGGCGATCATGCAGGATTATCGATCTGGATGCGCTCGCGCGGCCTCGCGTCCCAGGGGGCGATTGCCCCTCGCTTGGCAAGCTTGCGGTTTTGAACCTTGAGCGCGCTATTGGACAGTCCTGCTGGCGATCGCTCGAGGCTCCTTCGCCTGGTCGAGATGATTCAGCCGTTGCGATTGCAAGTCGATCGGGTGTCTTCGGCTGCAGGTTCAGCTTGACGCCTGCGACAGGGGGCGATGCGACGCGCTACGGTTTGCAGCGATGTCGCCGTCCGCCTCCTGGCCGTCCGCCTCCTATGACGATTGGAAGGACACCTGCGACACCCTGCACGCCCACACCCAGGTGCTGGGCAAGTTGGCCGCGGAGGTGGCGCCTCCAGAGCCACAACTACAGCACGCGGCGCTGCGCCTTAGCGCGCGTGGCTGGGAGACGGCGCCCCTGCCTGCCCCTGACGGGTCGGGCGCGCTCGTCGCCGCTCTTGATCTGCGCACACACGAAGCGATTGTCGAACACAGCGACGGTCGCAGGGAGAGCGTCCCACTTGCGCCCAACCGCTCTGTTGGGAGTGTTACGCGTGATGTTCTGGAAGCGGTGGAGCGGCTGGCTGGCGCGGTCGAGTTTGACCCCACGCCACAGGAGGTCCCCTGGAGTGCACCGCTTGACCAAGACGAGGAGCACGCGTCTTATGACACCGATCGGGTCAGCGACTATTTCGCCGCTGCGACCCAGGCGGCGCTCGTACTGGCTGCGTTCAGGGCGCCTTTCCGCGGTCGCTCGAGTCCGGTCAACGCCTGGTGGGGGTCTTTTGACCTGGCCGTCAACCTCTTCTCAGGAGTGCCGGCAGATCCTCCGTCGGGCGATTTCATCATGCGCAACGCAATGGATTCCCAAGAGGTCGCAGTGGGGTGGTGGCCCGGCGATGCCCGCTACGGCAAGGCAGCGTTCTATGCCTACGCCCATCCGGCCGGGGAGGGATTCGAGGATGCCAGCTTGAATCCGGATGCGGCCCATTGGGATGCTCGGCTCGGCGAGTACGTCCTCGATTGGGAGGATGTGCGGGCTAACGCGGATCCTCACGCTCACGCACTTGAATTCGCCCGGTCCGTTTTCCGATACGCCTGTCTTGTCTGTGGCTGGGACGAGGAGCTCGCCGCCAGCGCTGAAGGGAGGCCGCCGCCCGTGAGTTGAGTCGGTCTGGCCTGATCAAAGGTGTCGCGAACCTGATCGCAGGGCCTTCCGTCCGCCGGCAGCCTCGAGACCAAAGGATTCATTGCGGACGCGCCGATCACTCCCGTCGCCTGTTGCTCGCTCTGCGGGCCGCTCCGCCGTTGGTTGGATTGCGGGATCGTCGGACCGTAGAGTGCCCGGCCAGCGCAAGTTAGTCATCTGGGCCCGTGGGGCTTCCAGTCTCAGAATCGCCGGCTTTCGTGGGCGGCACTCGCTCCTCACCTGGCGCTCAGTGTTGTGCAGTGGTTCGGCGATACCCTCGAAACTGGACGTTCGTCTGTCTGGGAACGGTACACCCGTCGACTACGGTTAGCCAATCCACATTTTTGGGGCATGGAATAGTCGAGTTCTTGGCGCTGAGGTGCGAAAAGTCGGTCACTTTGAAACGGGGCTAAAGGTGGCCGCCTGAGCGTCGATTAAGGCACTGTAATGAATCTGCCAGTGCCTCGGTGCAAAAGGCAATCTCACCGTCAGGTGGGGGCGCAAGCTCATCAGAACTCCTACCTGGGAGTTGGGCGGGCTACCACCGGGGTCAAAGGACACCACGTGGCCGTACGCGACGGGGCTCTGGCTCAAACGATTAGGACCTCAGGAGGTCTCTAAATGTTTATCCAGAATCTCCGGGCCAAGATTGGTGCCCGGCTTGACGGGGACAGCGAGGCCGGCTTCACGCTGATCGAGCTCCTCGTCGTCATGCTGATCCTCGGAATCCTGGCCGCGATTGCGCTGCCGGCATTCTTCAACCAGCGGGAAAAGGCTAACGACGCCAAGGCGAAGGAGTATGCCCACACGGCCCAGGTGGCAACCGAGACGTACTCAACGGAAAATGGCGGTCTCTATACGGGTGTAACTCTCGCTAAATTGCAGGCAATCGAGCCGACTGTTCCGGCCACGATCGCCGTGACGCCCGAAGAAGAAGGCAAAGGCTACAAAATCGTATCGACAGCAAGCACCGGCAACACATTCACGATCACACGCACCAAGGAAGGCAAACTCAGTTTCACCTGTTTGGCCGTAGGCAAGGGCGGATGCCCAAGCACCGGCAACTGGGAAAATGGCTGATCTAGCCTAATCCCGATCGCTCTGGCTTGAAGCAGAGTGTGATCGCCAGCAAGAGGGACGGGCGTTGTGCCCGTCCCTCTTGCTTCTTCCACCGCAAGACACGACGTCCAGCTCCAGTGCGCTCGGTCAAGGGATCGCTGGAGATCAGAAGCATTCAGATCAGAAGGGGTGAAGCTGTGTTTACTCACAAAATTCGGGTCATGGTTGGTGGGAGGCTCGATGGTGACAGCGAGTCCGGATTCACTCTGATCGAGCTCCTCGTCGTGATGATAATTCTCGGAATCCTGGCCGCGATCGCTTTGCCGGCTTTCTTCAACCAGCGGGAAAAGGCAACCGATGCCAAGGCAAAGGAGTATGCGCACACCGCTCAGGTGGCGACCGAGAGCTACTCGACCGAACACAGTGGCCTCTACACAGGCGTAACCACCTTTGAACTAGAGAGGCTCGAGCCGACCGTGCCGAGCACACTTACGGTCAAAGCCGAAGAAGAAGGCAAGGGCTACAAGATCGTCTCAGAAGCGACCACTGGGAATAAATTCACGGTCGCAAAAAGCAAGGAAGGGAAAACCACTTTCACCTGCACGACCAAAGGACAGGGCGGATGTCCATCCACGGGCAACTGGGAAAACGGCTGACCTGGTCTGATTTGAGCGCTGCCTGGCTGCACGACCATGGGCGAGGTGAACGGCAGTCATCGGCGGCCAAGTGTGGCCGTTTCTCGTCCGTTTGTCCAGATAGCGACGGTCTCCTCAACATCGCCAAATTGAGGTCGATGTTGGCTAGGAATGGCTGGCATGCAATCGACTCGACCCCAGTCGCGACCCTCCCTTAGGAAGGCACTCTTGTGGCTGGTAGTTATGGGACTGCTCCTGGCTCCGGCTCTCCTTGCAGCACCGGCGCAGGCAACCCCGCTTACCCCCGCCCTGACTGGGACCAACCCCCCCTCACCGGGTGCTTCTCTGACGCCTCGGATCCTCGGTCAGGCGGAAGGGGTAATCACATCGGTGGTGCGAAAGGTGTCGACCTCGACGATTGGCGGCAGGATCGCGATGGCCACCGGGTCGGGTGGCGACACGGTCACGATCTACGCTAACGAACGCGAATGCTTGAGTCCCGAAGCGATCGCTGCGGAAGGAACCGCCACCCAGCTCGAACACGAAGGAATCGAAGTAACCGTCAAACCCGACTCTGTCACTACCTTCTACGCAACTCTGAGCAAGGAAGGCGAATTCTCGCCCTGCACCCCAAAAGGGATCACCTACAGGCAGGTGACCACCCCTCCCAGCCCGCCGACGCTCAGCTCGGTCACCCCTGCCTCGCCAGCTAACGACAACCTCCCGCACCTTCTGGGCAGCGCCGCGGCCGAATCGGTCGTCTCGATCTACACGACCCCAGGCTGCTCAGGCTCGCCTGTTGCCACGGGCTCTGCAGCCGAATTCTCCGCTGGGGGGATTCAGACCCCCGTTCCCGACAATTCGACCACGACCTTCCACGCCAGGGCTTCGCTTGGAGGCATTTTCTCCCAATGCTCTGAAACCTCAGTCGAATACCAGGAGGTGACGCCACCTCCACCTCCACCTCCCCCTCCACCTTCTCCTCCCTCTTCTCCTCCGCTTCCTCATCAGGAACCCGAACTCGAAGGGCTCTCCGGACCGGGAGGTCCCCCGGCTCCGCATCTGCGCACGATCCCGGGTGTACGGTCCAACGACCATACGCCGCTGGTCACGGGCACCGCTCCAGGTGCGGTGACAGTCCGCATCTATGAGAGCGCTGGTTGCAGCGGTACGCCGGTCGCCAAGGGCTCAGCAGCGCAGTTTGCCTCTGGGTTTCCGGTCGCGGTGAGCGAAAACGCGGCGACCAGCTTTTACGCGGTTTCAGTCGGATCAAACGAGATTCGCTCCGCCTGTTCAGCCCCAATCAGCTATTTCGAGGATTCGATCCTGCCGCGTACGCGGATCACCATGGGTCCGGGGACCAAGACTCGCAAGCGCTCGCCGGTCTTCCGCTTTGCCGACATCAGCGGCGACCCCGCCGCCACCTCCTTCAGGTGCCGGGTAAACCGCGGCGGTTGGAAGCCCTGTAGCGCTCCGTTTCATTTGCGCCATCTGCGCTTCCGCTCCTATGTCCTCTTCGTCAAAGGAATCGACGCCCTCGGCAATGAAGAGAGGGTCGGGGCGAAGTGGCACTTCAAGGTTGTCCGCCACCCATAGAGTGCCCCTCTCAGGGCTTGTTCTATCTCCGACATTGAACGGGACATAGGGCAAGGCGATCGATTTCCTTCAGAGAGGATTGGCACCGTGGCGATAGACACAAGCAGTGTGGGGCAGCAGGTCGCTGAACAGATGGAGGCGATCGAGAGCGATTTCTCAGATATAGACGGCTACACCGTTGGCGCGATCGTCACGATCGTCGGGATCGAGGGACCCGACGGCGCGAACTTCCGAATCAGGAGCAATGCCGGAAATCCGGCGATGACATTGGGTGTGATGCGCCTGGCCGAAGACGAATTCATCCAGGTTCTGCGCCAGGGATCACCACCGCCGACCGAGTAGCGCGCTGGGTATAACGCTTCTGGGCAGCCGCCCTCTCGGATACAACTCTCGACCCAATGGTCGGCGTTGTCGTGATCGCGTTTCTGGGAGGGATGGCCGCGGGCAGCTTCGCCACCGCCGTGGCCCACCGGGTGCCGCGCGGGATCTCAATCGCAGGGCCGAGGTCGCGTTGCCCGGCATGCGGGGCCCAGATCGCCGCCTACGACAACATCCCCCTTCTCTCCTGGGCGCTGTTGCGGGGCCGGGCTCGCTGTTGCGGGGCGAGCATCTCAGCGATCTATCCGCTGACCGAGCTCACGGTCGGGGTGCTGTTCGCGCTGACCACACTGGTGCATTGGCATGACGGGGCGGGAATCGCGGTCGATCTGATCTTTGTGACCCTGCTCGCCACCGTCACCCTCACTGACCTTGAGCGCCGGGTCATCCCCAACAAGATCCTGCTCGTAGGGGCGGTCCTTGGTATTGCGATCGCGGCGCCGACTGACCCAGGCGGGATAGCCGAGCGGGCGATAGCGGCCACGGCTGCAGGGGGGCTTCTCTTCCTTGTGGTACTTGCCTATCCGGCTGGGATGGGTCTCGGCGATGTCAAGCTGGCCGCGGTGATGGGCCTTTTCCTTGGTCGGGCCGTGGCACCGGCGATTCTGATTGCCTTGCTTGCCGCCAGCTGCGTCGGTATTGCGCTGATTGTTCGGCACGGCCCCAGCGCCCGCAAGATGGCGATCCCATTTGGCCCTTTTCTCGCCCTGGGCGGCGTGGTTGGGATGCTGGTGGGCAGCCCTTTGATCAGTCTCTACCTGGGCTGATCAGTTTCAGCTGCGCTCCTGCTGCCCCGGCCCCAGTTCACCGGACACTTGGGTGAACAAAGCGATCATGCCACGACTGCCTGAGCGGTCGCAGCGAGGTGTGCTCGTGCTTCGATCGGGGTGCGGTATCCGTGTCGCTCCAGCAGCCAC
>JBAVAR010000160.1:0-7306 GCA_049585815.1 Solirubrobacterales bacterium
CACCTGGAGCGCTCCCGCCGGCGGCGCTCTGCTCTACTCGGCGATTCTGCGCTCCGACGGCGGGTGGGCGCTGCTACCGCTCGCCAGCGCCCTCGCCGTCTGTGAGGCGGCCGAGGCGCTGCGCCCGGGGATCGAGTCTGCGCTCAAGTGGCCAAACGACGTCTGGTTGGGGCAGCGAAAGCTGGCCGGAGTCCTGATCGAGGCCCGCCCGCAGGACGGCTGGGCGGTCGTGGGGGTGGGACTGAACCTCTCGATTGCTCGGGATCAGTTCCCGCTCGAGCTTCGCGAGAGTGCGATATCCCTGTTTGACCCCGACCGGGATAGCTCTCCAGCGCAGTCGGCGCCGACCCCGCTCGCGGCGGCGGCGGTCCTCAGCCAGCGTCTCGATCACTTCTTTGCGGCGAGCGCCGAGCGAATCCTGACCGGCTGGCGTGAACGGGACGCGCTGCTCGGCCGTGAGGTTGCCTGGGATGGCGGCTCAGGCGTCGCCGACGGCGTCGATGACCGTGGCCGTCTGATCGTCATCGCCCCCCGCGGCGGCCGCGTCTTCCTCGCCGCCGGCGAGGTCCATCTCAACCGCGCCTGAATCCTCCCCAGCGCCGTTCTCGGAATCCACCTTCACCTCGCCGTTCTCGGTCGCGATCCGCTGCCGTTTGCTGCCCCGCCGGCGGCGTCGTTTGCCGCCTTTGGGGAAATTCCGCAGCAGCTCCCGCGCAATCGCCGACGGTTTCCGCGCCATCCGCATCCGCGCTCCGCGCAAGACCTCCTCGCCCTCCGGCGTGTGGGAAACCGCGGCGGCGAGCAGGGCCACCGCCAGCCGCCGGTCCTGTTTGCGCGCCGCGTGCACCAACCGCCGCGCGTTTCGCCCGTGGGCCCGCCCGGAGGAGTTGACCAGAAGGCCGAGCAGGCGCTTGGTCTCCGGCCAGCGCTGCACCGCGTACTCCTCGTGCAGTTCCCGCGTGTAGGAGGCCAGCCGCCAGACCCACGCCTGGGCCTGGTCGCGTCTTCCGATCCGCTTGTCGATCAGCGCCTGCAGCAGCGTCTTGGTGCCCGCCCGCTTGTCCTCGCGACTCCAGGTGCCGACGATCTCGATCGCGTCGTCGAATGCCTCGGGATCACCCAGGTCGGCGACCTCCCCGAGCGCCTTTAGCCGCAGCTGCGCGTTGCGGTTGCGCTGCACGCAGGTCAGCAGGAAGCGGCGCCGCAGTTCCTTGGTCTGGTCGTTTTGGAGCATCGCCCTCGCCCGCCGCCAGCCCTGGGTGTTGACCCGAGCCCCGGCAAGAGCCGCCCAGGCGTGCTGCTCGGGGTAGTCGAGGTTCTCGACCGCGATCCGCCAGATCTCGCGCTCCAGCACCGCCATCCGCCGCTCCTCCTTGTCGGAGACCGGGACGACCCGCCGCTCGACCCGGACCTGGCGCCCGCGACCGCGCCGCACCGGCCCGACCACGATCGCGCCGCCGCGGTAGACGTCGCGATCGAGCAGGCTGTGCAGGGTGACGATCGTCTCGTCGTGGGTGGTGGCGGGGTGGACGAAATCAATCACCAGTCCGGCCTCCTTGCCCGGTGCCCGTCGGGTCACCCGGCCGACCCGCTGCTGGTAGATCCGTCGCGAGGCGGTGGGCGCCAGATGCATGCAGATCGTCGCCCGCGGGGAGTTCCACCCCTCGGCGAGCAGCATTGCGTTGCAGAGCACATCCACCTCACCCCTCTCAAAGGCGGCGAGGATTTCCGCCAGCTCGCGCTTCGGCGTTTCCCCGGAGACGGCCCGCGCCACGATCCCCGCGTTCTGGAAGGCCTTTGCCACGTTCTTCGCGTGCTGGACCCCCGCCGTGTAGAGGACCCCCGGCACCTTGCGAAAGCGCGACTTGTATAGGTCGGCGATCGCCACGTTGAAGGGCTCCTGATCAAGCAGCGCGGCCAGCTCCTCCTGGTCGAAATCCTGGTCGACCTCGCCTTTGCGCAACGGCACCTTGGCGATCGTCCGAACCCCCGGCCCCGGTGGGATCCGCAGGCAGCGCAGCGGCGAGATGACGCCGCGCCGCGCCGCCTGGGCCAGATCAAAGCGCGAGGTCTGGGTCGGGAAGAGATCGGCGACATGGCGGGCGATCAGCGCCCCCGTCGCCGTCATGCCGATGTAGACGGGGCCGGTCCAGGCACGGATGCAGGCGCTGGTTTTTTCGCCCAGCGCGGTATGTGCCTCATCGCAGATTACGATCGAGTAGGCGTCGGAGACGCGCCTGTGGTTACGAACGAACCACTGGTAGGTCTCCACCGTGACCGGCCCGTCGGGATCGTCGCGGCCATCCATCAGCGGTGGACGCAGTCGCTCCTTATAACCGCGGTCAGAGATCTCGCCGATGAACTGTTCGACCAGGTTGCGGCGGTGGGTGAGGATCAGCACCCCGCCGGTGCGGGAAGCGTCGATGAAGCCGACCGCGGCGACGGTCTTGCCGGCGCCGGTCGCGTGCTCAAACCAAAAGCGCCGCTCGGCGCCGGGGTCCTCGGGTGCCTCCTCGATCGTCTCCTCGTCGTCGGCCGCAGGCTCTTGCCAGTCCTGCGGCTCCTCATCGGGGGCAAACTCCTCGTCCTCCTCATCCTCAGCGAGGGCAGCGCCGCCGTCGGGCTGGGTCGCCTGCGCTCCCGCCTCAGCGCCGGCATCGTCCCCGTTTCGCCGCTCGTCATCAGCCGCAGCCTCCTGCTGCTCGGTCATCAGCTCGGCCAGCGTCCCCGAGAGGGCGTCGACCTGGTGGGGAGATAGCTCGGCCCCATCACGCAGCCTCGGCGGCTCCTCGGCCAGCAAACGCTCCAGCCCCAACAGCAGCGAGAAATCGCGTCGCCACTGGATTGAGGGAACCTCGGCGCCGGCGTCGAGCTCAGCCAGCGCCGCGCTCAGCGCCCGCCGCCGCGCCGTCCCGGGTGCTAGCGCCTCCGGCCCCTCGCCGTCGAGCAGGAAGGGCTCGCGGGCGAACGCCGCCGCACGCTCGATATCGGCGCCTGAAGGAACTGCCGCCTGCGCGGCAACTTCGCTGGTCTTGGCCATCAAGGCTTCTGGGTCCGTCCCAGCCGAGACGCGAGACGTGCGGCCGAGACAAGGTGGTGAGGATGCCGGATTCGCTCCGCCCGGCGATCTCAGCGGCCCGCATCCGAGCGGACCGAACGCTACGTATTGTAACCACCAGCGTGAAGTTTTCGGGACGTAACCTGCAAATTGCTGTGCTCTGTGTCGCCAGCGCGGCGCTCGCCCTTGCTGGCTGCGGCTCCTCGGCAGGCGAAAGCGGGAACTACGGCGGCGCTCATCCTGACTACACGAGGGCGCTGGCCGACTCCCCGGCGCCGCTCGCCGCGCTGCATGCCCAGCACGACCGCCTGCTCGGCGGCGGCGTCGGCGCCTTCCAGAGGCGCATCGCCGCTCTGCACGGCTACCCGGCGGTCGTCAACGTCTGGGCTTCCTGGTGCTGGCCCTGTCGGGCCGAGTTCCCGGTCCTCCAGAACCTCTCAGCCCGCTACGGCAGACGGGTCGCGTTTCTGGGCGTCGACTCCGATGACTCCGCTGCTGCAGCTTCCACTTTCCTCAAGGAGCGCCCCGTCCCCTACCCCAGCTTCGCCGACCCCGGCAAGCAGATCGCCGCCGCGCTTCACGTCGGATTCGGCATCCCCGACACCGCCTTCTACAGTCGCGCCGGCAAGCTTCTGTACCTCAAGCAGGGTCCCTATGCACATCCCTCCGAACTCGCGGCCGACCTCAAGCGCTACGCCACGGGCTGACGCCGACGGCCGGCTGGCGATAATGGAGCGGTGAGCCTCGCAGTCGTCCTCCTTCTCGCCCTGGCAGTCGCCCTCCTCATCGCCGAGGCGCACATCCCCAGCGGTGTCCTCGGGGCTCTCGGGATCGGCTCTCTCATCCTCGCTGGCGTCCTCTACCGCGAAGAAGGGCACGACCTTCCGATCCTCGCCATCGTCCTGGTCGCCCTGGCGCTCGGCGCCTTCGTCTGGTTCGCATCGCGCAAGGTGCTCGCCACCTACCGCAGCCAACCGGTGCGCACCGGCTATGAGGAGCTGAACGGGGCCGTCGCGGAGGTGCGCTCCCCGATCGGCCCCGAGGGTCAGGTCTTCGTGCAGGGCTCGGTCTGGAGTGCCCGCCTGGCGCCCGGCGCGGCCCCGGCCCCGGTGGGGGGTAGAGTCACGATCGAGTCGGTTGACGGGCTGACCCTGATCGTCAGGCCGGTGGCCGAAACCGAGAAAGGAGTGCACGGGTAGATGGCAGCTGCGATCGCGGTGGCGGTGTTCCTGGCGATCGTCATCGTCGTCGTCGTCGGTGCCTCAATCCGAGTACTGCGTGAGTACGAACGCGGCGTCGTCTTCCGCCTCGGCCGCCTGGTCGACCAGAAGGGGCCCGGTCTGATCCTGCTGATCCCCTTCATCGATCGCATGGTCCGGGTCGACCTGCGCACCGTCACCCTCAACATTCCACCGCAGGAGGTGATCACCCGCGACAACGTCCCGGCCGGCGTCAACGCGGTCGCCTACTTCCGCGTGATCGATTCACGCAAAGCCGTGGTCGAGGTCGAAAACTTCCTCCTCGCCACCTCCCAGATTTCGCAGACAGCGTTGCGCTCGGTACTGGGCAAGGCTGAGTTCGATCAGCTCCTTTCCGAGCGCGAGCGCCTCAATGAGGAGCTGCAGAAGATCATCGATGAGTCGACCGAGCCCTGGGGCGTGAAGGTGACCGCGGTCGAGATCAAGGATGTGGAGATTCCCGAGCAGATGCAGCGGGCGATCGCCCGCCAGGCCGAGGCAGAGCGCGAGCGACGGGCCAAGATCATCAACTCAGAGGGCGAGTTCCAGGCGGCGCAGAAGCTCACCGACGCCGCCGACATCATCAGCACCAACCCGGCCTCACTCCAGCTCCGCTATCTCCAGACCCTGCTCGAAATCGGCAGCAACCAAAACACCACGGTGGTCTTCCCGCTGCCGCTGGACATGCTCGAACCCTTCTTGGGCGGAAGCGGCCCGAATCCAAGGCCACCCAAACCACCTTCCGCCTCAGCGAGCGAGCCCGACGCCAGCGACCTTCCCCCCTCCCGCTCCTGAGCGCGCCCGAGATACGCATCGATCAGCTGAGCGGGCTGCGGACGATCCTCGCCCCCGGCCGAGCGGCGCGGCCGGAGGGATTCACCGCCCTTGGTAGCAAGCCTCAGGGCCCGGAGAACTGTCCATTCTGCGAGGGACGAGAGGACCGTACCCCTCCCGAGCTCTACGCGGTGCGGCCGGGCGGGGGTGCTCCGAACACACCCGGCTGGAGCGCCCGTGTCGTTTCCAACCTCTACCCAGCGCTGGTCGCCGGAGAAACCGCGGCGGCGGCCGACGGCGCCGCCGCTGAGGCGGGCGCCTTCGCCAGCGTCGGTGACCCGTTGCTTGCCTCACGCCGGGCGGGGGAGCCCGACCTCTTTTCCTCCCGTCCGGCGCTCGGCGCCCACGAGGTGATCATCAACGCACCCGAGCACCTCACGAGGATGATCGAGCTCAGCGAGGAGCGCTTCGCGGGGGCGATCGCCGTCTGGCGTGAGCGGATGCGCACCCACGCCGCCGCTCCCTACGTGCAGCTGATCGTCAACGAGGGCGGCGGCGCCGGCGCCTCGCTCGAGCACACCCATGCGCAGCTCTACGCGCTGCCCTTCGTGCCCGCGGCCGTCGCCCGCGAGCGCGAGCGCTTTGCCGCCTATCGTGAGCGCTCCGGAGGCGGCGGGCTGCTCAGCGACGTGCTGGTCGAGGAGGTGCGCCGCCGAGAGCGGCTCGTCGCGATCGACGACGAGGCGGCGTTGATCTGCCCCTGGGCCTCCCGCTCCCCCTTTGAGCTGCGCCTCGTCCCCCGTCGCGAAGCCGCCAGCTTTGCCGAGGACGACGCCGGCGCCGGCATGCTGCGCACCGCGCTGCGCGCCCTGGCCGAGCGCTTTGGCGGCCCTCCGGAGCTCAACCTCTGGGTGCGCAGTGCCCCGCGTGGCAGCGAGCACTTCCACTGGCACATCGACATCGCCCCCCGGCTCACGATCCGGGCGGGGTTCGAGCTCGGCACCGGCGTCGACATCGACATCTACCCACCCGAGCGAGCCGCCGCGGACCTGCGCGAAGCGCTTGGTCAATAGGGTGCAGCGGTGCCGCCCAACCCGCGCCCGATCCCGCGCTTTATCGCCGACTCGACGCAGGAGGGGATTCCCAGCGGGCGCTTCGCCGAGCGGCTGAGCGAGGTGTTCGCCAAGGCCTGCGCCGAGTTGGAGGACCTCCCCGACGCCACCGCGGTCCCCACCGCGGTCGCCTGGTTCCCGGAGCGAGCCTGGGGCGGTCGCGTCTGGGTCCCGCTCTCGGCGCGCGCCGAGAGCGCCGAGAGCACCCTGGAGCTGTTCGGTCATCTCTCCTATGTACAGCCAGCTGGCGGTGAGCCCGCCGATCTGCAGGCCAAGCTCGACTTCACCGACGTCCTCGCCGAGGACAACCCGGGTTGGCGGATCGACCTCAACGACGACGTGATCGGTCGCTGGCGCGGCGAGGGGGGGCGGGCGGGCGCCGTCACCCTGGTCTGGGGCCGCCCCCTGATCCGCGGGGCCGTCGCCGCGACGGCCGAGCTCGACGCCGAGACCGTCGACCAGGAGGTGATCTCCAATGAGCGCTTCACCCTGATCGCCCTCGATGCCCTCGAGGGCTACGGCGACGACCTCTTCATGGCGGTCAAATTATGGAGCCGCCGAGCCCAGGAGCTGGCCTCAGAGAGCCTCTACGATGAGCCGCCGAGCCCCGATAGCTCAGCCGGATAGAGCGATCCCCTCCTAAGGGATAGGCCGCTGGTTCGAATCCAGCTCGGGGCACTGGCCTGACGGAACGGTCAGCCGCGGTCGGGGCGCTCCGGGTAGAGCTCATCGATCGTGACCAAGGCCCGGTAGGGGGCGCCCGCCGCAGCTTCAATCGCCTCCGCACCGCCGGCAAGCCGATCGACGACGCTGAGCACTGCGGCGACCTCGAGGCCCTCCTCGCGGATGCGCTCGATCGCGCTTGCGGTGGAACCGCCGGTTGTCACCGTGTCCTCGACCACGAGGCACCTGGCGCCGGGGCCGACCGGCCCCTCGACCCAACGCTGGAGGCCGTGCTGCTTGCGCTCCTTGCGGACGAAGAAGCCGACCAGATCGGCACCCTCAGGGACGGCGATTGCCGCGCAGGCGAGCGGGATCGCCGCCATCACCGGGCCGCCCACCGCACTCGCGGCGGCCTCGGTCGCTGCGGCCGCGATCAGCACCCCGGCGGCGCGGAACCCGAC
>JBAVAR010000161.1:0-1895 GCA_049585815.1 Solirubrobacterales bacterium
GTTGTAATCAAGGTATCGTCGGGTCATAAGGAGGTTTCCTATGACCCGTCAACGCCAATTGATGCTGGAGGAACTCCAGCGTCGCAATTACTCTCCCGGCACCATACGCTGTTACCTATGTGCGGTCGCGGATTTTGCCCGCTACTTCTTCTGTCCACCGGACCATTTGCGCCCCCAGCACATCCGCGAATACCAAGCGTACCCTGACTAGTACAGTCGCAGTTCGTACAACGTGCCGCCACTGTTGGCGATACCGGCGGGGCTGCCGATGCCGCCGTAGATGGCTATTCCGATGAGCTTGTTCCCGTCCAGCACCAAACCGTCATCGGGGGTCGCCCCATCCCAATTGGCCCCGTGGTGGGATTCGTTGCACTGAAGGTGTGCAGAACGTCAAAGAATCCATCAGGTCGGACGGCGTAAATCACACCGTTGCCGTTCTCTCCGCCGTAATCGGCGTTCGAGTAGAGCGCCCCATCCGGCCCGAGAGCTAGCGGGCCATCCGGGCCGGCCCCATCCCAATTCGCACCGGCGGTGGTGGCGCTGAAATCGTGCACCACGTCGACCACTCCTGGTGCCCGCAGGGAATAGCGGAAAACAACACCGTTGCCATTTGTTCCGCCGTTAGCCGCCGCCCCATAGAAGACGCCGGGATCTGTCTCCACAAGGGGTTCGTAGCAGTCTGCGCCGTCCAAGTTTTCACCGTTCGCGTTCGTCTGGCTGAAGGTGTAGAGCACCTGGATGGGGCTCCCCGAGGTCGCCATCCGGTACAGGATCCCTGAGGGCAAAGGCCCGGGCGGCAGGGAGGTAGCCGGCCACACCGCGCAGCCATAGAGGTACCCATCCCGCCCCTGAGTCAGCGACGCTGCGTGGCCTTCGTCGGCTGTGAATTGATGAATAACCGTCAGGTTGCCCTCGCCGTCCAACCTCCACGCGACCCCGCAACCATGCGTGAAGAGGCAGGTGTTTTGCCCGCCAATCCGCGTGGTGCCGTAAAGGTTGCCGTCATGGCCGATGACAATGGTGCGCAGCGGCCCCGCTCCGTCCTGGTTGTGTCCGTTCACATCCAGGGCGCTAAATGCATGCAGCACGGAGAACTCACGGGAGGCGGTGATTTTGAAGATCGTGCCATTGCCGTTCGGGCCGCCGAGGTAAGCCATGCCATAAAACACACCGTGGGGACCGGCCGTCAGTCCATTGCCCGGATAGGCTCCGTCCGCGTTGTCTCCATTCGCATCCATCGCGCTGAAGGCATGCAGGACGGTGTACTGATGCGAGTCCGGGTCGAACCGATAGATGACGCCGTTGCCATACTCGCCACCGTCGGTAGTCATCCCGTAAATGGCGCCGTCCGGGCCCAAAGCCGGCGTGGTGTCCGGCTGGGACCCCAGAGCGCTCGTGAAGGTACTTGCGGCTGGAGCTTCGAACTTGTAGAGCGTCGAGAATTGTGTGTCCTGTGCAAGCGCGCTGGCCGCACTCGCTGCGGCCGCCAGGAATACCACCAAGACGGCGCGCCGGTTAATCGATTGATTTTGCATAAGTCGTCCTCCTTTGATTTTGACTGGGATTTCCATTTTGAGCTTGCCGAGCAGCTATCGGTATACTCCCGGCTTTTAATTTTTTGGATTTTCCGCGACGTTTATAGCACTCTCGCGGAGTCGTGCCTGCGTAAAATTGCTCCATGCCACGCCGTACGGCTCATTCAGCCCGCTGGTCGGCGCCGTTGTCTGGGCACCAGCCAAGAATACGCTTTGTCCGTATGCCGGGACAGAAACACCGAGCAGCAATAGCGCGCACACCCCCGCCGCTGCCGCGCGCAATGATTGCCCCGCGCTTGCCAACGACCTGGCTACCGCGCGCCACAGCGCATGCCCTTGCCCCTGAGATCCCGCCGAAAC
>JBAVAR010000162.1:0-33361 GCA_049585815.1 Solirubrobacterales bacterium
CTCCTACATCCAGCAGCAGGCCCACAGCTCGCCGGCCGATGAACTGCACAAGCTGAGCGACCTGAAAGAAAAGGGCGCGATCTCCGCCGAGGAGTTCGAGACGGCCAAGGCGAAGCTGCTGGGTTGATCATGACCTGGCCGGCGGGGCGCGGACTACCCCGGAATGGCCTCGCATAAACACATTGCCCACAGCTCGGCTGATCGCGGCGGGGCTTAATCCGTCTTCGAACACCATTTAGCCCCTCCTGCGGCAATGGAACATGAGATCGCAGCCGGCAGGCCTGCCCTAGCCAGGTTCAAAGGGGTCGCCATTGCTCCCTACTCGGGGCGAGGGCAGCGATTTGGTCCAGTGAAGGGCCAACCGCCCTCCCCCTCGCCCTGGGGGCTATGCTCGCCCTTCTATCCCAGGAACCACAGAAGGGATCCAGTCATGGGCGCTCAGGAGAACAAGCAGGAGGCAGAAGCTGCCTACCGGGCATTTGCCAGCGGTGACGCCGCACGTGCAATGGAGAACATGGACGAGTCGATCGAGTGGACGACGCCAGGCGATCACGCGCTGAGTGGGACCCGTCACGGCAAGCAGGAGATCGGCGAGTTCTGGGGTCAACTCGCCGGCAAGGAGTTCCGCACCGAGCCGACTGAATTCATCGCGGACGGCGATAAGGTCATCGTCCTCACCTCGGTCACCCTCGACGGAGACACCGTCGAGAGCGCCGATGTTCTCACCTTCAACGGCGATGGCAGGCTCATCGCCTTCGACACGCGCGGAGATCCAGCGGTCGCTAATCGCGTGTTTGCAAATTAGAGATTTCCACGGCTTCATCCGGCCGACCGGCTTCAGTTCTAATCAACTAAGCCACCATCAGGGGCGCCGTGGGCGCCGCTTCCGTCGCATCCAATAACCAAATTTATGGTCCCCATCCGTCCCTTTGGCGAAGCCGCTGGAGAGACGGCACGCTGGCCCGATCCTCAAATCTCCTCCCGCGAGGTGCCGTGCCCTCAAGGAGTCTCAGCTCCGGATCACCGCCCTAGACCGCGAGCCGTCGACGATCACGCGATCGCCAGTGCAAATGGGCTTCCCTCCGAATCGCGGCAAATTGCCCAACGCTCACCCGGGTGGACAATCGAGCCACCGAGCTCGAGAACCCGCTCAAGGGCGCTAGCCATATCGTCAACGGTGAAGTAAGGCAGCGAGCCAGTATCGCCCGGCCCCGCGCCCCGCTCATGCACTCCAACTCGCAGGTCCTTCTCGTCGGCTTCCCAGCCCGCCCCCGCGCCAACTCCCCGCGGCGCCAGCGCGACGCCGAGCAGGTCGCACCAGAAGCGCAAAGCGCGCTCCGGGTCATCGGCGGGGAACTCGATCAGGGGCGTTGGCATATCAGTGGGCAAGCGCTACGGGGCAGGGCTGGTACCAACGAGCACCACGCTATCTAAGAGAAGGTCCAATGCCGGCCTCCCTCCCGGAGGAATCCACTTCCGAGGCGGGCTACCGGTTCAACGGGCGCCAGGACTTGAACCCGCGAGCGCTCGGCCCAGCGGGTGTATTCGGCCGCCGATTTCGTCCGGACACGCCCCAATCCGACTCCGCGTCCCCTCGGAGGGATGCAATGCATGAGTCGGCCGATGTGGCTGGTGCCAAAGCGCCACCACGAAGCTTTCGGGGTCAAAGCGCCGGCCCGATCCGTCCCTCGCTACCGCCCGCGGATAGTGGCGCGCACGGCGCTTTTGATCGTCTCCAGCTATTTGCTAGGAGCGCAGTCGATACCCCTTAGAGAACAGGCGCAGGTTCGCCGCAAAGAGAGCGGTGGTGGCAGCGATAAGTGCCAACAGGGAAAGCGGGATGCTGACTTCGGTGAAACCGACGAAGCCGTAGCGGACGAGGGAGATCATGTAGAAGATCGGATTGAAACGGGTAAGAGTCTCAAACGGCTGCGGCAGAAATGAGGCGCCGTAGAAGACCCCGCCGAGGAAGATCAGCGGCTGCAGGAGGAAGGTCTGGGCGAAGGCCACGTCATCAAATTGCTCGGCGCGAACACCGATCAGCACCCCGAGGTTGGCGAAGAAGAAGCCGACTAGGAACAGCGCTGGGATCAGAACGATGACGTGATCGACCGGGAGCCCGACCAGGACCAGGGAGACCACGAAGGCGATCGTGGCGACCATCAGCCCCCGCACGAAACCTCCGAGCGCGAACGCAAGCAGCAGCTCGAGCGGCGATGCGGGCGAGGAGAGCTGGTCGTGGATCGCCCCCTGGAACTTCTGCTGCAGGATCGAGGAGGAGTTGTTGGTGAAGGCGTTGGTCGCCAGGGCCATCATGATCAAACCGGGGATGACGAAGAGGATGTACTTGATTCCGTGCACCTCCTTGATCCGCGAGCCGAGGGCAGCGCCGAAGACCGTGATGTAGAGAAACGTTTCCAGCAGCGGACCACCCAGGGTCTGTTTCTTGATCTTCATGAAACGGCTGAACTCGCGACGCCAGAGAGTCGCGAAGCGGATCTGGGCGGCGCTCATACCGGGGTGGCCTCGATGCGCGAGCGTGAGAGCTCCTTGCGGCCGACCAGGGCCAGGTAGGCGTCCTCGAGGTTATCGACGTCATAGAGGCGCGCCAGCGCCTCGCTCGTGCCCTCGCCGACGATCTTGCCTTCGTTGATGAAGGCGATCCGATCGCAGAGCTGCTCGGCCTCCTCGATGTAGTGGGTGGTGAGCAGGATCGTCGTCCCCTCCTGGTTGATGCGCTGGACGTAGTGCCAGAGCTCCAGCCGCAGCTCAACGTCGACGCCGGCAGTCGGCTCGTCGAGGATCAGGAGGCGTGGCCGGTGCATCATTGCCCTGGCCAGGATCAGCCGCCGCTTCATCCCCCCGGAGAGGGTGCGGGTGCGTTCGTCGCGCTTCTCGGTCAACGAGAAGGTCTCGAGCAGCTCTGCGGTGCGCTCGCGACGCTCGCGTTTGGGCATGCCGAAGTAGCCGGCGTGAAAGTCGAGCGTCTCCTCAACCGTCAGAAACCAGTCGATGTTGATCTCCTGGGGGGCGAGGCCGACCGCCTGACGCGCCTCTTCGTAATCGGAGATCGCGTCGTGACCGAAGACCTCGATCTTGCCCGAGGTGACCTGCGCCAGGCCAGTCGTGCAGTGGATCAGCGTCGACTTGCCCGCCCCGTTGGGGCCGAGCAGGCCGAACAGCTCGCCCTGCTTGATCTCGAGCATGACGCCGCGCAGCGCCTCGACCCCAGTCGGGTAACGCTTGACCAGATTCTCGATCTGCAGGGCCTTCTCACGCATGGAGTCGCACACGGTAGTGAAGTGGGCGCCTGGGGTCGGCTGCCCGAATGTATCTCCGACGCCCAGGAGGGGAGCTCTTTCGAAATTCTCGATACCTCCGAATACTCAAGCGGGTCGACGAGCACGGAGAGGCTTCCGTGGAGCGGGGGCAGTTTGTCGTGATCCCTGCTGAACTTTGATCGCAGCCAGATCCACCCCCCGGCGGCGCCTACGATGAACCCGAGCGGTAGCGGATCCAGCGCTACCCCTCGCTGAGTATCAGCATCGTCTCGGGGCGGACCCCGTCGAACTTCATCGCTTCGGCTCCCGCCTCGGACTGCATTACCTCCTCAAAGGCCGCCATGTCAGGGACGTCGACGATCAGCCCGACCCGATTCGAACCTTCCGGGTCTTGGAAGGTGCGCACCGTGATTCCCAGAGGTCCAAAGACTTCCTCCCGCTTCGGTGAACTGAGCCAGTGGTTGACGTCGTCAACCTCATGGAATGCAAGCAAGGTGGCCATCATGCCCGGTCTTTCCCACAGCGATGAGCTGCGCGGTAGCAGTGTCGACTACTAGCGAGCATAGCCCGATCCACCTTTTCCTGTACCAAAATTGGGGAAGCACCGCGTGACTTCCAGGCCTGGATGGACACAGCGACTACAGACGACCCCGATCCCAGTAATCCCAACAGCCCGCTTCCCAAGGGGGCTTCCGGTTTATCGGGGCGGCAGGATTTGAACCTGCGACCCCTCGGGCCCCAGCCGGCTAATGCGACTTCCACATGCGTCCGGTTGGTCTCTCTTCTACCACCTCCGGCGGGATTGGGGAGGCTGCGATCTGACGGGCGCGTTTATCTCGAACGTCCAGCCGCCCTGGTCGGTCGTCGAGCGGACCGACCCGGACAAGGGTAGCTCGGTGTCGAGCCTGGGTCAGGACACCGGGATCGCGTCACCGACGATGTTGCAATCGGTGAACAATCCACCGTTCCCCGCAGTGACGAGATACTCGAACTCATAGAAGGTGGAGCCCGAGCGCAGGTAGTCGGTCTGGCTCGCCTGCGCACCCTCACCGACCCCAAGGCTCGAGCCGCCGCCGATGCTGCCGGGTTCGCCGACATAGGTTGTGGCTTTTTCGCCGCCATTGGCGAGACTCGTCGTTCCCCCGATCGTTCCCGGGCCGTGAACTGTCACAGTCGCTGGCCCGCCCGCCGCACAGGTGAGTGTGACGTTCCAGAGACCGAACGTCGCGACCCCCTGGGCGCCAACTTCCGCGGAGCTTGTGGACGCAACGACCGGAATCGCACCAGGGCCCGTGGCGCCAGTGTTGCCGATCCCTCCCTGGGATCCCTGGGACCCGGCTGCGCCTGACGGACCGACTAGTTGGGCGCGGTGCTGAGTGACGTAGACGCTGATCAGCTTGTTTACCTGCGCCCTGGTGAGCGGTTTGGGCGCTTTGCTGGCTTGGGCGCCTTCGGCTCCGATACGGCTCGCGGCGTAACCTGTTCCGCCGAGGGAAACGAACAGCGCGATCGCCGCGAGGACGAACGCTGGCGAGGGTCGGCGCGGCTTGATGGCTTTCATGCGGTGCTCCCTTCCGAAGGGCCAGAGGAGGATCAGCCTATCCGCGGGGGCGGCTGATGAGACGGCCTCAGAACCCGGCTCGCAACCGAAGGGTGGATATCCCAACCCCGTCGCCGGAAAAACGCACCGAACGCGTCGCGTGTGGCTCGGTGATCTCGGCGGGCTGTGGACCCGCTGGCAAGCTCCGGCCGCCCAAGCTCGACGACGACCCAGCCGCGGATATTGGCATTGTTGCTCCTATCCGTGCGATTCGGAAACCCCTTCCGAAGCGGGCTTCCGGTTTATCGAGGCGTCAGGATTTGAACCTGCGACCGCTCGGCCCCAGTCGGCTGATGCGACTATCCCCTCTTCTTTTTCTTGGCGATGACCTTGATCGTGATCGTCTTGGTAGCCGTATTGCCGGCGACGTCCACCGCAGTCATGGTTAGAAGGTAGGTGCCGGGGCGCAGTCTATTGCCACCTGGGATCGTCGTTTGGTTGGCTCCCTGGTTGCCACCCCCGCCAAATGGACCGCCGACATTCTTAAAGCGAGTGCAGTGTGGCTTGGCTTTGTTCTTCGAAGTCTGGGCGACGCACTTGCCGCCCGCCTTGCGCCCGCGCAGCTTCTTGGCAAGCTGGAAGGTAACCGTTGAAGTCTCCGAAAGCGAGTAGGAGACGGTGCCATGGTTGACTCCAAGACCCGTCACTGTGGGCGGCGTTGTGTCGCACGGTCCTTGCGTCGTCTTTTGGGTGGGGCACTGGTCCTGGGTTTCATCGCCGAAGCCGTCGCCGTCGGCATCAGGCTCGATCGCTGCTTGGACGAGGAGCTCCCCGGTCGATTGATGCGAGGTTGAAGGTCCGCCTCCAGCAGTCAAGGGCGGTGAGAACAGGTAGCTGAACTGTTCCCCCCCAGATTGGTAGGTGACGTTGATTTTTTCGCTTGATTCGACCGCCAACTGCTGGCCCGCCTTGACCGGAAGTCGCGTGGCGAATTCCTCGATTTCCGGTTCTTCTGGAGTCGGGTGGACCGCCACCGGCGGGGCTGCGGCGACGATGCTTGCAATGGCCGTGCTCTGGTCCATCGGATTGGGCCTGCTGACTTCGGCGAGCTGGAGCGTCAGCGAACCCGGCGCCTCGGCGCTGACGTAGACGCGAAATTTCGTGATGACACCCGAGACCGGGGCGCCGCCCGAATAGGGATCGCCGTTCGGTTCGGAGGGATGGATGAACGACGCGATCGTGCAGGGGCCAAAGAACTGTTCGCAGTCGTTCTCGCTGGGCGCGTTCTTCAGTCGACTGCCGAAGACGGTTGGCGCCGCCTGGCTGGCGGCGGGCGCCAGCAACAGGCTCAAGGCCATGCCGAGCATCGCGATGATTAGGCGGCGGCGGGGCATTGGCATTTCAGATCCTTTCGCGGGTGATGGTGCTGGGCTGAAGCTGTTGTGGAAAGTGGCCGAAAGGCCGGGCATCCTCCAGATCCCGAGTGGGCTGCTGAGCCGCCGACCAGCCATTTGGTCCTCACTGGGCTCTACTCAATCGTGATCGTCTTGACGATCGAGCGCCGATGTCGGCGCCGGCCGCGGAAGGAGAGCGTCAGCTTGTAGTTTCCCGGAGTGAGTTCCTGGCTGGGCGTCAGATCTAGCTGGCTGGCCTTCTTGTTGGTCGCCCGGCCGCTTGCAATGAACTTGCCTCGCTGCCGCAGGGTGGCGCGGATCGAGCTTGAGGTCAGCTCCACTGTCCCTGGGGAAGAGGTCACGGTGCAGCGAGAGCGCTTGGGGTCGCCACGCCGCTTGATCTGGCGGCAGCGCAGGAGGTCAAAGCTTGCCGAGCCGGGCATCGGTTTTTCCTTTGAGCCTTCTCCGCCCTTTGGAACTTCCTTAACCCCGGTGCCCTTGACGATCAGCGTCAATGGCACCGGCTCGTTGTCGGAGAGACGAACCGTCGCCACCCTTTCTCCGAGGGCGCCCGGCTTGAAGTCGAGGGTGAATTTGCAGGTTCCTTCAAAAGCAACGGGCGATGCGCAAGTGCTTGCGCCGACTGAGAAATCGGCAGGGTCCGGCCCTTCGAGGCCAAAGCCTTCGACTTCAAGGGCCTGATCGCCGCGGTTGCTGACGGTTATCGACTTCGAGGAGCTAGCGTTGATCGTCTGATTGCCAAAGTTGGCGTCTGCAGCTTCCGCCTCGGGCGAGGATTCGAAGACTTCGGCGCTGCTGAGCGCATCGGTGGTGTCATGTGTCCCGCCGAGGATCAGCACCCTGCCGTCAGGCAGCGGAGCGGCTGCGCCGCTCAGGCGCGCAATTGTGAGCTGACTGGCGCCTGATTCGGGTAGTGGCGTGAATTCATGCGCCGTCGGATCAAAGACTTCGGCGCTGCGCAGAACTCCGGTCCCCCCGGAACTTCCACCGGCGATCAGAACCTTGCCGTCGGGCAAGGGACTGGCCACCGCCCCAACCCGGGGTGTGGCCATCGACTCCGGTGGCTCGGCGAACCCCCCAGTTGAAGGATCATAGATTTCCACGCTCGCGAGCACATGGCCCAGGTTGTCCTTTCCGCCAACGATCAGCACTTTGCCGTCAGGAAGCGGGGCGGCGGCGGCGCCTTCGCGCGGAGACTCCATAGCTTCTGTCGTAGTGAAGTCATTGGTGCTCGGGTCAAATAGTTCAGCGCTGCGCAGGGCTTCATTGTCCCTGCCGCCTCCGACGAGGACCTGACCGTCGGCCAGCGGCGCGGCGAAGGCGTCCTCACGAGCCGTGTGCATCTGGGTCTCCGGTCCGCTCGTCTGGGTTTCCACCGGCAGGGTGGTGGTTGTCTCTGCGATCGGGTCATAGATCGCCGCACTTGTTAGCGTCACCCCGCCTTCGGTAAAGCCACCGACGATCAGCACCTTGCCGTTCGGCAGCGGCGCGGCGGAGGGGAAGTAACGCGAAGATGAGAGGTTGGCCGAGGCGCCGGGCAGCGCGAAGACCCCTTTGTCAACCCCGGCCGGATCAAACAGTTCCACGAGCTTGTCTTCAGCGCCCGAGCCAAAGCCGACGTTGGTTGCTCCTCCTGCGACGAGCACTTTGCCGTTCGTCGTCGCGACTGCTGGCCCATAGCGCGCAGTAGTCATCGCATTGGAGAGCGCGACAAACCTCGGTGGACTTGGTGCTAATGCCCAGGCGGGCGTAGCGAGGAACAGCGTAATCGCACATGACAGCCCAACCGTAACTCCCCATTTACGCACAGCAAACCCTCTCGTAGACGTAGACGAGGCCAGCCTACCGCTAGTTGGCCGCCGAGTCGAGCGCGATTTTGATGGGAGGATCGTAATTCCCTATGTCGGGGCTCGCGCTGAACCCGATCAACGACCAGGCGCGTGTCGGACCCCATGAACCGGGCAGGCACGAACCGCGCGTTAGGCGGCCCCCAATGCGCGATAGCGACGCCGCATGCGCCTTCTACTTGAACCGGAAGCTGGTCAGGTCGTCTCCGAAAGTTGGATTCCAGATCACCTTCCCTAGATCAATCGCCTTGGAGACAAACGTCGACAACGTCAGATTGCCAAAAGGCGCCCAGGGAGCCTGCTCCATGTAGCTGCGGCCCAGGGCCGTGTGTTCGCTTTCCTGCTGGGGCCCGAGTTGCTCTTCGCCAAGCAGGGCAACCTTTTCATTCAGCGCCGGATTGTCGATCTGGGCGAAGTTGTCGTTGTCCGCCTCATTTGATCAAGACCACCCTGCGGGGCTGAGGTCGCTCGATACCAAATGATCGAAGACCGAATCGGGCTGTTCTCGAAGAAGAGGGGTCCGTCCGGTCGTGGCCGCCGGTTGACGCGGAAGACGAGAAGACGCCTTCCTTTCCCCCGAACCTGGTGTCCCTGCCTCCGTCGGACACATGCGCAGCCTATCCGCCCGCATCGGGGACTTCGGTACCACAGGAGGAAAGTCCAACCTGAAAGTCCAACCTGCCTCATGCCAAGACCGGAAGCCCGCTTCCGAAGCGAGGTCCCGGTGGATCGGGGCGGCAGGATTTGAACCTGCGACCGCTCGGCCCCCAGCCGCAGGATGCACCTGCCAGATCCGTCCCGACGCGTCCCATGCGACCGTCCTGTCCCCGACCTTAAAACCACCGAACACACCAGAAGATGCGTCCGGTACCAAAGCGGTACCAGATGGTTTAGCGCACGCAGCCACGCCAGCCGGGTTGCTGTCAGCGCTTTGGAAAAAAAAGACTTTGATTTAGGCGACTTCCGCATGGTCGTGTGCGAAAGCATCAGGCCGGTGATCGGAAACGGCGGTTCGGAGTTGGAGCGTGATGCGCCCGCCGCGGGCCGGCACGACGAACACGTTGCGGTGCGCGACCCGCTCCGAACGCCGGTGCGAGGACTCGATGCGCACGTGGCGGAGAATTGTCCTGAGTACGATTCGGGCCTCGGTCAGCGAGAAGGCGGCGCCAATGCATCTTCTCGGTCCGCCGCCGAAAGGAATCCAACTGTAGGTGCCGGCGCGGGTGTTGAGGAATCGCTCAGGTCGAAAGCTGAGTGGATCGGGGTAGAGCTCGGGACGGCGGTGCACGAGCGTGATGTATGGGGCGATCATGGTGCCGCTCGGGATGGTTAGCCCCGGTAACTCAAACTGCTCGGCCGCTAGCCGTGCGGTGAGCGGGAAGGCCGGCCGCAATCGCATCGTCTCCTTGATCACCGCGTCAAGGTATTCGTCGTCTCCGTCAAGCGCGGCAGCTTCGAGGCGCGCGAGCGCTTCAGGAGAACGGCTGACGCGCTCAAGCACCCAGGTCAGGGTGGAGGCCGTGGTGTCGTGGCCACCAAGCAGAAGAGTGCGCATAGCGTCACAGATCTCGTTGTCGCTCATCAGGTGACCTTGCTCATCGGGCGTGCGCAGGAACATTCCGAGCACGTCCTGGCCATCGAGCTTGTCCTCGCTTCGGCGCTGGGAGACCTCTTCCATAACGACCGCGTCGACCGCGTCTATGGCGCGGCGGATTCGCGGGAATGGTCTGTCCCACCCGTTCTCCCGGCTGGTCGCGATGATCGTCTGAATGAAGAAGCGTCGCGAGTGGCCCTCGCGGAGCAGCGCGACAGTTGCTGAGCGCAGCCGCTCGACGCGTTCGGGGTCGGTGACCCCGAACACGGTGGCCATCATCACCTCAAGGGTTATCTCCTCAATATGGGGCTGGGAGGCAGTCAGGCGCCCGAGGGGCCAGCGTGCAAGAGCCTCCTCGGTCTTGCGCTCCATGGTCTTCTCATAACTGGGGAGTGCTCTTCCGTGGAATGGGGGGAGCTGCCTTCGCCGCATCCGCATGTGCTCCGGTCCATCCAGGTTTGTGAGGCCCGTCGGCCCGAGCACGAGATGGTGCGCCGAGACCTTGGCTAGCGCCGCTCCGAGGCGAAGTACGTCGGTGTCGGCTGTAAAGACGCGCTTGATGTCTTCCGGGTCAGTCAGGCATAGCCACGGTCCTGTCACCGCTGGCATCGGCACCAGGAAGCGGTCGCCGAGCTGCTGGCAACGACGCGCGAACTGCTCCGGCGCGAGCCAGTACTGCGCGGCATTGACGATGGCGGGACGTCGCAGTCGGGGCACGTCGAAAAGCGCTTTATCCATGATCCCTCCTGTTACTCAGTGCAGATTTCGGTAACATAGTACCTGATGGTGCCAATAGCCGAGATCCTCGGAGTGGCTCCTCTCGTCGGCGAGGACACGCTCTTTGACCGGGTTGCCGCGGCGGCGCTTGACGAGTTTGCCGAGCACGGCATCCGTCGCACCTCGATGGAAGATGTCGCGCGTCGGGCCGGCGTCTCGCGAATGACCGTCTTTCGCCGGTTTGAGAGCAAGCAGGGCCTCGTCGATGTTGTCATCGCCCGCGAGGTTCGGCGTGGCATGGAAGAGCTCGATCAGCTGTGGGAAGGCGCCGAAACGCTGGAGGATCGCCTCGTCGAAGGGTTCGCCTTCGCCGGGCGCTATGTGCGGGGCCACCCGCTCTTTGAGAGGCTCTTGCGCAGTGAACCCGAGGTTCTGTTACCGCCGCTCACCCTCGACGGCGGAGGGGTACTCAATGTCTATCGATCGCTGATCGCGCATCGACTGCAGGCCGAAGTCGAAGCTGGTCGCGCGATGACATCAGACGTCGACGGCGTCGCTGAGGTGATCGCTCGCCTCGCGATCTCGTTGCTGCTCACGCGCGATGGGGGCATCACACTTGATGACCCAGGCTCTTTGGTTCGCCTAGTCAAGCTCGCGCTGCTTCCCATGCTGCAGCCGCAGCCGGACTAGCGGGCTGGCGCTGGCTCCGCCCCAGCCTTCGGTGAAGGGCAACGCACGCGCATGCCTCAGGCGAGCTCGACGGAGCCAGTTTTGTCGCAAGGGACCCTCGGAGGCCGCTAGTTGCAGTCCACAAGTCCAAGAGCCGGCTCCATAGGCCGGGCTTTCCTGTAAGTCGGGACGGCAGGGTCCGGTTCCACCACATAGGCAACATCTGTGTCGGGACATAGGAGACACCGGATGAGGGGAGCTCTCTTGTTGACAAGGCGCGGAATCTGGTCGAGGCGCACGTGTTGGAGCGCGACTCGTGGGTCTCCTCGGCTGTCGCGGGTAGATCGAAATTATGGTGGGTCCTGATCTCTCTGCACATTCCCCAATCTCTGGACGCCCGGCGCCGCATTTCAGCCGAAGTCGGACTAGGTTGTGTCCAGCATGGGGCTCTTCGGCAACAAGGAGGAGAAGCGCGCCGAGGACGCGGCAGCGGAAGCCCAGGCTGATCGTCTGGCCGCCCTGCCCGTCGCCGATCTCGCCGCCGTGATCCTCCCGGCCTTCGGCCCCGAAGGTCCCGGCAAGGGTGGTGACAAAGACATCGGCGCCCTCCAGGTCGGCATATACCTGATGCGCGACTTCCCGCGCGGCAACCACTTCATCAAGGTTCTGCTGGACCCGATCAACGAGGGCATCCAGACCCTCGAAAACGCAGGCCTCGTCAAGCGCACGGTCCAGAGCATCGGCGGCTCGAGCGTCAGCTCGACGCGCCTCGGACTGCAGGCGATCGAAGACGGCTCGGCGCGGAAGTACCTGGGCGGGCGGGCGGCAGCTGACTCCTGAGGGCAACGCTGCGGTCTTCAGATGAATCGACATCGAGATCGGCTGCTTCCGCAGGCGGCCGGCGGAATCCGAGTCGCCCACCCCACCGCGTCAGCCTGATTTTGACCCGACCGTGCCGCATTTCCATGCCGAAAGGGTTTTTTGACGCTCTTTGTGCCACTCGGGGGCCTCGGCTTAACCCGACATGGCGGCGTTAGCCGGCTTTGCCCGCTAGCCGCCTCGTAGAGCCCTTTTTAGGGCAACGATATACTTGGCTCACCCGAGAGGCCGGTTAGGATGCGGTCGGTCACGCTCCGAACCCGGCCCGTCATTGGAGAGCCAGTGAGGCTGCACAGGCAATTCCGAGAATGCGTTGCGTTCCTCCGCACTAGAACGGACGCGGCGAATATCAAGCCGGTCGCAACGGCGTTCTTCGTGCATGTGCCGATCACAGGCAACCGCGCTGCCGTTTACCTAGTCACGGCCGCCCATGTCGTGCAAAAAGCGCGCGCTCGGTCTAAATCACTTTTCGTCCGTGTCAACCAAACGGACATATGGGAAGACCTAGAAATCCCCGATCTGGCATGGCACGAACACGGGGAAAGCGATGTGGCAATCGCAGAGATTCAGCTACCTGAAGATTTCAGGGGCAAGACGATCCCGCTTGAGATTCTCGCGACCGATGACCAATGCCAGAAATACGACATCGGCGAGGGCGATGATGTGTTCATGTCCAGTCTGTTTACGGAGTTCACTGGCCGAGAGCGTGATCAGCCAATCGTCCGATTTGGCTCAGTCGCGCTCGGAAGGCATGAGCCGCTGGCTGTCACGATGCCCCATGCCGAGACAACAATGGAGGCCTATCTAGTTGAGGTTCGCTCCTGGGGAGGCCAGAGCGGTTCCCCGGTCTTCGTCTCCTTCATGGGATCGTCTGGTTACGCGGAGAAGCGAGACCGCCCGGTAAGAGCAAAATTGCTCGGCTTGATGCATGGTCACTACGAGATCCCAGCCAAAGTGAATTTCAACCCTTCTACCAGTAGCACCGCCCCCGAAATCATCACGGAAACGGCTAGCGCTGAAACCAAAGCAACCGCTCCGGTCAACGCCGGGATCGGCGTCGTTATGCCCGCCCAAAAGATCATTGATCTATTAATGGAGGACGAGCTTGTGGCGAAACGAGACGAGGAAAAGAAACGCCTTGAGGATGACGAGCCGACACCTGTTCCAGATTCGCTGGAGGACGACGAGCCCTCAGGGTTTGAGCGTTTTGAGGACTTAACGGACAAGCTGCTTGGCGTCCCTAAGAAAAAGCTTGATGAGAAGTTGAAAGAGGACAAGGACTAACGTTGGCCGGTCACTTCCGCGAAGGTGAGACGACGCCCGACCGTGGCGCCGAGGACTGCCTCAAAGCGTCCGTAGTCGCTCCGGTCGCGCAGGTTGAACGTGAACACGCGCTCGTCCAGATAGCGGAACAGGTGGAACGGCTCGACGCTGACGTAGGTGCCATGCAACCCGCGCTTGAGCAGGCTCCAAAAGTTCTCAATCCCGTTCGTGTGGACTCGCCCGTCCACGTAGCACTCGGCGTGATCGACGGTCGCATGGGCGAAGTCGGCCTCAAGCCCGCTGTAGGACTTAAGCGCGTCGGTGTAGACGGTTGCGCCGGGCTTGACGGACTCCCTGACGCGTGGCTGGATCGTGTCGCGCCGAACGTTAGGGACGACCTCGGCTTTGACCGTGCCGCCGCGCTCGATCATCCCGAGAACGGCAGTCTTGTCCTTGCCGCCCGTGCTGCTGATCTTCCGAACCCGGTCGGCTTTGTGCATGTTGCGGGCCTTACCACCGATGAAAGTCTCATCGACCTCGACCTCCCCGGAGAGCAGGAAGCTTTTGGTCTGCATGGCGACGCGGATGCGATGCAGCATGAACCAGGCGGACTTCTGAGTGATCCCAAGCGAGCGCCCAAGCTCGTGCGAGCTGATCCCGTTCTTGGAGTTGGCGATCAGCCAGACGGCGGGAAGCCACTTGTCCAAGCCGAGCGGAGAATCCTCGAAGATCGTGCCGAGCTTGACCGAGTACTGCTTCTTGCACGCCTTGCACTTCCAGAGGCGGCGAGTGCTGATGTAAGAGTGTTCGACGCTCCCACAGCGTGGGCAGACAGGGCTGCTGGGCCAACGCAGGTTGGCGACGAACTCGGTGCAAATATCGAGGTCGGAGAAGTAGCGGATGGCCTCGATGAGAGTGGTGGGGCGCTTCTCTGTCTTGCTCATAGGGGTGAGTCTACTACGTCAGCGCAGGTGTGTCAAGTATATCAACTCCCTTTTTAGCCTGTCGCAGAGCCTCTTCGTAGACCAACGCTGGCCACTCATGAGGCGACTTATGGGGCGCACCCGGTACCAAGTCCGATACCACGGGGCATGCGGGGGAAGGACGAAGCAGACGCCGAATGTCGGAAACCCGCTTCCTTATCGGGCTTCCGTTAGGCGGGGCAGCAGGGTTTGAACCTGCGACCGCTGGGCCGCAGCCGGGCCGACTGATGCGACCGCCACATCCGTCCCGACGCGTCCCCACACGTTCCCGCGTCCCGCGCCAGGACGCCGGCGACAAATCTGACGAGGCGTCCGGTACTGAACGCGGTACCAACCACAAGCCTGCCCGCCAAAGCCCTTCCCCAGACCCCCGGCCGGCGGCAGGCACTCGAGCAGCCAATCGCCTGGTGGGTCTACGCCACGCCTTGAGGCCCACCAGCCAGCCGCTGCCCCCTACCGGGGCCCCCAAAGGCCCCTGCCCGACCCGAGCGCGGCCCCGCTCAGCCAGCGCCCTGGCCAACCCCACCAGCACCACCCAACCCATGGGCATGGTGGGGTGTGGCGGCGGTCTCGCCTGGGCGCGGGCTGGGCAGTCTTACTCACTCACGCGACGCGCGGTGAAATGCATGGCCCTGCCCTTCGGACTTCCAGTTCCGCATTCCAATTGAGCACCTTCTTCTGATCCCCCTTTAGTCCACTCACTAAAGGTGCCCTGCACCTGATTTCCCTCTACGCGCCCAGACAAGAGATCATCGGAGCTTGCTCCCATTTGACCCAGCAGTTTGAAGTAGAACTGCCCATGCCGCTCGATCCGGATTCGTTCGCCTGTATTGATGCCAACCCACCCTCGCCAACGACCGCGTCCCGGAGGACGTTCGCAAATGACCATCGCCAAAATACTCCGGTAGACGATCCAATGTCCCTGTATAACGAGTTTGATTCGGAGGGATGGCCGCCGCACCCTGTAAACAACTTCGGGTGATTGCCGAATTTCCATTCGTCGCCCATGCGGTTGGTGCGAGCCCACTGCTGAGAGTGACAATCGCTAGAGCAACGATTAGAGCGGCTCGGGTTCGCACGCCTTCACCGCCTCAGGCAACGACCAATGAGGTGAAAGGTGCGGCCCACGCGATGGCGCGTGCACATTGCGCTGGATATTTTCTCGCCTCTGCGCACGCCTCCCACAATAATCAGCCAAGAGAATGCCAATTCGAGATGCGCACGGCCTCACCCGCCCCCTGCCCCCAGGCCCCCAAGGGCCCTGACCGACACGGCCGCGTCCTCGTCGGCGGATATCGTCTTCGACGCCTCCCAAGATGGCGAGCGTGAGATGAGCCTGAGCTGTCGTCACATCTCGGGGTCAGGACGGACTAGGCGCCGAGGAACGCCAGCACCGCCAGCACGCGGCGATGGTCCTCGGCGGCCAGCGGCAGGTTGAGCTTGGCGAAGATGCCGGTCACATGCTTCTCCACGGCGCGCTCCGAGATGACGAGGGCCTCGGCGATCGCCTGGTTGCTGCGCCCCTCCGCCATCAGCCCCAGCACCTCGCGCTCACGCGGGGTCAGCTCGGCGAGCGGGTCCTCGACCCGGCGGCGCCCGAGCATTTGCGAGACGACCTCGGGGTCGAGGGCGGACCCCCCCTCGGCCACCCTCCGGATCGCGTCGGCAAAGCGCTCCAGGTCCGAAATCCGGTCCTTGAGCAGGTAACCGACGCCGGCGGCGTCGTCGCCCAGCAGCTCCAGCGCGTACTCCTCCTCTATGTATTGCGAGAGGACCAGCACGCCGGTACCCGGCAGCTCTTCGCGGATCCCGCGCGCCGCCCGCAGCCCCTCGTCGGTGTGGGTCGGCGGCATGCGGATATCGACAATCGCGATGTCGGGCTTGTGCGCTCTCGCCTTTCGCATCAACTCCTCCCCGTCCCCGGCCTGCCCGACCACCTCGAACCCCGCCTCCTCGAGCAGTCGCACGACCCCTTCGCGCAGCAGCACCGAGTCGTCGGCGACGATCACCCGCACGGGATGCTCGCCCTCAGGATTGTGCCCTCGCCGCTCACGCTCGTCAGCTCGAGGCGGCCGTCGAGCGCCGCGACCCGATCTTGAAGCCCTCGCAGCCCCGAGCCCTGATCGGCGTCGGCGCCCCCAACGCCATCGTCCCTCACCTCGACGTCGACGTGGCCGTTGTCGCGGACGACCCCCACCGTTACCGTTTGCGCACGCGAGTAGCGGGCCGCATTCGTAAGAGCCTCGGCGACGACGAAGTAGACCGCCGACTCGACCGACTGCGGGAGCCTGTCGGCCGGCGTCTGGAGCAGTTCCACAGGAACCGGGGAGCGGCTGGCGAGGCCTTTGAGTGCTGCGTGCAGGCCGCGATTTGTGAGCACGGCCGGGTGGATCCCTCGGGCGAGCTCGCGCAGCTCGGCGGTCGCCTCGTTCAACTCGTGAAGTGATTCGTCGAGGAGCTCCGCCGCCCCTTGTGGGTCGTGCTCGATGCGTTCTCTTACCATTCGTAGGTCGATGCCGAGAGCCATGAGTCGCTGCTGGGCGCCGTCGTGGAGGTCCCGCTCAAGTCGGCGCCTTTGCTCATAGCCGGCCTGCACGATGCGTGATCGTGAGGCTTGGAGCTCGGCAACCTTCGCCCGTAGTTCGGCGTCCAATCGTTCGTTTCTGAGCGTCAGCCCGGCGGCGGCGCCCGCTGTCTGCACCAGTTCGCGTTCCTCCGCGAGGCCCGAGCTGTGCACGATCGCAGCGATTCGTTCGCCCTCGTGCTCGATGGTGGTGGAGACCTTGCCCGCCGGCGCGGGATCGACCCGAACCGGCTGACCGTCGGCGTCTAGGTAGGCGTCCTGGTCCGGTACCCAATAGGCGAGCTCCAAGGTCGGGTCTCCAAGCGCGTCAGCGAGCGCGTTGCGCAACGCTCCGCGGCCACCACCCTCACCCAGCTGGGCCAAGAGCGCGCTGATCGCGTCGGCTTCGCTGAACCGGGATCGCAGGAGGCCCACCAAGAAGGCAAACGGTAGGCAGGCGATGGACGTGAACAAAGCCAACGTCTGCGCGTCAGCAATGTCGCTCGACAGGCCGGCCTGTTCGACGACGAGGGCGGCCATCAACAGCACGAACGTGAGCCCACCGACGGCGACGACCGGGGCGAACACCCTCGCTCGCCCCGGAGTGCCGCTTCGCCAGCGTCGATAGAGGACCGCGACCACGGCACCCAGCAACGCGATCGAGATGTCTAGTTGCGCCGCTTCGAGTACCTTGGCGGCCTCGGAGTGTTCGATCAGCAGCGGGTTACTTGGACAGCGGGTGCAACCGGCCTTTGATGGGTCGGTGAACAGGAACACTCCAAGCTGCACCACCGTCGGGTTGAGGTAGGCGATGGTGACTAGGAGCCGGTCCAGCCGGGTTTCGAGCCTCCCCGAGGGAAAGGAAAGCAGCAGGTGGATGAGCACCGCGTAGATGAGCACCTCTCCGACCGAGGCGATCGCGAACACGATGCTGTCGTTGGAAAAGGCCAACCCCTTCAGCAAGGCGCTGAGGCCGACCGCCACCATGAGCAGACCGATGTTGCCGGCCGACCGCTGCTTCCAAACCCATAGCCCGACTCCCACGAACCCCCAGCCGGTGGCCAAGAACAGGCCGGCATACGCGCCCCGGTGAACGTTGTGCTCGCCGTTGAGCATGACCACGAACGCGGCGACGCCCATCAGGAACGCCAAACCGGCGAGACCGATCAGGGTCCGTCGCGGTGCGGTCATCGGATGAGTAAAGAGATCGCCTCGGCGCTCAGCTCGCTCTTGGCGACGAACCCGCGGGCGCCGCTGGTGCCGATCGCCTCGCCCAGATCGAAGGAGTCATGGCTGGAGGTGAGCACGATCTGCGGGGTCGGGCCGTTCGCGTCGAGCAGTCGCCTCGTGACCTCGAACCCATCGATATCGGGCAACCGCACGTCGAGCAAGACGAGATCCGGGCGCAGCCGCTGAGCGGCCGCCAGGGCGGCGGCGCCGTCCTCGGCCTCCCCGAGAACCTGGTAGCCGCCGGCCTCGAGCAGGCGCCGGGCGCTGGCGCGGAAGCTCGGATGGTCATCGACGATCAGAACGGTTTTCCCCATAGGCGTGAGTCTCGCCCATGCCCTGGTGCAGATCCATACGGCTGACCGTACCGCTCAGGCGGTTAACCGCACCTTCGCCGGCCTCCAGCCGAACCTCCCGGACGCCTGCCAGCCACATGGTTTGGAGGGCCGGCCGCTGAGAGCCTGGAGCCATGTTTGAAATCCATCCCCAAGGAGGATCGAGATGAGAGTCAAGAGCATTGCTGCCGGCGCCGCAACCATAGATCGGGGTTCGGCTTCGGCCACCCGCCGGCCCTCGAGGATCCGGGGGGGTCCGCCTACCCGACCTGGCGATGAGCACTCATTGCCCCAGCTGGGGCTGCTCGGCATCATTGCCGTCTGGGCCGCAGCTGCGATTCCGATGGGACTGCTGGCCTGGGTAGCCGCGCCGCAGATCGCCGACCACCTCAGCGGCCCAGGTGCGCTGTCCCGCGCTCTACTGATCACGCTGACCGCCGGGCTGGTCTGGCAGTTCGTGCTGGTGATGGGCCTTGTCTGGCGTGAGCAGGGAACGCTGCGCTGGGCTGTCCTGCAAGACGCGCTGTGGCTGCGTGCGCCGCGTAGTCCGCGCACCGGGCGGCGCGGAGGCCGCGTCTGGCTCATCGTCATCCCCCTGATCCTCGCCGAAGTCGTCGCGACGCTGGTACCGGCAATACCTCATGCCGCGGCCCGCGACTTCGGCGAATTCGTTAATTCGAACGCTGGACACGCCCTACTGTCAGGAGGGTGGGGCTGGTTCGCGATTATCGTGACGTTGCTGGTCTTCAACACGGTGCTGGGCGAGGAGCTGCTATTCCGCGGGTTCTTGCTCCCCCGGATGAACGGCGTGTTCGGACGTCGGGACTGGCTCGCAAACGGCGTGTTGTTCGCGGTCTATCACCTGCACGAGCCGTGGATCATCCCGGAGGCGCTGCTCGACACGTTCATCCTCGCCTATCCCTCAAAGCGCTACCGCAGCGCCCTCGTCGGCATCGCCGTGCATAGCGCGCAGAGTGTCGTGTTCTTTGCGCTCACGCTGTCTTTGGTGCTCAAAGGGTGAACTTGGTCCTTTGAAATCCACGCTCGCTCCTCACGAAAGGCCCGCATGCGGGCCTTTCGTGTTGTACGCCCGCCATCGCCACCACCTCGACCGCTGGAAGGGTAGGTTTCACAAATGCAGCGGGTCAAGGACTGCAGCGCCTTACCCGGCGCCATATTCCCGAACCGTGGGCGGTCGATTAGGGCTGACTTTTGATCAGCGGTTAGATCCTCGCTCGGCGCCTTCTCCCCGTCAACGGCGTCGGATGATCCGGCGCCTTCAGCAGTTCCCAAGCCAAGTTCTCCGCGTGTGGTCTGATTGCCTCTCGCAGGGTTGGCGAGTATTGCCCCAGCTCCCGCGCCAGACCGGCCCCCCAGGCTGCAAACGTCCTGGCGAGTCTCTACAACTTCGCCGCGGCCGAACTCGTGATCTTTCAGTGGCTCGAAGGCAATCCGATCAGCGATCGGTCGCGTCATTTGTACTCGGCCTTAGGATGGCATGGTGATAGCGGCGAGACCCCCGAGCGCATGGGAGCGGTGCGCATGGGTCGCGGGCATCCTGTTCGTAGTTGCGCTGGTAGCCGAGCTCGTCGTCGCCGTTGGGGTCGAACTGAGCCAGAACGACTCGGCGGCGAAGATCGCGAAGGGTCTTCACGCCCACGAGACGCGGCTGATCGTGATCGCATGCCTGTCCGTCGTGTATGCGGTCATGTTTGTGATCTACCTGAGCGCGCTCCACAATCTGCTGCGCGGGAACACCGATCGCACGCGAGCCCTTGGTTCGTTGGTGCTGGTTGGCGGAGTCCTCTTCGTTACCCTCCATGCCGTCAGTGACATCGGTATCACCGGACTGGTTGGAGCAAAGCTCGCCTCATACGGTGCCCAACACGACCCGGGCATGTCCTACGTGCTGTACCTGACGACGTTCGCGCTGGAGAGCGTTGGCGATGTCTTCGGCAGCCTGTTTGCTTTCGCAACAGGTGCGCTTGTGCTGAGGAGCGGGGTCTTACCGCGGTGGCTCGGCTGGCTGTCGATCCTCGCCGGGAGCATGCTCTTCCTTCAGGGCTTCGGCCTCGGCGGCGTCATCGCCTCGTTCGGGCTAGTGTTCGACCTCATCGGGTTCTTGCTCCTCTTGGTGTTTGTTCTGGTGAGTAGCGTCATCTTGCTGAGACGTGAAAACTCGATCTCCGATACTGCGCAGTGAGGCCAGACCTCTAAGAACGGTCAAATTCGGATTGCGGCCGCGCGATCTTCGAAGGAATTGGAGTCTGCCGCACCTGCGCTGCCCCTTCGATTGCTCCTTACTCCGTCCTCGGTGGCCTCCCAGCCCGCTCCCGCGCCTGCTCCGCGCGGCGCCAGCTCGACGCCGAGCAGTCCCCGCCAGAAGCGCAGGGCGCGCTCTGGGTCATTGGCGGGGAACTCGATCAGGGGCGTCGGCACTCTCAGCGAGCGCTTCCGAGCAAATTTGGTACAAGAGGCACTACCATGGGCCTCAAGGGAGGATTCAGTTCCGACTCCATTCAAGTCGAAGCCCGCTTCCGAAGCGGGTTTTCGTGAATCGGGGCGGCAGGATTTGACCCTGCGACCGCTCGGCCCCCGGCCGGCTGATGCGACTGCCACATCCGTCCCGACGCGTCCCCAGGCGTCCCCGCGTCCCCGCCGGAGGACGATCTGGAGCTGATGGACGTAATGTTCGGTACCAAATCGGTACCACAAGGTCCCGGTGTCGAATCCGGGGCCCGATTCGTCTCTCCCTACCACTCTGGGATTATCGAAGAGATTGCCGCACCCAACCCCATCTGGCCGCGGCTGGCCGCATCCTGGGATTGCTTCGCAAGAACTACCTCGCCCCGCCCACGACGGCGGCCGCCATGCTTCTCAAGGTCCCCGCACTGCAGCGGCGGTCGCATTGGAGGGGTGGGCCATAGCCATCACTTCCGCAGCGACAGCTGGAAGCGTGATGCGTCTGTCTCTTTGCCTTGTAGGCGACGACATGCTCAGGTACCGTGGCAGCGGGACAAATGGGTGCAGATCAGGATGAGATGAAGATTTGTGATGAATAAACCGGTGTTGTTCTGCTACGACGGATCAGACGGCTCGAAGTTGGCCCTGCTCGCTGCTGCCGAACTCGTAGCGCACCCCGCCGATGCCGTCGTGCTGGCCGTATGGATGCCGGCGATGGTCAGCCTAGTTCGAGCAGGCTCCTTTCTGACCGCCGTACCGAACGAGGGCGAGATAGACGAGCAGGAGGCCGCCTTCGCGAAACGAATCGCCGAGGAGGGTGCCGCGGGTGCCCGAGCCCGCGGCTACAACGCCTCGGCACAAGTCGCGAAAGCCGAGATCTCAGTCGTCGGGACGATTGGCGAGATCGCTCAAGAAATTGACGCCGGATTGATTGTCTGCGGCCAGCGTGGGCGGGGCGCAATTCGCAGCACCCTACTCGGCAGTGTCTCGCATGGACTCTCGACGCACGCGCAACGACCGATACTGATCGTTCCTGCCCACGCGGAATAATTGTCGCCGGGTTAGTGAAGGCGACGCGCGGTCATCTGCGGGCTGGAGGTGGGCGGTCCCCGAGCTCGTCGGCTGGGGAGATACCGCGGGATGCGGTTGAGCTGTTTCCCGGGGCGCCGTCTCGCAGCGTGGTCTGCTCCGTATCCACCGCGACGCCGAAGTGACAGCAGGGTCCGGTGACCAAGACGGCGGTCGCTGGCACCGCCGGTCTGATTGCGGTTGTTGTTCCGTAATCCACGACCTTCATTGGCGCCGGAGAGCTGCTCTTGCCTTTCTTGCCTTTTGACGGAAGAATGAAAAGTGCGACTAGCAGCCCCAGGGCGAAGATTCCTGCGGCCCAGGCAAACGCGGTGGTGTAGCCGTGGATTGATGCCGCATCAACGACTCCCGGCATCCCTGAGTGACTGGAAGCGTAGGCGGCGGTGGCGCTGGCAAATATCGTGCTCAACAGCGCGGTGCCAACTGAGCCGCCTACCTGCTGGGAGGTGTTGACCATCGCAGAGGCGACTCCTGCCTCGGAACTATCGATTCCGAGTGTGGCGGTGCTAAAGGCGGGTGCGAAGATGCAGCCCATTCCGAGGCCGGTGATGACCAGTGCGGGCAGGACGTGGCTTGCGTAGCTGGCGCCGGGGGAAAGACGGGTTAGTAAGAGCATCGCGATCAATCCGAGCGTCATCCCGGCGGCAACAAGTGGCTTTGCGCCAGTGCGGTAGAGCAGCTTCGTCTGCACTGTTGTTGAGGTGACGACGAGCGCGGCGGTCATCGGCAGGAACGAGAGGCCGGTCTTGATCGGAGAGAAGCCGAGGTTCTCTTGCATGTAGTAGGTCAGGAAGAGGAAGAGCGCGAAAATCCCGGCACCCGCCAGCAAGATCGATAGGTATGAGCCGCCACGGGCGCGGTCCCTGACGATGTGGAGCGGGAGGAGGGGATCCGTCTTGCGGCTCTCGACTGCCACGAAGGAGGCGAGCAGGACCACGCTGGCGGCGAGTGAGACGATCGTCAGCGGCGCCGTCCATGAATGCGTCTCGGCGTTGGAGAAACCGAAGACCAGTGCGAAGAGGCCCCCGCCGGCAAGGAGGACCCCTGGGATGTCGATGCGCGGACGTCCTTCAGGGGGATGATTTTGCAAGAGCCGCAGCCCGACTAGGACAGTCGGTATCGCGATCAGCAGGTTGACGTACAAACACCACCTCCAAGACAGCGTTTGCGTCAGCACTCCCCCGAGGATCAGGCCGACCGAGGCGCCGCCACCGGCGATCGCACCGAAAATGCCAAACGCTTTCGCCCGATCGGGGGAGCCGGCGAAAGTCACCGTCAACAGCGATAGCGCCGACGGTGCTAACAGTGCACCGAAGGCGCCCTGCAACGCCCGCGCGCCAACGAGTGTCCCGAAGGACTGCGCCAACCCTCCGATCGCGGAGGCCACCGCAAATCCGACCATCCCAGCGATGAACGTCCACTTGCGCCCAAACAAATCCCCGAGCTTTCCGCCCAACAGTAAGAGGCTGCCGAACGCCAACGCGTATGCGGTGACGACCCACTGGCGGCTATCGGTGGAGAAGCCCAACGAATGCTGCGCCGAGGGCAGCGCGATGTTCACGATCGTCGCATCGAGTACGACCATCAGCTGCGCGACACCGAGCAGGGCCAGGACCGCCCAACGGCGATCGTTGGACGCAGAGCTGGCTGGGGCGCTCACCGGTGGGACCCCCGATGGCTCGCTACTCGCCATTGACGGCATCCCCGCTACACACCACTCGCCCGAGGCCGGTGTCCTCAGGGCTCATCGACGGTCCCCCGGTTTGTTATGCGCGAGTGCCTGAAATAGCGCCGCGATGTCCCGGTGCTCATAGCCGAGCTCGCTTGCCGTGCTCAACGCCTCCTCTGCGGCGCGGGCTGCAGCTAGAGGCACACCCAGCTCGCTAGCGGTCTCCAGCGCGAGGCGGATGTCCTTTTGCATCAGACTCACGTTGAACCAGGCGTCCTCAGGCAGGTCGAGCACGAGCGGAGCACGCGCCTTCAGCATCGGCGAGCCAATCGGGCTGGTTGTCATTACCTCGGCGGCAAGCCGCGCGTCGACCCCGTCACGCTCGGCGAGCAAGAGGCCCTCCGAGAAGGCCAGCATCTGCACGGCGAGGCTTATGTTGATTGCCAGCTTGAGCACGAGTCCCTGACCGTTGCCTCCGACGCGCGTCGGAGTTCCCAGCTCGCGGAGCAGCGGCTCGACACGCTCGTAGGCCCGTTCCTCCCCGCCAACCATGATCGTCAGCGTCCCAGACTGCACCTGAGGAACGCTGCCGGAGACCGGCGCGTCGAGCATGAGCGCTCCGGTTTCCCGCACGCGCTCTGCAACCTCGCGACTGGCGCGCGGGCTGACAGTACTCACGTCGATCCACACCTTGCCGGCCTCCAGACCGGCAAGGATCCCGTCGCTCCCGGCTGCGACATCCTCAAGGGCGGCGTCGTCGGGAATCGAGGTGAAGACGATCTCCGCCACCGCGGCGAGCTCGCCTGGGGTGTCGCACCACCCCAGGCCTGCGTCGATGAGGTGCTGCGCGCGCCCTTTGGTTCTTGCCTCCCCGTAGACCGTATAACCGGCCGCTAGGAGACGGGCGGCCATATTGCCGCCCATGTGCCCAAGGCCGACGAAGCCGATCGTCTGGGCCGGTTTCCGCGTCGTGGCCATCTCATGCTCCCCTCTGTCATCCGCTTGGCCGTGCATCGCTATTCAGCCGATGGCATTGCCTCCGGCGAAGGACCCCCGACGGGTACTGATCCCGCCACGATCCGGTCGATCTGCTCGAGATCGTCCTCACTCAAGCTCAGCTCGGCAGCTTCGATGCTGTCTTGGATGTGAGTCGGGTGTCGTGCACCGACGATGGCGACGTCCACCGCCGGATTCGCCAGCGCCCAGGCGATAGCGAGCTGCGCCACCGTGCAGCCCAGTGAGTCGGTGGCGAGTCGCTGCAGCGCATCGACGACCTCGAGGTTCTGGCGGAAGGAGCTGCCGCGGAACACCGGGCTCCCACTCCGCCAGTCCTCGTCGGCGAACGAGGTATTGGGACCCATGCTCCCTGTGAGGAGTCCATGCGACAGTGGCCCGTAGACGAGGACCCCAACGTCCTGGCTCCGTGCGTAGGGGAGCACCTCAGTCTCGATGTCTCGTCGGAAAAGGTGGTACGGGGACTGCACTGTCTCCACTGGCCGCGTTTGGGCGAAGGCCCGCATCTGATCCAGGTCGAAGTTCGAGACTCCTGCATGGCGGACCTTGCCCTCGTCGACTAGCTCTTGAAGCGCCGCCGCCGTCTCGCTGAAGGGCACCGCAGGGTCTGGCCAGTGCACCTGGTAGAGGTCGATGTGATCCACGCTGAGTGCCTTCAGGCTGTCCTCGACCCCGCTGCGAAGCCAGGCTCGGCTCGAGTCGCGAACGAGGCCGTCATTGGACATCCGCAGGCCACCCTTGGTTGCGATCACGACCTGATCGCGGCGGTGGTCGAGATCATCCCGAAGCGCCAGACCGAGGAGCCGCTCGGACGCTCCGAAGCCGTAACCCTGGGCGGTGTCAAAGAGGTTTACCCCAAGTTCGCGACTGCGCCGAATCGCGGCTATCCCCTCGTCTCGGTCGAACTCGCCCCACTCACCCCCCAGCTGCCAGGTACCAAAGGCAATCGGGGAGACCTCCAGATCGGTCCTTCCGAGTCTGACTTTGCTCAACGGACCTGGGTTCATCCTGCGCACCATCCTGGTTGATCGTCGTTCGTAACTGAGCAAGGAACTTCAGAGCAACCTTCTCACCAATCGCAGGTCGCCGCAAATCCAGATCTGCTGAGCCAACCTTCCCCAGGGGAGCTCAGCGTGGGCTCGATGCTCGGAGGCCCGACTCATCTTTCGCCAATATCACTCCATAGGAAGCCGACCACGGTCCAAATCTGGTCGTGAGGATGTGCGCGTCCCTCCGGCGGCACTTCGTTTTGGTCGATCCAGCAGCAGACACGACCCCACGGGTGCACGGGTACGGTTCCTGGAGATGTGGGACGCTCCGACATTCCGCCTCGATCCACCGCGGCTACGCACCGTCGCCGACCCCGGCGAGGAGCGCCACGTCACCTGGTTTGAGCTTTATTTCGACCTCGTATTCGTGGTCGCTGTAGGCGAGCTGGCTGCTGCACTGGCGAGGGAACCCACGGCCGCCGTCTTCGCTCGCTTCCTCGGACTGTTTGTCGTCGTGGCCTGGGCTTGGTCGGGGTACACGTTCTACGCCAACCGCTTCGACACAGATGATCTCGTCTACCGACTCGCGAAGTCGGGGGCCATGCTCGCAATCGCGGCGGTAGCGATCAATGTCCACTTGGTGATGAAGGGTCAGGGAGGAACGGTGGGGTTCGCGGTCGGATATGTGGTTGTGCGCTCCCTGCTGATCTCGCTCTACATCCGCGCTCGACTGCACGTCCGTGGGCCAGGCCGCACGCTCATAAACACCTACATAACAGGCTTCTCGCTAACGACCGGACTCTGGCTTGTCTCGATCTTCTTGCCCGAGCCCTACCGTGTTCTGCTGTGGGGAATCGCGATCGGGATCGACCTCACCATCCCGCCCCGAGCCTGGCAGTCGCTTGCCAGCGCCCCGATCGTCGTCTCGCATCTGACCGAGCGCTTCGGCACCTTCTTTATAATCGTGCTCGGTGCGGCCGTTGCCGGCGTTGTGGCCGGGGTTGCCGATTTCGAGCTCAGCTTCGCGTCCTGGGCGGTAGCGGGCGCTTGTTTCGTGATCGCGCTGATTCTCTGGTGGATCTACTTTGACCTCGCCGACACCTCGGTGGTCGGGCGGGGCGCTCTCGGTCTCGTCTACACGTATGGCCATTTTCCACTGCTGGCGGGCATCGCCGCATTCGGGGCTGGCACGAAGCTCGCGATCAGGGGCGCGGCTGACCCCGGCCTCACCGCGGGTGCCCGCTGGGCGCTCGCTGGCGGGATCGCTGCGTTTGCGCTTTCTCTCTCGGTCTTCCATCTTGGCGCAGAGTGGACATCTCTCCGAGACCGCACGTTGCTCGGCCGCCTGCTGCTCTCTGCGGCAGCGATTGCCCTCGCGGCAGTGGGCGCGGCACTCACACCTCTCGAGTTCGTCAGCCTCCTCCTGGCCGCTGGGCTCGCCCAGCTTCTGCTCGAGGCGTCAACCGTCTCAGAAGGCGCTGCGAGCGTATGGGAACCGCCGCAGGCCACAGGCGAGGATCGGGAAGGCTCCAATCATCAGAAATCAGGCCAGCGGTGATCCATTTCCCGGTTCGGATTGAGGCTGGTGCGCGGCGCCGCGACGCAAGAGATAGATGGCGGCGCCGAAAGCGAGCGCCAAGAGAGCGAGCATTCCCAACTCGAGCAGCAGGTTGGTTAGAGGCCGTCCCGAGCTCTGCTCAACTTGAGCGGTGACGACAACCACCCGTCGCACCACCGCGATCAGGCCGACCAAAAGGAAAGGCTCCGCAGAGATATCGCCCTCATAGAGCACGATTCGCAGGGTATGGAGGAGCTCCGCGACGATAAGGAGGAGGAGGATGCGATCGAGAACCACAAGCCCGATCGTCACCGGATCGGTGCTGTCCCCGATGCCGACGATGAGCTCTTCGACCGTGCCGACGATGACCCCGATCGCGGCGACGACGAGCAGCAGCCCCACGACGATGTAGACGACCTCCTGGACGAGGCCCAGGCTCTCCATTACCAGCTTCGGACGGCTACCGGAGGGGACCTTTAAAGGCATCAGATTGAGCGGTCTCTCCACCGAAGCCCAGGAGCGCTGGGTGCTTCGTCATGGGTAGAGAATACGCCTGTCTGCGTAGTCCGACCAGATGACCGTGGAAAATCACTTTCCCAGTGAAACGCGTTGTGGCTGCGCGGCAGGGCCGAGGCGGCGCTTGCCAGCCGAGCGGTTGCTGCCCTCGATGTAAGCGCTTTTTTCTGCCTCCCTGTCGAGGCAACGCCGACTCAAACAACCTGAGAGACCTCTTACGCAAGCGTTAGCCGACGATGACCGTCCGTGTTCAACATTGCACCGATGAACGACGAGGTCCCGGTCCCGGTCCACGACGGCGTCGCCGGCAACTCGCGTATCACCGGCGGCGCGGCGGCGATGCTGCTCGTCCTGCTGGCAGTCGAGGGGGCAACAATCCCGCTGATCGGTAGCCTGCGCGGCCCTCATATCTTTATCGGCATGCTGCTGATCCCGCCGGTCCTGTTGAAGCTCGGCAGCACCGGCTGGCGCTTCACCCGTTACTACGCCGGCAACCGCCGCTACCGTCGCAAGGGACCGCCGCCCCTCCCAATGCGGTTGCTCGCACCGGGGGTGGTCCTCACTACCGTGGCGCTATTCGCGACTGGGGTACTGCTGCTGATCGAGGGCCCGGGGGACAGCGGCTCCCTCAAGCTCCTACACAAGGTGAGCTTCATCGTCTGGCTCGCGCTGATGACCGTCCACGTGCTCGGACACGTCCTCGAGGTCCCAACGCTGGCGATGCCCGACTGGCGCAGCAAGGGCGGCCGCCAGGCGGCCCTTGCGGGGTCTGGCCTGCGGGTATCGCTGCTCGGTACCTCGCTATTGGCTGGCGTGGCACTCGCCTTCGCGACTTACTCCCTCGCTGGCCCCTGGCTGTCCGGCCACTGAGCCATCGATGGGCGTGCTCCGAGCCTACACCGGATAACCCCGACAATAAATAACCTGCCTCTGAACCCCATGGACGAGAGGCGCCTGGTGGTACCACGAGCCCCCAAGAATAGTCCAACCCGCCTCCTCTCAAGGGCGGAAACCCCCTTCCGAAGCGGTCTTCCGGTTTATTGGGGCGGCAGGATTTGAACCTGCGACCGCTCCGCCCCCAGCCGGCTGATGCGACTGCCACATCCGTCCCGACGCGTCCCCAGGCGTCCCCGCTGGAGGACGATCAGGAGCCTATGGACGTAATGGTCGGTACCAAAGCGGTACCAGGAGGTCCCCGGCCTCAATCGGAGGCCCGATTCGTCTCTCGCTACCACCCGCGGATCGTGGCGCGGATGACGCTTCCCGATCGGGGACAGTGACGGCCAACACCGGGCCCGACTTCCCTCTCGCACTCACCTTCAGATTGTCGAAGGGCGACTTGGCCTCGGGGATAGGGCGCCCAGCACCCGAGGTCCTCTCTCGCTTCAGCGCCTGAGCAGCTTCAGGCGCTTGGTCTCCGTCTTCGCGCTTCCCCCCGTCGGGGTGAAGGTTACCTTAACCGTAACCTTCACCCTGCCGGTGATCTTCAGCTTGTGAACAAGCTTGCCCTTCGGCGTGACCGCCAGGCTGAAAGAACCGGCAGTCAAGACACCCCGCTTGACTGTCTTTATTTGCTTGCCAGAGAGGACGATCGTGCCCGCGTCGGGAAGCTTGACCTGAAGCCTTGCGGTGCCCTTTCGCTTATTGAGCTTCACCTTGCCGAACGTGAATGAGTTGGAAGGAACCACCACCGGCGCTGGAAGCGGGGGTGGTGGCCTGAAGGAGCTCTCAGCCTGTTGGACCAGCGCTTCGACTTCGGAGCTGGTGTAGGCCTGGGCGTAGGCAAAGCGCAAAGTCGTCGAGCCGCCAGCCGGCACCGTCGCGCTCTGGTGGAAGTAGAAATCGCTACCGCTGTTGACCTCATTGAAGGTCGCCGGTGAGGCGGAGTGATCAAAGACGATCGCCCCCCGACCGGTGGAGGTGTCTCCGTCTGGAGATCCCTGAACCTGGGCGAAGACGGCGGCGGGCGTTTCGCCAGCGAAGGCGACGCTTTCGCCGTCTTTGTGGGTAGTAAAGGAACCTTCGCCGGGGAAGCGGTAGGCGATTTTTTCGCCGCTGCTACCAAAGTACTGGTCGTTTTGGGGCAGCAGATCGAGCGTGTGAGCCTGCCCATCCGTGCTCACAAACTGGTCGGTGAACGTGACCAGGTGGCCGTCGTTGCTCTGCACGATCGTGCGGTCATCGCGCACGCCGGTGCCAAGGAATGAGGGACAGCTGGTTTTGGTTGCCGGAAAGGTCGCTTCCGGACACTTGACGATCGTATCGGACTCATGGATCGTCAGGTTGCCGGTCAGCGGGTCCTGACTATAGGAGTAGGTGAGGGTCGGAAACCCGGAACTTGCTTCTGAATTGATTTCATCCGCGTCAGCCGGGAGGTAGGCGTTGGCTCCGTCAACCCGCAACTCTGATCGGGTGGAGGCGGCTTCGTTTTCGAAATTCTCGTAGTACCAAAGCCAGTCGTTGCAGTAAAAGGTCGTCGTCGACTTATGAAGTTCGGAGTCAAAGAGGTAGGCGTCATCGAGGCCGCAGCTGCCAGCGGAGGCGTAGTCGTCGGCCGCACTCAGCTGCTGGCCCCAGATATAGAAATCGTAGGGCTGACCAGTGTTGGGACCGGTTTGGATTTTGCTGCTTCCATATCGTTCACCGGTCGCCATCAACGGACCGCTAAATGGCGAGAGATCCGCGGGTATGGCGCCCGTCGGAACCGCCCTCAGGCGGCAGACTTGATCGTCAATGTTTTTGAGATTCGCAGCGGCAACCGAGAAGCTCCCATCAGGGTTGAGCGAAACTTCTTCTGCGAGGACCTTATCTTCGGGGGCACTACCGGAGAAGCAGTCGAGATTGACTTTGTCGGTAGCGGGATTGCCACCGCTGGTGGTTCCGGAAACCGAAATCGTATTCGGGGCTTCTGCGTCATAGATCCCGTAGCTCGGGCTTGCGGGCGAGGTGATCTGGGAGCTGGCGATAGCTGCGTTTGCAGCTGGGGCAAACGCCAGCACAAACAGTGCCGCGAACAGACCGGCCCACCTTGCACGGCTTGAGCTGCTCATTGATCCCCCCAAATGTCGATGGCTCGAGTGCTTCATGCGGCAGGCTACATGGGACAGCGGCGTCGTCGGCGATATTAGCCGCGGTTGTCGGTTGTGGCCGCATATATCTCATCTCGAGCGGTTTCATTTGGCGCCTCTACCGGCTTTCCCGCGCCATCTTCTCTCCCACACCGCGATGAGATCTGTGGGTCGACTCAGCCAATCGAGTCCGCCCACTCGCGCAGCCGACCCGAGAATTGTGGCGTCCCGGCAGGTAAGCCCATGAGCCAGTCTTCGACGTTCAAACCCCATGAGCCATGTTCTGCCGTAGCCGCCTCCAGGTCCGGCGACTCGTCGCCGGCAGTCCCACGGCTTACGCTGAACCTCATGAAAGAGTTTGCTGTGAGCGCACTCCTGATCATTGGAAGGCTGGTGTCGGCACCGAACGACGGAAGCCCGCTTCCGAAGTGGGCTTCCGGTTTATCGGGGCGGCAGGATTTGAACCTGCGACCGCTCGGCCCCCAGCCGGCTGATGCGACTGCCAAATCCGTCCCGACGCGTCCCCAGGGGTCCCCACGTCCCCGCTGGAGGACGATCAGGAACTTATGGACGTAGTGGTCGGTACCAAAGCGGTACCACCGAGGTCCCGCCTCGAATCCGGGGCGGGATTCGAACCCGCGACCGTCGGGTTCTGAGGTCTTTCCGACTGCTTCAACCCGCTTGATTCGTGCCTGTGGGGAGTAAAGGGCTCAACGATTACCCAGCGCGTGCGGCCGACAGCGGTGGCCTATTGCCTCTGCTTCTTGACTGCTTTGGCGATCGCACGAGCGTCGGGGCGCATCAGCCTCAGCTGCCCGCTGAGGTCGGCTCTGTAACCGTTGAAGAAGAGTCCTCTCGCCGAGGGGTGCTCGACACCGCCGCTGAAGAGCGGGATCCCGTCCTCATCGAGCACGTCGAGGTGGCCGACGAGCGGCTCCAGTCCCCGTCGGTAGCCCGTGGCCGCGATCACGACCTCCGGCTGGATCCGGGTTCCGTCGACGAGCAGCACGTCCTGGCCATCAAAGCCTTCCACAGCGGCAACGACCTCGATCCGTCCGTCCTTGAGGAGGGACACGAACCCACTGTCGTAGGCCGGTGCCTGTTTCCGTCGCCGCATCGTCGTGGCAACCCCGTCGGGTGAACGCGGAAGCCCGTAGCTGTCGAGGTTGCCGAAGACCGTTCGTTGCCCCAGCCAGCTGATCTGATCGGCCACGCTCAACGGTAGGTGGTTGAGGGCCAGCCCAGGGATGTTGGTCGAAACCCCCAGAAACTTGCGCATAATCAGGTTCGGAGTGGTCCTGCAGGCGACTCGCACGCGTCCCGCTCCGCCGCGCGAGAGCAGGGCCGCGACCTCCGAGCCGGTCGTGTTGGGCCCGACGACGAGGACGTCGCGGCCGCTGTAGGGCTTGGGGTTTCGGTAGGCACTGGAATGGATGAGCTCGCCGGCGAAGCCGTCACGCCCTGGCCAGTCGGGGAGGTCGGGATCGTGGTCGAACCCGGTCGCGACGACGACGAAGCGCCCCCGAAGACCCTCGCCATTGGTTTGGATCCGCCATTCTCCGTTGACGGGCTCCAGCCGTCGTATCTGTGTGCCAAAGCGAACGTCGATGCGATGGTGAGCGGCGTAATCCTCGAGGTACTGGACCCACGCGTCACGGGATGGGAACTCACCATAGCGGCGACGACTGGCGCGATAGCCGGGCTGGGTAGACATCCACCCCGTGGTATTCAGCCGTAGGCCGTCGTAGCGAGTCCGCCAGCTCGCGCCGACCTTGTCCGTCTGCTCGAGCACCGTCACGTCGACGCCAACGGCACGAAGTGCGGCGGCCGACGCAAGCCCGGCGGTGCCCGCACCACACACGATTGCCTCTGTCATTGCGCGATGCTTGGGGTCGCCGTTGCCATTCGCAGCCATCGCTGTTCTATCAGCGCCGGCAATGCTTGCTGTTGGACGTCGACAAAAGAGCCCGCTCTGTCCGAGCCGAGCTTTCCGAAAGCAGAAGCCGGCTCCAATTAGCGCGCCGCCTGCGCCATTACACCCCTCAGGCTGGGCTGATCGGACCGGTGCGGTAGCTCACTTGGTCGGAACAAAGACTCATAATCCCTTGGTCTCGGGTTCGAGTCCTGCCAGCCCCATTCGTTGTCGTTATCACAACGATCCTGTTGCAATGGGGCATGTTCTGATGTCCGGTCGCTCGACTTCGGTGCGGGCGAAACCATACGCCGGCGAAGGGAGGGTCGTGCGAACGGATCGGGTGCCGGGGCTTGCGGCGCGGTGGGGTCTCGAGCGTATCGCGCGAGGACGCTACGAGCTGCTGCCGCTGAGTTGGGCGACCAGTTCGAGCATTGCATCAAGCGCGGCCTCCAGCGGCTTGGTGTCGCGTTTGACCTGAGTGAGGAGCAGGCCGCCCTGCAGGGCGGCTAGCAGCGCGAGCGCGAGGGTGTCGGGGTCGGTGTCGGGCGTGAGCTCGCCTCGTACGTGCATCTCTCGTAGACCGCTCTGGATCGTGGCTTCCCATCGTTTGAAGCCCTCGGCGACGTGGGCCCTTGCATCCGGATCGGTCTCGGCTAGCTGGCCTCCGAGAGAGCCGATTGGGCAGCCGCCGCTGCAGTGGTGCTCGCGCTGGCCCGCGATCACGAAGTCGCGCCAGGCTCGGAGGCCATCCAGCGTGCTGAAATCGA
>JBAVAR010000163.1:0-5411 GCA_049585815.1 Solirubrobacterales bacterium
CTCCTACATCCAGCAGCAGGCCCACAGCTCGCCGGCCGATGAACTGCACAAGCTGAGCGACCTGAAAGAAAAGGGCGCGATCTCCGCCGAGGAGTTCGAGACGGCCAAGGCGAAGCTGCTGGGTTGAGGGCGCTGTAGCGGCCCGTGACCAGGCCGGGTTGGCGTGGGTACCAGGAAGCTCCCGACAGACCGGCCCGGGCGGGCCGGTCTGCGTCGCGATAGCGCCTATTCAGCTACCGCGTGGGTGCGGCATGTAATCGCTGAAGTGCAAGTTTTCCAGCACCCTGGGCACAGAGAGGAGTCCGCAGATCCCAACGACCGTGTAGATGACATTGGTCACCGTGCCGCCGCCGAACACCTCTAAGAGCAGGTTCGTGTGAAACAACCCGATCATGCACCAGTTGAGGGCGCCGATCACAACAATGAGAAGCGCGATCGCCTCAAACCGCTTGAGCATCTCCATGTCCTTCTCCTTAAAGATAGTGCGAATAGTTACGACCAACAAACACCCCAAGGCGACGCCGGTTACCGGCTGGGGCGAAGCGCTAAAGTCCTAAAGGCGCTCGAATCCGCGGCGCAACGGGGTTTGTTGGAGTCACAGGGATGAGTCGAATTGCAAAGCGAGGCTTCCTCGTCGCCGTGGCGATGCTAGCCCTGCTGGCCGGACGAAGCCAGGCCGAACAGCATCAGAGCGGTGATCTGATCGCCTTCATGCGCGGGGGGATAGCACCGCGCGCGCTTCCGCGAACTCACTCCGCTCCGGTGGCGGTGCGCCTTCAAGCTGGAATTCGAACCGCCGACCGGCTGCCCCTCCCCCGTGTCAGCGCGATCAGATTGGAACTCGCTTGGCGGGGGGCGCTCGATACGCGCGGCCTCCCGATCTGTCCGAGGTGGCGGCTGCGCAGCGTCGACAGCCGCCAGGCGCTCGCAGCCTGCGGCTCGGCGCTGGTTGGGCGTGGGCGCCTTTATGACCGGGTATTCATCCCCGGTCAGTCTCCTTTTGGCCTGCATGCTCATCTGCTCGTCTTCAACGGAAAGACCGCGCAGGGACGTCCGGCCGTCTGGGTGCACGCCTACACGACCAATCCGCCGGTCTCCTTCGTTCTTCCGTTTCACGTCCGCCACCAACCGGGGCCGTTTCGCACCGCTCTGGTCAGCATCGTGCCGCACTCTGTCGGCCCCTGGCCCAGGTTTGCCCATTTTCAGGTCGTCGTCGGGCGACATTTCTCCTATAAGGGCCAGATGCACAGTTACATCAGCGCATCCTGCCCGGTTCCTCCCCACTTCACCGAGGGCTTCCTCTCCTTCGCCCGCGCCACCTTCAACCTCTCCGAAGGCGACCAGGTCCAGGCGGAAGCGGTGCGCAGTTGCTACACGCGCTGAGGTCGCGCGACCGGCATGTCGAGCAGTGCACGCGGCGGCCAGCGGGCGGTCGATTTCCCGAAACGACCGCGTACCAGCTCATCTTGGCTACCCTAGAATCGCTGCCATGGGGGGACTAGGCTGAGCCTTCGCAGGCCCGCCCTGGGCCTCATTGTCGTCCTCGTCAGCTGTCTGGCGCTGGGGATTGTGGGAGTCGGGGTGGAGGGCGAGTTGCAACCGACCTCGCTGACCATCCCGGGTACAGCGTCGGCACGCGGGCAGGCACTCGCCGAACGACACTTCGGCAACTCATCCCCGTTCGCGATCCTGCTCAAGGGTCCCGCACCATCGATCGAACGCCAGGGGCCTCGCCTCGTCGCCGCGCTGCGCCGCGAACCCGATGCAACTGTTCTCTCGCCATGGGACCGCGGCCGTCTCGCCGCGCTGCGACCAGGACTACGACGGGCGCTGATCCTGGTCGATTTTCATGTTCCCCTGGCGGAAGCGATGCGGCACACCGTTCCTGCCCTAGAAAAGACGCTCGCGGACCACGTCCACCCACCGCTGCGTGCAATCCAGTCCGGATACGCGAGTGTCTCGCGCGCCCTACAAGAGGAATCGCTCGGCGCAACCGAGCGCGCCGAGTTGATTGCCGCGCCCCTTCTGATCATCGTCTTGCTGCTCGTCTTCCGCTCGGTTATTGCCGCCGCGATCCCGTTGGTCATGGGCGCTCTCACCGTCCTCGCCGGTCGCGGCGTCCTCGTGGTGCTCGGTTCGTTCGTCAACATCGACGCGCTCTCCCTGGTCGTCTGCACGATGATGGGTCTGGCGCTGGGGGTCGACTATTCACTTTTCATCGTCTCGCGCTTTCGCGAGGAGCTTGACGGCGGCAGCGATCCCGCCGCGGCCGCCCTTCGCACCCGCCAGACCGCCGGTCGCACCACGGTCTTTGCCGGGGTGACTCTCTTTGCCGCGATCTTTCTCTCCTCCTTCCTACAGCCCGGCTCGCTGCTCTTCTCCCTGGCGACGGCGCTGGTCGTCGTCACCGTGATCAGCGTCGCCATCGCCTGGCTGGCGCTGCCGGCCCTCTTGGCGATGCTCGGCCCGCGGATCGACTCGATCAGGATCGGGGCCCCGCGCAGAGCCTCGGGCAAACTGCCCACGGCGGCGGCTTTTGCTAGCGCCGCACTGCGCCGACCGGCGCTTGCGGTCATCCTGATCTCGATTCCACTCCTTCTGCTGGCCGGACCCGCTCTCGCGGTCAGCACCGGCGCTCCAGGGGTCAGTGAGCTCTCCGCGTCCAACTCAGCCCGTAAGAGCACCGAAGAGATCGACAGCGCAGTCGGGCCGGGCTGGGAGGCGCCATTTATCCTCGTCGCCGAAGCTCCCCACGGGCCGATCACCACGCCGCGGCGGCTGGCGCTGCTGGCGAGCTGGCAACGACACATCGCCTCTGAAGCCGGCGTGCGAACCGTGATCGGACCCGGCCAGGTCGTTCACGCCGCGGCCCCGCTGCGTCGTTTTGGCCAGGCCTTCACCAGACCGGGAGGCCGGGGGCCTGCTGGGCTGACGCACCTGGGGCCTGGTCTCCTCCACGCGGCAACGGCGGTGGGCCGTCTTCGCAGTGGCATCGCCCGTGCGGCGCAGGGCAGCGGCCTGCTGGGGATTGGGGCCGGACGCGCTGGACGAGGAGCGGGCCTTCTCGCCGGAGGATTGGGCACCGCAGTGGGTAGCGGCACCCGCGCTGTCGCCGCCCTGCCCCAACTGAAGAGCGGGACAAGGCGGCTGGCGACCGGCCAACGCAAGGCCTCCGCCGCGGGCTTCACCCTGGCGCTCGGTCTGCGCTCACTCCTTCCCACCGTACGGGGCAATGGGCTGGTGCGAGCGCGGCGCTTGGAGGGCGAACTGAAGAGCGCAGCCCACACCGACCCGTCTTTGCAGCCGGAGGCGACCCAGGCGGCAATCGTTTTGCGCGCGCTTGAAAACACTCATGAAGAACTCCAACGCCTCAGCGGTGTTGCCAATGATCTGAACGGCGGCCTCGAACGCCTGTCCTCGGGTGGCAAGCGCCTTGAAGGCGGCACAAAGCAGCTGTCAAGCGCAGCGAGTGGACTGGTCGGTGGCCTGCAGCGGCTGGAAGGTGGTGCGCGGCGGCTGGAAGACGGCCTCAGTGAACTGGATGGCGGCGCTGGCGCACTGCAACGCGGCCTCTCCAGCGGCTATCGCCGCTCCCACCCACTACAGTCGGGCCTTCACCGGGCCGGGGTGCGAGTTTCGGCGACCGTCGGCCCACTGGCCCAGGGGGCGCGGCGGCTCCGGCGCAGCTCGCCTCACCTCTTCGAATCGGGCTACTTCGTTCTCTCGGCCCTCGAAGGAGCCTCCCACGGCGAGCGGGCGCTTGCCGGAGAGGCGGTGGATCTGGGCGCCGGTGGCCAAGCGGCGCGGATGCTGGTCGTGTCGAACCAGCCCCTGAACTCGGCTGGCTCGCGGGCTGTCGGCGCGAGGCTGCTCTCCGACGCTGAACGGCTCGGGCGTGCGGGCGACATGCGTACGGGCGTGAGTGGTGGCGGCCCAATACTCAACGACTACGGCACCGCGACCAAGGCGCGGCTGCCATTGGTGATCGGCACGGTGATCCTGATTACCTTCCTTGTTCTGGTCGCGATTCTGCGCGCTCTGCCGCTAGCCGCTCTTGCCGTGATGCTCAACCTCGGCTCGGTCGCGGCGGCGGTCGGCGTGATTACCCTCGTCGCCCAGATCCCGGCTGGCTACCCGCTCGGCGGCCACCCCTACATCGATACGGTCGGCGCCGCCGGGATCTTTGCCGTCACCTTCGGACTCTCAATCGACTATGCGGTCTTCCTACTTGCCCGGATCCGTGAGCGCTATGAGCGCGACGGCGACAACGCCGCGGCGATCGCTTTTGGTTTGGAGAGGACAGCGTCAGTGATCACCGGCGCGGCGGCGATTATGGCCGCCGTGTTCATCTCCTTCGCAACCGCACCGATCGCGACCGTCAGCCAAATGGGGTTGGGACTGACAGTCGCCATCCTCCTCGATGCGACCGTAGTGCGGATCGTTCTGCTGCCGGCGCTGATGCTTCTGCTCGGCGATCGGGTCTGGTGGCTACCCGCACCGCTCGATCAGGCCCTGCCGCGGTTTAACGTTCATGGACACCACACGGGGCAGGCGGGCGACCGCGTTGAGAAAAGTTGAGGACATAGCGAAGCTGGGCAGGGGCCACTGCTTGTGGGCAGCACTGCTGGTTGCGACAGCTGGAGCACTCCTGCTCGCCAGCCTCGCCCCAGCGGAAGGCCCGCCGGCCCGGGCCGAATACGTCTCTCAACTGGAGGGAATCTGCAAGCCGCACGCGCTCGCCACCCAGCGCACGATGAAGGGGGTGCGGGCCGAGGTGAAGGCCGAACAGCTAAAGCTTGCCGCGAAAAAGTTCTCGCGCGCCACACAACTCTTTGACTCAACGGTGAGCGAGATCTCCGCCGTGCCGCGGCCTCCGGCCGATTCCGCCAAGCTCGCAAAGTGGTTCGTCGACCTCGGCCATCAGGAATCCTATCTGAAGGCGATCACCGCCCAGCTCAGCGCTGGCCACACCATTTCTGCCCAGCGGCTCACGGCGAGGTTTATAAAGAGCGGGAACGAAGCAAACAACACCGTCCTGTCGTTCGGCTTCAACTACTGCAGTTTCAAGTTTTCGCGCTACGGATAGCCCGCCAACGTGCTGCATCCTCGGCATCCTGCGTCGCCGAGCACAAAGGTGGCACTGAAGGCTCGCAGTCGCCTCGGGTCCCACGCCGGGGGCTTATGACCGAGTTAGAAGCCAGGTTGTGCCAAAACTCGCGCGCCTGCAGTCCCGGCTCGATCTGTGCAATCGGCTTGGAGATGGACCTTCGCTTGACCCGACGGCGCATTCCGCCTCACCCCGCCACCGGGTTAAGCGGCGACCCCGGCGCCAGGCTGATCGCCCGCCAGCCGCTGCCTTCGCGCTTTAGGACGAAGTAGCTGGGCACCCCGCCCTGGGGCTTGAAGATGAC
>JBAVAR010000164.1:0-21172 GCA_049585815.1 Solirubrobacterales bacterium
ATCCTGCACCCGTGGCCGCATGCACGATTCATCGCCACCACCCAAGGGAGGAGCCCAGTGCGCTAGCAGTGCATGCTGGGATCTGTGCGGGGGGCCGCCGGAAACGGCGGTCCCTACCGCGATTCAGCTGACTAGCGCGGACGCGGGGGATCGCGGTCCGGCCAGCGCCAGGGCTGAATCTGCAGCTCCGCTGCGAGGCAGAACAACATCCCCTGCCGGGAGCTCCGGGGGGTACCCGATCCCGGTCCCGCCACCGTAAGATCGCCGCCCGTGAGCGGTTATGACGCAAAGACCATTGAGGCCAAGTGGCAGCGGATCTGGGCCGATGAGAGAACCTGGGAGGTGCCCAATCCCGGCCAACCTGGTTTTGAGGAGGCCATGCCGAAGTCCTACGTGCTCGAGATGCTGCCCTACCCCTCGGGGGAACCCCACGTTGGCCACCTGAAGGTGTATGCGGTTGGGGACGCTATCGCCCACTTCAGGCGTCGCCACGGCTATCAGGTGATCCACCCGATGGGCTATGACTCATTCGGCCTGCCCGCCGAGAACAACGCGATCAAGACCGGAGAGCCGCCACGCGAGGCGACCGAGCGTTCGATCGAGGCTTTCCGCCGCCAGTTTCGCGAGTGGGGGATCTCAATCGACTGGTCGCGGGAGTTGGCGACGCACAGTCCCGAGTACTACCGCTGGACCCAGTGGATCTTCCTGCGCCTGTTCGAGAGGGGACTCGCCTACCGCGCCGAGGCGCCGGTGCAGTGGTGCCCCAAGGACGCGACCGTGCTCGCCAACGAGCAGGTGATCGACGGCCGCTGCGAGCGCTGCGGCACGCCCGTTGTCCAGCGCAAGCTGGAGCAGTGGTTCTTTCGCATCACCGACTATGCCGAGCGCCTGCTCGCCGACTTTGGCCTGCTCGAGTCCTGGCCCGAGCATGTGATCACGATGCAGCGCAACTGGATCGGTCGCTCGGAGGGCGCCGAGGTCGTCTTCCGCTGCGAGGAACTGGGCCTCGACTTCCCCGTCTTCACCACCCGCCCCGATACCCTCTTCGGCGCCACCTTCTTCGTCCTCGCCCCCGAGCACCCCGAGCTGGAGCGCCTGGTCGCCGGCACCGCCGCCGAGGGGTCGGTGCGCGAGTACGTCGACCGGGTCGCGCGCGAGTCGGCCGAGGAGCGCGGTGCCGAGGATCGCGAGAAGACCGGGGTCCCGCTCGGCCGCCGCGTCCTCAACCCGGTCAACGGCGAGGAGATCCCGATCTTCGTCGCCGACTACGTACTGGTGGAGTACGGGACCGGGGCGATCATGGCGGTGCCGGCGCACGACGCCCGCGACTATGAGTTCGCCCGGGCCTTCAACCTGCCAATTCGCCGGGTGATCGAGGGGTCAGACCCCGAGACCGCGCGCGATGAGGAGGGCCTGCCCTACCCGGGCGACGGCCCGATGGTCGGTTCAGGGCGCTTTGACGGCAGGGATAACCGCGCCGCCCACGCGGCGATCGTCGAGTGGCTGGCCTCCGAGGGCCGCGGCCGATCCGCCGTCAACTATCGCCTGCGTGACTGGTTGGTCTCGCGCCAGCGCTACTGGGGGGCGCCGATTCCGATCCTCTATTGCAAGGAGTGTGGCGTCGTTCCTGTGCCCGAGGACCAGCTCCCGGTCGAACTTCCCGACGTCGAGGACTACGCGCCGCAGGGACGCAGTCCGCTGGCGGCTGCCGAGGAGTGGGTCGCCACCGAGTGCCCACGCTGCGCCGGCCCGGCCCGTCGCGAGACCGACACGATGGACACCTTCGTCGATTCTTCCTGGTATTTCATCCGCTACCTCGACCCCGGCAACGCGGAGGCTGCCTGGGAGCGCGCCGCAGCCGATCACTGGTTGCCGGTTGACCAGTACATCGGCGGCGTCGAGCACGCGATTCTGCATCTGATGTATGCGAGATTCCTGACTAAGGCGCTCGCCGACCTCGGCGAGCTCGCTGTCCAGGAGCCCTTCGCCAACCTCTTCGCCCAGGGGATGGTCACCCGCGATGGGGCCAAGATGTCGAAGTCGCGCGGGAATACCGTCAGCCCCGGCGATTACGTCGAGCGCTTCGGGGCTGACACCGCGCGCGCCTATATCTGCTTCATGGGCCCGCCCGAGCGCGGCGGCGATTGGTCTGACGAGGGGGTGGAGGGGATCAACCGCTTCCTCGCCCGGCTCTGGCGCCTGTGCGAGGAGGTCGAGCCGAAGGAGGCCGGCGAACTCGACGCCCGGGCCGCCACCGGGGCGACCCGTGCCCTGCTCGCCAAGGCTCACTGGGCGATCGACAAGGTCACCCGCGACTTCGAGCGCGGCTTCCAGTTCAACACCGCGATCGCGGCCGTGATGGAGCTTGTCAACGACGCCTACCGGCTGAAGGCCGACCTCTACCTCGAATCCTCGGGCATCGCGGCGGTCCGCTTCGCCGCGGCGAGCGCTGCCTCGTTGATCTTCCCCTTCGCGCCCCACCTGGGGGCGGAGGCGTGGGAGCGTCTCAACGGGACTCGGGTCTGGGAGCAGCCCTGGCCGGTTGCAGACCCTGGGCTGCTGGCGAGCGACAGGGTGACCGTGGTCGTCCAGGTCGACGGCAAGCTTCGCGACCGGATCGAGGCCGACGCAGACGCCTCGCGCGATCAGCTTCTGCACCTTGCCCGGGAGAGCGAAAAGGTGAGTCGGCACCTCGACGGCAGGAAGGTCGTGAAGGAGATCGTGGTCCCCGGTAAATTGGTCAACTTCGTCGTCGGCTGAACGGCTTTTCACGGTCTCGGCCTCCGCATCTGGTACAAAGCGCCCGCATGCTGGTGAGGCGTCTTGACGAGGCTCCGGTGGAGGAGTGGCACCGACTCCGCTCTCACGTCCTGATGGACGCGGGTGAACTGGGCTCCCGCAACCTCTCCGTCACCTGGCTTGAGATCCCGGTAGGGACCGAGCAGACGCTGCGCTCCCACGAGGAGGGCGAGCAGGTCTACGTCGTGGTGCGGGGGGCCGGGACGATGTCGGTGGCGGGCGATACCCAGCCGGTGGGGGAGGGTGACCTGATCCTTGTCCCGCCCGCCACCGACCACTCGATCGCCAATCACGGCGGAGGTGAGCTCGCCTGCGTCTCGGTTCAATCGCCGCCGGTCTCGGTCGCTGAGCTCTACGGAGGGCAGATGGCCGAGGTATCCGGCTACGAGGACGACCAAGGCCCCTAGTCAGTCAGTCAGGCAGTGCTGCACCGACGCCGGCCGGTGTCGTGGCAATGGGCCCCGGTCGAGCGACCCTCGACGACCCGATCGAGTTGGTCGAAGCCGCCCAGGCTCGCGGCTAGACTCGGGCCATGGTCGAGGAGATGCGCGCGCTTTACCTGATCGCCGGCAGCGACCAGGCGAAGATCGACGCCACCCGCTCCCGCCTTCGCACCCGCGCGGAGGAGGAGGGAGGTGCCGCGGCGCTCGAGGTGTTCGAGCCGAGCGAGGGAAGGGGCGCTCCGGATCAGGAGGCGCTCCTGGCGGCGATCCCGGCCCTCTCGCTGACTCAATCGCGCCGCTACCTGCTGGCAGACGGGGTCGAGCGCTGGCGCGAGGGCCAGCAAAAGGCGGTTGCCGAGGCCGTCGGGAACCTTCCCCCCGATCTGACCGTGGTGCTGATCGCCCGCGCCAAGGCTCCGGCCAAGCTGGCTCGCGCGGTCAGGGCCGCCGGGGGAGAGGTTCACGAGTTCGAGGCACCGAAGGCGCGCGAGCTGCCGCGGGGGCTGATCGTCGACGCCAGACGGCTTGGGTTCCGGCTCGACCCGGCCGCCGCCCGGGCTCTGGTCGAGCGGATGGGGGCAAACCCGGTGCGGCTCTCCCACGAGCTTGAGCGGTTGGCCCTCTGGGCCGGTGAGGGAGGAGAGGTGGGGCTCGCCGACCTCGAGGCGATGGTCGCCGACACCTCCGAGTCGGCCCTCTGGTCGCTGTCTGATGCGATCTTGGAGCGCGATCCCGCCCGCGCTCTGGCGATTGGCGAGCGCCTGATCGACCAGGGCGAGAACGTCACCGGCCTGATTTACGGCCTCGCATCTCGTCTGCGCAGCGCCTGCTCGGCGGCCGCACAGCTGGAGCGAGACACCCCTCCAAAGCAGGTCGAGTCCTCACTGAAGATGCACCCATACGCGGCAAAGCAACTCCTAGCCCGGCTTCGCGACGCCGATATCTCACAGCTTCAGGAGGCAACCGGCGCGCTCGCCGATCTTGAGGTCAGCTGCCGCGGCGGGGCCGACTACGGCGATCAGCTCGCCCTGATCCTGGCTCTCAGGCGCGCCGCGGGGGCGACGGTTTAGTCGGCCTCAGCCGGCGGCGATCCGCGCGGCTTTCGCCTTCTTGCGGGCACCCGTATTGCGATGGAGGGCGCCCTTTTGGACCGCCTTGTCGATCTTTGAAACAAGCGAACGGTGCTCGGCCTCGATCGCGCTCGCCTCGCCGCCCTCGATGGCGCTCTGCAGACGGCGGAAGTGGGTCTTAACCGTGCTGGTCAGCAGGCGGTTCTCGTTTCGCTCGCGCTCGCTGCGTAGGATGCGCTTCTTCTGTGAGGCAATGTTGGCCATGAGTCATCTGCCTGGGCGAGCGAGGAGCCGGCTCCGGGCGGCCGCCGACTATAGCGACTGAGACCAGCTTGGAGACGCCCAAGGCACCAGACACACCCGAGCGCGAAGAGGCCGCTGTCGATTCCGATGCGGCGTTGCGCGCGGCCGAGGCCTTTGACCCCGGCGAGGACCTGACCGGAGAGCCGGCCCCCGGTCAGCAGGCGGGTCGGATCGCTCGCTCGACCGCCTACTTCTCGATGGCCACCGCCGCCTCGCGGATTGCTGGTCTGGCGAGGGAAGTCGTGGCTGCGGGCTACTACGGGGTCAACGGGCCGATGTCGGCCTTCACGATCGCCTTCCAGGTCCCCAACCTGGTCCGCAGCCTGTTCGCCGATGCGGCCCTGCAGCCCGCCTTCGTCCCCGTATTCACCGAGCAGCTGCAGCAGGGCAACTACCGGGAGGCATTCCGGCTTGCCTCGACCCTGCTGCTGATGGTGACGATGGTCCTGGGGGCGATCACCGCTCTCTTTGTCGTGATCGCGCCGGAGGTAATGCCGATTTTCGCCCCCGGCTTCAAGGGCGAGATCCTCGAACTGACGATCACCCTCTCTCGCATCCTCTTCCCGATCCTGATCCTGCTCGGGCTGAGCGGGGTCGTGGTCGGAATCCTCAACAGCTACGACCGCTTCGGCGCCTTTGCGATCGCCCCGCTGTTTTGGAACCTGACGATCATTCTCGTCCTCGTCCTGCTGATCCCATCCTTCCACGGCAACGATCGCATCTACGCCTACGCGATCGCCATCCTCGTCGGCACCCTGGTCCAGCTTCTGATCCCCGTCTTTGACCTGCGCAACACGCCGTTTCGGTTCAACCTCAGCTTCGAGTGGCGCAATCCGGGCGTGCGACGCGTGCTGCTGCTGATGCTGCCGGTCACAATCAGCCTCGGCCTGATCAATTTCAACCAACTGATCAACAGCTTCTTCGGCAGCCTGGTCTCCGAAGAAGCCCCGGCGGCGATCGACAAAGCGTTTCGCATCTACCAGTTGCCGCAGGGGATCTTCTCGGTGGCGATCGCCACCGTGCTCTTCCCCACCCTGGCACGCTTCGCCAACCTCGGAGAGATCGACAACCTGCGGGCGACGATGGCCAACGGGATGCGCCAGATCCTCTTCGTCCTTGTCCCCGCCGCCGCCGCCATTCTCGCCCTATCTGAACCGATGATCCGGCTCATCTATCAGCGCGGCGCCTTCGATCCGGCGCAGACCACCCTGGTCGCCACAGCGCTGTTTTGGTTCGCCTTCTCGCTGCCCACCAACGGCCTCTACCTGCTGCAGACCCGAACCTTCTTCAGCCTCCAGCGCCCCTGGATGGCCACCGGCCTGGCGGTGATCGACCTTGTCGTATCGGCGCTCGCTGCACTTGTCCTCTACAAGCCGTTCGGGGTGGGGGGGATCGTTGCCGGCACCGGGGTAGGCACATCGGCGGCGGTGATCGCCCAGGCCGTGGTCCTGCGCCGCGAGTTCGGTGGGCTTGAGTTTGACCGCCTGTTCTCGACCGGGGTGCGAATCTCGCTGGCATCGCTCGGCCTCGCAGGGGTCAGCTACGGCGTCTGGCATGCCCTCAACCAGGCGCTGGGGAGCAGCCTGCTCGCCGAGATCGCCGCGCTCGGCAGCGGCCTGGTGCTCGGCGCCGTCGTCTACCTCGTTCTCGCCAGGCTCTTTCGGATCGCCGAGCTGGAACAGATCATGCGCCTCCTGCGGCGCCGCTAGATGCTCGGTCTCGGGCGCTATCTGGTGGGGGTGGCCGAGCTGGCCGCTTTGGCTGGCTTTGCCGTGCTGGGGGCGGCGCGGGTTCGGGAGCGTCTGCTCCCCGACCTTGAGCGAGCGCCCGCTCTGCTGGTGAGCGGCGTCCTTGCCCTCGGGCTCCTGATCTTGGTGGCCGAGCTGGTTGGGAGCTTCGGCCTGTTCATCGCAGCGCCCTATCTGCTCGGGGTGGCGGTCACCGGGCTTGGAATCTGGGCGCTCAGCCCCAGGGTCCTATGGCGGGCGGGGGGGATCAGGGGCCGTGCCCCCGATCCCCCCCCGCCCGCCGCCGGCGGGCGCGGTGAGGCTTCGACTTCCGGGCCGGGAGGCGGCCTGATCGCCGGGGGGTTGGCACTGATGGTGGTGCTGGTTGCCGTCATCCATTTCGCCGCGGGAGTGAGATTGCGCTTGAGCACCGGGATGACCGGGTTCGATTCGACCTGGTACCACGGCCCCCTCGCCGCCGAGTTCTTCCAGACCGGGAACACCTTTGAGCTGCACTTCCTGGCGCCCCAGTACCTGGCCTGGTTTTACCCAGCCAATGCGGAGCTCTTCCACGCGATTGGAATGCTGGCCTTTGACCGCGACATCATCTCTCCGCTGCTCAACTTCGGGTGGTTCTTGGGCTGCCTGTTCGCCGTCTGGTGCATCGGACGGGCCGTTCGGGTCGGGCCGGTCTCGCTGCTGCTGGGCGCGATCGCGCTCAGCGTGCCGGTCCTGGGGGATCAGGCCGGGGAGGCCCGAAATGACCTTGCCGGGACCTTCTTCTTGCTTGCCGCAATCGCCGTTTGCCTCAATGCCTCGGCCGGGGGCCGGGGCGGGAGGCTCCCGAGCGGGGCGCTCGTGGTGGCTGGGCTGGCGGCGGGTCTTGCCGCTGGGACAAAGCTGAACTTCCTCCCAGCGGCTTCGGTCATGGTGGTGGGGCTGGTCGTGATCGCGCCGCGAGGAGAGAGGTGGCGCGCACTCGCCGCGGCCGGCAGCTCGGCAATCGTGGGGGGCGGCTACTGGTATTTGCGAAACCTGGCCCAGGCCGGCAACCCGCTCCCCTGGGTGCGCCATCTGGGGCCAGTGGCCCTGCCCGCGCCTGCGCAGGGGCTGGGCGGGCGCGAGGGGCACAGCGTCCTCGAGTACCTGAGCGACGGTTCGGTCTGGTCGCACTGGTTTCTGCCGGGCCTGCATCAGGGCCTTTGGATCGTCTGGCCCCTGCTCGGCGGGATGGCGCTGGGCGGACTCATCCTCTGCCTCGGTCGCGGAGCGGGTCCCCTGCTGCGGGTGATCGGGGTGGTCGGCCTGGTCGCCGGGCTAACCTGGCTCCTCGCTCCGACCTCGGCAGAGGGCCCGGCGGGAATGCCCCGTGGTTTTGAGTCCGCGCTGCGCTACCTGACCCCCGCCCTGGTACTCGGCATGGCGGTGCTGCCGATTGTGCCCCCGCTGCTTGGCCGCGTGCGCCGCCTGCTCTCAGTCGGCCCGCGCTGGGAACCGAGCATTTCAAGGCGGGCGCTGTTTTTATCGGGCGCGGCGCTGATCGCAATTGCGGTTGCCTTTGGTGGCTGGGAGCAGCGCCGCTATCTCGAGCACCGCTACGCCAGGCCCGAATTCACCACCAGGGGCCTGGATGCCGCCTTCAAGTGGGCTCGCTCGCTCTCAGGCACCCGCATCGCCACGACAAGCACCCGCCTTTACCCGCTCTATGGAACCGATCTCTCCAACCACGTCCAGTACATCGGAGAAGAGCGCCCCAACGGCGGCTATGTCGCCCCGAGGACCTGCCGAAGTTGGCGCCAGCTCCTGAACGCCGGCCACTATGACTACGTGATCGCCACCCGCGACCGCATAGAGCCGGGGAAACCGGCTCTACCGCCGACGGCTCACTGGACCGAAGGGCCCAATGCCACGCTCATCCTCCGCAAACCCCCCACGGCGATCTTCAAGCTGACCGGCCCCCTGGATCCGTCCGCTTGCTGACCCCAGGCGCCGGCTGCCGGGCCCTGCGCTGATCCGCGGCCGGCGGCTGGCGCCGGGCAAGAGCAGCCGCCCGACGGTCGCGCTCGCCATACTGGCCCCCGGCCGATGGACCACATCCGCAATTTCTCGATCATCGCCCATATCGACCACGGCAAGTCGACCCTCGCCGATCGCATCCTTGAGATCACCGGAGCCGTCGATCCGAAGAAAATGCGCGCCCAGGTGCTTGACTCGATGGACCTCGAGCGCGAGCGCGGCATCACGATCAAGGCGCAGGCGGTGCGTGTGGATTACCTTGCCTCTGACGGGGAGACGTATCAGCTGCACCTGATCGACACCCCCGGCCACGTTGACTTCTCCTATGAGGTCTCACGCAGCCTCGCCGCCTGCGAGGGGGCGCTGCTGGTGGTCGACGCCTCGCAGGGAGTCGAGGCGCAGACGGTGGCCAACACCTACCTGGCGATCGAGAACGGGCTGGAGCTGATCCCGGTGATCAACAAGGTTGACCTTCCCGGCGCCGAGCCCGAGCGGGTTGCCGGCGAGATCGCCGACCTGCTGGGCGGCGATCTCGGCGAGGTGCTGCGGATCTCTGCCAAGACCGGCGAGGGAGTGGTCGACGTCCTCGAGGCGATAGTCGCCCGCATCCCGCCCCCCCGGGGCGAGCTTGAGGCTCCCGCCCGCGCCCTGATCTTTGACTCGGAGTTCGATCAGTACCGCGGCGTGATCGTCTACGTGCGGATGGTCGACGGCGCCTTTGCAAAGCGCGAGCGCATCGTCGCGATGCAAAACGGCACCGAGGCCGACATCGACGACATCGGCTTCTTCCGGCCGGCGATGATCGGTGTGGAGGGGATGCAGGCGGGCGACGTCGGCTACGTGATCACGGGGATCAAGGACGTCGCCAAACTGCGCGTCGGCGACACGCTCACCGCGCGCGAGCGTCCTGCCGCCGAGCCGCTGGAGGGATATCGGGAGGTGAGGCCGATGGTCTTCTGCGGGCTCTTCCCGATCGACACCGACCGCTACACCGATCTCCGCGACGCACTCGACAAGCTGGCCCTCAATGACGCCGCCCTCTCTTATGAGCCTGAGACCTCCGAGGCTCTAGGTTTTGGCTTCCGCTGCGGTTTTCTCGGTCTCCTGCACATGGAGATCGTGCGCGAGCGCCTGGAGCGTGAGTATGGGCTGGAGCTGCTCGCCACCACGCCCAACGTGCGCTATGAGGTCAACCTGATCGGGGGCGCGACGGTCGAGGTCCACAGCCCAACCGAGATGCCCGAGCCAGGCTCGATTCTGGCGATCGATGAGCCCTACATCCGGGCGACGATCATCGCCCCCGCGGACCAGGTGGGCGCGGTCATGGAGCTCTGCCAGAAGCGTCGGGGTTCACATGTCGACATGCATTACCTCAGCCCGCAGCGGGTGCAGATCCGCTACGACCTGCCGCTGGCTGAGATCGTGCTCGACTTCTTCGACCTGCTCAAGTCCTCCACCCGTGGCTATGCCTCGCTCGACTATGAGCCGATCGGCAACCGCCCCGGTGACCTGGTCAAGCTTGACATCCTGCTCGCCGGCGAGAAGGTCGACGCGCTCTCGGTGATCGTCCACCGCGACTTTGCCTACGAGCAGGGCAAGGCCCTGGTCGAGCGCCTGCGCAAGACGATCCCCCGCCAGCTCTTCGACATCCCCGTACAGGCGGCGATCGGCTCACGGGTGCTGGCGCGGGAGACCGTCAAGGCTCTGCGCAAGGACGTCACGGCGAAGCTCTATGGCGGTGACGTCACTCGCAAGCAGAAGCTGCTGAAGAAGCAGAAAGTGGGCAAGAAGCGGATGAAGCAGGTGGGACGGGTGGAGGTGCCGCAGGAGGCATTCCTCGCGGTGCTTGAGATCGACGAGTAGATAGGGTTGGCCCGATGGCGATCAAGACCGATGCGATAGGCAAGGAGTGGCCCCCGACCACCTACCAGGTCGGGCGGGAGAAGATCAAGGAGTATGCGAATGCACTCGGGATCGAGAGTCCGGTGCACTTCGACGTCGACGCCGCTCGCGCGGCCGGCTTTCGTGATGTCGTGGCGCCGCCGATGTTCGCCGTCGTCTACAGCAGCCCGGCGATGGGCCCGGTGATGTTCGACCCCGAGGTGGGGATGAACTTCGCGACGATGGTCCATGGCGGCCAGGAATTCGAGTGGGAGGAGCCCGTCTGCGCGGGCGATGAGATCACCACCACCCCGAGCTGTCTCGAGATCTATGAGAAGGACGGCAAGGGCTTCTATGTCTTTCAGTCGGTCTCCGTCAATCAGAACGGCGAGCAGGTGGTGCGTGGGGTTTGGACCAACATCGTCAGGGGGGTTTGAGATGGCCGATCCGAAAGTCGGAGATCAGATCACGGAGCTCAGGGTGACCCCCGACAAGTACCTGCCGCACCGTTACGCGGGAGCCTCTGGGGACTTCAATCCGATCCACATCGATCCCGAGTTCGCCAAGGCGGTCGGCCTGCCCGGCAACATCCTCCACGGTCTGTACTCGATGGGCCTCGTCGCCAAGGCCAACGCCGTGGCGCTCGCGGGCGGCGATCCGCGGGCCCTCAAGCGCCTCTCGGTGCAGTTCCGCGGCATGGGATTGCCGGAGCAGGAGATCCTCGTCACCGGCACGATCAAGATGGTGGACGGCAATCGGGTTGTCGTCGACACGGTCGCGACGCAGGGCGAGAATCAGATCATCCGCAACGCCGAGGCCGAGCTCGAGCTCTAGCGGTTCTCGCTCCAGCTGTGGGGGTACCTAGAATGGAGGGTCGATGCTCTCCCCTCGGCAAGAGCTGATCCTCGGCATGGTGGTCGATTCCTACCTCGGGTCGGCGCGGCCGGTGGCTTCGCGCGAGATCGCCGAAAGATCCGACGTCCGCTGGGGAGCATCGACGGTGCGGGCGGAGATGGCAAGGCTGGAGGCCGCCGGGTACCTGACTCACCCACACACCTCGGCCGGCCGGATGCCGACCGACGCCGGCTACCGCCGCTACGTCGACGCCCTTGTCGAGTCGGGCGCCCCGGAGGCTGAGGGGGAGGTCGAGCTGGAGCTCTCGCGGTTGCAGCGCGAGGTCGACGAGGCGATGCGGGAGACGACGACGGTGCTGGCGCAGGTGACCGACCTGATGGCTCTCGCCACCGCGCCTCCCCTCGGGGGCACCCTCTACATGCACGGCGCGGCGCGGCTCCTCTCCGCCGATCACTTCTCCGACCTGCCGCGGATCGATCGCCTGATGACGGCGCTGGAAGGCCGCGCCGACGTGCTCGGGATGCTCCGCTCGGCGCTGGCGGAGCGTTCCGTCTTTTGCTGGATCGGCGGGGAGAATCCACAACCGGAGCTGCGCTCGGTCAGCGTCATCGGCGCCAATTACGGCCTCGGACGGCGCAACCTGGGCTCGGTCGGTGTGGTCGGGCCCCTGCGCATGGATTACACGACGGCGATCGCCTCAGTTCAGGGCGCCGCCCGAGAGCTCTCGCGCTACTTCGAGACCGTTTACGCGACCGAGTAGCCGCGATGGCGAGCGATTACTACGACGTCCTCGGCGTCAGTCAAGAAGCTTCTGAGGGAGATATCAAGAAGGCGTTTCGCCGCCTCGCTCGCGAGCTTCATCCCGACGTCAACGACCACGACCCGGGGGCGGAGGAGAAGTTCAAGGCTGCCGCCGAGGCATATGAGGTGCTCTCTGATCCCGAGCGCAGGAGCGTCTATGACGCCTACGGTCCGGAGGGCCTGCGCTCTGGCGGCTTTCCCGGCGGGGCGAGCGGCCTGGGATCGATCGAGGACATCCTTCAGGCCTTCTTCGGTGGGGGGCTCGGCTTTGAGGTGCGGCGGGGGCCGATGCGGGGTCAGGACCTGGTGCACGCGGTTGAGCTGACCGCGGTGGACGCGATGCTCGGCAAGACGGTGAGGATTCCCAGTCACGAGGGGGAGCGCGAGATTGAGATCCCCGCCGGGACACAGCACGGCGCCCAGTACGGCTTGCGCGGCCATGGACTGCCCGGGGCCAACGGCGGTCCCACCGGGGATTTGGTGATCGTCGTCCACGTGATCGTCCCCATCAACCTCTCCGAGGAGCAGCGCGAGCTGGTGGAGAGGCTGGGCGAGACGCTCGGACCCGGCAACGTCGGTTCCCGACAGGGTGAGGATCCGAGCTTCTTCTCCCGCGTCCGCCGCGCATTTAGTTGATCCGGCTCGCGGTTCGCTGCTCGCCCGAGCAGGCCGAGCTGGTCCTCGCCGAGCTCATCGTGTTGGCGCCGAACGGGGTCGAGGAGGAGTGCGGCCCCGGCTACGTCGAGTACGCGATCTACGGCGGTGAGGGGGAGCTTCCTGAGCTGGGGGAGATTGACGCAGCGCTCGGTGGGGGGTGGGTCAAGGTGAGCGCGAGGGAGGTCCCCGACGACTGGGCCGACCGCTGGCAGGACTTCCACAAGCCGCTCCTCGTCGGTGGCCGGCTCTGGCTGCGGCCCTCCTGGGAGCAGCCCCGCGAGGGCGCGGTCGACCTCGTCCTGGACCCCGGACGCGCCTTCGGCACCGGTGCCCACCCGACTACCCGTCTCTGTCTGGGGTACCTGCTGGAGCTCGCTGACGCGGGTGAAGCCGCTGGCGCCCTCACCGACCTCGGCACCGGCTCCGGCGTCCTGGCGATCGCCGCCGCCATGCTCGGCTGGAACCCGGTCAACGCCTGCGACCACGAGGAGCCGGCGATCGAGGCTGCGGCGGCGAACGCCAGCGCCAATCGGGTCTCGATTGGGCTCAGACAGATCAACCTACGCGAGCGCCTGCCGGCCCTCTCTCCGACCACGGTGGCCAACCTAACCGCACCCACCCTGCTGCTGATCGCGTCCCAACTGAAGGCCGATCGGCGCGAGCCAACCACCCTGATTTGCTCGGGAGTGCTCCCATCCGAGTTGGACGATCTGATCGCGGCCTTTGCCCCCGCCGGCCTCCTCGAGGCCGATCGCCGCCAAGATGGCGAGTGGGCGGCGTTCTTGCTCCGAAGCGCCTGATCGGGATCGCGCCGGGGTTTGGCATATCGTTGCGGCCGATGTTGGCGACAATCACCGGCTACAGCGTCGGCCTCTTCATCCACATCCTGGCCGTCGTCTTGGCCCTTGGCCCCACCTTCGGCTACGCGCTGTTCTTCTCCGTCGTGCCGCAGTTCCCGCAGGCGACGCCGGCGATACTTGCCGGGATCCAGAAGTCCGACCGTTACCTCGTCAACCCGGGAATGATCGTGCTGCTCCTGGCTGGTATCTACCTGCTCGCCGAAGGACCCTGGAAGGGAAGTGAAGCGTTCATCGGCGTCGGCATCGTCGCGATCCTTGGGCTCTTCGGCCTCCAGCACGGTTTCTTTCAGCCGCAGGTTCGACGGGCAAAGGCCCTCGCCGAGCGGGACCTTGAGTCCGGCGGGGAGCTTGGCGATGAGTTCCTCGCCGTCTCCCGGCGGATCGGCCAGGTCGGCACCCTCGCCGGCCTGATCGTCGTCGTGACGATCTTCTTCATGGTCGTCAAGCCCTGAGGCCCCTGTCCGCATCTGTTCTTCAACCCCGAGCCTCACTGCCGATCGCGATGTTCGACTCAGGGGTCGGCGGCCTGACGGTGCTGCACGAGTGCCTCGTCTCACTTCCCGAGGAGGACTTCATCTACCTCGGCGATACGGCAATGTTTCCCTACGGAGCACGCGACCCAGATCACCTGCGCCGACGGATCGCCGCGATTGCCGAGCTGCTGCTCGACGGCGGAGCCAAGCTGCTGGTGATCGCCTGCAACACGGCGACCTCGATCGGCGAGGGGGTGGTTCGCGGGGTCGCCGCCGAGCGTGGAGTCGAGGTCGTACCGGTGGTCGAGCCGCAGGCCGAGATCGCGGCGGCGATTACCGACTGTGGCCGGGTTGGCGTGCTCGCGACGCCGAACACGGTGGAGAGCGGCTCCTACCGCCGGGCGTTGGAAGCACAGGGCCGCCATCTCGAGGTGACCGAGGTCGAGGCACCGGACCTCGCTCCCTTCATCCAGAACGGCTCCGCCTTCGACGAGGAGACGATGGCGATGGCACGCGCCTACTGCGAGCCGCTGAAGGTGGCGGCGGTCGACACTCTGATCTTGGGCTGCACCCATTACCCGCTGGTCGCGCCGATGCTGCAGCGCATCCTCGGCCGTGACGTACGCCTGGTCAGCGGCGGCCACGCGGTCGCCGCCGCGGCGCAGCGTGCCTTGGCGCGCCGTGGCCTGGCCCGCGAGGGGGGTGGCGAGGGCGCCTACCGCTTCCTCTGCACCGGTGATGCCGACTCATTCCGCGAACTCGGCACCCGCTTCCTGCAGATGCCGTTGGGCAGGGTCGAGGCGGTCTCGCTCCCCGATGGCGACGCGTCTACCCTTATCCGATGAGCCCGACGATCCTCGAGTTGGTCCAAGCGGATGTGCGCACGGCGATGAAAGCCCGCGAACGCGAGCGCGCGGCGGCGCTGCGGATGGTCGTCGACGCGCTCCAGCAGGACGCCAAGCTGGGCAAGGGCGATGAGATTGCCGTCCTCCAGCGCGAGCGCAAGAAGCGACTGGAGGCAGCAGAGGCCTACGCGCAGGGTGGGCGGGAAGAGCAGGCGGCCGAGGAGCGCCATGAGGCAGAGCTGATCGAGGCCTATCTGCCACGCCAGCTCTCCGATGAGGAGCTGGGCGAGCTTGTCGATGCTGCGATCGCCGAAACCGGCGCCAGCGAGGTGCGGCAGATGGGCGAGGTGATGTCGGCGCTGATGCCGAAGCTGGGCGGGCGGGCGGACGGCAAGCGGGTCAGCGCGGCGGTGCGAGAGAAGCTTGGCGCGTAGGACGCTGACCCTCGACAACGAGGTCGCCGCGGAGTTGGCGGGCTCTGAGGACGCCGTGCTGAGGGCGCTGCGCGGCCACCTCGACTGCGATTTCCACCTGCGTGGCAACGTCCTCACCCTGGACGGCGCCTCCGGCGATGTGCAGACCGCAGCGACCGTGGTCGACGAGCTGGTCGAGCTGATCGGGCAGGGCCACGAGGTCGCGCCGGGGACGATCGAGGCGGTGACCGGGGCGCTGGATGCGCACGAGAGCCCGGCCGAGATCCTCGAGGACGTGGTCTGGCGCCACCGCAACACCAGGGTCGCGCCCAAGACCCTCAACCAGAAACGCTACGTCGACTCGATCCGCCGCCACACGATTACCTTTGGGATCGGTCCCGCCGGCACGGGCAAGACCTTCCTCGCGGTGGCGATGGCGGCAGCGGCTCTGGCCGAGCGCCAGGTGCAGCGGATCATCCTCACCCGCCCGGCGGTCGAGGCGGGCGAGCGGCTCGGCTTTTTGCCCGGCGATATTCAGGCCAAGGTCGACCCCTACCTGCGGCCCCTTTTCGATGCCCTCTATGACATGCTCGACCCGGATCGGGTCAACGGGTACTTCGAGCGCGGTGTGATCGAGGTCGCGCCACTTGCCTTCATGCGCGGCCGCACGCTCAACGACTCCTTCGTCATCCTCGATGAGGCCCAGAACACGAGCCCCGAGCAGATGAAGATGTTTCTCACCCGACTCGGCTTCAACTCGCGGATGGTGGTGACCGGTGACATCACCCAGATCGACCTGCCCCCCGACCAGCGCTCCGGTCTGATCGCTGTGCGCGACATCCTCGAGGCGGTCCAGGACATCTCCTTTGTGCACTTCGGCGGTGAGGACGTGGTCCGCCACAAACTGGTGCAGCGCATCGTCGCGGCCTACGGGGAGCACGCCGAGCGCGAGTCGCACCGCCCGCGGTGACGGTCGATCTCTCCGACGTGCCGGAGGGCCTGCGCGAGCCGGTCGGGTTGGCTCTGGCAGCTGTCGGCCTCGCCGATGGGCACCTTGCGGTCGAGCTTGTCGGCGAGCAGCGAATCCGCGAGCTGAACCGCCAGCACCGGGGCAGGGACGCTGTCACCGACGTGCTCGCCTTCCCCGTCGACGGTGCCGGACCGAGCGCCGGCCCGCGCGAGCTGGGCGACATCGTGATCTGTGCGGCGCTCTGCTCAGACGTGACCGAGGCCGCAGTCCACGGTGTCCTGCACCTGTGCGGAATGGACCACGAGGTCGATCGCGGCGAGATGCTCGCGCTGCAGGCGCGGCTAATGGAGGATCTGCGATGACGCGCGCCGGCTTCGTCGGGCTCGCCGGGCGACCCAACGTCGGAAAGTCCACCCTGGTCAACGCGATCGTCGGTTCCCGGGTTGCGATCGTCTCGGGTCGGCCGCAGACCACGCGACGGGCGATCCGTGGCATCGCGACCGACCTCAACGCCGGCCACCAGCTCATCCTCGTCGATCTTCCCGGTGTGCAGCGCCCCCGCGACGTGCTCACCGAACGAATGCAGCGTCGGGTCGAGCGGGAGTTGGCCGACTCCGATCTGGCCCTGGTCGTCGTCAACGGCGAGGAGGGGGTCGGGCCGGGCGACCGCTTCATCGCCAGGGCGCTGCTCGGCGCCGGCGCGCGGCTGCCGGTGCTCTGTGCGGTGAACAAGTGCGACCGGGTCGGTCCGAACGGTCTGGTTCCGGTCCTCGCCGCGGCGGCGGAGCTGGATGGCGTCGATGAGGTCTTTCCGATCAGCGCAAGATCAGGCGAGGGGCTGGATGCGCTGGTCCAGAGGTTGGGGGAGCTGCTGCCCGAGGGGCCCTACCTCTACCCGCCGGAGGATCAAAGCGACCAGTCGAGCGAGGTGCTGCTCGCCGAGCTGATCAGAGAGCAGGTGCTGAACCGAACCCGGGAGGAGATCCCCCACTCGGTTGAGGTCTCGGTTAAGGAGATCGCAACCCGCGAGGACGGCCTGGTCACGATCCGCGCCGAGGTATGGGCAGAGAGCGAGTCACAGAAGGGGATCCTGATCGGCAAGGGCGGGGCCAAGGTGGGCGAGATCGGGGCGGGCGCACGCCGCTCCCTGGAAGGGGAGCTCGCCGCCAAGGTTCACCTCGACCTGCAGGTCCGGGTCCGCCGGCGCTGGCGCCGTGACGAGGACCTCCTCGATCGCCTGGGGATCGATTAGCAGCACACCACCTCCGCACCGCCCGGTCCGGGGGCGTTCGGGTGTGATTACGATGGCTGGGTGTTTGAGCAAGTGAAATTCGACGAGCGGGGCCTGGTGCCGTGCATCGCCCAGGATGCGCAGACGGGTGAGGTGCTGACCCTCGCCTACGCCAACGAGGAGGCGCTGGGGCTGACTGTCAAGACCGGTGAAGTGCACTTCTACAGCCGCTCGCGTGAGCGGATCTGGCGGAAAGGAGAAGAATCGGGAAACGTCCTGCGCTTGCGGCAGTTGCGGATCGACTGCGACGGCGATGCTCTTCTCGCCCTGGTCGATCCGGAGGGGGCGGCCTGCCACACGGGTGAGCGAAGCTGCTTTCACCGCGAGCTGGGCGGGGGCCAGCGGGCGCCACTTGCCCATGAGGCGCTGCCGGCACTCGAACGCACCATCCGCAGCCGCGCAGCCGAGCGGCCCGAGGACAGCTACACGGTGAAACTGCTCGGTGAGCCCGGGTTGATTGGCGAGAAGGTCGCCGAGGAGGCCGAGGAGGTGGTCCGCGCGGCGCGCGAGGAGTCCGATGAGCGGGTCGCCGAGGAGGCTGCCGACCTGCTGTATCACCTCTGTGTCCTTTTGGCTTCGCGCCGAGTCGCGCAGTCCGTGGTGATGGAAGTGCTCAATGGCCGTCGCGGCTGATTCCCAACTGAGCCTCGAGCCGAGCCTCGAGCAGGCTCGCGAGCTAGCCGAGCGGGGCAACGTTGTCCCGGTCTGCGCGACGCTTGTCGACGACTGCGAGACGCCGGTCTCCGCCTTCCTCAAGCTTCGCGCCGGGGAGCCGGAGGGGGCGCCCTGTTTCCTGCTCGAGTCTGCCGAGCAGGGCCAGGTAGGTCGTTACTCATTCGTCGGTTTCAGGCCTCACTCGGTGCTGCGCTGGAGCGACGGTGTGCTCTCGGAGGTCGGCGGGGAGGCGCGCGCGGCCCCCGACCCTTACGCCGCCGTCGCCGAGCACCTTGCCGCCTTCCGCCCCGCCCCGGTGGAGGGCCTTCCACCCTTCGCCGGTGGCGCGGTTGGTTTCTTTGGCTATGACCTGGTGCGCACCGTCGAGCCGCTCGGCGAGCCCAATCCGGATCCGCTCGGCCTGCCCGACATGGCGCTGATGGTCACTGATTCGATGCTCGTCTTCGACCATCTCAAGCACGAGCTGACGATTCTTGCCTGCGCCTTTGCCGATGCCGAGGGCGGCATCGACTCCGCCTACGCCCGCGCCGTCGAGCAGATCGCCGACGCCCGTCGCCTTCTGCGCGGCGCTGTGCCCACACCGGAGCGCCCGGCCCTCGCGGAGGTGCCGCGGTTTTCCTCCAACATGGAGCGGGAGCAGTTCGAAGCGGCGGTTGATCGGATCGTCGAGTACGTGCACGCCGGCGACGCCTTTCAGGTCGTCCCCTCCCAGCGCTTCTCCGCCCCCGCCCCGGTCGAGGCGTTCTCGATCTACCGCGGTCTGCGCGCCGTCAACCCCTCCCCCTACATGTACTTTCTCGAGTTCGGCGACTTCCAGATCGCCGGGGCATCGCCGGAGCCGCTGGTTAAGGTCCACGGCGACCGGGTTGAGACCCGGCCGATCGCCGGCACCTATCCGCGTGGGACCGACGAGGAGGAGGATCGCCGGCTCGCCGAGCGCCTCATCAACGACCCCAAGGAGCGGGCCGAGCACGTGATGTTGGTCGACCTCGGGCGCAACGACCTGGGCCGGGTCTGCGAGTACGGCACGGTCGGCGTCGACGAGCTGATGGTGGTCGAGACCTACTCCCACGTCCTGCACATCGTCAGCCAGGTCTCCGGCAGGCTGCGCGAGGGAGTCAGCGCGATGGACGTGCTGCGCTCGGCGCTCCCCGCCGGCACGCTCTCCGGTGCCCCCAAGGTCCGGGCGATGCAGATCATCGACGAGCTGGAGCCGGTCAAGCGCTGCTCCTACGGCGGCGCGATCGGTTATCTCTCCTGGGACGGCGACCTCGACACCGCGATCCACATCCGCACCGTCGTCGTCAAGGACGGCCAGATCCACGTGCAGGCGGGCGGTGGCACCGTCGCCGACGCCAAGCCCGCCTATGAGTACAACGAGTCGGTGAACAAGGCGAAGGCCGTCTTCCGCGCCGTCGAGCTCGCCTGCAGGCAACCCGACTGGCGATAGGCGATGCGCGTCCTCGTAATCGACAATTACGACTCCTTCACCTACAACCTCGTCCAATACCTGGGCGAGCTCGGTGGGGAGATCGAGGTGATTCGCAACGACAAGGCGACGGTGGCCCAGCTTCTCGAGCGCGGCCCGGACCGCGTCGTCGTCTCGCCGGGTCCCTGCACTCCGGCGGAGGCGGGAATCTCGGTTGAGGCGATCCGGGTCTTTGCCGAGGCCGGCACCCCCGTGCTCGGGGTCTGTCTCGGTCACCAGGCGATGGTCGTGGCGTTCGGCGGGCGGGTCGTGCAGGGAGAGCCGGTCCACGGAAAGGAGGCCGAGATCGACCACGACGGCAAGACCGTATATGCCGGCCTGCCGAGCCCCCTCGTCGCCGGCCGCTACCACTCGCTGATCGCCGATCCCGACCTGCCGGCGGAGCTCGAGCTGAGCGCGACGCTGGGCGAGGTTGTGATGGGCGCGCGCCACCGCGAGCTGCCTGCCGAGGGTGTCCAGTTTCACCCCGAGTCGGTCCTCACCCCGCAAGGCAGGCAGCTGCTTGCCAACTTCCTCAACGAGGGCTGATGCCCAACGATGTCGTAACCCGGGCGATCGAGGCCGTTTGCCACGGTGACCACCTCACCGCTGATCACGCTTCCGCGGTCTTGGCCGAGATCATGGGGGGTCGGACCAACCCCGTCCAGACGGGGGCCTTCCTGATCGCCCTGCGCGCCAAGGGGGAGACGGTGCCCGAGCTGGTCGGGTTGGCGCGGACGATGCGCTCGCTTGCCACCCATGTCACCAGCGGGCGAGGAGACCTCGTAGACACCGCGGGAACCGGCGGTGGCCCCTCGACCTTCAATGTGTCCACCACCGCTGCGCTGGTGGCGGCCGGGGCAGGCTGTGCGGTTGCCAAGCACGGCAACCGCTCCAGCACGAGCAGATGCGGCTCCGCCGACCTGCTCGAGGCGCTGGGGGTGAACATCGAACTCGGCCCCGAGGCTGTGGCCCGCTGCATCGAGGAGGTCGGTTTCGGCTTCATGTTCGCCCCCCGCCACCACGCCGCGATGGCCCACGTGATCCCGGTCCGCAAGGAGCTGGGGGTGCGGACGATCTTCAATTTCCTCGGCCCGCTGACCAACCCGGCCGGCGCCTCACGCCAGCTGCTCGGCGTCTCCGACCGCCACTACCAGGAGACGATCGCCGAGGCCCTGGTCGCACTGGGGAGCGTGCGGGCGATGGTTGTCGCCGCCGAGGACGGCGTCGATGAGCTCTCACTCGCCGCCCGCACGCGGGTGATCGAGGTCGATGGGGGCGGCACCTCGGAGTGGTTCGTCGAGCCTGGCGAATTCGGCACTGCCCAAGCGGAGCTTGAGGAGGTCGCCGGCGGTACGCCGGAGGAGAACGCAAGCGACTCTCGCGCCGTCCTGGCTGGAGAGGGCGGCCCACGCCGCGACCTCGTCCTGCTCAATGCCGGCGCCGCGATCTACGTTGGTGGTCTCGCCGCCGATCTCGGCGAGGGAGTGGCGAGGGCCGGCGCAGCGATCGATTCGGGCGCCGCCCGCCAGGTCCTCGACCGCCTGATCCTCGCCACCGCTGAGCTCGGCGACTAGGGTCGAGCGGTGGCGAGCTTCGAGCAGCTCCTCTCGGCGGCCCGGCGG
>JBAVAR010000165.1:0-26974 GCA_049585815.1 Solirubrobacterales bacterium
CGCTCGGGCTCAGCACACACCCCCTCGCTGCCCTCCGGTGCGGTCAAGCTCGGTCCCGCAAGCCGGCTCTCAGACGGCCAAGCGCTCACCTACAGCGACCCGAGCGATGGCTCGCCGGACATCCTCATCCGCGAGACTGACGGCAGCCTGAAGGCGTTCAGCGCAGTTTGCACCCACGCCGGCTGCACGGTCGGCTACGAAGGGGGCACCATCATCTGCCCCTGCCACGGCGGCGAGTACAACGCCGAGACCGGAGAAGTGATCGCCGGTCCCCCGCCCAGTGCTCTGGCGCCGAAGAAGGTGCTGGAAGTGGGCGGGCAGGTCTACGCCCTGCCGAGTTAGGCGTCCGCGAGCTCGAACCCGTTCAGCTCGAAAGCGACCCCCGCGCCGCCCAGCGGCGAGTCCTCCACCCAGATCCGTCCTCCGTGGAGCTCGACGATCGAGCGGGCGATCGCCAACCCAAGTCCGCTGCCGCCGCTGCCGCGGTCCCGTCCCCGCTCTCTGCGGTGAAAGCGGTCGAAGACGCGCTCGCGTTCTGCGGGGGCGATCCCGGGCCCATTGTCATCGACGCGGATCCTCAGCCGCGAGCCGCGCGCCTCGGCAGAGAGCAGCACCCGGCCCCCGGGTCCGGCATGGCGGCGGGCGTTGGCGAGGAGGTTGCGGATCACCTGCGTCAGTCGGTCGGGGTCCGCCCGCAGGGTCCCTGCGGGCATGCTGCCGACCTCCACCTCGCCGAGCGATTCGTCTTCGGCGAGGCGCAGTAGGAATAGCGAGAGGGGGATGCCGCGGCGCTCAAGCGGCGCCGCCTCGTCAAGGCGGGTCAGGGTGAGCAGGTCCTCGACGAGGCGCTCGATCCGCGCCATCTCGGTCAGCACGATGCCCTCGACTCGCCTCACCTCCTCGGCCGCCGGTCGCTCGCTGCGGGCCAGCACCTCAAGCTGCCCGCGGATCGCGGTGAGCGGCGTGCGCAGCTCGTGGGAGGCGTCGGAGACGAACTGGCGCTGGCGCGAGAAGGCGTCGTCAAGGCGGTCCAGCATGTGGTCGAAGGCCTCGGCGAGGGTCCGCACCTCAACCGCCGCTCCGGCCTCGCCGCCGATGCGGGGCGTCAGCTCGCCGGCGTCGACCGCCGTTGCCGTGGCGGCCATGCGTCGCAACGGTGCCGCCGTGCGGGCGGCGAGCAGGTAGCCCGCAAGCAGCGCCGCTCCGAGGGTAACCGCGGCGGTGATCAGGAAGGTCCGCTCGACCTCGGCCTGTGCGTCCTCGACCGGCGAGAGCGTCGAGGTCTCGCCCCGGTCGCTGTCGCTCGAGGTCCCGGGAAGGCCGGCGGCCTCACGCTGCTCCTCGTGCTTGATCACCGTCGACTCGTCGTTCATCTCATGGCGGACGGATGCGTAGAGCGCGCCGAAGGCCGTGAGCACAATCGCGGCGATCGAGAGTGCGAGCCTGCCGCGTAGGCCGAGGCGCCGCCAGGCGGCCCTCATCCCCGATCGGCCAGCCGGTAGCCGACCGAGCGCACGGTCTCGATTGGCGCTGGCGAGTCGGGCAGGGCGAGGCGCCGACGGAGGTAACCGATATAGACCTGGACGACGTTGGTGCCCGGATCGTGGTCATATCCCCAGACGGCGGAGAGAATCTCGCGGTGCGTACAGACCTGACCGGGGTGGCGCATCAGGTAGGCGAGGAGCGCGGACTCGCGCTCGGGAAGGCGAACCGAGAGCCCCTCGCGCTCGGCCCGTCGTGCCAGCAGGTCGAGCCGCACTCCCGCCGCCTCAAGGGTCGTCGCCCCTGTCCCCGCGTCTGAGTGACGTAGGTGGGCCCTGATCCGCGCCGCCAGCTCCTCAAAGGAGAAGGGCTTGGTCATGTAATCGGTCGCACCGTGGTCCAGGCCCTGCACCCGGTCCTCGATCTCTCCCCTGGCGGTGAGCACGATCACCGGCAGGGTCGGCTTGGCGCGGCGGATCGATGCCAGGACCTCCATCCCGTCGCGCTCGGGGAGCATCCGGTCGAGGACCACCAGGTCGACGGCCTGGGCGATGGCAAGCCGCTCCCCCTCGACACCATCGCGAGCGGTGAGGACGGCGTAGCCCTCGGCCCCGAGACCGCGCTCGAGGAAGTCGGCGATCGCCGCTTCGTCCTCGACGACCAGGATCTCCACCCCGCCGATGCTAGCCGCCCTCCGGCCTTGGGCTGAGCGCAACTACTGGCTCAGCCCTCCTCGGCGAGGATCGCGTAGATCTTGCGACGGGTCTCATCGAGCAGCTCGCGGACCCGTTTCTGCTGGCTGAGGTCAGCTGCGGTGAATGCCTGTCGGATCGCGTGGTGGAGCTTTTTCATCGAGACGGCGAGCTGGATTTGCTCCGGCTCGGCCTCGGCGCGAACGGCGTCCCACGGGGTCCTCTCGCCAGCCTTCTCCGCCTGCTCGGCGCTACCCGAATCGGTGAGCGTGAAGCGGCGCTTGCCCTCGATCTCCTGACCGGCGATCAGGCCCTCATCCTCGAGCAGCTGGAGGGTTGGGTAGATCGATCCCGCGCTCGGGGTCCATGCACCCTCGGTGCGCTCCTCGATCTCCTTGATCATCTCGTAGCCGTGCATCGGCCGCTCGGCGAGCAGCGCCAGGACGGCCGCCCGGACATCGCCGCGCCGGGCCCGGGAACCGCCCCGACCTCGGCCGTAGTGGAGCGCCCGGCTGCGGGCGAACTCCTCGCGACGCTGGACGCCGGCCTCTCTTTGGTTGCATCTGTGGTGCATCGGTGTCCTTTCGTTTGAACTAACGCGATATATCGTAACGTATCGCATCTCCAAGGAGGAACTCGCCTACAGTCTCTGCTCACGATTCCCAGAACGAGAGAGAGGAGCTGGCAAGATGAACAACGGGGAGGTCCCGCTGGACCCAACCCAGGCTCGCGAGCGGTTGCAGGGCGAGCGCGAGCGGATCGAGCACTCGCTCGCCGAGCGTGAGCAGCTCCTCGAGGGCGAGCTCGAGGAGATCGACGCCGACGCCGATCTCCTCGACGGGGGCGAGCTGATCGAGGAGGAGGAGGTCGACGACGCGATCCTGGAGCAACTGCAGACCGAGCTGGCGGCGGTGGAGCGTGCCGAAAAGCGGCTCGCCGAGGGTACCTACGGCCTCTCGGTCCAAAGCGGGGAGCCGATTTCCCCCGAGCGGCTTGAGACGATTCCCTGGGCTGAGCGTACGGCTCAGGAGGAGGAGGACTACGAGCGCACAAACCGCCGGGCGCCGTAGGCGCCGTCCTTCACTAAAGCTGCCAGTAGTGGCCGATGTGGGCGGCGGCCCTCGATGTGAGGAGGGCCTCGGGGGCGGCCTGCCTCACCTCGCCCTCACCGGCGAGGGCGGCCAGGGTTGCCGCCACGCTCGCGCTCAGCGCGACCGGTTCATAGCCACCCTCCAACACCGCCCCCACGGGGACCCCCAGACCGGCGGCCAGGTCGCGCAGGTGGCGGGCCATCTCGGCAAAGGAGGCGGTCTTCAGCCGGCACTCGGCGAGGGGGTCATCGACGTGTGCGTCGAAGCCGGCGGAGACCAGGACCAGGTCGGGCCCGAACTCAGCCGCGGCAGGTAGCACGATGTGCTCGAGCAAGGAGAGCCAAAGCTCCTCTTCGGAACCGGCCGGCACCGGGAGGTTGATCGTGTAGCCCTCCCCGGGGCCTGAGCCGGAGTCCCCGATCGGGCCGGTTCCGGGATAGATCCCCACCTGGTGGATGCTGGCGAAGAGGACATCGGAGCGGTGGCGGAACGCCTCGGCCGTTCCGTTTCCGTGGTGGACGTCCCAGTCAAAGACAAAGACGCGCTGCGCCCCCAGCTCCCGGATCGCCAGCTCCGCCGCGAGGGCGACGTTGTCGAAGAGGCAAAAGCCCATCCCCCGAGCGGGTTCGGCATGGTGGCCGGAGGGCCGCACCGCGCAGAAGCCGACCCGGCCCTCGCCGGCGAGCAGCGCGCGAGCCATCTCACAGGCACCCCCCGCGGCGTGAAGGGCGGCGAGGAAGGAGGCTTCCCCGACAAAGGTGTCGGCGTCGATCGCACCCCCGCCCGAAAGGCAGAGGTCGCGGATCCTCGCCACATGACGGTGGGTGTGGATAAGTTCGAGCGCAGCGTCATCAGCAGGCGGCGCCTGGCGGCGCTCCCACCCGAGCCAGTCACGTGCGGCCAGCTCCCGCTCGATCGCAAGCAGCCGCTCGGGCGTGTCGGGGTGGGAGGGCATGTGCGCCCGCGGGTCGTGCTCAAGGCAGGCGCGGTGGCTGAAGAAGAGCGCGGGCCCGCTGGTCGACGGCGGCATCGGATCGCTCGGCATTCCCTGACTGTACGCGCGGGGGCGGGTTACCATCGGCAAGGTGGGAGCCGCCTACCCAGCCCACCTGGAGGTTGACGTCGTCCTGCGCGACGGCTCCACCGCTCACCTGCGCCCCGTACGGGTCGGCGATGAGGGCGCTCTCTTGGAGCTCTTTGAGTCACTCGCCCCGGAGTCGCGCACCTTCCGCTTCTTCTCGGCGGCCACCGACCTGGGGCTGACCGCGCGCCAGATGGTCGAGGTCGATTACGTCGGTCGTTATGGCCTGGTGGCGAGCCGGGGCGGTGAGGGGCGGCTGGCCGGGCACGCGACCTACGTCGAAACTACGGCCGGCAGGGCCGAGGTTGCCTTCGCGGTTGCCGACCCGATGCAGGGTCTGGGGCTGGCGACGCTCTTGCTCGCACACCTCGCCGAGGTCGCTCACGCCAACGGGATCGCGGTCTTCTACGCCGAGGTGCTGCCGCAGAACCACCGCATGATCGATGTCTTCCGGGAGAGCGGCTTCCTCCTCGAGACCTCCTCCGAGCCGGGCTCGGTCCGGGTTGAGTTCCCGACCTCCCTCTCGCCCGCGGCGGTGCGGCGTTTCCAGGAGCGCGACCGCATCGCCGCCGCCGCCGCGGTCCGGCACTTCCTTGAGCCGCGGACAGTCGCCGTGGTCGGCGCCTCGCGCCGACGCGGCACGGTCGGCGGTGAGATCTTCCACAACCTGCTGGCCTCGGGGTTTGACGGTGTCGTCCACCCGGTCAACCCCGCCACCGACGTCGTCCAGTCCGTGCGCGCCTACCGTTGCCTCGCCGAGGTGCCAGGCGAGGTGGAGCTGGCGGTGATCGCCGTTCCTGCCGAAGCGGTGCTCGCCGTCGCGCGCGAATGCGGGGCAAAGGAGGTTCGCGCGGTGGCGGTGATCTCCGCCGGCTTCGCCGAGACCGGGCCGCGGGGGGGCGAACGCCAGCGCGAGCTGGTCGAGATCTGCCGCGGCGCCGGGATGAGGCTGGTCGGGCCCAACTGCCTGGGCGTTCTCAACACGGCCGAGGGTTCGCGCCTCAACGCCACCTTCGCACCCAGCGCCCCGCCGCCGGGAAACGTCGGCTTCGTCACCCAGAGTGGGGCGCTGGGCCTGGCGCTGATCGACCTGGCCGCCGACCGCGGTCTCGGCGTCTCCTCGTTCGCTTCGATCGGCAACCGGGCCGATGTCACCGCCAGCGATTTTCTCGAGTACTGGGAGGGCAACGATGCCACCCGCGTGGCGCTGCTCTATATCGAGTCATTCAGCGAACCGCGGCGCTTTTCCCGCCTCGCCCGGCGGATCGGCCGCGAGAAGCCGATCGTGGTTGTCAAAAGCGGTCGCTCGGTTTCCGGCGGGCGGGCGACAAGCTCCCACACCGGCGCCCTGCTCTCGGCCTCCGACGTGACCGTCGACGCGCTCTTCGCGCAGGCCGGGGTGATCCGCACCGAGACGCTCTCGGAGCTGCTCGACGTCGCTTCCCTACTCAGCAGTCAACCGCTGCCGCAAGGACCGCGGGTCGGGATCGTGACCAATGCCGGCGGGCCGGGGATCATGTGCGCGGATGCGTGCGAGGCTGCCGGCCTGGAGGTGCCGGAGCTGCCGCAGCCGGTTCGCGGGACCCTGCGCGGGTTTCTCGCAGCCGAGGCCTCGCTGGCAAATCCGGTCGACCTGATCGCAACCGCGAGCGCCGAGCAGTACCGGCGGGCGATCGCAACGCTGGCCGGATGGGAGGGAATCGATGCTCTGATCGTGATCTTCATTCGCCCCCTCTTGACCCAGGCGGAGGACGTCGCCGAGGCCGTTGGCGCCGCCCTGGCAGAGATGGAACGGCCGATTCCGGTCCAGACGGTGTTCATGTCCCCGCGCGACCATGGAGCGGCGTCGCGGCTCGGTGGGGCGCCGACCCATCTCTACCCCGAGGACGCGGCCCGGGCGCTCGGCAGGGTGATGCGGCATGTGCAATGGCGCGCCCGCCCCGCCCGGGAGCCCCAGCGGCTCGCCGCAGCCCGCGAGGACGAGGTGGCCGCGGTGCTCGCCGACGCCCTCGCGAGGGGACGTGAGTGGCTCGGCATGGCCGAATGCGCGCGGCTCCTCGATTGTTACGGGATCGCCATGCCCGGCTGGCTTGCCGCGCCCGATCCGGCGGCGGCGGGGGAGGCGGCGGAGCGGCTCGGGGGCCGGGTGGCGCTGAAGGCAGAGGGGCCGAAGATCCTCCACAAGACCGAGATCGGGGCGGTGCGGGTCGGACTCGAGGGAGGGGAGGAGGTCGCGCGGGCGGCGGCGGAGATGGCAGAGGCGCTCGCCGCGGCCGAATTCGGGCCAGACGCGTTCATCGTGCAGAGCATGTTCGAGGGCGGGGTGGAGCTCTTGGTCGGTGTCATCGCCGACCCACTGTTTGGTCCGGTCCTCGCCTGTGGAGCGGGGGGCACGCAGGCGGAGCTGCTCAAGGACGTTGCCGTTCGTGTCTGCCCGCTCGGGCCCGATGACGGTGCCGAGATGATCCGCTCGCTGGCGATATTCCCCCTGCTCACGGGCTTTCGGGGTGGACCGAAGGTGGACCTCGACTCGCTGGAGGGGTTGCTCCTCCGGCTCAGCGCGATGGTCGACTCCCACCATGAGGTTGCCGAGATGGATCTGAACCCGGTGATAGCCGGCCCCACGGGGGCCCTCGCGGTCGACGCCAGGATCCGAGTGAAGACCGCCGCCCCACCCCGGCCCTGGCCGCGCACATGGGTCTAGGTGAGCGCCGCGCAGGCGGGGTCGGCTCGCTTCGGGGGCCTACGAAGCGAAGATCAGTATTTCCACCGGATGGCGCCCCCCGCGGGTGGTCGTAGGGTCGCTGGTATGGCGGGAAAGTCGCAGCAAAACTCGAGGCCGAGGGTATTGATCGTCGGTGGCGGGGTTGCCGGCCTGGAGGGGATGCTGGCGTTGCGTGACCTCGCCGGCGATCTCGCCGAGGTTGAGCTGCTCGCCCCCCGGCGCGATTTCTCCTATCGGCCGGTGGCGGTCGGCGAACCTTTCGGCAGCGGGCGGGTGATCGACTTTGACCTCGCCGATCTCACAAAGCGGGCCGGCACCGGCTTCCGGCTCGGCAGTGCAACCGCCCTCGACGCGGACCGGCGTCGCATCGTCGTTCGTGACGGCAGCGAGATCCCCTATGACTACCTGCTGTTTGCCCCCGGCACCAGGATGCTCTGGGCCGTCCCCGGTGCCGTCACCTTCTGGGGGGTTGCCGATGAGGGCGGGGTCGCCGATGTGATGCGGGGGCTGCGGGAGGGAAAACACCACCGCGTCATCTTCACCAGGCCGAGCGGGGCGAGCTGGCCGCTGCCGATCTATGAGCTGGCGTTGCTCGCCGAGGTCGAGTTGACCGCTGGCGGCAGGCGTGATGAAGCCACCCTGTCGATCCTCACGCCCGAGGAGCAACCTCTAGGGATGTTCGGTCTGCGAGCGAGCGGACAGCTCGGCGAGTTGCTGGCAGAGCGCGGCATCGAGGTCATCACCCGCACCCACCCGGTCAGGTTCGACGGCGGCCTGCTGCAGGTCGCACCCGGCCCCCCGATCGAGGCCGATGTGGTGATCAGCTCACCCCGGATCGAGGGCCGGCGCATGGCCGGCGTCCCCCACGACCGATCCGGCTTTGTCCCGGTCGACGAGCACGGTCGGGTGATAGGAACCGAGCGGGTATTTGCGGCCGGTGATGTCACCTCGTTCCCGGTCAAGCAGGGTGGGATCGCCGCTCAGCAGGCCGATGCTGTTGCCGAGGCGATCGCCGCTGACCTCGGCGCAGAGATAGAACCCCGCCCCTTTGATCCCGTTTTGCGCGCAGCGCTATGGACCGGAGAGCGGCCGCGTTTTCTCTATGGCCGGCTGATTGGCGGCCACGGGGATACCTCCACCTTCAGCGAGCACGCCGCGTGGGAGCACGAGGGCAAGATTGTCGGCCGGCGGCTGGCGCCTTTCCTGGACTCGATTCCCGGGGCCGGACGTCCCGAGGCCCAAACCGGCCAGGCGGCTGGCGTGCAGCAATCCCCGACCTAGAGCGCGGGCTTCCGGCCGATGCCCCAGGTGCTCGTCCTGGTCATTGCCGCGAGCGCCACCGCGCTTGCAACCGGTCTCGGCGCGGTTCCGGTCTTCCTTCTCGGCCACAGGGCGCGGCAGCTGACCCCCGCCCTGCTCGGCTTTGCCGCGGGGGTGATGGGGGTCGCATCGATTGCGGGGCTGCTGATCCCGGCTGCCGAAGAAGGCTCAGACCTGGCCGTGCTCGGCGGGCTGATGATTGGAGCTGGGGTGCTCGCGGTGGCCCGTCGCCGGCTCGGTACCGATCGTGGCTTCATGGGTCGCGCCGGTCCCGGCGCCCGCAGCTCGGCTCTGATCTTCGCCGTCCTCTTCGTCCATAGCCTTCCCGAGGGCCTGGCGATCGGTACCGCATTCGCCTCCGACCGCGCCGGCCTCAGCCTCTTCGTGATCCTCGCGATGGCACTCCAGAACATCCCCGAGGGGACCAGCGTCGCGATCCCGATGCAGGCAGCCGGGTTCAGCCGCGCCCGGCAGTTCTGGGCGGCGGTAGGAACAAGCGCGCCCCAGCCCGTGGGTGCTCTGATCGCCTTTCTCGCCGTCGAGCAGGTCAGCGGCCTTTTGCCCTTCTCCTTCGCCTTTGCCGCCGGGGCGATGCTGGCCCTGATCGCGGTCGAGATGCTGCCCCAGGCCTTCGCCCGGGCGCCTCGACTTGCCCCCAGCGCCGGGGTCGTCCTCGGTGGGGCGGTGATGCTGGCGCTGAGTCTGGTGCTTGGCGTGTGAGCGGGTCGCCGTACGACGGCCGCGCGCGGTGTAACGCTGTCGGGGTGGTGAGCGCAATCCGCACCGAGGGGTTGACCAAGCGCTACGGTCCGACCCTCGCCCTCGATGCCCTTGACCTCTGCGTTGCCGAGGGGGAGGTCTACGGCTATCTCGGTCCCAACGGTGCGGGCAAGACGACGACGATCCGTCTCCTCCTGGGTCTGCACCGCGCGAGCGCCGGGCGGGCGGAGATCTTCGGCCTTGACGCCTGGGCCGAGGCGCTCACGGCGCACCGACGTGTCGCCTACGTCGCCGGGGAGCCATTCCTCTGGCCCTCGCTGACCAGCGCCGAGACCTTTGAGTTCCTCGCCCGCCTGCACGGCGGGGCGGACACCGCCTACCGTGACCAGCTGGCTGAGCGGTTCAAGCTCGACACCTCCAAGAAGGTGCGAGCCCTCTCCAAGGGCAACCGTCAGAAGGTCCAGCTGGTCGCCGCCCTGGCCAGCCGGGCGGATCTGCTTCTCCTCGACGAGCCGACCGCCGGACTGGACCCGCTGATGGAGGTCGCCTTCCGCGAGAGCATCCACGAAGCCAAGGAGCGGGGCCAGACGGTCTTCCTCTCATCCCACATCCTCAGTGAGGTTGAGGCGCTCTGCGACCGGGTCGGAATCCTGCGCGCAGGCCGCCTCGTCGATCAGGGCAGCCTTACCGAGCTGCGCCACCTGAGCGCCCAGACCGTCGAGGTCGCCTTTGCAGGTGAGCCCCCCGACCTCGGGCCGCTGGCGGGGGTGTCGGTGGTGAGCGCTGGCGCCAACGCCCTGCGCTTTGAGGTGAGCGGTCCGATCGGCCCGCTGATCGCGGCGCTGGCCGACGCTCCCGTGATCAGTCTGACCAGCCGTGAGCCCTCGCTTGAGGAAATCTTTCTCCACCATTACGACGGCAGCCAGGGCAGTGTCGGCGGCTAGGGCGATCGCCCGCCGGGCCTTCGCCGACGGGCGGACCCGGACGCTGTCCTTCGCGCTGCTCTTCGCCTTGGTGGCGCTGGTTCAGGTTGTCGGTTACCGCCACAGCTTCCCGACCCTGAAGGACCGGCTCGGCTTTGCCCGGAGCTTTGGCAACGACAAGGCGGTGAGGCTATTTTACGGCGTCCCCCACGACCTGCTCACGGTCGGCGGTTACGCCGCCTGGCGGGTCTCCGGGGTGCTGACGATCTTCGCCGCGATGTGGGGGCTCTTGGCAACTGTCAGGGCGCTGCGCACCGAGGAGGAGGCCGGACGCCAGGAGCTGATCCTGGCCGGAGCGGTGGGCCGCCGCAGCGCCTACCTGGCGGCGCTCGCCGCGATCGCAGCGGGCGCGGCGCTGCTCTGGCTTGCGGTCTTTGCCGGTCTCTTCGTGGGCGGCCTATCCGCCGCGGGATCCGCTTACCTGGCACTGGTCACGGTTTCACCGGTGCCTGTCTTCGCCGGGGTCGGCGCCCTGGTCAGCCAGCTGGCGCCGAGTCGTCGAATGGCGCTTGAGATCGGCACCGCGGTCCTCGGCGTCGCCCTGGCGATGCGCGTTATCGCCGACACCTCCTCGGGGATCGGGGGATTGCGCTGGATCACGCCTCTGGGCTGGGCGGAGGAGATGAGGGCCTTTGCCGGTCCGCGGCCCGGCGTTTTGCTGCTCCCCTTGTTTGCAGCCGCCCTGCTCCTGGCGCTCGCCGGCCTGATCTCCTCGCGCCGCGATATCGGCAACGGCCTGCTCGCAGGTCGCGACAGCAGCGCACCCCGCATGGGGCTGCTCTCCTCACCGACCGCACTGGCGCTGCGCTCCGAGCGGGGCAGCCTGCTCGGTTGGCTTACCGGGATCGGCTTCTTCGCGGTCGTCTTCGGGCTGCTCTCAAATACCTTCTCCTCGGCTCACCTCTCGGCGAGTCTGAAGCAGCAGCTCCACAGGGTCGGAGGTGCATCGCTCGTCACCCCATCTGGAGCCCTCGGCTTCTACTTCCTGATGTTCGTCCTGGCGATCGGGCTCTTCGCCTGCTCACAGGTCGCGGCGGTGCGCCGCGAGGAGGCGGATCAGCGGCTGGAAACCCTGTTCTCCCTTCCCGTATCTCGCACCCGGTGGCTGGCGGGGAGGTTGGTGCTGGCGATGCTCGGATCCCTGGCGCTGGCCCTTGCCGCCGGTTTTCTCGCCTGGGCGGGCGCCGCCTCCCAGGGAGTGGAGGTCTCACTCCTCGACATGATCGACGCGGGCGCCAACTGCCTGCCGGCTGCACTGCTCTTCCTCGCCCTCGGCGCACTTGCATTCGCGCTGGTGCCGAGGGCGAGCGCGGGAATCGCCTACGGGCTGGTCAGCGCCACCTTTCTCTGGGAGCTTTTCGGGGCGCTGCTCGGCGCGCCGGCCTGGACCCTCGACATCTCTCCCTTTCACCACGTCGGCCTGGTCCCGGCGCAACCCTTCAAGGCGCCCGCCGCGGCGCTGATGCTCGGAATCGCGGCCGTGGCGATGATCCTCGCCCTCCGCCTCTTTCGCCGCCGCGATTTGGTCGGCGGCTGAGCGGGCGCTGCCCCGCCGCAGAGCCGTCCCCGGGATCTGGTGTTAAGATCAAAATAGCCTGAGCGATCAGGAGCGATGGGTGCCCCGAGGAGGGCGCAGTGGTGAACACCACCAGACCCAGCACGGTGGGCTCGACCTTTGAGCAGCTGCTCGAGGCCGCTCCGGACGCGCTTGTCGGGGTCGACCGCGAGGGCCAGATCGTCCTCGTCAACAGCCAGACCGAGGCGCTCTTCGGGTACGCCCGCGAACGGCTGCTCGGAATGTCGGTCGACTCGCTCCTCCCCGAGCGCTTTCGCGAAGTTCATCCCGGCCATCGCGCTGCCTACTTCGCCGAGCCACGCACGCGTCCGATGGGTGCCGGGGTTGAGCTCTCGGCCGTGCGCGAGGACGGGACCGAGTTCCCGGCCGAGATCAGCCTTTCCAGCATCGAGACCGAGGATGAGACGATCGCGATGGCGGCGATCCGCGACATCAGCAAGCGCGCAGAGAGTGAGCGCGAGAAGGCACTCCAAGAGCAACTGGACCGCGCGCGGCGCCTGGAGAGCGTCGGGCAGCTGGCGGGGGGAATCGCCCACGACTTCAACAACATCCTCGGCGTGATCATCAACTATGCGGAGTTCGTCGCCGACGAGCTCGAGCCCGACTCCCAAGCCCACCAGGATGTCGGGGAGATCCGACGCGCTGCCGATCGAGCCGCCGCCCTAACCCGCCAGCTGCTGATCTTCAGCCGTCGCGAGGTTGTCAAGCCCGAGGTGCTCTTCCTGCGCGAGGTGGTCCTCGAGATGGAGAACCTCCTGCGCCGAGCGCTCGGCGAGCGAGTCGAGCTGGTGATCCGCTTCGGCGAGGATCGTTGCGCGGTGGAGGCCGACCCCGGCCAGATCGAGCAGGTGCTCGTAAACCTCGCGGTCAACGCCCGCGACGCGATGCTCGAAGGGGGACGGCTGGTGATCGAGGTCGACCGGACCGAGCTCGATGAGGAGTACGCCTACATGCACCCCGACACCAAGCCGGGCACCTACGTCCGGCTCAAGGTCAGCGACACCGGGGTCGGGATGGACAGGGAAACGGTCCGGCGGGCCTTTGAGCCGTTTTTCACCACCAAGGACAAGGGGAAGGGCACCGGTTTGGGCCTCGCCACAGTGTATGGAATCGTCACCGGCGCGGGGGGGCGGATCGACATCTACTCGGAGCCGGGGATCGGCAGCACGGTGAAGATCCACCTGCCGGCCAGCGCGAAGGAGCCGAGCTCGGTCAGCGCCCCCTCACGGCAGAGGCCGGGTGGCAACGGGGAGGTGGTACTGGTGGTCGAGGACGAGCCAGACGTGCGGCGGATGGCCGAGCGCATCCTCGGCAGTGGGGGTTATGCAGTGATCGCCACCGGCGGGGGAGAGGAAGCACTCACCGTCTTCAAGCGCCCAGGGCAGACCGTCGATCTTCTGATGACCGACGTGATCATGCCGGGGATGCTCGGCACCGAGTTGGTCGAGCGGGTCGAGAAGATCCGCCCCGGGCTCAGGGTCATATTCATGTCCGGCTACAGCCACGAAGTGCTGGCCCCCCAGACGCTCGCCGAGCAGGGCGAGGCCGCCTTCATCGAGAAGCCGTTTAGCAGCGAAGAGCTGCTTCGCACCGTACGTCATTTGCTTGACGCAGGGCGGGGAGACAAGCCCCAATCCCGATGAGGAGCGGCGCTGATCTCCGGTGAGCGAATCCTCGTGGTCGATGACGAGCCGCCGGTGCGGCGAACGCTCTCGCGAGCCCTCTCCGCCGACGGTTATGAGTGCGCAACAGCAGAGGACGTCGGCAGCGCTCGCCAGATGCTCGAGGAGAACCGCTATGACCTCGTGATCTGCGACCTGAACATGCCCGGAGAGAGCGGGATGGCCCTCCTTGAGGAGCTCAACAGGTCCCACGGGGAGGTCGCGGTCCTGATGGCAACCGGCGAAGATGATCCGGCGATCGCACACTCGGCGAGCGTGCGCGGGGCCGACGGCTACCTGATCAAGCCGTTCACCCGCAACGAACTGCTGATCCACGTCGATTCTGCGCTCGAGCAGGCGCGGCGGCGCCAGGACCAGGTGCGGGTCAGCGAGCGCTCCCTGGCGGATGCGCACGAGAGAGCCACCGAGGTGAGGGAGGCGCTGATGGAGGTCGCCGAGCGGGAGGTATCGATCGATCGCCAGCGGGCCGAGATGCTCAGCCGTCTCAGCGAGGCGGTCGGACAGCGTGACCTTGAGACCGGCGCCCACATCCGCCGCATCGGCCGCCATGCGGGGTTGCTTGCTCGCGCCCACGGCCTCGAGGAGGAAACGGTACGGGCGGTCGGCCTTGCGGCACCGATGCACGACGTAGGCAAGGTCGCGATCCCAGACTCGATCCTGCTCAAACCGGGGTCGCTCAGCTCGGGGGAGCGCGACGTGATGAAGCGCCACACCCAGATTGGCCACGACATCCTCGCCTATTCCGGTTCGCCGCTGCTGGACCTGGCCGCCGAGATCGCCCTCACCCACCATGAGCGGTTCGACGGAGGCGGATACCCGAGCGGACTGGCGGGCGAGGGGATCCCACTGTCGGGCCGCATTGTTGCGATCGCCGACGTCTTTGACGCCCTGGTCAGCGATCGGCCCTACCGGCCGCGGATGCCGATGGAGAGTGCGCTGGGGATCATGCACGAGGGCAGGGGGGCCCACTTTGACCCGAACCTCTTCGATTGCTTCATCGACAATCTCGAGGCGGTGCTCGAGGTATCGGGGACGATGCAGGACCCGCGGCGATGAGACCTAAGCTTCTGTTAGGGTGCCCTAACTCCGTGACCCAGCCTTCCTGACCCCATTTGCAAAAGGCGGCGAATTTGTCCTTTGCGCAAACCGCGGCACTGGGAGCCCTGGCGGGCTTCACCATCTATCTTGGCCTTCCCTTCGGGCGGCTGCAGCTGCTTGATGACCGCGCTCGGGTCGCGCTGGCGATGTTCTCGGTCGGGGTTCTCGCCTTCATCTTCGTCGACGTCATGGAGCACTCCATCGGGATCGTCGAGGCGGCGGTGAGGAGCTACAGACATGACTCCGGAACTCTGGGGCGCGCCGTCGGATTGGTGGCGCTACTCGGTGCCGGCTTCGCCGCGGGTTCGGCCGGCCTGGCGATGATCGAGCGGCGGTTGCGCTCGGTGCAGGCCCCGGCTCCGATCGCGGGCGGGGCGGTCGATGCGATCAGCGCCGAGCAGCTTGCCGTGCGGGACGCCGCGATGCGCGCCAAGGCATTGCGGACGGCGATGACGATCGCCGTCGCGATCGGCCTCCACAATTTCGCCGAGGGATTGGCGATCGGAGTCTCGGCGAGTGCCGGGGACCTCAGCCTTGCCACGGTGCTGATCGTCGGCTTCGCGCTCCACAACGCCACCGAGGGCTTTGGCATCGTCGGTCCCCTCGGCGACATCCGACCCTCCTGGATGTGGTTGGGCATGGCGGGGCTGATCGGCGGCGGCCCCACATTCCTCGGCTCAATGCTCGGCTACAGCGTCACCTCCCAGCCACTCGAGCTCGCCTTCTACGCGGTCGCCGGCGGCGCGATTCTCTACGTGATCGGTGAGGTCTGGAACGGGATGCGCCGCTACGGGTATCGGGAGATCGGATTATGGCTGCTGTCGCTCGGCTTCCTCGTCGGGGTGGCAACGGATCTGATCATCACCTACGGTGGTGGGTGAGAATGGGATTCGACCAATACCACGAGCCTCCCGAGGAGCTGCCCGCCGAGATCCGCACATTCGCCCGGATGTGTGCCTCGCTCACCGAGGAGGCCGAAGCGATCGGCTGGTATCAACAGCGGCTGGCGGTTGAGCCCGACCCCGACGCGCGGGCGATCATGCGCGACGCACAGGGTGAGGAGTTCAAGCACTTCTCGATGGACCTCGAGTTCCTCTTCCGCCGCACGCCGAGCTGGCGCGCGATCGCCGCCGGCGTCCTCTTCCAGTCGGGGGGTATCGTCGAGCACGGAGAGCAGGCTGAGGCCGAGGCGTTTGACGGCGGATCCGGCGAGGGGAGCTCCCCGGAGCAGCGGACAGGATCGCTTGGCATCGGCAGCCTCAGGGGGACCTCGGCTTGAATCACCTCCTCCGCTCGCTCGCCCCAATCACCGACTCCGCCTGGGAGCTTCTCGATAAGGAGGCCCGCGGGCGCCTCAGCGGGGCGCTCGCCGCGCGGCGGCTGGTCGATTTCTCCGGCCCGCACGGTTGGGAGCATTCCGCGACCAACCTCGGGCGGGCCAGCGGGGTGAAATCGGCCCCCGCCAAAGGCATCACCGGTTCCCAGCGCCAGGTTCTTGCGCTGATCGAGGTGCGTGCGGGATTCTCCGTCGAGCGCGAGGAGCTCCGAAGCCACGACCGCGGCGCGGTCGATGTCGACCTTGGCGAGCTCGACGACGCGGCGCACCGGATGGCGATCGCCGAGAACACCGCGGTCTTCCACGGATGGCCGGCCGCCGGCATCTCGGGAATCACCGAGGTTGCGCCGGGGAAACCGATCTCGCTCGGCAAGAGCGCCGAGGCCTACCCCCGCGCCGTGGCCGGCGCGGTAGAGCGGCTGCTGCAGCGTGGGATCGGAGGACCCTATGGCCTCGCGCTCGGTCCGGAGGAGTACACCCGGGTCAGCGAGACCGCCGAGCACGGTGGCTATCCGCTGCTTGACCACCTCGCCAAGGTCCTCTCAGGACCGATCGTCTGGGCGCCGGGGGTGAGCGGGGCCGTCGTCGTCAGCCTGCGGGGTGGGGACTTCCTCTTTGAGTGTGGGCAGGATCTCTCAATCGGTTACGAGCGCCATGACGAGGGGATAATCCGCCTCTACTTGGAGGAGAGCTTCGCCTTCGTGGTGGCGACGCCCGAGGCCGCGGTAGCGCTCAGCTCCTGAGCGGGGCGCGGGCCTGGCAGTCTTGGGCCAATGGCTCCCTGGAAGCTCCCCCTGCTGGTCGCCGCGATCGCTGTTCCGATTGTCCTGGCCTTCATCGTTGGGGGTCCCGGGGTCGGAGTCGGGGTCGGTGCTCTTGCTGCGGTGGGGATCGTCACCGTCGCCGTCCTCCAGCGCCCCCGTGGCCCAATCGCCTCGGCTCCCGGGCGTGACGGTCGTCCCCACCTTCTGGTCGTTATCAGTCGCCCGGTCGAGACCACGGAGGCGGTGGCTGCGATCGCCGCCGAGGCGCACGGTGAGGGTTCCGGTGAAGAGGCGGAGGTTCTCGTCCTCGCCCCCGCCCATGTGGGTTTCCTCGACCGCTGGGCCTCAGATCTCGAGACCGCCCGCCGCGAGGCGCAGCGCAGCTTGGTGATGACCGTGGCCTCCCTGGCGAAGGCCGGCATCAGCGCCGAGGCAAGGGTCGGCGATGAAGACCTCGTGCAGGCCGTTGAGGACCAGCTGCAGAGCTTCCCCGCAACGACCGTCGTGCTGGTGACGGGCGATGAGGAGGAAGACGACGCCGCCAGGGGAGCAGCACGCGAGCTGGAGTCCCGGCTGGAGGCCGAGTTCCATCACGTCGTCGTCTGAGCCTCGCCTGCGGTGGGCCGCCAACCGGTGAAAGTGGATGGGCGAGGATGGTGTCGGGCATGACGCTCGCACGGGTCAGGAGTCCTCGCGAATGCCGCCCATCTCGGTGAAGACGGCGGTCGGGCCGCCGTCCTCGCGCTGCTCGTCGGCGATTACGTGGGAGACCGCGTTGATCAGCGCCAGGTGGGTGAAAGCCTGAGGGAAGTTGCCCAGGTGGCGGCCGCTTTCTGCCTCAAGCTCCTCGGCGTAGAGGTCCAGGCCCCCGGCGGCCTCCAGCAGCCGCTCGCAAAGGGCGCGGGCGCGCTGGGGTTGGCCGATCTCCGAGAGCGCAGAGACCAACCAAAAGGAACAGATCAAGAAGGTGCCCTCCTTGCCGCTCAGCCCGTCGTCGGTCTCGTGGACCTTGTAGCGGAGGACGAGGCCGTGCTCGGTGAGCTGATCGGCGATCGCTTCGACGGTGGCGCAGATGCGGGGGTCCTCGGGGGGGAGGAAACGCAGCAGTGGGATCAGCAGAAGCGAGGCGTCAAGGGCATCGGTTTCATAGTGCTGGCGGAAGATCCCGTCGCGCACCCCCTGTTCGAGGATCTCCTCGCGGAAGCGCTCGGCGGTCTCCTCCCATGCCGCGGCGACCTTCTCCTGGCCGATGCCGCGGGCGAGCCGGGCGCCGCGGTTCACCGCGACCCAGATCATCAGCTTTGAGGAGACGTAGTGCTGGGGCGCACCGCGCGACTCCCAGATCCCCTGGTCTGGGTGGGGCCAGGCGGCGATCGCCGCTTCCACCTGGTAGCGGATAAGTTTGCGATCGGCGTTGGTGCCGGCGCCGCGCAGCGCCTTCGCATGCAGGTAGATCGAGTCCAGAAGGGCGCCCCAGACGTCGTTCTGGCGCTGGTCATAGGCGCCGTTGCCGACCCGCACCGGCCTCGAGTCGAGGTAGCCGCCGAGGTGATCGAGGGTCCTCTCGGTCAGCTCCCTCTCGCCGCCGATCCCGTACATGATCTGAAGGTCCGGGTTCTCGCGGCAGAGGTTGACGATAAAGCGCATGAAATCGCGCGCCTCCTGGTTGAAGCCGAGTGTGTGCAGCGCCCAGAGGCTGAAGGTCGAGTCGCGGATCCAGCTGAAGCGGTAATCCCAGTTGCGCTCGCCGCCCGGTGTCTCCGGCAACGAGGTGGTCGGGGCGGCGAGGATCGCACCGGTGGGTGTGTAGGTGAGTCCCTTGAGGACGAGGGCCGAGCGCTGCAGATGAATGCGCCAGGGGTGGTCGGGAAAATCGCCATCGCGCAGCCAGTCGCGCCAAAATTCTTTGGTTGAGTCCATTCGCTCCGCGGCCTCCGGGGCGCTGCGCGGCCCGCCCAGCTCTGCCTGGCCCCAGGAGACGGCGCAGAACCCGGTCTCGCCCTCGCGCAGTCGCAGCCGACCGCGGGCGGCACCAGCGTCGAGGCTGAGGTCCATGTCGCTGGTCAGGCTCAACTCAATTGACTTTCCGCCGGCATGCGCCTCCCCCAGCTTGCCGCCGCTCCAGGTGGCCTCCTCGAGGCCATAGTCAAAGCGCGGCAGACACTCCATCTTCATCTCGACCTCGCCGTCGACGCAGGTCATCAGCCGCAGCAGGGAATGGTCGGAGTCGTGTTCGGTCTGCGGGCGGGAGCCCTTGCCGTCCTGCGTTGCCCACTCGGCAATCGTCAGTGCGTCATGGATCACCACCCAGCCGGTGTCGGTGACCCAGGTTGTCTCGACGATCAGGGTCCCCGGCTCATAGCGACGGCTGATCGGCACGATGACGCCCTGCGGGCGCAGGCTGAAGTGGCCGGCGCCGCGGTCCAGGAGCGCGGCAAAGGCGCTGGGAGAGTCAAAGCGGGGAAAGCAGAGCCACTCGATGTCGCCGGAAAAGGAGACCAGGGCGCTGGTGTGGCAGTCAGAGAGGAAGCCGTAGCTCCCGATCGGCGGGAAGCGGTGATCGCTATCACTCAAGGGGTGGCAAGCTACCAGCGCGTGTCGCCGTTAGAGAGGACAAGGGCCTGGTTGGTCACCGGTCCGCTTGGGCGCGGGCTCTCGTTCGCGATCGATTTTGCGGCGGCGTTGCGCACGGGGCTGGCGCGACGGCGGTAGCCCGTCTCGGCGATCGGTCTACTAGGGTCAGGCATAGATGGAGACCTCGGTCACAGAGCTCCCGGATTCGCGCGCCCGGGTCGATGTGGAGGTCCCCGCCGGCGAGGTCGAGCGCGCCATGCAGCGCGCCGCCCGGGCACTAGCCAGGGAGATGCGGATGCCGGGCTTTCGCAAGGGCAAGGCGCCACCTTCACTCGTCATCCAGCGGCTCGGCTTTGGCCCGGTGCTGGAGGAGGCGATCCGCGACGCCCTGCCGGAGTGGTACGAACGGGCGCTGCTGGAATCTGGTGTCAGCTCGGTCGGCGACCCCGGCATCGAGATCGTCTCCGCCCCCGAGGAGGATGGCGAACCGCTTGAGTTCAAGTTCGAGGTCGGGGTGCGACCCACTGCAGAACTCGGCGATTACAAGGGACTTGAGGTGGGGCGGGCCGACCCCGAGGCACCTGTCGACATCGTCGAGCGCGAGGTGGAGCGGATCCGTGAGGGCTTTGCCCGGCTGGAGCCGGTCCAGCGCCCGGCGGCGGCGGGGGACGCCCTTCTGGTCGATTTCGAGGGGACGATCGACGGCGGGGCATTTGAGGGCGGCAAGGCCAGTGACTACCTGCTGGAGCTGGGCGCTGGCCAGCTGCTGGAGGGCTTTGAGGAGCAGCTCAGCGGGGCAAGGCCCGGCGAGGAGCGCCGGGTCGAGGTCTCCTTCCCCGAGGATTACCAGGCCGAGCACCTGGCCGGCGAGGACGCCGTTTTTGCCGTCGAGGTGAAGGAGGTGCGGGAGAAGGTGCTGCCGGAGCTCGACGACGATTTCGCCTCCGAGGCATCTGAGTTTGACACCCTCGAGGAGCTGCGCGCGGACATCCGCACCCGGCTCGGTGAGGCGGTCAAACAGCGGATTGAGCAGGACTTCCGGATCGCTGCACTGGACGCCGCCCTCGCCAATGCGACGGTGGAGCTGCCCGACGCGCTTGCCCTCGCCCGCGCCACGGAGCGCTGGGAGCGGGTCGAGCGCCAGCTCACGGCCAGCGGGATGGACCCCGCCGCCTACCTGCAGATGCAGGGTAAGACCCGCGAGGAATTGATCGAGGAGTCAAAGCCCGATGCCGAACTGGAGCTAAAGCGCGAGGCGGTGTTGGCGGCGATCGCCGAGGCGGAGGAGATCGAGGTCTCCGAGGAGGAGATGGTCGAGGCACTCGCTCACGCAGCCGAGCACGAGCGCACTACGCCGGAGAAGCTGTTGGAGCGGCTGCGCAGCAACGGCCGCGATGCGATTGTCCGGGAGGACATCAGGGCGCGCAAGGCGATCGATGTGATCGCCGAGTCGGCGGCGCCGATCCCGGTTGAGTTGGCCGAGGCGCGGGAGAAGATCTGGACTCCAGAGAAGGAGCGGGAGCCCGCCGGAAGCCTTTGGACACCGGGCTCTGACTGAGCCTCTCCGGGCACGCCTGACGCCTTCTATAGAGTGGATGCCATGAGTCCCCTGGTCCCGATGGTGGTCGAGCAGACCTCGCGCGGCGAGCGCGCTTTCGACATCTACTCGCGCCTGCTCGGCGAGCGGATTGTGTTCCTCGGCACCCCGGTAACTGAGGACATTGCCAACCTGATCGTCGCCCAACTACTCCACCTGGAGTCCGAGGATCCGGACAAGGACATCAGCCTCTACGTCAATTCGCCCGGGGGCTCCGTCTATGCCGGCCTGGCGATCTACGACACGATGCAGTTCATCAAGCCCGACGTGCAGACGATCTGCGTCGGCATCGCGATGAGCATGGGAGCCCTGCTGCTGGCCGGCGGCGCCGGCGGAAAGCGGATGTCGCTGCCCAACTCGAAGATCCTCATCCACCAGGTTTCCTCCAGCTTCCAGGGCCAGGCCACCGACATCGAGATCCACGCCAAAGAGATCATCGATGTGCGCCGGCGCCTCGACGAGATCCTCGCCAAACACACCGGCCAGCCCTTCGAGAAGGTCGCCAAGGACACCGAGCGCGACTACTTCATGAGCGCCGAGGAGGCGAAGGAGTACAACCTCGTCGACCGCGTCATCGAACACCACTGACCCGCACCGGCGCGGGTCAGAGCTCCAGTTCGTAGGCGATCCATTCCTCACGCTCGGCCCCGGTTGAGTCATAAAGGCGGCGGGCAGTGGCGTTGGATGGGGCGGTGACCCACTCAAGGTGGTGGGCGCCGCGCTCGCGGGCGATCTCGGCGGCAGCCTCGATCAGGGCCCGGCCGACCCCCTGCCCGCGAGATCCCTCGGTGACGAAGAGGTCGTTCATCAGAACGATCTCGGCAGGCACCAGCGAGGTGAAGGTCCAATACAGGCAGGCGTATCCGACCGGCTGCCCCCCGTCCCAAGCGCCGAGCAGGAGGCCGTCCTCGCTGGGGGCGATGAAGCGCCGAAAGAAGACGCGGTTGCGTCCCGCCTCGATCTGATCGACCTCATAGAAGCGCTGGTAGGCGGCGATCAACGGCAAGAGCGCCTCGAACTGTGCCTGGCTCACAGGCTCGATCAGCGGGGCCCCATCCACGGGCTGGACGATAGGCGCTCGGCTGGGTGTTCGCGCTCACGAGAAGGGACCGCGCCCGCGGCGAAGTAAACGACCCGACAGGCTCGGCTTGTCGCCACGTCTAAGCTGTGGGGGCGGCCGGGAAGCGAACGACCGCCCCGCAAGGAGGGGATTCCGCTGGCACGTCCCACAGACTCAAACGAGCAACTCCTCTGCAGCTTCTGCGGCAAGTCGCAGCGCCAGGTCAAAAAGCTGATCGCCGGCCCCGGCGTCTACATCTGCGATGAGTGCATCGATCTCTGCAACGAGATCATCGATGAGGAGCTGACAACGCCGCCCAGCTTTGAGCTTGAGAACCTGCCGAAGCCGCGCGAGATTCACGCCGTGCTGCAGGAGTACGTGGTCGGCCAGGAGGCCGCCAAGCGAGCGCTCTCGGTCGCCGTTTACAACCACTACAAGCGCGTCCAGATCGCCCAGTCCGAGGACGCCGAGATCGAGCTGCAGAAGTCGAACATCATGCTTCTCGGGCCGACCGGTTGCGGCAAGACGTTGCTTGCCCAGACCCTCGCCCGCATCCTCAATGTCCCGTTCGCGATTGCCGACGCGACGGCGCTGACCGAGGCCGGCTACGTCGGCGAGGACGTCGAGAACATCCTGTTGAAGCTGATCCAGGCTTCCGACTTCGACGTCAAGAAGGCGGAAACCGGGATCATCTACATCGACGAGATCGACAAGATCGCGCGCAAGGCCGACAACCCTTCGATCACCCGCGACGTCTCCGGTGAAGGCGTGCAACAGGCGCTGCTGAAGATCCTCGAGGGGACCACCGCCTCAGTGCCGCCGCAAGGGGGGCGCAAGCATCCCCACCAGGAGTTCCTGACGATCGACACCACCAACATTCTGTTCATCTGCGGCGGCTCCTTTGCCGAACTCGACAAGGTGATCGAGAGGCGAGTTGGAGATCGCGGGATCGGATTCGGTGCGGCGATCTCCTCGCGGGAGAGCAAGGACACCGGTGAGTGGTTTGAGCAGGTCCTGCCTGAGGACTTGATGGAGTATGGGCTGATCCCGGAGTTCATCGGTCGCCTTCCGGTCGTCGCCGCGATCCACCAGCTGAGTCGCGGTGACTTGATCACGATCCTGACCGAGCCGCGCAACGCTCTCACCCGGCAGTTTCAGCGCTTCTTCGAGTTCGACGACATCGAGCTTGTGTTCGCTGAGGACAGCCTCGAGGCGATCGCCAACAAAGCGTTGGAACGTGAGACCGGCGCCCGTGGACTGCGCTCGATCCTCGAGGAGACCCTGCTCGACGTCCAGTTCGAGCTGCCCTCCCGCCGCGACGTCACCAAGTGCGTGGTCACCAGGGAGACGATCGCCCAGGGTCGCCGCCCCACCCTGGTCACCGAGGCCGCCCACCAGGACATCGGCAAGGCCGAGGAGGGACTCAGCGAGGAATCCGCCTAGACTCGCCGCGTGGACGCGGCGCGGTTGAAGGAACTCGAGAACACCACCCGCTATGACCCTGCAGAGGTCGAGCGGCGGGTCTTTGCCGAATGGATTGCGGGTGGCTACTTTCACCCCCCAGCGGAGGGCACGCCTGAGCGGAACTTCTCGATTGCAATCCCGCCACCCAACGTGACCGGCGCCCTGCACATGGGGCACGCGCTGAACGGTTCGATGCAGGATGCGATCGCGCGGATGAACCGGATGCGCGACCGCAACACGCTCTGGATCCTCGGCACCGACCACGCCGGAATCGCCACCCAGGCGGTGGTCGAGAAAGAGCTGCGCGCCGAAGGTAAGAGCCGTCAGGAGCTGGGCAGGGAGGCGTTCGTCGAGCGGGTCTGGGCCTGGAAGGAGGAGTACGGGTCGCGAATCGTCGAGCAGTACAAGCGATTGGGCGCCTCCTGTGACTATGAGCGCGAGCGCTTCACCCTCGATCAGGGCTATGTGCGTGCGGTCTACCGGGTCTTCAAACAGCTCTATGACCGGGGGCTGATCTACCGCGACAACTACATAGTCAACTGGGACCCGGGCTCACACTCGGCAATATCTGACCTCGAGGTCGAAAATCGCGAGGTCGAGGATCGGCTCTACTCGATCGACTACCCCGTCGAGGACTCTGAGCGAATCCTGACCGTCGCCACCGTGCGCCCGGAGACGATGCTCGCCGATACCGCCGTCGCGGTAAATCCCGACGATGAGCGCTACCGCGATCTGGTTGGCCGCCACTGCCTGCTGCCGCTGGTCGACCGCCGCCTGCCGATCATCGCCGACCAGCACGTCGACCCGCAGTTCGGCACCGGGGCGCTGAAGATCACCCCCGGCCACGATCCCAATGACTTTGAGATCGGTCGCCAGCATGGCCTGGAGGAGATCGTCGTGATCGGACCCGACGGTCGGATGAACGAGGCGGCCGGGCGCTTTGCCAGTCTGAGTATCGCCGAGGCACAGAGCGGGGTGGTCGAGGCGCTGCGCGAGCTGGGGCTGCTGCGCGCCGAGGAGCCCTACGTTCACTCGGTCCCCTTCTCCCACCGCTCGGGAGAGCGGATCGAGCCGCTGATCTCACTTCAGTGGTTCTGCCGCATGGACGAGTTGGCGCGGCCTGCGATCGAGGCGGTCGAGCGAGATGAGGTCCGGATCGTGCCGCGACGATGGAAGCGCGTCTATCTCGAATGGATGCGGGAGATCCGCCCCTGGTGCATATCCCGCCAGCTGTGGTGGGGACACCGGATTCCGGTCTGGTACTGCGATGCCTGCGAGGAGACCTTTGTCGGCGAGCGGCCCCCCGAGCGCTGCGGTGCATGCGATGGGGAGCTGCGCCAAGAGGAGGACGTACTTGACACCTGGTTCAGCTCGGCGCTCTGGCCGTTCGCGACCCTCGGCTGGCCCGAGGAGACCCCCGAGCTGGGCGCCTTTTACCCGACGAGCTTCCTAACCACCGCGCGGGAGATCCTCTTTCTCTGGGTCGCGCGGATGATCATGATGGGACTGGAGTTCCCCGGCGAGGTTCCCTTCCGCGACGTCTACGTCCACTCCGTGATCCAGGCCCGGGACGGGCGGCGGATGTCCAAGAGCCTTGGCACCGGGATCGATCCGCTGGAGGAGATCGACATCCACGGCGCCGACGCGCTGCGCTTCGGCCTGCTGGCGATGTCCTCAACCCAGGACGTGCGCTACTCCGACGCAAAGGTCCAGCAGGGCCGCGACCTTGCCAACAAGGCCTGGAACGCGAGCCGCCTGATCCTCCTCAACGCCGCCGATGTCAGGGCGGAGCCCCGACCGCTGCGGGTCGAGGACCGCTGGATCCTCTCGCGCTTGGAGCGGACGATTGCATCGGTAACCGAGCTGTTGGAGTCCTATGACTTCGCCCACGCCGTACAGGAGGCCTACGCATTCTTTTGGTCGGAGTTCTGCGACTGGTACCTGGAGATAGTCAAGCCGCGGCTCTATGGCGCTGAGCCCGAGGTCTCAGCGACCCTGCTTTGGGCGTTGGAGCGCATCCTGGCGCTGCTGCACCCGATCATGCCGTTCGTTACCGAGGAGATCTGGTCCCGCCATCCCGCCCGCCGCGGTCACCTCGTGGTTCACCCCTTCCCGGCCTCTGAGGGGTCCCGGCTCGATCCCGCCGCCGAGGCCGACGTCGAGGGCGGGATTGAGCTGACCCGGCGGCTGCGCGCCTGGCGCGACCTGGCCCAGGTGCCCGTGGCGGCATCGCTTGCGGCCCGCGTCGAAGGGGTCGAGCCCCAGGAGTTCGTCGCCCGCCTTGCCCGCTTTGAGTTCAGCGGAGACGGCGGGGACCCGGTCGCCTCGATCGGGCCGGTCAGGGTGCTCGCCTCATCGGGTCTGGATGCCGAGGTCGTGGCCGGGCGACTGGAGAAGCGCCGCGAGAAGTTGCGTGCCGAGGTCGAGCGCGCCGAGCGCAAACTCGGCAACGAGGGATTCCTCGCCAAGGCCCCGGCCGAGGTCGTCGAGGAGGAGCGCGGCAAGCTTGAGCGCCACCGCGCCGAGCTCGAGGAGCTCTCCGAATAGAGGCCGAGGCCTATCTCGACTCGCTGGAGCCGATCGGCTGGAGGCTCGGCCTCGAGCGGATGCACCGGCTGAATACGGCGCTGGGCATGCCCCAACACCGCTTCGCCTCAATTCACGTGGTTGGCACCAACGGCAAGTCCTCGGTGACGAGGATGATCGCCGCCCTGTTGGAGGCCCACGGCCTGAGCGTCGGGGCGTGTATCTCTCCGCACGCCGAGCGCTGGGCCGAAAGGGTACTGATCCACGGCGAGGAGATCGGCCCGGTTGAGTTCGGCGCCGCGGTCGAGCGCGTCTCACAGGCGGCCGAGGTTGTTAACCGCACCCTCGATGATGGTGAGGCCGTAACCCAATTCGAGGCAGCGACCGCGGCGGCCTTTGTCGCCTTTGCCGCGGCACGGATTCAGGTGGGGGTGATCGAGGCGGGGCTGGGGGGGCGGCTCGACGCGACCAACACGATCCCCTCGCGGGTCTCCGTGCTGACCTCGGTCGGCCTCGACCACACCGAGTGGCTGGGTGAGAGCGAGGCCGAGATAGCCGCCGAGAAGCTGGCCGTGGTGCGCGACAACTCGACCCTGGTCTTAGGCAGAGTGAGCCCGGCGATCGCGAGCCTCGCAGAGCGGATCGCGGCAGAGCACGGGGCGCGCCTATTGCGCGCGGCAGATGACCTCAGTGCGGATTTCTACCTGCGGGCGCCCGGTCCCTTCCAGCGGCGCAACTTCGCGCTGGCGCTTGCCGCGGCCAGCGCCTTCCTCGGCGAGCTCGACCACGGGCTGGTCGCGGAGGTCGCCGCGACCCTGACCGTGCCGGGGCGCCTTGAGCAGATCGCCGAGCATCCGCCGACTCTGATCGACGCCGCCCACAATGCAGATGGTGCGGCGGCGCTCGCCGAGGCACTGCCCGCGCTCGCCGCGGGTCCGGTCATCGCCTGCCTGGCGATCCTCCTCGATAAGGACGCGGCGGCGATCGTGCGGGCGCTGGCGCCGGCCCTCGAGCACGTCGTCTGCAGCGAGCTGCCCGCCGATCTGCTCGCCGCCCATGGGCGGCCCGGCGCCGCCTCCCATTCGGCCGCCGCACTGGCGGCGCTCTGCGCTGATGCCGGGCTGGTCGCGGAGGTCCGGCCGAACCTTTCTGAGGCCCTTCGGCGGGCCCGCGAGCTCGCCGCCGCGACCTCAGGCGGGACGC
>JBAVAR010000166.1:0-8115 GCA_049585815.1 Solirubrobacterales bacterium
CGAGCAAAGCGAAAGCGAAAACGGCCAGAAAAGCCAAATCTGTGAAAACTAAAACGGCTAAAACGGCGAAACGCACGAAAGCGAAAGTCGCGAAAAAAGCGGCGGCGGCGAAATCGACAAAAACCAAAGTCGCGAAAAAAGCCAAATCGAAAACCAAAAGCGTCAAAGCGAAAGTCACGAAAAAAGCCAAAACCGCCCAGAAAACGAAAACCCGCGCCAAAGCGAAAACAGCGACGAAAAAACGGCGCCGCTAGCCAGACCGGGGTGCGATCGGCTGCTCCAGTTGCGGCGCGTCATCCCTGACTTCGTTGCCGAGCTTTGGCTGAGGCGCGGGCTGGCACCGAGTAGCTTTCGCCGCCCTCACTGCGTCGGTGGAACCGTGCTTGCCTGCGTCCTGGGCCGGGGATAGGCTGCGATCGATCCCGTCGAGTGGAGGCCTTGGAATGAACCTCGCGCGCACCATCTACCGCTACCTGGTCGTGGTGCTCGTCGTCGACGTTGTCGTTCAGTTCTTTCTGGCCGGCGCGGGGGTGTTTCGTGCCGACGGTGGTGTTGCCCATGAATCGAGCGCCTTTGACCCCCACCGAACCAACGGCACCGTGATCCAGTTCATCGCCCTACTCGTGCTGCTCGCGGCGATCGCCGCTCGCAACGGGCGCTGGAAGCCGGCGCTCGCTGTATTCGTGCTCAGCATCGTCCAGATCTTTCTCGCGATTGGCGGTTGGGCCGGCGGCCTTCACCCACTCGGCGGCCTGCTCATCCTCGGCATCTCGGGCTGGATGGCCCACGACGCCTGGCGAGGCCGCTCTTCGGCTGAGGTATCCCGGCAGGCCTAAATGCTCGCCATACGCTCCAGGGTCGAGGGCGACGCTACTGTCACCACTCCGTCTGGATATGCCTTCGGCGCCGGGGGGCGGCTCTCGCAGGCGCGAGTTGTGCGCGACGGAATCGAGGCGCATAGGATGGCATCCTGATGAGGGTCAGGTTCGCCTTGCTCATCCTTGCCTGCGTCGTTGCCGCACCGCTCTCGGCGCCGCCGCTCTCGGCCGCCTCGCCCACCGGCGTTTCGACCCCGGCTTGTAAGACCGCGGGACTTGTGATCTGGATCCCCGACGGGCGCGGCAACGGCACCGCCGGCAGTATTTATTACCGGCTTGAGTTCACCAACCTTTCGGGGCGGACCTGCACGCTTTCGGGCTTCCCTACCGCGGTCGCCATCGGTCTCAACGGACGCCGGCTCGGCCAGCAGGCCAAGCTCGAATCCGCTCAGAAGCCCGGCCTGGTGAAGCTGGTCGCCGGCGGCTCTGCTGCCGCACAGCTACGGATCGTTGAGGCCGGCGCGATCCGGGCCGCTTCGTGCGATCCGGCGATGGCCGCCGGGCTAAGCGTCAGCCCGCCGGGGCAGAGTTCTTCGCGCTCCGTTCCGCTCCCCTTCGAAGCCTGTGCACGGGGCACCAGCGTCCTCTCGGTGGGCCCCTTCAAGCTCGCCAACTAAGACAGTGGGGATGGCCTCGTGGCGGCCGGATCGCCGTCGCGGCCGAAGAGGGTGATCGCCTCGTTGGACACTTGCGGCCATACATAGTTGTCAGCAAGGCCCACCTCCGGGCCGCCCACACCTCTTTCTCGGGACGATCAAAGCAACCAGAGATCTAAAGCGCTGAAACGATCCTGATCAATCACAAGGTCTCCACATCATGGAGGCAACAACTGCTGCGGACACCAGGCCGAAGTGGGCCGAGCTCGCCTACGAAGCGATCGCCCCTGTCTACGACGACTTCACCGCCCACCACGATTACGAACTCTGGCTGGCAAACGTGCTGCCGGCACTTGAGCGCTGCGGCCTGCGCCACGGCCGTCTCCTCGACGTCGGCTGCGGCACCGGCAAGAGCTTCATCCCGATGCTCGAGCGTGGCTGGCGGGTGGCCGCCTGCGACATTTCGGCCTCGATGGTCGAGCTGGCGCGAGCCAAGGCCGGGGGGGAGGCGCAGCTCTCGGTGGCCGATATGCGCGACCTGCCGAGGTTTGGGCAATTCGACCTCGTCTGGGCGCTCGACGACGCGGTCAACTACCTACTTGACACCGAGGAGTTGGCTGCGGCACTGACCGGCATGCGGGCCAATCTGGCGCCAGGCGGGCTGCTGCTGTTTGACGTCAACACCCTTCACACCTATCGCACCTTTTTCGCCGAAACGGTCATCGTTGAGGCCTCCGGACGCCGGCTGACCTGGACCGGACAGGGTTCTCCAGAGACCTCACCGAGGTCGATCAGCGAGGCCAGCTTCGAGGTAGAGACGAGCGAGGGGCGCAGCCACCCCGGCGAGGGGATCGAGACCGAGCTCCACCGCCAGCGCCATTTCCCCGAAGCGGAGGTGCTGGCGACGCTGCAGCGGGCCGGTCTTCAGTGCCTGCAGGTCTTCGGCCAGGGATTCGACGCCGTCCTGCGGCAGCCGCTGGACGACTTGGACCACTCCAAGGCCATCTACATCGCGGCGCCGTTGCCCTCCGCCAGCGGTGAGCGCCCGTGCTGAGACCGCGGATCAAGAGGACTACCGAGCCGATCGGGTCGCCCAACGGCGACATCTACCTGATGCGGCCCAGCGCCAGCGCCGACATCCGCATCGAGAACCCAGACGCCGAGCAGCGCCAGCTGCTGGCGGCACTCGACGGCAAGTGCACCACCACCCAGCTCGAGGCACGCTTCGGTCAGCAGGCCGTCCGCGATCTGGTCTCCCAGCTCCAGGAGCTCGAGGTGATCGAGGACGCGGCCGATGATGAGCACGTTCCCGCGGCCGAGCTCGCCCGCTTCGATCGCCAGATCCGCTACTTCAGCGACATCGGCAGCGGCGCACCGACTCCCTCTGAATGCCAGGACCGGCTGCGCGAAGCGCGCATCGCCGTGATCGGGGTGGGTGGGCTCGGGGGCTGGGCCGCCTGGGCGCTCGCCTGCTGCGGAGTGGGGGAGATCTGGTTGATCGACGGTGACCGGGTCGAGGTCAGCAACTTCAACCGCCAGATCCTCTACACCGAGGCTGACATCGGCCGACCTAAGGTGAAGGCTGCTGCCGAGCGTCTTTCCGCCTTCAACTCCGCGATGCGAATCGAGGCAACGGCGAAGCGGCTGCAGAGCGAGGCGCAGGTCGCCGAGTTCATCGCTGGCTCCGACGTCGTCATCGATGCCGCCGACTGGCCCGCCCACGAGATCGAGCGCTGGGTCAACTCCGCCTGCTTCGCCGCCAACATTCCTTACATCACGATGAGCCACTTCCCTCCGGTCGCCCGCGTCGGCCCCCTCTTCGTCCCCGGGGTGACCGGCTGCTTCGCCTGTCAGGAGGCGGCTTTCCGTCGCGACTACCCGCTCTTTGACGTCGCAATCGAACAGCGCCGTGCCCAACCATCCCCCGCCGCGACGCTGGGTCCGGCCTGCGGGCTGATCGGCGGCCAGGTTGGGTTGGAGGTCATGCACTACCTCACCGGCCTCGCCCAGCCGTCGACCCTCGGCATCTCCCACATCTATGACCTGCGCACGATGGAGGTCAGGCGCGAGCAGGTAGCGCCCGAGCCCGGCTGTGTGGTCTGCGCTGCGACGCAACCCCACACCGCCGAGCCTCTCCGAAACGCTACGCCTGCTTAGCGGCGACACTCGCGTAGCTCCCACCTACGCGATCACCTCCCGCAGCCTCTCCCGCGCACGGTGCAGCCTCACCTTCACCGTGCCCTCGGGAATGCCGAGGCGGCTGGCGATCGCCGACTGGGTCAGGTCCTCGCTGTAGCGCAGCGCCAGCAGCTCGCGGTCGCGCTCCGCCAACCGGCCGAGCGCGGCGTGGATATCGGCGCGCTCGGCAGTTGCCAGGACCCGCTCGTCATCGACGGCCTCCCCGACATCGATCGTCGCTACCGGATCGGGTCTGATCCGACCACGGTCGCGAAAGGCCTCGTTGCGGACGATCGTCGCCAGCCACTGCTTACGGCACTCCACGTCGCGAAGCGTCGAGCGCCGCCGCCAGGCCCGTAGCAATGCCTCCTGCGCGATGTCCTCCGCTTCGCTCGGATTCCGCGCGTAGCGGTAGGCCAAGCGCAAACACAAACCGTGTGCCTCGCTCCACACCCAGCCATCGTCCACTGCATCACTTTGAATTCTCGGAGTGATGATTTGTTCACAGTAACTGATTAAAAGCAAACCATAATATGTGAATATTAGATTTAATTACAGTAAGGATCGGCACTTCACACCGTCCAGCGCAACTCCGGGTTCACCTAAACGCGCAGCGCGGCGCAGGGCAGTCAGCCGCGCTGCAGCCGCTACGGGTCGTTTTTTTTTGGACACTGCGTGTGCCGATGACGAACGCTGCGGGCGAGCTGCCGCTTCGCAGCATTTCTGCCTGGTGGGTGCCATCTGCGCAGCGAGGGAACCGCAGTGCTGATCACGACGACGCCCGTCTTTGACCGATGGGACAACGATCCATCTAGTGCGGCAGTTGGCTGCTATTGAGTCAGCGCAGGACACACCAGCTCGCGCCAGGCATCCCGGGGTACTCAGAAAGAGCCGCTCAGGACTTCTGCGCCGCGCTCTTTTGCTCGGCGCTTGGCGTTGGGAACCCCAGCAACGTCACCGATACAGAGAAGCCATCCTCACCCTTTGCCTCCGTCAACCGTTCCGCGCTTTCAGCCTGGATCTCCAGCGTCCGGTCAAGGCTCTCGGAAAGCATCGCGGTCAGGTCATTCCACCCGGTCTCATCGATGATCATCGGCGTCCAGCTCAGGTGTCTGTCCTCACGCGAGTCGAGGGCGTGGGTGCTGAGCGCCGATGCGGCGTCGTCGATCACCGCCCGCAACAGAGTTGCGCTCATCCCCGGTCGGATCGACTCCGGCAATAACGCGAACTCCTCGGCGTTGAGGAAGGCTCGCGAGGTCGCGCGGTAGTAGTGCTCGATCGCCCCCCGTCGCGGCTCGGTTTTGACCAGTTCCAGGCAGTCGCACTCGATCAGCACGTTCACGTGGTAGCTGACCTGGCTCAGGCCCTCGCCCAGCGCCTTGGCCAGTTCGCTCGGACTGGCGACCCGTTCGTTCAGGATTGAAAGCACGTCGGCGCGGATCGGGTGACCGAGCGCCTTGACCAGGCGTTGATCGATCACCTCCAGCGGTTTCGTCGGCAGCTTGCTGTTTGACTTGGGGACCAAGGGAGCTTCCTCCAATCGTTGGGCGGCGACCTTCGACCACTCCATCGTATTCCCTGCAATCTCCGCCGCCAAACAATGGCCCGACTAGCGGAACTAATCAGATCGCTCGAAAGGTCCTAAGTAATGCAACTCAAAACGCGCGTCGATTAGACCGCAGCGGATACGAAGGGGGTGAGTCAAGGTGAAGATCGAAAAGACCGAGCAGGTCGTCCCGATGGTCTCGATTCACAAGCAGGGCTAGCGGTGAGCTGGGCTCCGATCCTCGGACGGGATCGGAGCCCCTTGCCTTGCCGAGTCGCCCGCGATCCGAGCCGCCTTCTGCGACGGCCTGCCGATGGCGACGATCGCAAGGTCCTCGGCATGAGCGCCCTCAGTGCAAACTGTCCCGCCCCCAGGGGCTTTCCGTCCTCTCTTTCAAATTCGCCAAGACCAGCTTTCTCTTTGCCAACGGCGCCAGGGTGAAGCTGACCCTGACGCGACGCTGCGGGGTGCGGGGTTAGGGATGACCGAAAAAGGGAACCTGAGGAGCAGGAGATGAGACCAGGACCAATTCAACATCCCACCAGACTCGGGTTCTTTCTCGCGGTGACCCTGGTGATCGCCGCGGCGCTCGGTTCGACCGCCCTCGCAGTGCCTGTGATCACCGGCAACCTCGAGGTCGGGATCGAAGGCAGGATCTCCCCAACCAAACTGTCGAAGCGAATTCCCACCCCAATCATCCTGAAGCTGAAGGGCTCGATCCAAACGACCGACGGCTCTCAGGTTCCCGCCCTGAAGACCTTGAACCTGCAGTTCGACAAGCACGGCACTATCTACACAAAGGGCCTCGCGACCTGCTCGGTTGCAAAGCTGCGGTCGACCACCACCAGCGCCGCCCGGGCGGCCTGCCGTCCCTCCCTGATCGGCCACGGCAGGGCGACGGCGGAGATCTACTTCCCCGAACAGAGGCCCTTCTCGGCCCAGGGCCCGATGCTGATCTTCAACGGCAAGCCAATGGGGCGAAAGCCTGTGCTGATCATCCACGTCTACGCCGATGTGCCCGCCCCCACCACCTTCGTCACCACCGGCGTGATCGGCAAGGGCCACGGCAAATACGGCACCGCGACCCAGATCCATATCCCGACCATCGTCGGCGGCCAGGGCTCATTGACCGGCTTTGAAGCCACGCTCGGCAGGACCTGGCGCTACAGGGGCCACAGGGAGAGCCTGCTGCACGCCACCTGCCCGACCGGCTCACTCTTTGCCAAGGGCGAATTTGATTTTGTAAACGGCGACAGGATTTCCGGCGAGATCGCGAAAAGATGCCGCGGGGGCAGGGGGAAGAGATGAACCTGAGGGTCGTCTGCCTCCTCATCGCGTCGATCGCGATCCTCTCCTCCACGGTGGCGATCGCCGCCGCTGAAGAAGTGAGCCAAGAAGCCTATGTCGCGGCGGTCGAACCGATCTGTCACAAGAACACGATCGAGATCGAACGGGATCTCAGGGGGGTGAGGGGGCTGATCAAGCACAACCAGCTGAAGAGAGGGCCGCGCGGGACGTCGCCAAGGCTGGGACGGCCCTGCAGAGAGCCGATAATCAGCTTAAGGGGGTCCAGCCGCCAGCAACCTCCGAAGCGAGGCTGATGAAGTGGCTCGGCTATCTGAGTATCGAGGCGCGCCTCACCGAGGCCACCGGCAAGGCGCTGAAGGCCGACCGGAAGGCGGAGGCCTCTCACGACGAATCCAGGCTCCTTCACTTCTCAAATCTCGCCAACTCGACGGTCTTCAGCTTCCACTTCCGTTACTGCCGTTCAGACCTGTCTCGCTTTATCTGAGCGGCCGCGTGCGCGCCACTCTCCCATCCTCTGGTTTCTGGGCTGAGTCAGGTCAGCCGCGAAGTTCGGTCGATCCCGCCCCGGCGCCCGGGGTCTAGACTGAAGGGTGCGATAACAGTAACCGGCCAACGACAAGCAGGTGGGCGGCAGTTGTGAGAAAGCCAACGGCGGTGCTGATCCTTCCCGTTGCCGCGCTCATCGTCGCGGGCTGCGGGAGCAGCAGCAGCACAACGAGCAGCACGGCGACCACCTCTGCGTCGACCGCCAAGTCGGCGAGCTCAGCGCCGGGCCCGCAGGTCTCGGCGAAGTCGGTCTCGAGCCTCGGGTCTGTGCTGGTCAACGAAGAAGGCAGGACGCTCTACGTCTTCGCACCTGACAAGGAAAGCAAGGTCACCTGCCAAGGAGAATGCGCCGCCATCTGGCCGCCGCTGAACCTGGAAAGCGGCCAGAAAGCGACTGCCTTGGGAGCAGTGAAGTCAAAGCTACTGGGCAAGGACTCCGATCCCGAAGGCGGCGAAGTCGTCACCTATGCCGGCTGGCCGCTCTACACCTATACCGCCGACACCTCCGCCGGAACCGCGACAGGACAGGGGGTGAATCTCAACGGCGGCTACTGGTATGTGATCTCGCCATCTGGCAAGGTGATCAAGTAGGTCGCTGCGAGCGGCGTGCGGCCGAGCCCGAGCAACTTCGAGTCGCGATCGAGAATCAGGGAAACGCATCGTGGGCAGCTTGCCCTACCGGACATCGAAAAGTTCTTCGCCACTTGGACTTCGGAGGAAGGCGGTCAAGGAGTTGTTGAAGAGACATCTGGGCGAACGTTAGGAGGGCTGCTCTGGTCTTGCTGCTCTGCGAAGGTTCTCGCCAGGGCGCCCGAGGTCCCGGCTCCGGGTCCGCCCGTCGCGCAGCCGAGACATGTACTCCGTTGCAGGGTTGGGCCTTCTCTCCAGCGGGGAGGCGAAGGCGGCATCCCGGGTGAGCCTTGAGGGTCTCTCTTTAGCCCGGATCCACCGATCCGGTAGGCGGGTTCCGTCCGACCCAAAACGAAGAATGACCTCCTGAGCAGGGAAGAAGCGACCGTATCGGGCGGTCGCGTCCTGCGTGAGGAGGTCACCTTCATGGTGC
>JBAVAR010000167.1:0-59343 GCA_049585815.1 Solirubrobacterales bacterium
CGCTATGGGGAGCCGCCGCCGGCTGAGGCGGTGCAGCGACTCGAGTTTGAGCTCGGCGCAATCGAGGAGATGGGCTTCTCCTCCTACTTCCTGATCGTCTGGGATTTTGTCCGCTACGCCAAGGAGAACGGCGTTGCCGTCGGACCAGGGCGCGGCTCGGCGGCGGGCTCGATCGTGTCCTACTGCCTCAAGATCACCGACATCGACCCGCTCGCCAACGACCTTCTGTTCGAGCGTTTCCTCAACCCCGGCCGTAAATCGATGCCAGATATCGACATCGACTTCTCGGTCCGCGGTCGCGAGCGGGTGATCCGCTACGTCGCCGAGAAGTACGGCCGCGAGTCGGTAGCCCAGATCATCACCTTCGGCAAGATGGCCCCGCGGGCGGCGACCCGTGATGCAGCCCGCGTGCTCGGCTTCGATTACGCCACGGGCGATCGCCTCGCGAAGCAGATTCCCGAGCCGATCATGGGTCGCAGTCCATCCTTCGAAGACTGTCTGCGGACCGGGCAGGAGCTGAAACGAACCTATGACGCTGAACCGGACGCAAAACGGATCATCGACGTCGCCCGCGGCCTGGAGGGAATCATCCGCAACAACTCGATCCACGCCGCCGCCGTGGTGATCGCCGACCGCCCGCTGCAGGAGATCGTGCCGCTGCAGCTGGCCGAGGACCGCGCCGCTGCAAGCGCCAACGGGAACGGTTCGGGCAAGCCCGAGCGCCAGTACAAGATCGTCACCCAGTACTCGATGGTCCCGATCGAGGAGATGGGCCTGCTGAAGATGGACTTCCTCGGTCTGCGCAACCTTGACGTGATCGAGGACGCGATCGAGATCATCCGCCGCTCGCGCGGCGAGGAGATCGAGATGGAGACAATCCCCCTCAACGACCCCGGGACCTACGCGATGCTCGCCCAAGGCGACTCGACCGGCGTCTTTCAATTCGAGTCCGAGGGGATGCGCGAGGCGCTGCGTAAGGTCGGGCCGACCGAGTTCGCCGACCTGGTTGCGCTTGGCGCCCTCTACCGACCTGGAGCCTTGGCCTACATCCCCGCCTACGCCAAGGGCAAGCGCGACCCCACGACGGTCCGCTACCCCGATCCGCGCTTGAGGGCGATCACCGAGGAGACCCACGGCTGCGTCATCTACCAAGAGCAACTGATGGAGATTGCCCGCTCGATGGCCGGTTTCTCGGGCTCAGAGGCAGACGACCTGCGCAAGGCGATCGGCAAGAAGAAGCGCGACCTGATGGCGACGATGAAGGACAAGTTCATGGCCGGGCTGAAGCAGTCGGGGACCGCTCCCAAGGTCGCCGCCGATCTCTGGAAGCTGAATGAAGCGGCGGCGGACTACTCGTTCAACAAGTCCCACGCCGCCTGCTACGGGCTGATCTCCTACCGGACCGCCTATCTGAAGGCCAACTATCCGGCCGAGTACATGGCGGCGGTGATCTCCTCAGTAATGAACACCAAAGACAAGGTCCCGTTCTTCGTCAACCGCTGCGAGGAGATGGGGATCAAGGTGCTGCCCCCGGACGTCAACTCATCTGACCACAGCTTTGTCGTCTCCCAGAAGGCGATCCGCTTTGGGCTCGATGCCGTCAAGAACGTCGGCCACGCGGCGGTCGAGGCGATCCTGCGGGCTCGCGAGCAGGCGCCGATCGCCTCAATCTGGGACTTCTGCGAGCGGGTCGATGCTCGCGCTGTGAATAAACGTGCGGTCGAATGCCTGATCAAGTGCGGAGCCCTCGACTCGACCGGTGCCACGCGCAGGGGGATGCTGGAGTCCCTGCCGGCGGCCCAGTCGGCGGGGCAGAAGGCGCAGGAGGACGCCCAGCTCGGCCAGGGCTCGATTTTCGATTTCGGCGATGAGGGCGGAGGCGCCGGACCCGCCCAAGCCCACCACCGCCCGCCGATCTCCGCCGCCGAGTTCGATCGCGCCGAGCTCCTAGCGCTAGAGAAGGAGACGCTCGGCACCTATCTCTCCTCCCATCCACTGGCCGAGGTGCGCGACGCCCTGCGAGCGCGCGTCGACTGCACGCTGGCGGAGTTGAGCGGGCGCGCCGACGGGTCCTGGGTGACGGTGGGCGGGATCGTCGTCGACTGCAAGAAGATCCGCACCAAGAGTGGCACCCAGATGATGTTTGCCACCCTCGATGACATCGAGGGCCAGGTGGAGATGCTGATCTTCAAAGCCGACCAGGCCGACAGCGCTACGGTCATCGTCCCCGATGCGATCCTCCTGGTCCGTGGACGGCTGGACCACAAAGACCGCGGCGAAACCAAGCTCGTCGTCCAGGAGGCGGAGCGCTTTGAGCCCGGCGCGGAGGAGATCGGCCGCGCGAGCCGGGCGGCGAGCACCGCATTGGAGCCACTGAAGCTGACGATCGACGCCGCCAGGCTCGTCCCTGGCCTGGTCGATGAGCTGAAAACCGTTCTCGAGCATCACAAGGGGGAGGCGGACGTTCATCTGGCGATCCGCACGGCCGAGGGTGAGCCACGGGAGATTCGGCTAGGGCGCGAGTACCGGGTGCGACCCTCCCGGGGTCTGAGGGCCGAGCTGGACCACATGCTCGGCCCCGACGTGATGGCGGCCTGATCCCTTCCGCCCGCCCGTCCCGGCGCCTACACTGACCTAGCCATGGCCACGCGCCAGCGAGAGGAGCAGGCTGCACGAGCCGGCGAGTGCCGCCAGTGCCGCTCGTTCTGCGACAAGATGATCGAGCCACGCGGCTGCCTGGAGATGCGCTGCCGTTTCCTCTACAGCTACGTCGACGTCTTCAGCGGCGATCAATATGTGGGGTGCATGCAGGAGGTCTTCGGCGCCGACGTGGAGCTGGATGCGGTGCTCCAACCGGGGGGCTTTGGCGGAGTGAAGATGACCGGGGAACCCCTGCCCCACTGCCAGTTCTCGGTCGAGCGCGCCTACGAGGGAAACGGCCCCGCCTACGGCTGCGTCAATCCACGCTTCTTTGATTGCACCGACGAGGGCCCGGAGGGGCTGCGTGCCTTTGACCTGCGCGACCTCTGAGCAGGCCTGACAACGACATCGTTTCGTGTAGGATCGACCCAATGGCAGAGGTGGCGGCGGCGGTAGATGCAGAACAACTGGTTGCTGAAGCGGCTGGCGGCAGCGGGTCCGGAGAGGACGGCGCTCCCAAGTTCACCCTTGAGCTGAGCCAGGATCAGAAGGACATCCGCGATTGGGTGCACGGTTTTGCCGAGGGTGTCGTTCGTCCCGCCGCTGCGGAGTGGGATGAGCGCGAGGAGACCCCCTGGCCGGTGATCGAGGAGGCGGCCAAGATCGGCCTCTATGGATTCGAAGCACTGGCTCAGTTTTGGGCTGATGGATCCGGGTTGACCCTGCCGATCGCCAACGAGGAGCTTTTCTGGGGGGATGCCGGCATCGGTATGGCGATCATGGGCACCTCGCTGGCGGTTGCTGCGATCTTCGGACAGGGGACAACGGAGCAGATGGGGGAGTGGATCCCCCAGTGTTTCGGTACGCCCGACGATGTCAAGCTGGGAGCATTCTGTGCGTCAGAGCCCGACGCTGGCTCCGACGTCTCTGCGATCCGCACCACCGCCAAATATGACGAGGCGAAGGATGAGTGGGTGATCAACGGCCAGAAGGCATGGGCCACCAACGGGGGCATCGCCAACGTCCACGTGGTGATCGCCTCCGTCGACCGCGAGCTTGGTTCGCGCGGACATGCCGCCTTCGTCATCCCACCCCGAACGCCGGGTTGCGAGCAGGGCGCCAAGGTCAAAAAGCACGGCTTGCGCGCCTCACACACCGCCGATGTGCACCTCGATGACTGCCGCGTCCCGGGCTCGTGCCTGTTGGGGGGCAAAGAGAAGCTCGACGAACGGCTCGCCAGGGTCCGCGAGGGCAAGAAGTCCAAATCGCAGGCGGCGATGCAGACCTTCGAGGCGAGTCGACCCACGGTCGGCGCCCAGGCGCTCGGCATTGCGCGCGCCGCCTATGAGTACGCGCTCGAGTACGCCAAAGAGCGGCGCCAGTTCGGCCGCGCAATCGTCGAGAACCAGGCAATTGCCTTCGCTCTCGCCGACATGAAGTTGGAGATCGACGCCGCCCGGCTCCTGGTCTGGCGCGCCGCCTGGATCGGGCGCACCGGCCAGACCTTCGAGAACGCCGAGGGCTCGATGTCGAAGCTAAAGGCCGGCGAGGTCGCGGTCTGGGCGACTGAGCGGGCGATCCAGATCCTCGGCGGCAACGGCTATACCCGGGAGTACCCGGTTGAGCGCATGCACCGCGACGCAAAGATCTACACGATCTTCGAGGGCACCTCCGAGATCCAGCGCCTGGTCATCTCACGCGCGATCTCCGGCGTCCAGGTCAAATAGAGAACGACGGCGGGAGAATCGGGCCCCCAGACGGCTCCCGCCGCCCGCCTACCCACGGCGCTTCTTGAGTCCCGCCTGGCGCAGCCGCCTGGCCTTCTGGACTTCCTTCTTGTCGGTGCCTTTTCGATCCGGACCGGGTGTCTCCAGGGTCGCCGGCAGACCTTCGAAGCGGGGCTCAGAGAGGAAGGCGGCGAGGCCGCGCCTGCCCATCTCTCCCTCACCGATGTTGGCGTGACGATCTCGACAGGAGCCGAGCGGGGCGGCCGCGTCGTTGACGTGGAGGCAGCCCAGCCGGTCGAGGCCCACCTTCTCCTCGGCCTCGTCGAGCACCGTGGCCAGGTGGGCCTCATCGGTGATGTCATATCCCTGTACGAAAAGGTGGCAGGAGTCGAGGCACAGGCCGAGACGCTCGCCGCCGCCCGCCAGCTCGATCAGCTCGGCGGTCTGGTCGAAGTCGCGCCCGAGCAGGCCTTTGTGTCCGGCGGTCTGCTCGAGCAACAGTGGGCATCCGTCGCTGTCTTTGAGTGCCGCGGCGATCACCTTCGCCGCCCTCCTCATCGAGGGGCCGAGCGGCTCGCCCTTCTGTGCGCCCGGGTGAAGGACAACGCCGCGGGCGCCGATCCCGTCGCCGATTCGCAACGCGTGGGTCAGCGAGTTCAGTGACTTGCGACGCAGCTCCTTGTCTTTGGTTGCGCAGTTGATCAGGTACACCGCATGGATCACGACCGCCTCGACCGGAGAGGCCTCCATCGCCCCGCGGAATGCGGCGAAGTCCTCAGGTCCATACTCCGTCGGGCGCCACATTCGCGGGCTCTGGTGGAAGATCTGGATCGATTCGCAGTCGCGCTCGGTGCCGCGCTCGACCGCCTGCTCCAGCCCGCCCGCAGTGGAAACGTGAGCGCCGATCAACATAGACGCGCCATCCTAGATCTGATCGGGGTGGGGCCGGCAGGGGGTCGTCCGCGCCAGGCGGGTTAAATGCTTCGCAAACCGAGAGGGGACTAGACGGAATGGACGGACAACTGCGCTACTCGATGCTGGGCGTGCAGCTAATTGCGGCGCTTGATCGAGGCGCATCTCACCCGGCGGGGGAGCTGCATGAGCAGGTTCAAAACGGCGGGCTCTTCCTGTGGATTCACGACAACGAGCCGGAAATAGATCAGAGCCTCTACCGCGACGAGGATCGGGCGGTGATGCTTGCGTTCTTCCAACGCCTCGGTACCCCGGCCGACGCCAAGCGCAAATACAACGTCGATGAAAACGGGCTCTGCCTGCTTCTCGCCTACTGCTTTGAGGGCCTCCAGCACGAGCTGCGCAAATGATCGCCGCCCAGCGTTGCGGAATCTTGGGCCCTGATGCGCATGGGCAATAAGAATCTTCGATTGAGGTTCGCCCCCTCTCCGACGGGCGCGCTGCATATCGGCGGAGCGAGGACGGGGCTCTACAACTGGCTGATGGCCCGCCACGGCGGCGGCGAGCTGGTCTTGCGGATAGAGGACACCGACCGTGAGCGTTCGACCGAGGAGAACGTCGAGCAGATCATCGACGCGCTGCGCTGGCTTGAGCTGGACTGGGACGTGGGGCCGGTCTCCCAGGCATCGCGATCCGCCAGCCATGAGGCCGCGCTGGGGGTCTTGCTCGAGTCCAGCGCCGCCTACCATGACTCGGCCACCGCCGGTGACGTCGAGAGCTGGAAGGCCCGCCACGGCAGCGGTCGCGGCTATCGCGGCGTGCCGAGCGAAGAGCCCGGGGCCGCGGTGCGCCTGCGCGTCCCCGAGGAGGGGGAGACCATGGTCGAGGATCTGGTCCACGGTGCCGTTGTCTTTCCCAACCGCAGCTACGACGACTTCGTCATCGCCCGGGGGGACGGTTCGGTCCTCTACAACTTCGCGGTCGCCGTCGACGACGCAGAGATGGGGATCACCGACGTGGTGCGCGGCGATGATCACCTCTCAAACACCCCGAAGCAGATCCTGGTCCTGCGCGCACTCGGCCACCAGCCACCGCGCTACGGGCACCTGCCGCTGCTCCACGGTCCCGACGGCAAGAAGCTCTCCAAGCGACATGGCGCCGCCTCGGTGCAGGAGCTGCGCGAGCGCGGCTACCTGCCGGCAGCGGTGCGCAACTACCTGGCGCTCTTGGGCTGGGGCAGCGACGACGACACGACGCTGATGTCAACCGAGGAGCTGGTCAAGCGCTTTCGGGTGCAGGACGTGGGCACCTCGGCGGCGATCTTCGATGAGCGCAAGCTGCGCTGGATCAACGGGCGCTTCATGCGTGGGATGTCGCTGGATGAGTACACGCTCACCGTCGCCCGCCACCTTGGCCGCGAGCCCGACCAATCGCTTCGCCTGGCCTGCGAGATCGCCCAGGAGAAAGCACAGACGCTGGAGGAGGTGTGGCCGCTGATCCGCTTTCTCTTTGAGCCCCCGGTCGATGACCCCGAGGCATGGGCCAAGGTGATGGGGGAGGGTGCTGGATCTCTGCTGGGAGCGGCGCGCGATGCCCTTGGCGGCGCTGCGGGCTTTGCGGCGCCGGAGGTGGAGGCGGTGCTCGCGCCCCTGCCCGAGCGTCTCGGCGTGAAGCCGGGCAAGCTCTACCAGCCGATCCGGGTGGCGATCACCGGCAGCACCGTCTCGCCGGGCATCTTCGAGTCGTTGGCGGCGCTTGGGCGGGAGGCCTCGATCACCAGGATCGAGGCCGCCGAGCGGCGCCTCCTCGCCAGCTAGCCGCGCTCGACAGCCATTTCTTGGGCTGGAGCGCTAAACCGAACGTCCTCCGCTGCCGATGAGATCGCGGATGGCGTCTACGACCGCTCACAGCAACGGCAAGGCCAACGCGCACGACGTTCTCGTCAAGGATGCCGGCGCCAAGCCCGGCCCGGCCCCCGGCAGCCGCCTCGCGGAGGCCTTTGAGGCGGTCGAGCGCTTTCCGGTCCTGATCGAGTCGCGCGAGCGGGTGATCCGTGCAGCGACCGCCGAGACCGCGCGGGTCGGCGAGCTCATCGACGCGGTCGAGGGCGACGTCGGCCTGGCGATCTCGGTCCTGCGCTTTGCCAATCGAACCGGGTTGGTGGCCGGCGGAGTTGGCGGGGTGCCGGCGGCTGTCGACGTCCTGAAGCCCTCCGGTGTGCTGGCGATTGCCGGCACCGCGCCAAGCTTTGACTTCTTTGAGTCAAACGGCGGCTGGGAGCTGAAGCCTGAGCGCTTCCGCATCCACGCGCTGGCGACCCAGCGTGCCGCGGAGGAGATCGGCCGGGCGGTGGGCTGGTCTGAGCGCGACGAGCTGGCCGTGGCGGCGCTGATCCACGACGTCGGGCGTTTGGTCATCTCGCGCCTGCACCCCGGCTACAAAAGCTTCTTCGACACGGTCTCCCGTACCCCCGAGCAGCGGGTGCGTGAGGAGCGTGAGCAGCTCGGCATCGACCACGCCCTGGTCGGTGGGGTGCTTGCCCGGCGCTGGAACGTCCCGCCGCGACTGGCGGTGGCGATTGAGCGACATCACTCCGAAGACGCCGAGGGCCTGGCGGGGATGGTGGCGATCGCCGACATGGTCGCCCACTACGTCCAGGGCGAGGCGATTTCCCCGGACCGGTTGCGCGCCGCCGCCGAGCGCTGCGGCCTCGGCCTGGAGGGGTTGCGCGACCTGCTCTATGAGCTTCCCTACTCGCGCCAGGATATGGGCCGCATAAGCGAGCCCTGCCCGCTATCGACCCGCGAGCTTGACGTCCTCAGGCACCTCTCCGAGGGCATGGTCTACAAGCAGATCGCCGGCGAGATGCACCTCTCGGTCTCGACCATCCGCACCCATCTGCACAACGTGTACGGAAAGATTGGCGCGGTCGACCGCGCCCAGGCGGTGCTCACCGCGCGAGACCGAGGCTGGATATAGGCCTCACTCAATGAGGGACTCGCGCAGGGCGATCGCCACCGCGTGGGTGCGGTTGCGGGCGCCGAGGCGAGACATGATGTTCTTCGTGTGGGTCTTGACCGTCTCCTCGCTGAGGTCGAGCTGGCGGGCGGCGACGGTGGTCGATTGGCCGTCGGCGAGGCGCTGGAGGATCTGCCGTTGGCGACGGGTGAGTTTGCCGCGGCTGCCCCTGGGCGGGACGGCAGGGTCGATGAAGCTCTCCTGGGCCAGTGCCGACTCGACTGCGCGGCGCAGCTGCTGTGTCCCTGCGGTGCGCGCCACGTAGGCAATCGCGCCCGCCTGCATGGCGGCGGTCGCGGCATGGCGCTCGGGGCGCTCGCCGTGGGCAACGATGCCGAGACCGGGCGCGGCTTTGTGCAGGGCGCGGATCGCATCGTTACCACTCAGCGCCGGCCCGCCGCCGTTGCGGCAGCCGATGTCAACGATCGCCACATCGAAGCTGCCGATGTCACGGATCAGATCCAGGCCCTCCTCGCGGGTTGTGGACTCATGGACCTCGAACCCATCCCCCAGCACCCCGCGCACTCCAAGCCGGACGAGTGGGTGACCGTCGATCACAAGGCAGTGTGGGCGCTCGCTCAGGACTGCTTCCGATCTGCTCTGGGTTCCGGGTCGGCTCCGGCTCGACCCGGGTGCTTGGCGACCGATCCTAACCCAGCCGGGTCCGGATCGTACGGTAGAAAGGAAGCGTGATCTCAATCACCTCCAAGTCCCGCTATGCGGTCGTCGCCCTGGCTGAGCTGGCGCGCTCCGGGGAGCGGCCGGTGCCGATCAAGGAGCTGGCCGAGCGCCGCGACATCCCCGACCAGTTTCTCGAGCAGCTCTTCTCGACCCTGCGCCGCGCCGGCCTTCTCACCAGCCACCGCGGGATGAAGGGTGGCTACACCCTTGCCCGTCCGGCCGATGAGATTACGGTCCTGGAGGTGGTTCAGGCGCTTGACGGCAAGATCGGTCAGGAGGCGGAGGAGGCCGGTGGCATCTGGGCTGAGGGGGTCACCGCCCTGCGCAAGGTCTTCGGCCAGACAACGGTCGCCGAAGTGGCCCGCCGCGAAGCGGCCGAGGCCGGCTCGGGCATGTATTTCATCTAGTCATCCCGGCTCGAGCGGCCCTAGACTCACGGCAGTGCCTGCGGACCAGATGCCCTGGAACTGATGCGGATCGGCGCCGAGGCCTCGGCCGTGGTCGGCGAGACGCCGCTGGTCGCGATGCTGCGCCTCAGTGAGGGCCTGGGGGCTGAGGTCTGCGCGAAGCTGGAGTACCTAAACCCCGGCGGCTCGGTCAAGGACCGGATTGGGGTGGCGATGATCGACGCGGCCGAGGAGCAGGGGTTGATCAAGCCGGGACGCTCGACAATTGTCGAGCCGACCAGCGGCAACACCGGGATCGCGCTCGCGATGGTCTGCGCGGCACGGGGCTATGAGCTGATTCTCACCCTGCCCGAGGGGATGAGCCGGGAGCGCTCGAAGCTGCTGCGCGCCTATGGTGCCAAGGTGCGCGAAACGCCCTCGCTTGGAGGAATGACCGAGGCGGTAGAGCTGGCTGAGGCGATCTGTGAGCAGCGCAAGGGTTTCATGCCGCAGCAGTTCTCCAATCCGGCGAATCCCGAGGTGCACAGGCGCACCACCGCCGAGGAGATCTGGCGCGACACCGACGCCACGATCGGCGCCTTCGTCGCCGGGGTCGGAACCGGGGGGACGATAACCGGGGTAGGGCGGATGCTGAAGGAGCGCTCCCCCGAGACTCTGGTGATCGCGGTCGAGCCCGATACCTCTGCGGTGCTCTCCGGGGGCGCGCCGGGCTCACACAAGATCCAGGGTATCGGTGCGGGTTTCGTGCCCGAGGTGCTGGACCGCGGGGTGATCGATGAGGTCATCACCGTCGGCGACGAGGAGGCGCTGGAGACGGCTCGACTCGCGGCCCAGCGCGAGGGCATCCTCGCCGGCATCTCGGCCGGGGCGAACCTCAGCGCGGCGCTTGAGGTCGCCGCGCGGCCGGAGCTAGCCGGCAAGCGGGTGGTGACGATCGTCTGCGACTCGGGCGAGCGCTACGTGTCCCTACCCTTCTTCTTCCCATGAGCGGCGCCTGCAGAGTTCTCCTGCGAGAGGCGAGGGTCAGCGTGGCGGCGGCGCGCGATCGTGATCCTGCCGCGCGCGGGGTTTCCTCGCTGGGGATCCTCGCCGGCTGGGCGGGGGTGCAGGCCCTGCTCGCCCACCGCCTCGCCCACGCATTGTTCGAGTCGGGAGCGCCGACGTTGGCGCGGACGATCGCCTACCTCACCCGTGTCCTGACGGGCGTGGAGATCCATCCGGCGGCCAGGATCGGCGAGGGTTTTTTCATCGACCATGGATCGGGGGTGGTGATCGGGGAGAGCGCCGAGATCGGTGAGCGCGTGACTCTCTACCAGGGAGTGACGCTGGGCGGCACCGGAACTGAACCCGGCAAGCGCCACCCAACGGTCGGCGATGACGTCACGATCGGCGCCGGGGCGAAGCTGCTCGGCCCGATCTCGGTCGGTGATGGGGCCAAGGTGGGAGCAAACACTGTCGTGGTCGAGGATGTGCCCCCCGGGGCCACGGTGGTCGGCAACCCCGGCCACAAGGTGAGGCTCAACGGCAAGCGGGTCGGGGGGGCGGGTCCGGTCGAGGACTGAGCGGGCCGGCCCCGCCGCCGTCCTCTCTATTCTCGAGGGAAATGCTGCAGACCCAGCCCAAAGCCGAAAACCTCCCCGAGGGCGCCCCCACCGAACCCGGTTCTGATCCGGTTGAGCGGCTGCTGGTCGACCTCAACGAGTCCCAGCGCGAGGCCGTCCTCCATGAGGAGGGTCCGCTCTTGGTGATCGCCGGCGCGGGTTCAGGAAAGACACGGGTCCTGACCCACCGCATCGCCCGGCTCCTGGCCACGGGTGCCGCCCGCCCGGGGGAGATCCTCGCGATCACCTTCACCAACAAGGCGGCGGCGGAGATGCGCGAGCGTGTCGAGGGGCTCGTCGGGCGTTCGGCCCGCGCAATGTGGGTGACCACATTTCACTCCGCCTGCGCCCGGATGCTGCGTGCCGACGCCGAGCGACTCGGCTATTCGCGCAGTTTCACGATCTATGACGAGTCGGATTCGCTGCGGATGTTGAAGCGCTGCATGGGCGAGCTTCACGTCGACCCGAAGCGCTACCCGCCGCGGGCGATTCGCTCCCAGATCTCGGGTGCCAAGAACCATCTGATTGACGCCGCCGCCTTCGCTCAGACTCAGGGCAGCGTCTTCGAGGGCGTCGCCGCCGAGGTCTACGCGCTCTATGAGAAGCGGATGCTCGAGGCCAACGCGATGGATTTCGATGACCTCCTGGTCCGCACGGTCGAGGCCCTGGAGCTGCATGAGGAGGCGCGCGAGCGCTGGCGGCGGACCTTCCGCCACGTCCTCGTCGATGAGTATCAGGACACCAACCACGCCCAGTATCGGTTGCTGCAACTTCTTGTCGCCGACCACGGCAACCTGATGGTGGTTGGCGATGAGGATCAGTCGATCTACGGGTTCCGTCACGCCGACATCCGCAACATCCTCGATTTCGAGCGCGACTTCCCCGACGCGGAGGTCGTCACGCTCGAGCAGAACTATCGCTCGACGCAGACGATCCTCTCAGCCGCCAATGCGGTGGTCGAGCGCAACCGCCAGCGCCGGCCGAAGCGATTGTGGACCGAGATTGCCGGAGGCGAGCCGGTGCGGCTCTCTGAGCTTGCCGACGAGCATGAGGAGGCCCGGTGGGTGGCGGGGGAGATCGAGCGATTGGCAACCGAGGAGGGCGTGCGACGCTCCGATGTCGCGGTCTTCTACCGGACCAATGCGATGAGCCGGGTGCTGGAGGACATCCTGGTTCGCTTCGAGCTGCCCTACCAGGTGATCGGCGGCACCAAGTTCTACGAGCGGGCGGAGATCAAGGACGCGGTCGCCTATCTCAGTCTGCTGGTGAACCCCTCCGATCAGGTTTCCTTCGCACGGGTCGTCAACTCACCGCGTCGGGGAATCGGCAACACGACTCAGGGCCGTCTGGCTGCTCATGCCAATACGACCGGCCTTCCGATCTGGGATGTCGCGGGGAGAGCCGAGGAGGTCCCCGGGCTGAGTGGTGGCGCGATCAGGGCGATCGCCCGCTTTCACGAGATGGTGGAGGACCTGCGCGCCAGGGTGGACTCGGCCCCCGTGGCCGAGCTGCTCGAGAGGACCCTGCACGAGACCGGGTATCTGGAGGCGCTGGCGGCCGAGCGCACAATCGAGGCGGAGGGGCGCGCCGAGAATCTCGAGGAGCTGATCGGGGTCGCAAGGGAGTTTGACCTCAACCGCGAGCAGGAGGGCGATGGAGGGGTTGCGCCGCTGGAGGAGTTCCTCCAGCAGATTTCCCTCTATAGCGAGCAGGACGGATTGCAGGATGGCGAGGAGGAGGAGGCGCTGATCACCCTGATGACCCTCCACAACGCCAAGGGGCTCGAGTACGACACGGTCTTCATCGTCGGCTGTGAGGAGGGGTCCTTCCCACATCTGCGTGCCCTCGAAGAGGGTGGCGAGGAGGAGGAGCGCCGCCTTTGCTACGTCGGCATAACCCGGGCGCGAGCGCGGCTCTACCTGAGCTGGGCCCGCGAGCGGCGGCTGTTCGGCCGCTCCGCGCGCAATCTCCCCTCGCGCTTCGTCGACGAGCTGCCGGCCGAGCTGACCGATCGGGAGGCGGGCGGGTCGAGCGCGACCGGCTGGGGTCCTGCGCCGGGGCCCGCTCAAGCGGCGGCGCGAATCGATCCCGGCCCGACGCTGGAGCTTCAGGCCGGTGACGATGTCATCCACGCCAGCTTCGGCGAGGGGGTTGTGACCGGGGTCGAGCCGGGGGGTGTCGTCCTCGTGCGTTTCTCCGACGATGGCTCGGAGCGCAAGCTGATGGCCGATTACGCCCCGCTCCGGAAGCGGTAGCCGGATGGCGGCGCGGATCATCGACGGCAGCGCCCTCGCGGCGCGGGTGCGGGAGGGCGTTGCGCGCGAGGTCGCGGAGATGGCCTCACCACCGGGGCTCGCGACCGTCCTCGTTGGAGATGACCCCGCCTCCCATATCTATGTGCGGATGAAGCGCGAGGACTCCGCCCAGGTCGGGATTCAGTCATTCCACCACCAGGTCGATGCCGAGGTCTCCGAAACCGAGCTCGCCGACCTGATTCGCTCGCTCGACGAGGACGACAGAGTTCACGGCATCCTCGTCCAGCTTCCCCTTCCCGAGCACCTCGACCAGGACGCGCTGATCTCCCTGATCGACCCCGCCAAGGACGTCGACGGTCTCACCCCCCTGAGCGCCGGCCTGCTCACCCAGGGACAACAGGGGGCGATCGCCCCCTGCACGCCGGCGGGGGTGATGGAGTTACTGCGCGAGGCAGGGGTCGACCTCGACGGCGCCCGCGCGGTCCTGATCGGTCGCTCGATTCTGGTGGGCAAGCCGTTGGCGGCGCTGCTCTTGGCCGCCAACGCGACCGTCACCCACTGCCATTCCCACACCCGCGAGCTCGGGGCAATCTGCCGTGGGGCCGACGTCTTGATCTCGGCGGCGGGATCGCCGGCCCTGGTCACGGCGGAGATGGTTCGCCCCGGGGCGGTGGTGATCGATGTCGGTACCAATCGCGGGGAGTCGGGCCCTGTCGGTGACGTCGACTTTGACGCAGTCTGTGAGGTGGCCGGGGCGATCACTCCGGTTCCCGGAGGGGTCGGCCCAATGACCCGGGCGATGCTGCTCGTCAATACCCTGCGAGCGGCCCGCGGACTCCTCGCCGCCGCCTAGTAGGTCCGGCCAGCCGATTCACATTTCCGCCGTGCGGCGGGTGTAGGGTCGCAGGGAGCCTAAGTCCGCCCCAGTACCAGTCACGGAGGATTGCCAAGATGGAACTCGACAAGTTGAGCACCGGAGAGAAGGTCGCGGCAGGTTCCGCGATTCTGCTCTTCATCTTCATGTTCTTCACCTGGTTTGGAGTCGAAGTCTCCGGTGTGGGTGGCTTCTCTGGCAGCGTGCCGGGGGCCGGCGGCGACGCCTGGGATGCGCTCGAATTCATCCCCATCATCTTGGTGATCGCGATCATTGCCGCGATCGGCGTCGCCGTTATCCGGCTCACCGAGTCGGCCTTTGAGCCGCCGATCTCGATGAACGCGGTCGTGACCTTGCTCGGCGCCCTCTCCTTCCTCCTGATCTTGTTTCGGATCATCGACCCACCGAGCTTTGGCAGCTTCGGTGGTGTCTCGGTCGACGGAACTGTGGAAGTCGGCATCTTCCTCGGCCTGGCTGCGGCAGCCGGCGTCACCTATGGCGGCTACCTTGCGATGAAAGAGGAAGGCGCCTCCTTCGGTGACACAGCCGATCGTCTCTCCGGGGGTGGTTCCGCCCCCCCGCCGCCCCCACCGCCCGCCGCGATGCCGCCTTCACCACCACCACCACCACCACCACCACCCCCAGCGCAGCAGACACCTCCGCCGCCCTCAAGCACGCCGCCACCGCCGCCACCGCCGCCACCGCCACCAACAGGCGGTCCCCCGAGTGGCGTCTAGGTAAAGCAGACGCAGCTCTGGCCGGGACCCAACGCGGACTGGCCGCGCGTCTCAATGAGTAGCGAAGCTGGGCCGGGGGACGGACTGAGGTGCGACTAGGAGCCGATCAGGCCGCTGGCGACCCGTTTGGCGAAGGCGATCACGGTCATCATTGGGTTGACGCCAACCGAGGTGGGAAAGAGGGAGGCATCGGCGACGAAGAGGCCGGCGAGGCCGTTGACCGAGCCGTCGGCGCCGCACACCCCCTCTGCGGAATCGGCGGCGATTCGCGCCGTACCCATCGGGTGGAAGGCCTCCAGACGCAGCTCCGATGGCTTGAAGGTCCTCGCCTCGAACTCGGGGAGCTGCTCGCGGCGCAAGCCCCCGACCCGGGCGATGTTGGGGTAGACCTCGGTGGCTCCGGCGGCGAAGTGGATCTCGGCGGCGCGGGCGATGCCGAAGGCGAGGCGGCTGGCATCATCGTCGGTCAGCCTGTAGGTGGCACGCAGGGAGCCGTTGGCGGTGAGGCCGACCCGTCCCGAGGAGCGGTCGGAGAGGTGGACGCCGATCGAGCCAATGTGGCCGAAGTCGAGCATTGCCCGCTGATGCTCGCGGCCGGTCCCCAGCAGCCAGGCACCGCCGAAGGCGAGCGGCGTGAAGGTCGCCTCGAGCAGGATCTCACGCGATGCCCACTCGTCGATGTAGTAGCTCTGCATCACCCCCTCCCAGCCACGCACCTCCTCCTCATAGCGGGCGCCGACCCAGCAGGCTGGGTGGATGTGAAGGTTGCGGCCAACATGGTGGCCTCCGAGGCCGGAGCTCAACAGCAGCTCTGGAGTTCCCAGGGCTCCACCGGCCACGATCACGGCCCGACGGGCGCGCACGGTGTAGGGACTGTGCCCGGCGCGATCGGTCCTGCAGCGCACGCCAATGGCGCGGCCGTCTGCCACCAGCACTCGTTGCGCCTTCACGCCGGCCCGGATACGAGCTCCGGCGCCAACCGCACGCGGAAGGTAGCTGACGTGCATGCCTCGCTTGGCGTCGATCTCGCAGCCGAACGGGCATGAGCTGCACTGTACGCAGTTGCCGGCATTGCGCGAGATCGGGCCGCCGCCGGCGCCCAGCGAAATTGCCCCCTCCATCGCAAGTTGGCCATTTCGCCCCATCCGCTCGGGATCAAGCTGGGCCACCCGCAGGAAGTCCTCGGCCTCGGCGTAGTCGGGGTCAAGCTCTCCCGCCCAGGCGACGCCGTAGCGCAGCCGCCAGTCCTCCAGCACGGCCCGGGGAGCACGAAAGCAGGTGCCGGAGTTGATCACCGTGGTGCCGCCGAGTGCCCGCGCCACGGGTACCGGGATCGGCGGGCGCCCCTCGGCGATCGTCAAACCTGCGTCGCGATAGAGAGAGGCGATCGCCTCCAGCGGGTCGCTGGGATAGGTGTCGCGGTCGAAGCGTTGCCCGGCCTCGAGTACGATCACGTCGATGCCGGCCTCGGCCAGGGTCGCCGCGGCCACCGCACCGCCGGCCCCCGAGCCGACGATCACCACATCGCATTCCTCAGCGTCGCCCTGGGGGGCCAACTCACCCAGCGAGCCGGCGGGCTCGGGCCGGGTGCCGTCTGCCAGCGAGCAGGCGGGTTTTGACCCGATGCGGGCCTGCACCTGCGGCGTTACCGCGTAGCCGAGGGTTGAGAAGACCTTGGCCATCAACAGCAGGTCGTGGAGCAACCCGCTGCGCGAGGCCTCCATCTGAGCCAGGAAGTCTTCGCGGGTGGGCGCATCGAGACGGCTGAAGCGCCAGGGGAACGGCAGCCACTCAAAGGCCCGCAGCGCGATGCGCAGACGGGAGAGAATCCGGGGGGAGGTCGAGGCGAGCAATGCCGCCACCGGGCCCGAGACATCCACCGCGCGCTCGGCCGCCGGCAGCCCCTCGAGAGCGGGGGCCATCGCCTCGCAGATCGCGCTCAGGGTGCGTTGCTCGGCGGCCGAGAGCCCCGGCGGGCGTCGTCAGCCGGGCTCGACCGGCCGCCCGATCCGACCGATCAGCGACCAGAGCCAGAGCGCCACCAGAACGAGCGAGCCGTCGACGAGAAAGTTCAGCAGGTAGATGAAGACGTGCTGGTCAAAAAGGTAATAACCGAGCGCCGAGAGCGAGGATGAGGTCTTGCCCACCGCCAGCAGCAACAGCAGGGAGCGGTAGCGAACCACATCCGTCTGTGCGATCACGCAGATTCCGGTGATCAGCACCATGTAGGAGAAGGCCAGCCCGAGCCAGAGTTGCTCGCTGCCATGGGGGGCGCGGACGAAGCCTCCGAGGTCCGCGCCGAGGTCTGAGATCGTGTTGAGGACGTCGCTGGGGACGGCGATGAAGAGGATGCCGACCACGGCGAAGCTGATGGCGAGCAGGCGTAGGCTGAAGACGACGAATCTCTCGGCCCGCTGCCCCCGCATCGCCGGCCACTTTAACTGGCTGAGCAGCCAAATGGCCGACACCTACAATCACGACCGTGATCGATCGGGAGCAGGTTCTTAATGTCGCGCGATTGGCCCGACTGCGGCTCGATGAGGAAGAGCTGGAGCGGATGACGGGGGAGCTCTCGGGAATCTTGGAACACGTCGATCGGATCGCCGCGCTCGAGCTCGACGAGGTCCCGCCCACCTCTCACGTGGTTCAGCTTGAGAATGTGCTGAGGCCCGACCGACCCCGGCCGAGCTGGCCGCGGGAGGTCGTGTTGGCGCAGGCGCCCGATCCGGTCGACGGGGCTTTTCGGGTTCCCTCACCCCAAGCCGACGCCTGATGGAGGAGATCCTCGGGCTCAGCGTCGCGCAGGCGGCGCAACAGATTGCGGTTGGGGCGATCTCCGCCCGGGAGAGCCTTGAGGTCTGGCGCTCGGCTGCGGCTGGGGATGAGCTGAACGCCTATCTGTGGCGGGCCGAGGGGGATATGGCCGAGGGCGAGGGCGCGCTCGGCGGGATTCCGGTCGCCGTCAAGGACATCTTTTGCACTGAGGGCGTCCCGACCACCGCGGCTTCGCGCATCCTCGAGGGCTACCGACCTCCCTACACGGCGGCGGCGGTGCGGATGCTCCAGCAGGCCGGCGGCGTGGTGCTCGGCAAGACCAACATGGATGAGTTTGCGATGGGCTCCTCCAACGAGAACTCCGCCTTCGGGCCGGTTCTAAACCCCTGGGACCGAGGGCGGGTGCCGGGCGGTTCCTCGGGGGGCTCGGCGGCAGCTGTGGCCGGGCGGCTGGCGCCCTGCGCGATCGGAACGGATACCGGCGGCTCGATCCGCCAGCCGGCTGCACTTTGCGGGATCGTCGGGTTGAAGCCCACCTACGGTGCGATCTCCCGTTACGGGATGATCGCCTTTGCCTCCTCGCTTGACCAGTGCGGGCCGCTGACCCGCGACGTGACCGACGCGGCGCTGTTGCTCTCGATCCTGCAGGGGCGAGACCGGTGCGACTCGACCTCGGTCGGGATCGAGGGCGGGGTCAGGGCGCCAAGCCGTGAGGACCTGAGCGGTCTGCGCTTTGCCGTGCCGAGCGAGCTGGGCGGCGAGGGGGTCGAGCCCGGCGTGCGCGAGGTCTTCGAGGCGACCCTGGCGATGATCGAGCGACTCGGTGGGCAGGTCGCCGAGGCGCCGCTGCCACATGCCGAACACGGAATCTCCGCCTACTACGTGATCGCCCCGGCTGAGGCGTCCTCCAATCTCGCTCGCTATGACGGCGTCCGCTACGGGATGCGGGCGGAGGGGACCGGTGAGTTGATCGAGATGTATGAGGAGACCCGGGCCCAGGGTTTTGGCCCGGAGGTGAAGCGCCGCATCATGCTCGGCACCTACGCGCTCTCATCGGGCTACTACGACGCCTACTACGGGCGCGCGCAGAGGGTCCGCACCAAGATCGCCGCAGACTTCGCCGCCGCCTTCACGGAGTTCGATTTCGTCGTCACCCCGACCTCGCCGTCGGTCGCCTTCGGACTCGGCGAGAAGTCCGGTGACCCGCTGGCGATGTACCTCAACGACCTCTTCACGGTGCCGATGAGCCTGGCGGGCATTCCCGCCATCTCGATCCCGGCTGGCCTCGCCGAACCCTCCGGCGGCGGCCCGCGGCTGCCGGTCGGATTCCAGATCGCGGCGCCGGCCTTCGCCGAGCAGGACCTGCTTGAGGCCGCCTACGCCTTGGAGCGGGCGCTCGGGTTCGAGCAGCGCCCAGGGGCGGGTCAAGGTGTCTGAGCTGGAGGCGGTTATCGGACTTGAGATTCACGTTCAGCTCGCGACCAAGACCAAGATGTTCTGCGGCTGTGCGCTCTCCTTCGGCGCAGAACCCAATCTGCACACCTGCCCGATCTGCCTCGCCCACCCAGGCGTCCTGCCGGTGCCAAATGAGGAGGCGATTCGCTACGCCCTGCGGATCGCCGTCGCGCTGGAGTGCGAGGTGGCACCGCGTTCGATCTTTCACCGCAAGAATTACTTCTACCCCGACAGCCCGAAGGCCTACCAAATCAGCCAGTACGACATCCCGCTCGCTGGCGCCGGCCGACTCGGCGATGTCCGCATCCACCGCGCACACCTCGAGGAGGACGCGGCAAAGATGATCCACGTCGGGGAGTCCGGTCGCATCCACGGCTCCGGGGCCTCGCTGGTTGACTTCAATCGCGGCGGCACGCCGCTGGTCGAGATCGTCACCGAGCCCGACCTGCGCAGCGCCGCCGAGGCCGCCGGGTGGGCGCGACTCCTGCGGACCACGATCAGCCAGCTCGGCGTCTCCGACGTCAATATGGAGGAGGGGAGCCTGCGTGTCGATGCCAATGTCTCGCTGCGCCCGGCGGGCAGTGAGGGGCTCGGAACCAAGACCGAGCTGAAGAACATGAACAGCTTTCGCTTCCTCCAGCGGGGGATCGAAGCGGAGCTGGAGCGCCAGCGCGAGCTGATCGAGGCGGGGGGAACGATTGAGCAGGAGACCCTGCACTTCGACCCACAGAGCGGCGAACTCACCTCACTGCGCTCCAAGGAGGAGGCGCATGATTACCGCTACTTTCCCGAGCCTGACCTGGTCGGGTTGGCGCCCACCGAGGAGATGCTGCGCGAGGTTCGCAGGTCCCTTCCGGAGCTGCCGGCGGCACGCATCGAGCGCTACCGAGAGCAGCTGGGCTTGCCGGCCGAGACCGCGACGCTGCTCGCCGCCGACCCCGACACAGCCGCCTTCTTCGAGCAGGTCAACGCGGCCACGGCTGGGGTCGAGCCCCGTGTCGTGGCCAACTGGGTCACCGGCGAGCTGGCGGCCGCGCTGCGCCAGGAGGGGGGTGTGCGCGCGATCGATTCCAAGGTCAAGCCCGGCTCGCTGGCGGACCTCGTCGCCCTGGTTCAGGAGAAGAAGATCTCCCATGGCAGCGGCAAGGCGGTGCTGGCAGAGCTCGTTGCCAAAGGCGGGGATCCGGCCGCGATTGTCGAGCGCGATGGCCTCGCCCAGATCTCCGATAGCGGCGAGCTGGCAGCGATCGTCGCTGCCGCCGTGGAGGCGAACTCCGAGGCCGCCGCCCAGATTCGCGCCGGCAACGAGAAGGCGATCGGAGCGATCGTCGGTGCCGTGATGAAGCGGACCAAGGGCCGCGCCGACGGCGCCGAGGTGAACCGCCTGATCCGGGAGCAGCTCAACCGCTGAGCAGCTGGGCGGCGGCGGTGATCTGCCCGTCACCCACTTTGTAACACTCTGTCACAAAGTGCTACCTTTGGCCGCATGGCCTGGAACGTCGTGATCGCCGGTGGGGGCTTTGGGGGAGCGATGGCGGCGCGCGAGCTGGAGCGATTGATGCCCCAGCAATCCGCGCGCCTGGTGCTTGTCAATGAGGCCAACTTCATGCTCTACACACCGTTTTTGCCCGAGGCCGCCGCGGGGACCCTGGAGCCGCGCCACGTTGTAACGCCGTTGCGGGAAATTCTCAAGCGCACCTACCTGCGACTCGGTTCGGTCGTCGGCCACGACCCCGAGCGCAGGACGGTCGATCTGCGCGCCAAATACGGCGATCTCGAGACGCTGCCCTACGATCAGCTGCTGCTCTCGGTGGGCTCGGTGTCGCGGGTGCTGCCGGTGCCCGGTCTCGCCGAGCACGCGGTCGGCTTCAAGAGCCTCGCCGATGCGATCTGGCTGCGCAACCACGTCGTCGAGACCCTGGAGGAAGCCAACGCGACAGAGGACCCCGCCCGCCGCGAGGAGCTGCTCACCTACGTCTTTGTCGGCGGCGGATACGCGGGCCTGGAGGCGCTCGCCGAGCTGCAGGACTTCGCCGCCGATGCGATGGACAACTATCCCCGCGCCCGCCTGCACGGGATGCGCTGGGTGCTGGTCGAGGCGACCGACAGGGTGCTGCCGGAGATCGACCCCAAGCTCGCCGACTATGCCCTGCATGAGCTGCGGGGCCGGGGCATCGACATCCGTCTGCAGACGACGCTCGAAGAGGTGAGTGCCGAGTCGGCGCGGTTATCGAGTGGAGAGCGGCTGCCCACCCGCACCGTTGTCTGGACCGCGGGGGTCGCGGCGCATCCCAGCCTGCGCGAGCTGCGGATCCCGCTCGATGAGCGCGGCCGAGTGCCGGTCGATGAGTTTCTGAAGGTCAGGGGAATGGATTCGGTCTGGGCGATCGGCGACTGCGCGGCGGCGCCGGATCCTCGCGGCGGCATCTGCCCGCCGACAGCCCAGCACGCGGTGCGCGAGGGTCCGGCCGCGGCGCGGAACATCGCCGCCGCGCTGGGGGTTGGCTCTCCCCGCCCCTTTGATTACCGCAGCAACGCCTCCTTCGTCAATCTCGGCCGCTACAAGGCGGTGGGCAAAGTCGGCGAGCGAACATTCCGCGGTTTCCCCGCCTGGTGGCTGGCTCGGACCTACCACATGAGCCAGATTCCGGGTGCCGCGCGCAAGGCTCGCGCAGTGCTCGACTGGAGCGCCGGCCTGCCCTTCCGCCGGGACATCTCTGAGGTTGGCTCCATCGGCCATCCCAAACCGCTGAAATAGGGCGATGGGCGACGAGTATCTGGTCATCGTGTTCTTTTTTGGGCTTGCCACCGCAATCATCGGCAAGAGCAAGGGGAGCTCCTTTTGGCTTTGGCTATTGATTGGCATGGTGCTGCCGATCCTCGGCCTACTCGCGGTGATCTTCTACCGCTCTGACCGCGATGAACCCGAACGCCAGTGCCCCAACTGCCACAAGGCGATAAAGCTCTACGTCCAGGTCTGTCCCCGCTGCGGCACCGATCTCTACCTCCCCGACCCGGCCGAAGTCCGCCACCCCGGCGTGGGTTGAGCAGGGCCAGGCGCCGCCCCTACCGCAACCAGGTCCTGACGATCGCATTGGCAAAGCCGAGGCCATAGCGCACCACGGCCGGCTTCTTGGAGTGGCCATGGAGGCGACGCTCCACGGTGATCGGCACCTCCTTAGCCGGGATCCCGCGCTTGATCGCCTCGATCATGAACTCCGATGTGTGGAACTGCTCCTGGCGGAGGACGAGCTGGGGCAAGACGGTGGTGCGAACGGCGCGGTAACCGTTGGAGCAGTCGGTGACATGGGTGCGGGTTATCAGGGAAACGAGGCGATTGAAGAAGACGATGCCCAGCTCTCTGGCGAAATGGTTGCGGTCGGCCTGGCCGAGCACGCGCGAGCCGTGGGCGAGGTCCACCTCCCGGTCGAGGACCGGTCTCACCAGGAGCTCCATCTCCTCAGGAAGGTGCTGGCCATCCGCATCGAGAGTGACGACGATCTCGGCGCCGGAGTCGACCATCAGCCGGTAACCGGTGCGCAGGGCCGCGCCACCACCGCGGTTGATCACGTGGCGGGCGACGATAGCCCCGTGCTCGGCGGCGAGGTCGCCGGTTCCGTCGCGTGAGCCGTCGTCGACCACCAGCACGGCGGTCTGCACTCCGCAGACCTCGGTCGGGATCAGATCGAGAACCTGGCCGATGCTCTCAGCCTCGTTGTAGGCCGGGATCAGGACCGCGATCCGACCCCGGAATCGCGCCGGCAGATCAGCCTGGCGGAACTCCTCCCAGGCGAGTCCCTCGAGGACCGCCGAGAGCTGGCGCGAGTTGCGCGCCGCCTGCGAGAGCGCTCTCAGGATGAGGAGGAAGAGGATGAAGATCGCGAAGACGGCGAGGCCGAGAATGCGGCCGCCGTTTCCCTTTTCGAAGGAGAAGGCCGAGAGCAGCCGGTCGGTGATTTCGGTACCGGAGACGATCGCCAGGCCGATCCCCGCCGCGAGCAGGATCAGCACATCGACGTTGCGCAATGAGTGGCGGCGAACCAGCGCGTAGGCGATCAGCGCCAGGGCGGCGATCAGACCCGCGCTGCGCAGTGCGGTCAGTTCCGCGGGGAGGATGCTCGCCTGGGCCATGAGCCGCTAGACAATAGGGCCGAGACCCCCCAGGAAAGCGCCGCCGCGGCAAGCGGAAAGACCAGTGTCATCAGGATCTCGTTGCGGCGGGGGGCGGCCAGTGAGATTGCACCGACGGCGGTGACCAGCACAATCGGGAGAGCCAGTGCCGAGAGCTCCCACCAACGCCGGCGCGCTGCGAGCAACGCCAGCCCGGCCAGCCCGAGCACCACGAGCGCGATTTGGAGCGCGCGTCCGGCGGGGCTGTCCATCGCTTCCCCGACGCCGCTGCTCCAGATCCGCGCCGCCTTGCGGGCGGTCATCGCCAGGTAGCCGAACGGGTCCGCGTCGAAGTAGTGGGAGAAGTCCTGCTTGGCGATCTTGCCCAGGGCGGTGTCGCGCGGCAGTTCCGGGTAGCGGTTGGCGACCCGGTTGAACAGCGGGGTCGGTTTGACCTTTTCAAGCGCCGGCGAGAATGGACCGAGGTCGCGGTGCAGGTAGCGGCGCACGAGCAGAGCCTTGACCTTCTGGTATTCGCCGTCGGCGGGTAGGTAGGTGCCGACGTAGAGCGCCTTTCCGTCTCCGGTCGAGATCGGCACCAGTCGGCCGAGGACGATCTCGTTGCGGACGCTCCAGGGAACGATCGGCACCAGGAGTGCCGCGGCGAACAGCGCCGCGGCACCGATTCCGGGCCGCCAGCCGCGCTGCGCTGCGACCCTGATCGCGGCGAGCAACGCGAAGGCGACCGCGACGAGCAGGTACTCGGGCCGGATCAGCGCCGTCAGCCCAAAAAGGAATCCCGGCACCAGCCAGGAGCGCAGCCGCTCGCGTTCGCCGGCCCAGAGGAAGGCGAGCACGGCGGCCGGCAAGGTGAAGAACGCGGGCGGCTCGCTCATCAGCTCGCCGGTGGAGTGAATGAACGGGGGGTAGATGGCCGCGCCAAAGGCCGCGAGAAGACCGACGGTCGGGCCTTTGAGGCGGCTTCCCAAGAGGAAGACGACGATGATTGCCGCCACCCCGAGCAGCGCCTCGACGATCCGCGCCGTCCCTTCCCTGGGCCCAGCGGTCGCATAGAACGCGGCGGCGTAGAGCAGGGGGGCACCCGGGGACCAGTCGCTGGAGTCATGGAAGGTCGGCCCACCGAAGCTCCCTTCCTCATACAGCGCCTTGGAGAGCGCGTAGTAGGCGTGCGCGTCGGGGCTGGGTGTCGCCAGCGGCTCGGCGACCCGGTAGGCCCGCAGCCCGAGGGCGAGGATGAGGATCAAGCCGAGGATGAGAAGGGTGCGGCGCCCGTATTGCTCGGGTAGGGAGCGGAGCCAAAGCGATATCCGGCCGACCATTGGCGGCAGGCTATCCGCGCGACGGGCGGTGGCGATCGGGCGAGGGTCGCGTCTGCCGGTAAACCCACAGCACGCCCACCCCGCCAAGTGCGGCGACCAGCGGGATCATCACCAAGACCCTGCGCGGAGAGGCGACGAGGAGCGCGCTGATCGCCGTCATCGAGAGAAAGATCGTCCCCAACAGCAGCGCCTCCCAGCGGCGTCGCTGGGCGAGCACGATCAGGCCGAGGAGCCCGAAAGCCACCAGGGCCCAGTGCAGCGCCTCCCAGACAGGCCTGCGCATCACCTCACGCGGGCCGTGCGACCAGATCGCGCCGACCTTGGTGGCGAGGAAGGCGCCGTATTGGAGCGGCTGCTCGGTGACGTCGCTCCAGAGCTGTTCGCGGCCGATCTGAGAGAGCGCCTTGTCGCTTTCGACCCCAGGCTGGCGCTGGGCGGCATAGGCGGCAAGTATCTGCTCGAGGCGGACGCGGGCGAGGACCGCTTCGCGCTGCGCCGAGAGCGGCCCTCTCGCCTGCCCGGCGGGCAGGTAGTGGGCGGCAAGTCCTCTGACCAGACCCCGGTGGCGCTCAAGCAGCGCCTCTCCCACCTTCTGGGGGTCGCCGTCTGATGGCAGGTAGGTGCCGGAGAACAGCACCTGGCCGCCGCCGGTGGAGATCGGCACCACCCGACCCAGGGCGACAACGTTGCGCACGGTCCAGGGCAAGACCACGATTACGACCCCGAGGAGGAGGATCCCCGCTCGCATAATGCCGGCGCGCCAGTCCCTCCATCTGAGGGCGAAGGCGAGGAGGGCGAGCAGCACTGAGACCCCCAGGTACTCGGGACGAACCAAGCTCAGGGCTCCGAGCAGCAATCCCGCCAGCAACCAAGCTCCCCCGCTGGGCGCTCGCGAAGGTGGGCTTCGGATGCCCCCGATGGCCATGCCCGGCTCAGATTCCGGCAGCGTCCCCGAGCCTGCTCCCCCCGCCGGAGCTGCGCTCGCCCAGAGCATCGCCAGCACGGCGCCCGAGAGGAGGGCAGCCGCCAGCGGCTCTCCCATCAACATCCCCTGGTACTCGAGAAAGGCGGGGTAGACCGCGACCACGAGGGCACCGATCAGTCCCGCTGCCGGCGCCGCTAGGCGGCGTCCGATCAGGTATGAGAAGAGGACCGACAGGGTGCCGATCAGCGCCAGCACGACGCGGGCGAGGCGTTCGTGGATGCCGCCGCCCAGCGCGTAAAGACCGGCCACCAAGAGCGGCAGGCCGGGGGAGTAGTTGCTCGAAGGTTGAGTGGCCTGCGGCCCGGCGGTGAAACCGTTTCCCTCCTCGAGGTTCGCCGCGATCCGGGCGTAGGCGACCGCGTCATAGACCGGCGTCCTGCCCTGCCAGGCATAGTCGACCCGCAGTCCGAGTCCGATCAGCAGGATCGCGATCAGGGCGGCGAGGCCGATCGAGCCCCCGTTTCGCGCCGCCAGCCGGTTAGCCATCGCGGGGATTCAACTAGAACCCGATGCGTGTTCTAAGCTGCCGCGTCCTATGCGAGTTTTGATCCTCGGAGGCGATGGCTACCTGGGTTGGCCGACCGCCCTCAGGTTCTCTGCCCGCGGGCACGAGGTCGCCGTCATCGACAACTTCGTCCGGCGTCGCTGGGTGGAGGGGGTCGGAAGCGATTCGCTGACGCCGATCCTCGACCTCGAGCCTCGCATCGATGCCTGGGCGGAGGTCTCAGGAAACTCGATCAGAAGCTACGTCGGCTCTGCGCAGGATGGCGACTTCCTCGATCAGGTTGTCTCTGAGACCCGTCCTGAGACGGTGATCCACTATGGTCAACAGGCCTCTGCCCCCTACTCGATGGCCTCACGGGAGCAGGCGGTCGAGACTCAGTACGGCAACACGATCGGAAACCTCAACCTGCTGTTTGCGATCCGCGACCACGTCCCCGATTGCCACCTGGTCAAGCTCGGCACGATGGGCGAGTACGGGCAGCCCAACATCGACATCGAGGAGGGCTACATCCGGATCGAGCACAAGGGGCGCAGCGACACGCTGCCGTTTCCGAAGCTGCCGGCCTCCCTCTATCACTGCTCCAAGGTCCATGACTCGACCAACATCCACTTCGCCTGTCGCACCTGGGGCCTGCGCGCAACAGATCTAAATCAGGGCGTCGTCTATGGGATAGAGACGGAGGAGACCGCCGCTGATGAGCGGCTCATCACCCGTTTTGACTATGACGAGGTCTTCGGCACGGTGCTCAACCGCTTCTGCCTGCAGGCGGTGATCGGCCACCCGCTCACCGTCTATGGCTCGGGTGGGCAGACGCGTGGCTTTCTCAATATTCGCGACACGATTCGGTGTGTAGAGCTGGCCTCGCTGAACCCGGCCGAACCGGGAGAGTTCCGCGTCTTCAATCAGTTCACCGAGCAGTTCTCGGTGCTCGACCTTGCCCAACTGGTCCGTTACTGCGCCGGGCACCTGGGCTACTCGGTGGAGATCCAGCACTGCGACAACCCCCGGGTGGAGAAAGAAGAGCACTACTACAACGCGATCCACACCAAGCTGCTTGGCCTCGGCCTCGAGCCGACGCTGCTCGGTGAGGAGCTGGTCGAGTCGATGATCCACGCGATCGAGCGCCACAAGGGACGCGTGATCGAGGCGCACATCGATCCGCGCACACGCTGGAACCCGGCCAAATCCCCTGCTGGCCGCGCATAGGCCCACTGGTACCATCGCCAGTCCGATGAGAGCCGCGGACGCGCTGATGGAATCGCTCAAGGCCGAGGGTGTCGAGCACATCTTCGGGATCCCCGGCGGGGCAAATCTGCCCACCTACGACGCGCTCGTTGACGCCGACCTCCGCCACATCCAGGTCCGCCACGAGCAGGGTGGTGGCCACGCCGCCGAGGGGTACGCGAAGGCCTCCGGTCGGGTCGGGGTGGCGTTCGCAACCTCGGGCCCCGGGGCGACCAACCTGGTCACCGCAATCGCCGACGCGATGATGGACTCGGTGCCGACCGTCTTTGTCACCGGCCAGGTGCGGACCGAGCTGATCGGCACCGATGGCTTCCAGGAGGCCGACATCCTCGGCGCGACCCTGCCGTTTGTGAAGCACTCTTTCCAGGTCACCGATCCACGCCAGATCCCCGAGTATGTGCACGAGGCCTTCCACATCGCCTCGACCGGGCGTCCGGGGCCGGTCCTGATCGACATCCCCCAGGATCTCTCGCGTGCCGAGATCGAGTATGAGCCGCGCACCGAGCCGGTCGAGCTGCCCGGCTACCGGCCCTCAACCGCGGGCAATATCAAACAGATCCGGATCGCCGCCAAGGCGCTGGCCAATGCTCGCCGACCAATCCTCTACACCGGCGGGGGCGTGATCAACGCCAACGCCTCGGGGGAGCTGCGCGAGCTGGCCGCCTCTGACCGCTTCCCGGTGACCTCAACCCTGATGGGGCTCGGGGCCTTTCCCGCCTCAGGCGAGCAGTGGCTTGGGATGCTGGGCATGCATGGGACCGTGACCGCGAATTGGGCGATGGATAACGCCGACCTGATCGTCGCAATCGGTGCCCGCTTCGATGACCGCATCACCGGCAAGCTCGCCGCGTTCGCCCCCCACGCCAAATTCATCCACATCGACATCGACCCCGCCGAGATCTCCAAGAACGTACCGGCCCATATCCCGATCGTCGGCGACGTCAAGCAGGTGCTGCCGAAGCTGACCCGCGAGTACGGGGCGCTGCAGACCGACCCCTCGCGGATCGATGCGTGGTGGAAGCAGCTCAATGCCTGGCAGGAGGAGCACCCGCTGCACTATGAGCCCGGCGAGGACGGTGAGATCAAGCCGCAGTTCATGATCGAGGCGATGTGGCGGGTGACGCAGGGCGATGCGATCATCACCTCCGACGTCGGCCAGCACCAGATGTGGGCCGCTCAGTACTACGGCTTCGATCAGCCGCGGCGCTGGATCAACTCCGGAGGTCTGGGGACGATGGGCTTCGGGTTACCGGCGGCGGTGGGTGCCAAGGTCGCCTGTCCGGATGAGACGGTCGTTTGCCTCGCTGGCGACGGCAGCCTGATCATGAACAGCCAGGAGCTGGCGACCTGCGTCGCCGAAAAGATCCCGGTCAAGATCTTCCTGATGAACAACGGCTACATGGGCATGGTTCGCCAGTGGCAGGAGCTGTTCTGGGATCGCCGCTACAGCTCGGTGGAGATGGGGTCGAGCCCGGACTGGGTGAAGCTTGCGGAGGCATTCGGAGCGACCGGGATGCGCTGCTCTGAGGCGGCCGATCTGGAGGGGATGATGACCGCTGCGCTGGAGGCCGAGGGGCCGGTCCTGCTCGACGTGCGGGTCGCCCAGGAGGAGAACTGCTACCCGATGATCCCGCCGGGCGCGGCCGCCCGGGACATGGTCGAGGCGCCGAGGGCGGTGCGCTGATGGAGGCGGGCACACCGCAGCTGGTCAAGCTGGAGGACCTGCACGTGCCGGGTCAGCTGAGCGGACGCAAGCACATCCTCTCGATCCTGGTCGAGAACAAGCCCGGCGTACTGGCGCGGATAGCTGGCCTGTTCTCGCGTCGCGGCTTCAATATCGACACCCTCGCGGTGGGGCCGACCGACGATCCCAGCGTCTCGCGGGTAACGCTCACCCTCGACGGGGCCGTTCACCCGATCGACCAGGTGACCAAGCAGTTACACAAGCTGGTCAACGTGCTGAAAATCCGCGACATGGAGCCAGAGGAGACCGTCGCCCGCGAGATGGCGATGTTCAAAGTCTCCGCGGCGGTCGAGAACCGCGCCGAGATCATCCAGTTTGCGGAGATCTTCCGCGCCAAGATCGTCGACGTCTCGCGCCGAGCGATGACGATCGAGGTGACCGGGTCGGCCGAAAAGATCGAGGCGTTCGAGCGGATGGTGAGGCCCCACGGGTTGATCGAGATGGTTCGCACCGGCGAGATCGCAATTGCTCGCGGCGCTGACTGAGACAGCCCTACGCGAGGCGATCGACCGCGCTCTCTCGCGGGAAAGGAGAACGGTCCTCAGCGTCACGGTTGCGGTTGAGGGGGTCGACCCCTGTGCCGCTGTGTTCGCTTCCAGGCTTGCCTCCGATCGCTGGTTCTGCTGGGCCCAACCTGACCGCGGCTTTGCCCTGGCGGCGCTTGGGGTCGCCCATGAGGCGACGTCCCGCGGGGATGATCGCTTTGGCGAGGTGGCCGCCGAGTGCCTTGGTTTGGTCAGGGATGCCCTGGTCGAGGAGCCGAGTCGGCTGCCGGCTGGCGCCGGCGCGGTCTGGGTTGGCGGTTTCGCCTTTGACCCGGATGGCGGCGCATCCTCGCCCTGGTCTTCGTTCGCGCCAGGTTCAATGATCCTGCCCGAGCTTTCGCTCTGCCGCGCTGAAGAGCAGACCTTCCTGACCCTGAACGCCGTCCTTGACCCCGGCGCGGATGCCGCGGCAAAGACCGCGGCGTTGCAGGTGCGGCTGGCGGGATTGCGCACCCGGCCCCTGCCTTTGCTCGACCCCCATCCGACCTCCCATGCGGAGATCCGCAGCGTGCGGACGCCGGGTGAGTTCGAGGGAGCGGTTGGCGCGGCCACCGAACGGATCGAGGCGGGGGGGATGCGCAAGGTCGTCCTCGCCCGCGAGGTGATTGCCAGGGCGGCCGCGGCGCACGACCCGGCGGCGCTCTTCGGCGCCCTCCGCGAGCAGTTCCCCTCCTGCTTTTGCTTTTGCTGCGGCACCCCGGAGGCGGCCTTTCTTGGCGCCAGCCCGGAGCTGCTTGTGCGGCGGGCGGGGGCGGGCGCCTCCACGGTCGCCCTCGCCGGTTCGACCCGGCGCAGCTCTGACCCCGCCGTCGATGACCACCTCGGCGAGCAGCTGCTGCGCAGCGACAAGAACCGACGCGAGCAACGGATCGTCTCCGAGCGGATCGTGCGCGCCCTGCGCCCACATGCGGTCTGGGTCGAGGCTGCGGCAGAGCCGGAGATCGTCAAGGTGGCGAATATCCAGCACCTCGCGACCCCCGTGATCGCCCAGCTCGCCGAGCCGCACTCGGCGATCGAGCTGGCGGGGCTGCTGCACCCGACTCCGGCCGTGGGCGGTGAGCCCTGGCCGGCCGCCGCCGCTGCGATCGCTGAGCTGGAGCGGATGGACCGCGGCTGGTACGCCGGCCCGGTGGGCTGGATGGACCGGACCGAGGACGGCGAGTTCTGCGTCGCCCTACGCAGCGCCCTGCTGCGTGACCGGGAAGCCCACCTCTACGCCGGGGTCGGCGTCGTCGCCGGTTCTGAGCCGGCCGCGGAGTTGGCGGAGACAGAGATCAAGCTCGATGCACTGCTTCCCCTACTGAGCGACTGAGCCGCCGGTGAAGCTCAACGTTTGCTTGGCGGTCGGTCCTGACCTCGATCAGGCCGGTGCCCCCGGCGAAGGCGTCGGAGAGCTCTGCAAGGGAGTCAAGGCGGTGGTGGGGAAGGTCAAACAGGGCGGCGGCCTTGGCTGTGTCAACGCCGCGCGGGGTGCCCAGTAGGGCCTCGAACTCCTCGCTCGCCAGAGCCTTCTTTTGGGGGAGAAAGTGAAAGATGCCGCCGCCGTCGTTGTCGATGACGACGATGCGAACAAACGTGGAGACCGCGCGCACGGAGGCCAGGGCGCCGAGGTCGTGGAGGAGGCCCAGGTCGCCGGTGATGATCGTGGTCGGCCGTCCGGTCGCGTGCGCCGCGCCGATTCCCGAGGAGAGGAGGCCGTCGATCCCATTGGCGCCACGGTTGCAAAGAAAGGTGACGTCGGTCGCGGTCGCGGCCAGGAAGGCCTCCTGGTCGCGGATCGGCATGCTTGACCCGGTGTAGATGAGGTCACTGTCGCGATAGGTGCGCCCCAGGGCGCGGTGAAGGCCGGGCTCGCTGGGGAAATCGAGGCCCTCCAGTGCGACCTCGATCGCCGCGTGGGCCGCGCGCTCGGCGTCAAGCCAGGCGCTTGGCAGGTCGCGTTCCTCTTCGCCAAGCCTCGCGACCCACCCCGACGCCAGCTCGGTCGGGTCGGCACGAAGGATCGCGGCGGCCCTCCCGGTCGGCTCATTCCAGCCTCCGTAGGGGTCGACGACGATCTGATCGGCCCCGGACCCGGCGAGCCAGCCACGCAGAGGCTTGCTGGTCGGCATCTCACCAAAGCGGAGCACGAGGTCCGGCCGCACCCGATCGGCGAAGGCCCGATCGCGCAGCAGCAGATCGTAAGTCGAGACCACGTGGGAACGATCGTGTGGCCCGCAGCGAAGCTGGGAGGTCGGCTCGGCGAGGATCGGGTAGCCGCAGACCCGAGCGAGGTGGGCGAGGGGCCCGCGCAGTTCCGGGTCGAGCTGGCGGCCCGCGATGATCACCCCGCGGCGGGCGCTACCGATGTGTTTCGCCACCTCCTCGAGGAGGAACTCGGAGGGCTCCAGATCGAGCGGGGTCGCCGCGGTCAGGGGCCGCGGATCGCGCCCTTCCAGTCCCAACGGGTCTGTCGCGCTGACCGCCCCCTTGACCGGGATCGGCGCGAGCGGCTCGCGCCAGGGAAGGTTGAGATGGACCGGCCCCGGCCGAGCTGCTCCGCGGGCGGCGGCGAGAGCCCGGCAGGCGACCGAGCGGTAGTGCAGCAGCCCCTCATCGTCGGCGTCGTGGGTGCCGACTTCGCAAAACCAGCGGACCGCAGACCCAAACAGCTTCACTTGGTCAATCGTCTGCCCGGCGCCGATCCCCCGCAGCTCCGGTGGACGGTCGGCGGTCAGGGCGATCAGGGGGACCGCGGACTCATCCGCCTCACAGATTGCGGGGTGGAGGTTCGCGGCCGCGGTCCCGGAAGTGCAGAGGATCCCCACCGGGGTTCCCGTCGACTGCGCCGCCCCGAGGGCGAAGAACGCAGCGGAGCGCTCGTCGAGGATCACGGTCACGTCGATCGCGGGCTGGCGCCAGAGCGCAACCGCCAGCGGGGTTGAGCGGGACCCGGGGGAGAGGACCACGTGGTTCAGCCCGCCCCGCGCCAGCTCCTCGGTGAAGGCGGAGGCCAGGGCTGTGTTGGCGTTCGTCAGGTCCACGATCGGCTGACCCTAGATGCGGTGGGCCTCGAGTGCCGCCTCGTCGATCTCCACCCCCAGCCCGGGCCCATCCGGTAGGTGGAGCAGCCCGTCATGCAGCTCGCACTCGACCGCGGCGATGGTCGTGGCGAAGAGGCGTTGGGTGGCCAGGCCGTGGGCGAGGTCAAGCGACCCGCCGCCCGGTTGCTCGCCTATGGTCTGGGCGACCTGGGCGGCGGCCGCGATGCCGACCGCTCCATCGAGCGCGCTGGAGATATAGGTGGGGAGGACCTCTGCGATCTCGATTGCTGGGCCCGGACCGCCCACCTTGGAGAGCTTGACGCCGGTCATATCGCAGGCGGCGATCAAGACGGCCCGCTCGGCGTCGGCGCAGCTGACGACGCTCTCATCGCAGGCGATCGGGATCTCGGTCGCGGCTGTCACCGCGGCGCACCCGTCCAGCGTCGCGACCGGCTGCTCCGCCAGCTCTACGTCAAACGGCTCCAACGCGATCAGCGTGCGTTTCGCCGTATCCACGTCCCATGAGCCGTTGGCATCCACCCTGATGCGGGCCTCCGCTCCGAGGGCCTGGCGCACCGCGCGCACCTGCGCGACGTCATCGCCGCCACCCAGCTTTAGCTTGAAGGACGTGAACCCGTCCTCAGCCCAACTCATCGCATCCAAGGCGACCGCTGCCGGCTCGCCGGCGATCAGCGTCGCATTGCAGCGAACCGGCTCTGTGGTGGCCAGCGTGGTGGTGGTTTCCGCGGCGGCGCGCCTCCCCCTCAGGTCCATCAGCGCGGTGAGCGCCGCGCAGCGGGCAGGAGGAGAGAGCGCGGTCGCCTCGTCGGTGAGCGCTGCCTCGTCGATGACCTCGCGCTCGCCGAGCTCTTCCAGCTCCTTGACAACCTGGGCCAGCCCCGTCCCGCCCCGCAGCGAGAGTGGCACGGCTTCGCCGAGGCCGACCAGACCGTCCACCGAGCGCAGGCGCAGGAGCACTGTCTCGCGGCGATCCAGTCGTCCCCGCGCCGTCACGTAGGGCTTCCGAAAGGGGAGGGCGTAGGGGATAACGTCGACCGAGGCGATCCTCACCCGCACAGCATGACATCGCTGGAGCGCCCCTCTCCGCTCTTCGCCGATCGTCCCGGGTGCGGTTCAGGCGGAGAGGACGAGCGCCACCGAGACAAGCAGGCTGAAGGCGGCGAGCACAGCCCCGGTCCCCGCCAACGCCCTGTTCAGCGAGGGGCCGTCGGTGCGGTTTGACATCGCCCGCAGGGGGCCGATCGCCAGCGGTAGCCCGAGCAGCCCGATCAGCGGCAGAGCTCCCGCTTCGGCGCCGGCTAGGGCAATCGGCAGCACGAGGAAGGCGCCCAGTACGAGCAGCCGGTAGAGCATCACCGCGTTTGAGCGACCCATGCGGACCGCCAGGGTCATCTTCCCGGCCCTGCGATCGGTCTCCAGGTCCCGCACATTGTTGACCACGAGGATCGCGGTGGCGAGGAAACCGACCGAGATCGAGAGCCCGAGCGGCAGCGCACCGAGCTGCTCCACCTGCACGTAGTAGGACCCATTGACCGCGACAACTCCGAAGAAGAGGAAGACGAAGACCTCGCCCAGCCCGGCATACCCGTAGGGCCGCGGACCGCCCGTGTAAAGGACACCGGCGGCGATCGATAAAGCCCCGATCAACAGGATCACGATCCCCGCGACGACGGCCAGATAGATACCGCAGGCGACGGCGACGGCAAATGCCACCCAGGTCGCCGTCAGCACCCGCCGCGGGGTGACCATCCCGGCAGAGGTGACCCGCACCGGGCCGAGCCGATCGGCGCTATCGGCACCGCGGCGGGCGTCGGAATAGTCGTTTGCCAGGTTGGTCCCGACCTGGATGAAGACGCTGCCGATCAGGGCGGCGAGAAACGCCCCGACCCGCGGCAGTCGCCCCGCCCACTGGATCGCCGCCGCCGTCCCGACCAGCACCGGTGCGACCGCGGCTGGCAGCGTCCGCGGCCGCGCCGCCATCAGCCAGATCCTCATGGCCGGCGTGGGTATTTCGAGAATTCGGGCCGGCGCCTCTCCTTGAACGCATCGCGTCCCTCGCGTGCCTCCTCGCTGCCATAAAAGAGGAGGTTGGCGTCGTGGGCCAGCTGCTGGATGCCGGCGTAGCCGTCCTCGTGGGCGTTGAAGCTCGCCTTCACAAGGCGCAGTGCGAAGGGAGAGAGGGCGAGCATCTCACGGCACCAGGCGATCGTCTCCGGCTCGAGGCGATCGAGCGGGACGACCGCGTTGATCAGTCCCATCTCGAGGGCTTCTTCGGCGTCGTACTGGCGGCAGAGCAGCCAGAACTCCTTCGCCTTCTTGGTGCCGACAAGATCGCGCAGGAGGGAGGCGCCAAAGCCACCATCCCAGGAGCCGACCCGTGGTCCGGTCTGGCCGAAGCGCGCGTTGTCGGCGGCGATCGTCAGGTCGCAGCAGACATGGAGAACGTGGCCGCCGCCGACCGCGTAGCCGGCCACCATCGCCACAACCGGCTTCGGCAGCCGCCGCATCTGCACCTGGAGGTCGGTGACGTGGAATCGACCGAGCGACTCGCCCGCGGCGACGTAGCCGCTGTCGGCGCGTACCCGCTGGTCCCCGCCAGAGCAGAACGCTCTGTCTCCCTCGCCGCTGAGGACCACCACGCCGACCGCGGTGTCCTCGCGGGCGATCTCCAACGCCGCCGAGATCTCGATCAGCGTCTGCGGTCGGAAGGCGTTCATCACCTCGGGCCGGTTGATCGTGATCTTCGCGACTCCACCGGACTTCTCGAAGCGGATGTCCTCGTACTCGACCAGCGTCATCCACTCGATCGGCGCGTAGAGCTCATCCTCGCTGGGTGCGCCCTTGTGTCGGTGCGGCATGATGCGCACGATATCCGCGCCACGATGAAGCTCGACGACTGGCTCGCCCAGAGATCCCAAAGCTGCCCCGATCGCACGGCCCTGCTCGCCGATGGATCCGAGGTCACCTACGCAGAGCTTGAGGCCGAGTCGACCTGGGTCGCCCGCCGGCTCGCCGCCCACGGCGTGCGGCGTGGTTCGACCGTTGCGCTCACGATGCGACCCAGCCGCGAGCTGATCGTTCTCCTCCACGCGCTGATGAAGGCCGGCGCGGTGCTGTTGCCACTGTCTCCACGCCTTACCGAGAGCGAGCGGACCGAGATCGTCGCGGCGGAGGAACCGATCGTCGATCTTGAGGACCCGGGTGAGCTGACCCAAACCGAGGCCGACCTACCGCTGCTCGGCGAGCACGATATGGACGACATCGTCTGTCGGGTGCTGACCAGCGGCAGCACCGGAACCGCCCGCCCGGTGGGCCTGACCTACGGCAACTTCCTGTGGAGCGCGGTCGGCTCGGCCTTCAACATCGGCGTCTGGCCCGAGGACCGGTGGCTTTGCTGTGTGCCGCTCAGCCACGTCTCCGGCCTCTCGATCGCGATGCGCTCGGTCATCTACGGCACGACGATGGTCCTCCATGACGGCTTTGAGGTCGACCGGGTGGCCGCCTCGCTTGAGGCGGACGGCATCGGCGTTGTCTCGCTGGTGACGACGATGCTCTCCAGGCTGCTGGAGGCCGAGGCCGACCTCTCGGGGCCAAGGGCGATCCTGGTCGGCGGCGGGCCGGTCCCGGAGGGGCCCCTGGAGGAGGCGATCGGCCGTGGCGCCACCGTGGTCCAGACCTACGGCCTCACCGAGACCTGCTCCCAGGTGAGCACCCTGGCGCCGGCCGATGCGCGCCGCAAGCTCGGCTCCGCCGGGCGCCCCCTGCTCACCACCCACCTGCGGATCCAGGATGGCGAGATCCTCGTCCAGGGCCCGACCGTCGCGCCCGGGCGCGCTGACGCAGACGGCTGGTTGCACACCGGCGACCTCGGTCGCATCGATGAGGAGGGGTTTCTCTATGTCGAAGATCGGATCGACGACCTGATCGTCAGCGGCGGTGAGAACGTGGTTCCGGCCGAGGTCGAGAAGGTCCTGATGCGCCACCCCGAGGTTGCCGATGCCGCGGTCATCGGCCGTGAGGACCCTGAGTGGCAGCAGGCGGTGACCGCCGTCGTCGTCCTCCAGAGCGGGTCTGAGGCAACCCCTGATGAGCTGCGCCGCCACTGCGCCGAGGCGCTCGCCGGATTCAAGGTGCCCAAGCGAGTCGAGCTGGCCGCCGCACTGCCGCGAACTCCGTCGGGAAAGCTGATGCGCAGGGCGCTTCGTTAGAGTCGCCCGCATGCGAACGGACGACATTTACTACGACAAGGACGCCGACCTCGCCAAGTTGGAGGGCAAGACCGTCGCCATCCTCGGCTACGGCTCCCAGGGCCACGCCCACGCCCTCAACCTGAAGGACTCCGGGGTCGAGGTCATCGTCGGTCTGCGTCCGGACTCATCCAGTCGCTCCAAAGCCGAGGAGGCGGGGCTCGCGGTTCTCGATGTCGCCGAAGCGGCCAGCCGCGGCGACATCGTCATGGTCCTGCTCCCCGACGAGAAGCAGGCGGAGGTCTGGGAGGCCGAGATTGCCGATGGGATCGCTCCCGGCAACCTGCTGCTATTCGCTCACGGGTTCGCCATCCACTTTGAGCAGATCGCCCCCCCCGCAGGTGTCGACGTCGGCATGGTCGCGCCCAAGGGCCCCGGCCACCTCGTGCGCCGCCAGTACGAGGAGGGGCACGGGGTGCCGTGTCTGATGGCCGTTCACCAGGACGCCACTGGCGGTGCCCATGAGCTGGTCCTTGCCTACGCCGCCGGCATCGGCGGTGGCCGCGCCGCGATCATCGAGACGACCTTCAAAGACGAGTGCGAGACTGACCTTTTCGGCGAGCAGGCCGTCCTCTGCGGGGGCGCCTCGGAGCTGGTCCGGGCCGGCTTTGAGACTCTGGTCGAGGCTGGCTACGACCCCCGCCTCGCCTACTTCGAGTGCCTGCATGAGCTGAAGCTGATTGCCGACCTGATGTATGAGAAGGGGATCCAGGGGATGCGCTACTCGATCTCCAACACGGCCGAGTACGGGGACATGACACGAGGCAAACGCGTGATTGGCGAGGAGTCTCGCGCCGCCATGAAGCAGATCCTCGCCGAAATCCAATCGGGCGAGTTCGCTCGCGAGTGGATCGCCGAGAACCGCGCCGGCGGGGAGAACTTCGACCGCATGCGCAAAGAGGCCGCCGGGCACGAGCTGGAGGAGGTCGGCGGAGGACTCCGCCAGATGATGCCCTGGATCGAGACCGACTTCTGATTCAGGCGCCCGGCGGGGCGTCTGAGCCGAACCGGCTGACCTCGCCCTCGGGAAGCTTGCCGTCGCGGCCGACGTAGCCGTCCTTACCGCCGACCACGACGTAGACGGCCTCCTCGCTGTCGCTGAGGTTGCGGACTCTGCGCACGGTCGGTGCGTCGACCCAGGCCAGCCCGCCTGGCTCCAGCTGGTGGGTTGAACCGTCGCCGAACTCGATCGCAATTCGTCCGCTGTGCAGGATGTAGAGCTCCTCCTGCTCCTCGTGGAGGTGGCGGCCGGTCGCATAGGCCGGCGGCAGGACGATCGCGTTGACGCCGAACGCGGTCACCCCTAACTCCTTGCGGATCTTGCGGAACCCGGGGCCCTCGCCGAGATCGCCCAGGTTGGCGACGGCATACCCCTCGCCCTTGGTGACTGGCGAACCGGTCTCTGACATGAGACCCAAGAGTAGGGACCCCCGCCGATCGACGCGCTGCGATCCTCCCTCGGCAGCCCGGCCGCGCCTGTCACTAACCTGTCGCCGCGATGGCGTCCCCAGCTGTTCAGATTCCCCCCGAGCTGATGCCCACCGACGGGCGCTTTGGCTGCGGGCCCTCGAAGGTGCGGGTGGAGGCGCTCGCAAAGCTCGCCGAGCGTTCGGACCTGATGGGAACGTCCCACCGTCAGGCTCCCGTCAGGGATTTGGTCGGGCGAATTCGCACCGGGCTGGGCGAGCTCTTCTCCCTACCCGAGGGCTATGAGGTGGCGCTCGGAAACGGCGGCACCACCGCGTTCTGGGAGGCCGCCGCCGCCTGGCTTGTGCGTGAGCGCTCCCTGCACCTGGCCTTCGGCGAGTTCAGCCAGAAGTTCGCCAGCTCGACCGCGGCGGCGCCATTCCTGGCCCAGCCACTCGTGATCGAGGCAGAGCCGGGCGATGCGCCAGCACCGGCGGCCGGCGAGGGCGTCGACGCGATCGCTTGGGCTCACAATGAGACCTCGACCGGGGTAATGGTCGAGGTCAGGCGCCCGGAGGGCGCTGGCGATGCCCTGGTTCTGATTGACGCCACCTCAGGCGCCGGTGGCCTGCCGCTCGACGCGAGCCAGGCCGACGCCTACTACTTCGCCCCCCAGAAGGCCTTCGGCGCCGACGGCGGCCTCTGGGTGGCCCTGCTCAGCCCGGCCGCGATCGCCCGGATCGAGCAGCTCGATGGGACGCCGGGCCGCTGGCAACCGGCGTTCCTCTCGTTGCAGACGGCGCTCGATAACTCCCGCAAGGACCAGACCTATAACACTCCGGCGCTGGCGACCCTGCTGCTGCTCGCCGACCAGATCGACTGGATGCTCGGCAACGGTGGCCTGGAGTGGTGCGTACAGCGCACCACCGCATCCTCGGGCAACCTCTACGGCTGGGCCGGGCAGAGTTCCTTCGCCACGCCCTTCGTCGCCGACCCCGCCAAGCGTTCGCTGGTCGTCGGGACGATCGATTTCGAGAGCTCGGTCGACGCCGCGGCGCTGGCGGGGATCCTGCGCGCCAACGGGATCGTCGACGTTGAGCCCTACCGCAAGCTGGGACGCAACCAGCTGCGGGTCGGCATGTTCCCGGCGGTCGATCCCGACGACGTCGAAGCGCTCACCGCCTGCATCGACTGGGTGGTCGAGAATGCAGCAGAGGCCACGAGATGAAGGTTCTCGTCAAGGAGAAGATCGCCGATGCCGGGGTCGATCTGTTGCGCGGCCACTTCGATGTCGATCTCGGTCTGGAGATGTCAGAGGAGGAGCTTCGCGACCAGATCGGAGCCTATGACGCGATATTGATCCGCTCCGCGACAAAGCTGACGGGCGAGCTGATCGACCGCGCCGATCGGCTCAAGGTGATCGGCCGCGCGGGCACCGGTGTTGACAACGTCGACATCCCGGCCGCGACCCGGCGCGGCATCATCGTCGCCAATGCGCCCGAGTCGAACTCGGTGGCGGCGGCCGAGCACACCATGGCCCTGATGCTGGCGCTCTTTCGCAACATTCCCCAAGCCCACGCCTCCTTGGTCGAGGGCCGCTGGGATCGCTCCAAGTTCAAGGGAGCCGAGCTTTACGGGAAGACGCTCGGGGTGATCGGTTTCGGTCGCATCGGGCAGCTGGTCGCCAAACGTGCTCAGAGTTTCGAGATGGACGTTGTCGCCTTCGACAAGTTCGTATCTGCCGAGCGCTTCCGAGAGCTCGGGGTCGAGGGATTGGCGAACATCGATGAGGTGCTCGAACGGGCTGACGTCCTCACCCTGCATGTGCCGAAGACGCCGGAAACGGTGGGGCTGATAGCCGCAGATGCGATCAAGACGATGAAGGAGGGGGTGCGGATCATCAATTGCGCCCGCGGTGAGCTGGTTGATCTCGATGCTCTCCTCGCCGGTCTGGAATCCGGCAAGGTCGCCGGGGCGGCGCTCGACGTCTTTCCCTCTGAGCCCTTCACCGAACACCCGATCTTCGCTCGCGGCGACGTGGTCCTCACCCCTCACCTGGGCGCGTCCACCGCCGAGGCCCAAGACCGCGCTGGGGTGGTAACCGCCGAACAGGTCCTCGCGGCGCTGAACGGCGGCGTCGTCACCAACGCGGTCAACATCGCCGCTGTCCGCCCGGAGGAGATGGAGGCGCTGGCGCCCTTTGTCCCGCTCTGTGAAAAGCTCGGCCGCCTCGCGCAGGGTCTCGGGTGGGGCTCCGTGGACCGGGTCACCGCCGAGTTCCGCGGCCGGATCGCATCCCATGACACCCGACTGCTCGGTATCGCCGTCCTCGTCGGCATCCTCTCCGGCAACACGGAGGAGCCTGTCAACCTCGTCAACGCGCCCCAGATGGCCGAAGAGCGGGGGATCGAGCTGGTCGAGACCAAGGACTCAAGCGCCGAGGACTTCACTGAGCTGATCACCGTGCGGTTGCACTCGGGGGGGGAGGAGGTTGAGGTCGCCGGCACCGGTGTGGGCCCCCGCAATGTGCCCCACCTGGTCTCAGTCTGGGGGGAGGGCTTCTACCTGCCCTTCGCTGAGCACATCGCCGTCTTCCGCTACGCCGATCGGCCCGGCATGATCGGTCGGGTCGGGTCAATGTTCGGCGAGGAGGGCGTCAACATCGTCTCAGCGGCGGTCGGCGCCGAGGCGGGCGGGGAGCGCGCTGTGATGGCCCTGACCACCGACGCCCCGGTCCGACAGGCGACGATCGAGAAGATCCTCGAGCTCGACGGCTTCTCGGTCGGACGCTCGGTCGATCTGTGAGGGGTGGCGACCTCGAGGCTCGGCGCCGCAACGTCGACCGGGTGGCGCTGTTCACAATTTAGGCATTGCCGGTCATCGCCCGAGACGGAAGTGCCATAACGATGATGAAGAAGACCCTGATCGCGATTGCGGCGCTGGCGACCCTCGTCCCGTCCCCTGCGCACGCCGGAAGCTCTGCGGTTGACGTCCTCCTCGCCGGAGGTCCGGAAGCAAATGTGATCTCGATCAAGCTTAGCCCCGACGGGCGGGAATATGTGATCGATTCCAATGCCACGCTCGAAGTGGGTGCGGTGTGTGTCAACCCAGCAGGCGACCCGACCGAGCTCATCTGCCCTGCACCCCAAGTCAGTGGTTTCGAAGTCAATGCCGGAGAAGGGAACGACACCGTCACCGTCGCCAGGGAAGTACCTGTAGGCGTGACCCTGCGCGGCGGCCCGGGCAATGACAGGCTGGTCGGCGGCTCGGGCAACGACAAATTGATCGGCGGCCCCGGCAACGACACACTGATCGGCGGCCCCGGCAACGACACGCTGATCGGCGGCCCCGGCAACGACACGCTGATCGGCGGCCCGGGCAATGACAGGCTGATCGGCGGCCCCGGCAACGACACGCTGATCGGCGGCCCCGGCGAAAACGAACTGCAGCAGGACCCGAGCTCGGTAATCCGCCATCGCGCCGGTTGAGGACGCCGCTGATACGGCTTGGCGGGGCGGATGAGCTGCGCTAAGCTGCGAGTCGAATGACGCATCGCGACACCCCCCCAGCGTTTCTCCTTCTCCTCCCCCTTCGGGGGGAATAGCGCTGGGCGGCGGACAGCCGCGAGAGACAGAGGTCATTTCAATGAAGCAGAGAAGGAGGAGGTCCGATGGGACCCGCATCTGACGCCAACAGCGTCCACATTTTCGATACCACCCTGAGGGATGGCGAGCAGTCGCCTGGAATCTCGCTGAACACGGCGGAGAAGGTCGAGATCGCCCAGCAGCTCGGCCGCCTTGGGGTTGACGTGATCGAGGCGGGATTCCCGATCACCTCGCCCGGGGACTTTGAGGCAGTCCAGCAGATCTCCCGCCGGGTCGAGGGCCCGGTGGTCTGCGCCCTTGCCCGCACTCACAAGGCCGACATCGATGCCGCCTGGGCGGCGATACAAGACGCCGAACGACCCCGCATTCACACCTTTGTCTCGACCTCCGACATCCACATAGAGCACCAGCTGCAGAGCAGCCGCGAGGACGTCAAGGGACAGGCGCGCGCAGCGGTGGCGTTGGCCAAATCCCACTGCGCCGACGTCGAGTTCTCGCCGATGGACGCAACCCGGGCCGATGTCGAGTTCACCGCCGAGGTCTGTGCGATCGCGGTCGAAGAGGGTGCGACGGTGATCAACATCCCCGATACGGTCGGCTATACGACTCCGGAGGAGTACGCCGGCTATTTTGGCCGACTGTATGAGCTGGTCCCAGGGCTGGGCGGGGTCGAGACCTCGGTTCACTGCCACGATGACCTGGGCCTGGCAGTTGCCAACTCCTATGCCGGGTTGCTGGCCGGGGCGCGCCAGGTCGAGTGCGCGATCAACGGGATCGGCGAGCGCGCCGGGAATTGCTCACTGGAGGAGATCGCGATGCTGATCCGCACTCGCGAGGACGCCCATGGCCTGAGGATGGGGCTCGACACGCGTGAGCTGGCGCGCACCAGCCGTATGGTTTCCCGTCTGACCGGCTATCCGGTCCAACCCAACAAGGCGATCGTCGGGCGTAACGCCTTCGCCCACGAGTCAGGCATCCATCAGGATGGGGTGCTGAAGGAGCGCACGACCTACGAGATCATGGATGCGACCGAAGTGGGCCTTGACTCAAACTCGATCGTGCTGGGCAAGCACTCCGGTCGTCACGCCCTGCGCGACGCACTGCAGCAGCTCGGTTTCGAGGTCGAGGGAAGCGCGCTCAATGCCGCCTTCCGGCGCTTCAAGGAGATCGCCGACCTCAAGAAGCAGGTCACCGCCTTGGACTTGGAGGCGATTGTCTCCGATCAGATGCGGCAGCGAGCCGACGCCCACGAGCTCGCCTGGTTTGAGGTTGAGGCCGGCTCACGACGCGAGCCGCTGGCGCGGGTCGCGGTCACCTTACCCTCGGGCGAGGAGGTGATCGGTGAGTCGAGCGGCGACGGCCCGGTCGACGCGATCTTTCTCGCGATTCAAAGGGCCGCCGGAGTTGAGTGCGAGCTGCGCCAGTACACGGTCGAGGCGGTGACCGGGGGGGAGGACGCGCTCGGCGAGGTGACGGTGATGCTGCGCACCGCCGGCCGTCTGGCCAGCGGCCAGGGGGTCGCGACAGACATCCTCGAGGCCTCGGCGAGGGCCTACGTGCGGGCCCTCTCCAATGCCCTCGAAGGGGCGGCGACGCGTGAAGCCGAAGCGGCAACCGCAGATGCCGCCGCTGAGCGCACCCCCGGACCGTGAGCTGACCCGAGCGGCTGCGAGCATAGCTTACAGTTGTCTGTGATAGCGTACGCGGCCATGAGCAGCGCTTCAGCGATCGAGGCGAGGACCGCGAGGGAGGATCACCCGTGTGGCCCTCCGACGGAGACGCTGGGGTTGCGGATCAAGGCGCTGCGCGACGCGATGGGACTTTCCCTCCGCGACCTCGCTGAGCGCTCCGGTGTCAGTGCGCAGATGCTCTCGCAGGTCGAGCGCGCTGAGACCAGTCCGACCCTCGCCGTGGCGGGCAGGATCGCGAGCGGCCTGGAGCTGACGCTCTCGCAGCTGTTGCGGCTGGACGAGGCCCAGAACGTCCTCGTCAGTCGGGCGGCGGGAAGGCGCCGCTCTGAGAGGGGTGGTCACCGCGTGGAGGAGCTGACTCCGCCGCTCCCCGGCCAGCGTGCGGACGTCTCCCTGCATCTCCTCAAACCCGGCGCGAGCACCGGCGGACGGGGGGATCCACCGATGCATGAGCCCGGTAGCCGCGAGACTGCGGTCGTCTTGAGCGGGAGGCTGGGGCTGATCGTCGAGGGATCGCGTCACGAGCTGAGGGCGGGTGACAGCGTCACATTCGATGCCGATCTTCCCCACCATTTCGAGAACGAGGGCGATGAGCCGACGCGCTTTCTCGCCGTGATCGCCGCCGGGCTGCGGCGCAGTTAGGAGGAGTCCGATGCCCAAGACGATGTTCGACAAGATCTGGCAGGCACACGAGGTCTCCGAGGGACTCATCTACATCGACCTGCACCTGGTCCACGAGGTCACCTCGCCGCAGGCCTTCGACGGGTTGCGGCTGGCGGGGCGCGGGGTGCGCCGTCCCGACAAGACGATCGCGACCGCCGACCACAACGTCCCCACCGACGGCACGAAGGCGGCGCGGCTGATTGCCGATCAGCTCTCCCGCGTCCAGGTCCAGACTCTGGAGCGCAACTGCGAGGAGTTCGGCATCCCGCTCTACTCCCTTGGGTCCGAGCGCCAGGGCATCGTCCACGTAATCGGGCCCGAGCTTGGTCTGAGCCAGCCGGGGACAACGATCGTCTGCGGCGACAGCCACACCTCCACCCACGGCGCCTTTGGCTCCCTGGCCTTCGGCATTGGCACCTCCGAGGTCGAGCACGTTCTGGCGACCCAGTGCCTGGTCCAGAAGCGGCCAAAGACGATGCGGATCTCCTACCAGGGCGAACTGGGCGCCGGGGTCAGCCCCAAGGACCTGATCCTGGCGACGATCGGCCGGCTCGGCACCGGTGGCATGACGGGCTTCGCCGTCGAGTACGCGGGGCCGGCAATCGAGTCGCTTTCTATGCCCGGGCGGATGACCGTCTGCAATATGACGATCGAGGGAGGCGGGCGCGCCGGCATGGTTGCCCCCGACGAGAGGACCTTCGAGTGGGTGCGTGGCCGCCCCGCTGCGCCGGAGAACTTCGAAGCTGCCGTTGATCGCTGGCGCGCCCTGGTGACCGATCCTGGGGCTGGCTTTGACGCCGAGATCGAGGTCGATGCCACGAGCCTCTCGCCGATGGTCACCTGGGGCACGAATCCGGGCATGGTGGTTGAGGTGACCGACTCCGTGCCCGATCCCGGGGCGCTGGAGTCCCCGGCCGACCGCGAATCAGCCGAACGCGCCCTCGCCTACATGTCGCTGCGCCCCGGCACTCCGATGACCGAGGTGGCGCTTGACCGCGTCTTCATCGGCTCATGCACAAATTCGCGGATCGAGGACCTGCGCGAGGCCGCGGCGGTGGTTGAGGGGCGCCGGGTCGCCGGCTCCGTGAGGGCGATGGTCGTTCCCGGCTCCCAGCAGGTCAAGGCGGCGGCCGAGGAGGAGGGGCTCCACGAGCTCTTCCGCGCCGCCGGCTTCGAATGGCGCGATGCCGGTTGCTCAATGTGCCTGGGGATGAACCCGGACATCCTGGCCGAGGGGGAGCGTTGCGCCTCCACCTCAAACCGCAATTTCGAGGGCCGGCAGGGGAAGGGGGGGAGGACCCACCTGGTCAGCCCAAGGATGGCGGCCGCGGCGGCGATAGAGGGACGTTTCGTAGATATCAGGGATTGGAGCTAACGATGCGAGCGATAGACGTGATCGAGGGCAAGGTATCGGTCCTGGACCGGGCCGATGTGGACACCGATCAGATCATTCCCAAGCAATTCCTCAAGCGGGTTGAGCGGACCGGATTTGGCGAGTTTCTCTTCTACGACTGGATCCGATCGGGCGAGATCGAGCTGGAGCCGAACCCGATCCTGGTCACCGGCCGCAACTTCGGCTGCGGCTCCTCGCGCGAGCATGCTCCCTGGGCCCTGGAGGACTTCGGCTTCGCGGCGATTATCGCCCCCTCCTTTGCCGACATCTTCTACTCAAACTGCACCAAGGTCGGGTTGCTGCCGGCGATCCTCGATGAGGCCCACTGCCGCGCGGTCGCCGCGGCGGGTGAGGCGCGGATCGACGTCGATGACGAGACCGTCACCTGCGCTGCCGGCGTCTTTGAGTTCGAGGTCGAGCCCGACGTAAAGAACCGGCTGCTCAACGGCCTCGACGACATCGGCATCACGCTGGAGAACGCCGCCGCGATCGATGCCTTCGAGGCCGCCGACGGCGCCCTCGGCCCGCTCACGACGAGCATCTGATGGCCGGTTCGGTCAGGGAGTGGGACGCAACCGCCTACCAGCGCGTCTCGGTCCCGCACGAGGAGTGGGCGAAGGCGCTACTCGAGCGCCTGCCCCTAGTCGGCTCTGAGACCGTGCTCGACGCGGGCTGTGGCACCGGCCGGGTGACCCGGATGCTGATCGAGCGGCTCCCGCGCGGCAGGGTGATCGGTGTCGATGGCTCAGAGGCGATGGTCGAGAAGGTGGGCGAGGTCCTGCGAGCTCAGGATGAAGCGCTGAGAGCCGATCTCACCACCCTGGAGCTGGCGGACCGCGTCGATGCGGTGATCTCCAGCGCCGTCTTTCACTGGGTGCTCGACCACGAGGCGCTCTTTTCCCGCCTGCATGCTTGCCTTGTGCCCGGGGGCCGGCTGGTCGCTCAGTGCGGTGGCGCCGGCAACATCGATCGTCTGCGAAGGACAACGCGAGATGTGGCCTCGCGGGAGCCCTACGCCGAACACCTGCACGGACTCGCCGAGCCCTGGAACTACGCGAGCCCCGAGCAAACCGAACAGCGGCTGCAGGCCGCCGGTTTTGATGCGATCCGCTGCTGGCTGCAACCGTGGGAGGTGATTCCGCCGGATCCGGCTGAGTTCTTGCGGGTCGTCTGCCTCGCGCCCTACCTAGATCCACTCCCAAGTCACCTGCATGGGCCCTTTGTCCGCGCGGTCCTCGCCGCGGAAGCCGAGCCGCTGCGCCTCGGTTACGTGCGTCTCAATATCGACGCGCGCGCTGCCCCCTAGCCGCTTAGCTGTTTTTGCGCAATCGGCCGATTGCGCCTATGCTCACAAGCGATGAGCGCGGTGACGAAGACCGCCGGAGCAGAGCGGCGCGGCCGGGGCGGCTGGGACAGCGTCCTTGACACCGAGGCTCACCGCGTCACGCCCGGCGGCGAGTGGCGCTCGGAGCTCTGGCGGGTGGCGGTTGCCCAGTTCAACCGCTCTGCCGGCCTGCTCGGCCTCGATGAGGACAGTCGTGCCCGCCTGCTGGAGCCGCGCCGGGCACTGGTGGTAAATCTGCCGATCCGTCGCGACAGCGGCGAGATGCAGAGCTTCACCGGCTATCGCGTGCAGCACACTTTCGCCCTCGGGCCAACCAAGGGCGGCATCCGCTTCGCTCCCGGCGTCTCGTTGGGTGAGTGCGCGGCGCTGGCCCTGTGGATGAGCCTCAAGTGCGCTCTGCTCGGTCTCCCCTTCGGCGGCGCCAAGGGTGGCGTGCGCTGTGACCCCAACCGACTCTCAGCCGCCGAGATGGAGCGCCTCACCCGTCGCCTTGCCGGCGAGCTGGTGCCGATGATTGGTCCCGATGTCGACATCCCGGCCCCCGACATGGCGACCGGTGAGCGGGAGATGTCTTGGTTTATGGATACCTACTCCCAGCACGTTGGCCACGCCACGCCCGGGGTGGTGACGGGCAAGCCGGTGGTGCTGGGCGGCACCGAGGGGAGGACTACGGCAACCGGCCTCGGGGCAACGATCTGCGCTGAGGCGATGCTGGAGCGGCTGGGCAGAAAGGTCTCGGGGTCCCGCGTGGCGATTCAGGGCTTTGGCAATGTCGGCGGGGTGATCGCCCAGGAGATGCATCGGCGCGGAGCCACCATCGTCGCCCTCGCCGATGTCAGTGCGGGCATCGCCAATTCCGCCGGCATCGATATCGCGGCGGCACTTGCCTGGGTCGGGGAGCACCGCTTCTTGCGCGGCTTTCCAGGCGGGGAGGCGATCGAGCGCGATGCGATGCTCGAGGTTCCCTGCGACGTGCTGATCCCGGCCGCCCTTGAGTGCCAGATCACCGAAGCGAACGCGCCTCGGCTTGACTGCGGGCTGATCGTCGAGGCGGCCAACGGCCCGACCACCCCGGAGGCCGATGAGGTTCTGGTCCGGCGGGGGATTCCCGTTGTACCGGACCTGCTCGCCAACGCGGGCGGAGTGACGGTCAGCTACTTCGAGTGGGCTCAGGATCAGCAGCGATACTCCTGGCACAGGGATGAGGTCGCGGCGCGACTGCGCGATCACCTGGCTGCGGCGATGGAGCGGGTTGCCGAGGCCGCCGAGCGCTTCGGGGTGAGCTGGCGTGAGGCCGGGCAGGCCGTGGCGATCGCCCGCGTCGCCGAAGCGGCGCGCCTGCGCTCGGTTTACCCCTGACTCAGAGCGGCCTCTGTGGCTGCTCTCCCAGCAACGGTCGGCAGGCAACGGCGGGAGCGGCGCTGGGCATAGAGTCTCGCCGCGTGAGCGAGGTGCCCCGCATAGTCCTGTTGCCCGGCGATGGAATCGGACCGGAGATCATCGGTGCCGCCCAGCGCCTTCTTGGCAGCCTCGGTGAGTTTGAATTCGACGAGCGCCTGATCGGCGGTGCCTCGATCGAGGCCAACGGTGTCGGCCTGAGCGAGGAGGTCCTCGACGCCTGCCTCGCCGCCGACGCGGTCCTGCTCGGCGCCGTCGGCGGGCCCAAATGGGACACCACCGACCCCCAGGCCCCGCGACCCGAGCAGGGCCTGCTCGGGCTGCGCAAGGGGATGGGTCTATATGCCAACCTCCGTCCAGTACGGCCAAGCCCGGCGCTCGTTGCCTCCAGCCCTCTGCGTGAGGAGCGGATCGCAGGCACCGACCTGCTGGTGGTGCGCGAGCTGACCGGCGGCATCTACTTCGGCGACCGCGGGCGCGATGGCGAGACCGCCCACGACACCTGCGAGTACTCGGCCATGGAGATCGAGCGGATCGCTCGCGTTGCCTTTGAGGCCGCCGAGCGCCGCGGCGAGGGAACCGGACGCCGCCCGCGGGTCACCTCGGTCGACAAGGCGAACGTGCTGGAGACCTCGCGGCTCTGGCGCGAGGTGGTCACCGCGGTCGCCGCGGATTATCCCGAGGTCGCCCTCGAGCACCTGCTGGTCGACAACGCCGCGATGCAGCTCGTCTCCCGCCCGGCCGGCTTCGACACGATCCTCACCGAGAACCTCTTTGGCGACATCCTCAGCGACGAGTCGGCAATGCTCACCGGCTCGCTGGGAATGTTGCCGTCGGCGAGTCTCGGCGCCGAGGGCACGCCGGGTCTGTTTGAGCCGGTTCACGGCTCGGCCCCTGATATCGCGGGAAGCGGGGTCGCCAACCCGCTGGCGACGTTCCTTTCGGTTGCGATGATGCTGCGCCACGGGCTCGATCGGCCCGCCGATGCGACCCGCATCGAAGTGGCTGTCGATGCCGTTCTCGAGCGCGGGCTTCGCACCCCTGACCTGGCAAGCGGGACGCTGATGGACGCACCGCTGCCCGAGGTTCCACCCGAGGTAGAGGTGGGCACCGCCGAGATGACGGAGGGCGTTTTGGAAGCGCTCTCCGCGTAGGGCATAATTCTGGCGATGGAAGCTGCCGAGCTGATCTGGCACAACGGCGAGTTCGTGCCCTGGGAGGACGCAAAGGTCCACGTCCTCACCCATGGCCTGCACTATGGGACCGGCGTTTTCGAGGGTATCCGCTGCTATGAGACCGAGCGCGGGCCGGCGATCTTTCGCCACCCTGAGCATCTGCGGCGGCTGCAAAAGTCGGCTGAGCTCTACTACTTCAAGCTGCCCTACACGGCTGAGGAACTGCGTGACGCGACCCATGAATTGATCGGCCGCAACGGGCTGCGCTCCTGCTACGTCCGCCCGCTCGCTTTCCGAGGTTACGGGGAGATGGGCCTCTACGCAAAGAGCGCACCGATCGAGGTGATCGTCGCCGTCTGGCCATGGGGCGCCTATCTCGGCGAGGACGGTAAGGAGCACGGAATCAGCACCAAGGTCTCTTCCTGGCGGACCATCTCCGGTGACAGCCTGATCCCTCACGCGAAGGCGTCCGGCCAGTACCTCAACTCGATCCTCGCCAAGACCGAGTCGGCCAACGCGGGCTATGACGAGGCGATTCTGCTCGATCAACACGGCTGCGTCTCGGAGGGCTCCGGTGAGAACGTCTTTGTGATCCGCGACGGTGTCCTTTGCACACCCGGACACACCTCGGCAATTCTCGATGGGATCACCCGCGCATCGGTGATCCAGATCGCCACCGATCTCGGCTACAGGGTCGAGGAGCGCGATATCGCGCGCGCCGAGCTCTACCTCGCGGACGAGGTTTTTCTCACCGGCACCGCGGCCGAGCTGGTGCCGGTACGGGCGGTCGACGACCACGAGCTGGGCGAGCCGGGGGAGATCACCCGTGTGGTCCAGGCCAAATTCGAGGACGCCCTGCACGGCAGGGCCGAGGAGTACCTGGAGTGGCTGGAGTTTGTCGAGGTTGCCGACGGCGTTGACCGACCGAGTAAGGTCGGTTCCTGATGTTCTGCTCTTTCGAGGCAATCGGGCGAATTACCGCAGCCGCCTAGCGGCTGGTGCTGCCCCGCGGCGCAGGCGGGCCTGAAGGCCCTCTCCCCGACCTCTCGAAAGAAAGGCTTCAGATGGAACAGGTCAAGCTCTACGACACCACCCTGCGCGACGGCATGCAGGGCGAGGGAATGTCACTCTCAGCACCGGAGAAGGTCCGCGTGGTCAGCGCCCTCGACGCCCTCGGAGTCCAGCTGATCGAGGCCGGCTTCCCCTCCTCCAACCCCAAGGAGGTGGAGCTGTTCGGTCTGCTCTCCGAGCTCGAGCTCACCCAGGCGACGATCTGCGCTTTCGGGATGACCCGCCGGCGCGATGTCCCTGCCGAGGAGGACCCCGCTCTGCGCACCCTGGTCGAGTGCTTTGCGCCCGTGGTAACCCTGGTCGGCAAGACCTGGGCGCTTCACCTTGAGATGGTGACCCGGGCCTCGCGGCAGGAGAATCTGGCGATGATCGCCGACTCCGTCGCCTTTTGCCGCGCACACGGCAAGCGTGTCATCTACGACGCCGAGCACTTCTTTGATGGCTTTCGCGATGACCAGGCCTACGCGCTCGAGTGCCTTAACGCCGCCATCGGGGCCGGGGCTGAGAACGTCACTCTCTGCGATACCAACGGCTCAAGCCTCCCCGACCAGGTGGCGGTGGCGACCGGCCGGATTGTTGGCGAGCTGCGTGAGGAGGGCGTCCAAATCGGGATCCACGCGCATAACGATGCCGAGTGCGGGGTCGCCAACTCACTGGCTGCTGTGCGCGAGGGCGCGCGTCTGGTCCAGGGAACTATCAACGGTTACGGCGAGCGCTGTGGCAACGCCAGCCTGATCTCGATCCTGCCCGCGCTGCAGCTGAAGATGGGCTTCGAGGTGGTCTCGCCGGAGCAGCTCGAGAGCCTGACCGAGGCGTCCCACTTCATCGCTGAGCTCGCCAACCTGACACCTGACCCAGACCAGCCCTACGTCGGGCGCAACGCCTTTGCCCACAAGGGCGGCATGCACGTCGCCGGGGTGGCGGCCGACGCCCGCACATTCGAGCACATCGATCCGGCATCGGTGGGCAACGAGCGCGAGGTCCTTCCCTCCGAGCTATCCGGCAAGGCGACGATCCGCAGCCAGGCCGAGCAGATGGGCATCGAGATCGATGATGAGCTTGCCGGGCGGGCGGTCGAGCGGCTGAAGGAGCGCGAGCACCGCGGATACCACTACGAGGCTGCACAGGCTTCTTTTGAGCTGCTCTTGCGGCGCGAGGCCGGAGCCTATGAGCCGCTGTTTGAGTTGGAGGGATTCCGCGTTGTGAGCGAGAAGCGCGCCGGTGAGGAGGCGCGGACCGAGGCGACCATCGAACTCTTGGCCGACGGGGAGCGCTTCGTGCGCTCGGCCAGTGGCAATGGTCCGGTCAATGCGCTCGACCAGGCCCTGCGCGGAGCGATCGCCGGCCGCCACCCCCACCTGGCCGAGATCGAGCTCACCAACTACAAGGTGCGAATCTTGGACGAGACCCACGGCACCGACGCGGTCACCCGCGTTCTGCTCGACTCATCCGATGGTCAGCGGGAGTGGGGGACTATCGGGGTCTCCGAGAACATCATCGAGGCATCCTGGGAGGCCCTCGTCGACTCGTTGGAGTACGCCTTCCAGCCGCGTCCCGCCCACAGCGGCGGGTAGGGTGCCCGCCGATGGGCGGCTCCTCCGACCGTGAAGAAATACCGCTCGCGCGGCCGGAGATCGGGGTGCGCGAGGAGGAGCTGGTGCTCGAGGTGCTGCGCTCCGGGCGGCTATCGCTGGGTCCGATGGGGGAGCGCTTTGAGCGCGAGTTCGCGGCCTGGCTGGGGGTCGAGGACGCGGTTGCGGTCTCAAGCGGGACGAGCGCTCTGCACCTCGGCGTGCGGGCGCTGGAATGGGGCCGGGGGGACGCGGTCCTGACCAGCCCCTTCAGTTTCGTGGCCTCGGCCAACTGCCTGCTTTATGAGGGGGCCCGCCCGATCTTCTGCGACATCGACCCCGGCACGCTGAACCTCGACCCAGAGGCCGCCGAGGCCGCGGTGGGCGAGAGCACCGTCGGCATCTTGCCCGTCCACATCTTCGGCTACCCGGCGGCGATGCCCGAGCTGGAGCAGATTGCCGACCGTCGCGGTCTCGGCGTCCTTGAGGACGCCTGCGAGGCGCTCGGCGCCATCGACGCGCAGGGACGGGGCGTCGGTACCCGCTCCAACCTCGCCGCCTTTGCCTTCTATGCCAACAAGCAGATGACGACCGGGGAGGGGGGGATGCTCATCCCCACCGACCCCGGCGCAGCGAGCCGGCTTCGCTCCGAGCGAAACCAGGGCCGCGCCGCCGACATGGGCTGGCTCGACCACGGCGGCCTTGGCTTCAACTACCGCCTCTCCGATCTCGCCGCCGCGCTCGGTGTCGCTCAGCTCGAGCGGCTTGACTCGATGCTCGCCGGGCGCGCGCGGGTCGCCGCCCTCTACGCCGAGCGGCTCGCCGAGTTCGATGGGCTCAGGATGCCGAGCCCCGGGCGCGGCGAGGAGCGGCGCAGCTGGTTCGTTTACGTAATTCACCTCCCCCCGGGCAGCGACCGCGACGCGACCGTCGACCGCCTCGCCGAGCGGGGAATCGCCAGCAAGGCCTATCTGCCATGTATTCACCTCTTCCCACACCTGCGCGAGCTCGGCTACCAGGAGGGGCAGTTTCCCGTTGCCGAAGCGACAGCGGCCTCTTCGCTCGCGCTGCCCTTCTTTCCCACCATGAGCGAGTCTCAGGTCGAGCGGGTGTGCGACGCTCTCGCCGGATCGCTCTGATGTCACGTTTCCGCAAAGACCCCGACCCCCGCTTCTGGCAGCTGAATCGCTCGATCGAGTTCGACTGGCGTCTGGCGCCGTATGACATTGATCAGTCCCAGGCCCACGCCCGCGCATTGCGGGAAATCGGCGTGCTGGAGGACGAGGAGTTGCGCCGCATCGACGACGGCCTGGAGCGGGTCCGCGCCCGGATGGGGGAGCACGGGTTCCAGTTCGCCGACTCAGATGAGGACATCCACATGGCGATCGAGCGCCTGCTCGCTGTGGAGATCGGTCCGCTGGCGGGCAAGCTGCACACCGGGCGCTCGCGAAACGACCAGGTCGCGACCGATGTTGCGATGGTCGTCCAGGCCCACTCACTGCGGGCGATTGAGCTCTCCGGGGCCGCGATGGAGCGTCTGCTGGCCCTCGCCGAGCGCCATCGGGACTGGCCGATGCCCGGCTACACCCATCTCCAGCGGGCCCAGCCTGTCTACCTCGGCCACCACCTGCTCGCCTACTTCTGGATGTTGGCCCGCGATGTGCTGCGCTTTCAGTTCGCCCTCGACAGCGCAGGAGTGATGCCGCTGGGCTCCGGCGCGCTTGCCGGAGTCAATTGGGAGATCGACCGCGAGGCCGTCGCCGATGATCTCGGCTTTGCCCACATCAGCCCGAACTCGATCGACGGCGCCTCCAATCGCGACTTTGTCCTCGACTACCTCGCAGCGGCCTCGGCCTGCGCCATGCACCTCTCCCGCCTCGGCTCGGAAATCGTGATCTGGTCAAGCGCCGAGTTCGGCTTCTGCCAGTTGGATGAGTCCTTCTCCTCCGGTTCCTCGATCATGCCGCAGAAGGTGAACCCCGATTCCGCCGAGCTTTTGCGGGCCAAGAGCCCCCGAGTTGCCGCCGACTACGCTTCGGTCATCGGCATGATGCACGCGCTGCCACTCACCTACGGCAAGGACATGCAGGAGGACAAGGAGCCTCTCTTTGACGCGATCGACACGGTTGAGATCTGCCTCGACGCGACCGCGGGGATGCTCGATGGGATTGAATTTGACCGCGAGCGGTTGGAGGCGGCTTCTGGGGATGAGATGCTGGCGGCGACTGAGATCGCCGACCTGCTGGTGCACCGCGGGGTGCCCTTCCGCGAGGCGCACGGGATCGTCGGCGGCCTCGTCCGCGACGCGGTCGAGCAGGGGCGCTCGCTCTCGGAGCTGAAACCCGAGGAGCTGCGCGAGCACTCTGCCCACCTCGACGATGCCTACTACGAGGTGCTGAAGCGCAGGAGCTGGCTGGAGTCAAAGCGGATCGAGGGGGGCACCGGTTCCAAGCCGCTGGCCAGACAGGTCGACCTTGCCCGCGAGACCCTCGCGGCGGTCAGGGCAAGGGTCCTCGAAGCGAGATCTTGAGCAGCGACGCGAGAGCAGCCAGGGAGCGGCTTGGCAGCGCATTCTTCAGCCGCAGCGTCCACGACGTCGCCCACGAGCTGATCGGCTGTCGCCTCTACCACCGTGACTGTGGCGGCATCATCGTCGAGACCGAGAGCTATGAGCGCGACGATCCGGCCTGCCACGCCTACGCGGGCCTGACCGCACGGACCGAGGTCCTGTTCGGGCCGCCGTGCCGCGCCTACGTCTACCTCTCCTACGGGATCCACAGCCTCTTCAACGCGGTCGCCGAACCCGAGGGCGAGGCGGCGGCGGTCCTGGTCAGGGCGCTTGAGCCGACCCACGGACTGGAGCAGATGAGGGCGAGGCGAGGCGATCGGCCTGAGCAGGAGCTCTGCGCCGGTCCAGGCAAGCTGACCGAGGCGCTCGGGATCGGACTCGAGGCCAACGGCGCCGATCTGGGCAAGGACCCCTTTTTCCTGCTGGCGCCGGAGCCCGGCTGGGTGGGGGAGGTGGTGAGCGGCCCTCGGATTGGAATCAGCAAAGCCGTCGATCGGCCCTGGCGCTTTTGCCTTGCCGGTAGCCGCTTCGTCTCGCGTCCTCGCCCGGGTTAGCCCGCGGTGACCCCGCCCCCGCCCCCGGGGGAGGGAGGGGGCGTCGAGGGTTCGGAGGGAGTCGGTGCAGTCGGTGCGGCAGGCTTTGCCGGCTTGGCGGATTCCGAGGCGCCCGGTTCGGCGGATTCGCTCGGAGCGGGGGAGGACGGTTCGGCTTCAGCTTCGGTTGAAGGGGTCGTCGGGGAATAGGTGGAACCCGGCGATGAGCCGCTGCGGTGTCCCCTCTTTTCCGAGGCTCGTTCAGAGGCGATCTGCCGCCAGGCGCTAATCACCCGAGCCCAGATCAGAGCCGGGAAGGTGCCGCCCATCACCGGTCCCCCGTTGTAGAGGGTGGTCATCGGCGTCGTCGTGTCCTCGTATCCGACCCAGACGCAGGCCGTGACTTCGGTGATCGCGCCGCAAAACCAGGCGTCGGCGTTGTTCTCGGTCGTGCCGGTCTTCCCCCACTCGCCGCTCACCCCGATATTGGCGTGGGTGCCGGTGCCGCTGCTGACCACGGTTTCGAGGATGTGCTTGGCCTCGCTGACCACGCCCGCGGGGGCAACCTGAGTGCGCAGGACCTGGTTTTCTCCGCCCTTGACCGTGTGGCCGCTGCTGTCGGTCACCTTGGTGTAGGCAACCGGGCTGTCGCCGGGCTGAGGAGCCAGCGTGCCGCTGACCCGGCTGCCGTCGTTTGCGATCGTGCTGTAGGCGTAGGTCCAGCCCAGCGGGGTGACTCCTTCTTTCAGCCCGCCCAGCACCATCGCCGGATTGGTCGAGATCGGTTCCGTATAGCCCATCGCATGGATCGTGCTAGCGATCGAGCGTGTTCGCTGCTGGAAATTGCTGCCCTTCAAGCCCTTGAGCGCGAGTTGGGCGTAGATCGAGTTGTCCGAGTAGGTGGTCGCGCAGATGATGTCGCAGGATCCGAGATAGGCATTTTCGTCGTTGTGGACGACGAAGGTTTCCTGTCCGTGTTTGCCAAAATGGAAGATCTGCGGTGCGGATGGATAGACGGTGTAGGGAGAGATCCCCTCCTTCAGTGCCGTGATCAGCGTGAAGGGCTTAATTGAAGAGCCCGGCTGGCGGTGACCCTCGGTGGCGAGATTGAACGGCTTGGTTCTGAAATCGGGGCCGCCGACCATCGCCTTGACGCCGCCATTGCGGTTGTCGATGACCACGACTGAGGAGGTCGGGGGGATCCCCCCAAGGTAGGAGCGGACCGCTTCTTCGGCCGCCTTCTGCAGGCGAAGGTCGAGGGTTGATTTCACTTTCAGCCCACCGAAGAAGGTCCTCGCCGGGCCGTAGCGTTCGACCAGTTGCTGGCGCAACCAGGAGGTGAAGTAGGGGGCCTTCGAATCGATAGTCGGAGGCTCGATGTCGCGTGGGGCCGGCAGCGCCTGCTTGATTCCTTCCTCATATTGCTGGTGGGTGATGTAACCCTGTTCGTACATTTTTTCGAGCACCAGGTTGCGGCGCCCGAGGGCGTTTTCAGGGTAAATCTTGGGATCGAATGCCGAAGGGTCGGCGATGATCGCCGCCAGGGTTGCCGCCTCCCAGGGCTCCAGCACCGAGGCGCAGGGCTCGGCCTGGGTGCCGCATCCCGGGTGGGCCTTGCCGAAGTAGGTGCGGGCAGCGGCCTCGATCCCATAGGCCCCCTCGCCGAAGTAGATCGTGTTCAGGTACTCGGTGAGGATTTTGTCCTTGCTCCAGTGGTGCTCCAGTCGGTAGGCGAGAGCCGCCTCGCGGAACTTCTCGAGGATCGTGCGGCTGCCCTGCGCGGCCAGGGCGTTCTTGACGAACTGCTCGGTGATCGTCGAGGCGCCCTCCTCGGCACTCTGGCTGAGGATGTCGGTGACCAATGCGCGGGCGATGCCCCTGAAGTCGACCCCTTCGTGTTCATAGAAGCGGGAGTCCTCGATTGAGACCACCGCGTTCTTGACGTAGGGGGAGATCTGACCCGAGTTGAGCAAGATTTTGTTCTGGTTGCTCGTCAGGGTGCCGATCGACTGCCCGTTGGCGTCGAGCACTTCGCTGTTCTTGGAGGCCTTGTACTGAGCGAAGTCATAGATGGCGGGAAGGTCCTGGGAAACAGCGGCCATCATCCCGAAGATCATCGAGACCAGCCCCAGCACGCCCAGCCCCAACAGAACGAAGAGGATGCGCAGCTTCTTGAGGCGCGGCTTGCTGCGTTTGCCCGCCAAGAGAGGGCGGCAGTCTAGCATTGCTCGCTTATGGATCTGACGCTAAACGCGGTCGATGTGCTGCCCGCGGGGATGCTCGCCGAGCAGCTCGCGAGCGGGCGCCCGCTGCGGGTCAAGCTCGGGATCGACCCGACCACCGCCGACATCCATCTCGGCCACACCGTCGTGCTGGGGAAGCTCCGCGAGTTCCAAGAGGCCGGCCACCGGGTGATCCTGATCATCGGCGACTTCACCGCCAGGGTCGGCGATCCCAGCGGCCGTTCGGCCCAGCGGCCGCTGCCCACCGCCGAGGAGATCGAGGCCAACGCAGCGACCTATCAGGAGCAGGCCTTCAAGCTGCTTGACCGTGAGCAGACGGAGGTGCGCTTCAACAGCGAGTGGTTGGGAATGGAGCCCGAGGCGCTGCTGGGTCTGCTCGCCCAGACCACGGTCGCCCGCCTTCTGGAGCGCGATGATTTCCAAAAGCGGCTGGCGGCAGGGGTGCCAATCGCTGCGCTCGAGCTGCTTTACCCACTGCTGCAGGGCTATGACTCGGTGGCGGTGAAGGCCGATCTAGAGCTGGGGGGGACCGACCAGAAGTTCAATCTGCTCTTCGCGCGCGACATCCAGGCCGCCTACGGCGAGAAGCCGCAGTCGATCCTGACGATGCCGATCCTGGTCGGGACCGATGGCAGCCAAAAGATGAGCAAGTCGCTCGGCAACTACGTCGGCGTCACCGATCCGCCGGAGGAGATGTTCGGGCGGTTGATGAGGGTCCCCGACCCGGCGATGGCCGAGTACTACCGGCTGCTGCTCGGCTCAGAGCTGCCCGAGCGACCGCCGAATGAGGCAAAGCGGGAGCTGGCGAGGCGCATCGTTGAGCGCTTTCACGACGCCGCGGCGGCCCGGTCCGCGGAGGAGCATTTCGACCGCCTCTTCGTCCAGCGGGAGGCCCCCGATGAGATCGAGGAGATCGATCTCGGGCCCTACCGGGCGCCAGGCGATGGCCGGGTGCACCTGCCACAACTGATGGCGGGTGCCTTCGCGATCAGTTCCAGTGAGGCCCGGCGACTGATCGGCCAGGGAGGGGTGAGGCTAGACGGCGAGCCGCTCTCGGGCGACAGCCTCGACCTTGCCGCCGGCGAGCTCGATGGCCGGGTCCTGCAGGTCGGCAAGCGCCGCTTTTGCCGCCTGCGCGCGACCGCCTAGGCAAACGGCAACGACAGCGCTATACTCCCCGGTCCTTCCGGGGTGGCCTTGGGCTGTCCCGTGCGTGAGAGAGCGGCGAATCCCGCCGCTAAGGCGCAGCGGTCTTTGAAAACTGAGCAGCGTGCACTCCGCGGGCCCACGGGCCTGTGGATTGTTTGAGCCCGATCCACCCGGTGCGCCAGCGCTCCGGGTGGTCTGATTTACCCGTCATGCCGGTCGTCGAGTATGTGTACCCGGCGACCCGCCAGGCATGACAGCTCTCTGTAAGAAGTACCTTCACGGAGAGTTTGATCCTGGCTCAGGACGAACGCTGGCGGCGTGCTTAACACATGCAAGTGGTGCGACGAACCAGGGCTTGCCCTGGGGCAAAGCCGCGAACGGGTGAGTAACACGTGGGTAACCTGCCCCGATGACCGGGACAACCCGAGGAAACTCGGGCTAATACCGGATGTGGCGCACAGGCACAAGCCTTTGCGCTAAAGGAAGCTTCGGCCTCCGCATTGGGAGGGGCCCGCGGCCCATTAGCTTGTTGGTGGGGTCAAGGCCTACCAAGGCAACGATGGGTAGCTGGTCTGAGAGGACGATCAGCCACACTGGGACTGAGACACGGCCCAGACTCCTACGGGAGGCAGCAGTGGGGAATCTTGCGCAATGCGCGAAAGCGTGACGCAGCAACGCCGCGT
>JBAVAR010000168.1:0-5898 GCA_049585815.1 Solirubrobacterales bacterium
ACGCCGGCGAGCGACCGCGCAACGCCAGCACGGGCAGGTGTCGTTGCGCGGTCGCCGCCAGAGGTGGGGGAGAGGGCATGGCCGAGCAGGACCCCGACGAGCAGCGTCGCGATGCCGGCAAAGGTGAGACGTCGCCGGCCGAGCGCTGATCCTTCGGTTGGCGAGCGCGTCACCTGACCGCCTGCCCGGAGGTGTAGAAGAAGTTGATCAGGGCCGCCCCGGCGCCGACGACGAAGGCGGCGATCAGCGAGTAGAGAACCTTCTGCTTGCCGTCAGAGGCGTGGCTGAAGTTGTTGGATTTGCTGCCGAGCGCCCACTGTGCGGCGCCGATCAGCAGTCCGGCGGCGCAGCCGAGCAGGACCACGGCGGCGAGCCAGTTGACGAGTTTTTCCAGCGCCGGCGTCCCAGGCCCCCCGCTCGGGTTCGGTTTGATGCTGACGGCGGCGCTCTCAACGGCGAGCTGGAACTTGACGAAGACTGCGAGGGCCACGATGGACTCCTTTGGCTAGAAGTGCCTCTGCACTTCCGCTGTCCAATGGGAGGCCCATTTGCATCGGCCGCGGGCCGCCGGGCGCGGCGTTGCCGAGGCCAAGCCAGAACCGGTTAGGGTGGCCGTTGACGCTCAGAATTCGAACGTCAATCTGACAGGAGGTCGGCAGTGCCAGCTGAAGAGATAAACGTTTCGGAGCTAATCGCACTGGCGGACGACGACCCGCGGTGGAACCTTCCGGCCGTCGCGTTTCTCCGCGATGGGTCGACCGTCAACCTCGGGCGATCGTTCCGCCAAGCCCACGACGAAGTGAGGCAGGCAGGGGACAACGACATGTACCTAGATAACCCCCGCATCATGGCGAACGACCTGCGCAATCTCGGCATTCTAACCCCCGACTGAGCTTAGATCGTCGTGATCGGGTTCACCGTGGAGACTAATGAGGTCGAGGGCCTGAGCACCGACCAGCGTTCGAGTTCGTCGCGGACTCCGCGCGCTCTCGGCGCAAAAGCGCACCGCCTCCCATTCCATCGCGACAATCCCAATGGTTGCCGGCGTGGCGGGGCCTACGTATCCAGGCTGTCGGGCATCGAGGTGCGATCCAGCGCCTTCGAGGCGGCGAGGCGGATCGACTCGTCGGGGTCCTCGTGCTGAAGCACCTCGAGCCGGTTGCGAAGCTGCGCCCCCGCTGCCTCTGACATCGAATCAAGCGCACAGCGACGCACCCCGTCGTCGGGATCCTCGAGCAGTTGCTCCACGATCCCCGCGGCATCTCGGCCCCGGAGGTTGGCGACGCCGGCCGCCGCCGCCACCCGAACCGTCACGTCTTCGTTGTGCGCGGCGGCCTCAAGCACGGAGATGGCGCCGTCATCCTCGATGAGGCTGGCGATATAGGTCGCCTTCGAGGCGAGCATCGCATCCGAGCCATCGGCGATCTCCCGCAGATGAGGGAAGGCATCCGGCCCCAGCTTCGCAGCGCTCTCGTAGTCCGGCTCCTCGGGAGCGACCACTTGGATGACGTCCTTGAAACCTATGCTCATGACGAAGCCCTCCTGATGCAGAACCGGCTGTTGTGCATCGTGCGAATCTGTTTGCTCGTCAACTCCGGCTCACCCTTGATTGTAGCCGTGCCCCGATTGGTCATCAGGTTCCGACTGTCGCCGACGTGCGCAAGCCCGAGGACGTGGCCCACCTCGTGGGCCAGCGTGAAGCGAGAGGCCCTGGAGGAGACGATGGCGCCCGGGAGATCGGCCGGGGAGGCGGCGCAGCCGTTCATCGGCGGGATCACCGTTCGCACGATGTAGATGACGATGTCCCCCCACTGCGCCCCGCCACGGTGCTGGAAGAGAGCGTGCTGGTCGTCCGTGACTTCGCCGGCACGGCATTCTCCCACCCTGAAATCCTCCCAAGCGTGCCCATCGTGAGCCGCGATCCGCAGGTCCTCACGGGGACCTTCCTCGACGAGGATGTCCGCCCCCGAGTAGATGCGCCGCATGGCCACGAGCATCTCGTCGACGTCGACGAGCGGCGGGCTCAGCGTCTTGATCAGCAGGCGAACTCGGAGTTGCACTTGCTGATAGGTGGCAGAGGGGTCCGGTTCGGCGCTCATTCCGTCGCCAGCGACACGATCAGGAGGACGACGCCGATCGCGAACGGAGCAAACGCGTACGCCGGGCTGAGGCGTTCGAGGAGCGCTTCGCTGCGTGAGGGCGCCGTCGCGCGGTCGGCGAAGGTGATGTCGTTCGGCTTCTTGAGGATCAGGGCGCCGGCCAAGACCATGCCGACCACGAAGATGAGGAGGCCGGCCGACGTCGTCTTGACCGTGTAGCCATCGCCTTCCACCGATATCGCAGTAGGGCTTCCGAGTCCGATCACGGCTATCACGGCACCGGCAATAGCGATAGCGAAGGCCATGAACACAAACACCGCATACAAAACCGACTTGTTCTTTTCGTCCCCTGCGGAAGACACGATTAACCTGCGGGATGCTAGGGCAAAACCGACACTTGATGTGCCTATTGCTCTTTAGTACGTGGGTCGGCGGGGAGCGATTCCCAGGTTTGCTGCCCGACCAGCACCGGCTGCTCATCGTCGGGCAGGCGATCTTCGAAGACCGCTAGAGTTTCACCGAGGCCACCGGCGGCCGGGGCGATGACGCCGTGCAGGCCCAACTCGTACGCGGCCTGGCCGATGCGGTGACACGCTTCGTAGTCGCCGACCTCGCTGGTCAGCTTGGCGAGAGTCAGGCCGACTACATCGCGGTTCGCTGCCTCGCGCAGGTCGAGCACGCTCATGATCTCGACCTCACAAGTAACGAGGTGGCGAGGTCCGACCATGTGTGGCTGCATGCCCTCCACCGTCTCGACTAGGTGGCGGTATGCCTCGACGATCACCGAGTCGGTGGGTCGGCCCAGGTAGAGAACCGGGTAGGCACCATCCGGACCCCAGCGACCCCCGGAGCGGCTGCCACGAAGCGGTTCTTGTCGGGGGGAGACATGACGCTGAAAGCGACCCGCGACAGTGGCCGTGCTCGCGCTCGACAGCGCGCGAGCGATGTCGCTCTCCACTCCTACATCGCTCCGGCGCCGAGGCGCTCGACAGCAGCAAGCACGCGCTCAAACTGGCCGGTGGCGAGCAGGTCAATCGGCTTCTCGCCGTCCAGGTCGCGGTTGCGGCCGTGGATCCAGATGTCGGCGCCCTCGGCGGTGTAGACGTCGCGCAGCCGCTCCAAGATGTAATGCAGCTCCAGTAGCCGGTCTTTCGCCTCGCCTTGGGGTCGATGGGCGCCGGCGGCCCAGTGCTGGACCTGGCGCACCTTGACGCCGGTGATCTTCGCCAGCTCAGCGTTGGTCAAGATGCCGCCTCGCAGATCGTCGACCAAGTGGGCGTAAAGACTGCTGGCTGGAGGTGCTTGCGTCGCCTGCATGACAGGTACATCATACAGGTAAACAGCAGGTTTGACAACGCCCTAAACGACATCTAATACACCATTCCTCTCAAGCTGGCAAGGGCCCGCTATCTGACTTCGCAGGAAGCGACAACGACGAAATCGGCGCGTGCAGCTCCGCCCATGTCGGAACTGGCGGTGACTCGCCATTCACGCTTGAACGGAGCGGAAGCCACCAGCTGGAAGTGGCCGACGATCGCCGTAATGCTGCCGTGGTGCCACCGCAGTCCGCCGGAGATCAGTCGCTCGTTTTGTTTGCAGTTGGCGTGGCCGTGGGCGTAGTTGAACTGCCCATCGTTTGCGGTCGTGTCGGTGTCGACGATCTTTCCGAAGCGGTACTTGATCTTGCCGTCGTGGGCGGACCGAGCTGCAGCTTGCCCTGACTGCGCGAGCGCACTTCCACCCAGCATGAGCATCACGATTGCGGCCACGACCACGACGGCCGAGCGGCGGCTGAGCTTGATCTTCATGGCGTGTCCTCCTTGTTCGATCCGAGCATGTGGTGATTACCGCCTCACTCGGATGTAGCGAGGTACGGAGTGCCCTCGCACGTAGGGATACCCGTTCTGTTCAGGCACGACTGCGTTGAAAACGAATCTCGTAGTCCTTGGCACCGGGGAGAAGGCGTAGGCGGCGCGGTAGTGACAGAGCGCATCGGTCTTCGCGCGCCGGACGAGAAAGCGGCGCTTCGAGCCAGGCACCGTCCCGCGCATGACGACGACCCGCAGGGCGCAGTTAGGCCCAGCGATCTCCCCGGAGAAGTAGATGCGGTGGTGGACGCGGGTGCGGTGGCGGCTCAGGTGAAGCGTCACCCGGGTCCGCATGTGGAGGGTCAGGTCGGTGGAGGTCTGAAAGGCGCCGAAGCGGTAGGCGACGCGGAAGGACCGCGAAGGGCCCCGGCGGACCTTGAACGTCCAGCCGCCATTTTCGTTCGTCGTCGCGGTGCCGATCAGGTGGAACGGGCGGCCGGGCAGATCGGTATGGCCCTGGAGGCAGACCTGGGCGTTGGGAACCGGGTTGCCCGCCGGGTCGTGGAGGCGGCCGCGAATCAGGGCGCGGTTACGGAAAGCCAGAGTCCGCTCGCCCTTGCTGTTACCCGCGAAGCCGGCGGTTATCGTGTTTCCCCCGCCGACCGGCGAGCCGGGGCAGAGGTTGTTGACCAGCAATTCCTTCGATTCGCAGGCGGCATTGGGCGTCCCCGTCTGCGCGTAGTCGTAGGCGCAGACCGAGATCGAGTTGACGCCCTCTCGGAACGGTGCCTGCGCGGTGTCGAGCGTGTAGGTCTTGCCGAAGCTCGGCGGGCAGGGCGATAGCCGCGAGGTCATGTTCCCCGGCAGGGGGTTGCAGGACCCGGAGAGATCGTCGCCTGTCGCTGCCTGCCCGTTGACGACCACCTGGACCGACTGCAACCCGGCGCCTTGGTCGGCGGCCGACACCGAGATCGTCTGCGGCCCGCGCAGTTCCGCCCCCGAGAACATCGAGCCGCCGACCGAGATGGTCGGAGAAACAACGTCGGTGAGCTGGATGCGGACCTGCTTGATGTAGGTGTGCGCCTCTCCGGCAGCGCCGACGCACCGATTGTTTTCGTTGGGCTGCGTGCATTCCAGGCGAGCGACCAAGAAGCGCCAGTTGCCAGCCGGGATTCCCGACTCGTGTCCCTGGTCGTCGTTCTGGTTCTCATAAGAGAGGCCCGCCCCGCTGTCGGGTGAAACAGCGAGATAGCCGTGCTCGCCGGATTCGGTCGCCAAGCGGCTGAACGTCGATCCCCCGGTGATATAGGTGCCCGCGGGCGCCGTCCACACCCAGGCGCCGAAGCCGCCCTGCACCGTGCCGGTTTCACCTTCGGCGAGGGTGTGGGCGATCTGGAGCCCTGGCGCCGAAGGCGAACAGTCCGCGCGTGGCGTGTAGTGAGTGGTCGAGGCGGTGAAGCCGGCGTCATCGGCGCCGGTGTAGACGCCCGGCGAACACTGAGCGACTATGTAGCTGCCGGCCTGGGCGCTTGACGGGAGGAGAAAGAGCGCCGCCAAGAGGACGCTGGCGGGCAGCCACCGGAACACGTTGGTCGATTGTCGGATCGCGTGTCTCATCACTTGCCTCTCAGGGTCCGAACTGCTGGTTTGCGACTTGAGTGGGAGTCGAGCTGGAGCTGCTCGCGCTTGCTTCAGAAGACGGAGGCGGGCTCGATTCCGCGGTCGGCGTCGGTTCGGGTGCGCTACTCAAATCCGAGCCTCCTGCCGCTGACTCAAGGGACTGCGACTGGACGGCCTGGGTCGCGTGCTTCGTGCGCTCCGCGCTGGCTGCGGCGCTCGCGCTGCCCCGCCCGTCAGCGCTGGCCGAGCTCTGCGGCTTTGGTTCGGGTGGCCGCGGCGCTGGGTTGCTCCGCGGCGTCAGGGGGGCGACCTGTGGCGTGTCCGCGACACGGCGCTGCTTGGCCGGAGGAGCGGTTTCCCCACCGCCGAGC